>CAZULV010000041.1:0-2420 GCA_964621625.1 uncultured Muribaculaceae bacterium | reverse complement strand
GCTGGATAGAGCAACAGCCTTCTAAGCTGTGGGTCTTGGGTTCGAATCCCAACCGAATCACAAAAAAGGAGCTGATAAATCAGCTCCTTTTTTGTTTATATGGTAATTCCGGGCTCACCCGATTACTTTCAACTTACAACGGTTCACCCGACAATTCCTGGCTGTTCTTTAATTGATATCTAATGCCATTATATTTGTAGAAATCCAATATTTCTCCAAACAATGCACGAGCCTCAGAAGGGTCGGTTTCGCATAAAGGACGTTTTCCATATCTCCGATAAATATAATTTGGCAGTTTTGTTAAAGTAACTTTTACTTTTTTAGCCAAAATGTAAGCATCCTCCTTATTAACAGACACATACTTTATACGGGTTTCCAATGGAGCATTGCAATCAGTAATTGTATATTCCAATACCAAATCCCCATTATCATCAAAGCCTATAATCATTGTTGCAGCTAAGGTTAAATCAGGATCTGTTTCTATGAGCAGTTCTTCTAACGTAAGCATTATAATGTAGTTTTAGTAGTTTGAAATTTCTTCACAAATATATCTTCTCACCCAAAAATTGTCCGTAATTCCAACCAAAAAGTTTATGATTAATGTTATAGTAATATTGTTTTTTAAATAATCCTGCATTGCAGAATCCAAGGGCAAATGCAATATTAGCAAAAATGTTTGAAAAATTCGGTAGTTAGTGCGGAGAAATTAAGATTCTCACGCTGCCTTCTATTTAATTTAACTTGTACTTTTTGCGGTGTAATTGTTGGAAAAATCAGTTCCTTTTCGGAATATACTGGCGTATAAGCCTAATTCGCACAAGCTGTTCAATCATGCCAACGTGAAGGCTACACTGGGAATAAAAATATTAAACCAAAGAGGAGAACTTATAAGAGGTAATGCATCACCTGTTTCATATACATTTGAGAATAAAGTTACTCTTTTAGGAAAACAAGGAAGCATTAATATTCTTGGCTGGGGTAATAATAATGGAAATTACTATACAGCAGGAATTTACCATTATGAAGTATGGTATAAAGAAAAGAAACTATATTCTGTAGCTGTTAATATTAAGGATAAACCAAGTACTAAAAGTGATATTACAAATACTACAAATATTCCGGATAACCAAGTGTACGAATCTGAATCTGTAGATGAAATGCCTGAATTTCCATATAATGGAACGACCGGACTTGTGGAATATTTAAATAAAAACAGAAAGTATCCGGCAATCGCAAATGTTTTTATCATCCTTTAGAACAAGCGGTAGCTCAGTGCGTTGATTGCCATAAAGGCTTGTGTCAACAGTGTGCTTCTAAATATTTAGTACCTATTTGTGATGATTGTAATAAAAAGAGACAAACTAATGAGCGAATCTCTTATATCAAGCCACTTATCGTATGTTTAATTCTATACATTGTAGGTTATAATCTGGAAATATTGGGTCCGGATCAGGAATTTGGTGCATATATTTTGATGTGCGCATATGGCGGATGGGAATTTATAAACTCGTGAAAACATACACATCATAATCATATCAGATACAGAAAGTATCCGAAAAAGTTCTACTTCACACTTCCCCAACAAAGCAGTGCAAGTCCGGCAATTATGAGAATAAGGTCTAAAACTTTTGATTTTAGATTTTTCTCTTTAAAGATTAACGCACCGGCAGTAAAGGAGACAATAACGCTGCCACGTCGTATCATTGAGACTACAGCAATAAGTGAATCCTGGCAAGAGAGTGAATAAAAATATGCAAAATCGGCAATTGATATAAATATAGAGATAAGTGGAATCCACCAGCTCCAACGGAATTTAGTTTGCTGATTTCTGCCAAGCAGCAACAGAACTGTTCCCATAATTGCAGCCTGATAAACATTAAACCAGCTCTGAACAAAAACAGGAGGCAACTGTCTCATTATAAACTTGTCATATAATCCGCTCACAGCTCCTGTAATTACCGCGCCAAAAAGAATAAGAATCCATTTGTTATGCTTAAAATCTATTCCCTCTTTTTTCCCCGACAGACTTAACAAAAACAGGCTTGCCAATGAGAGAAGCACCCCACTCCATTGCAACAGATTAAGTTTTTCGCCAAATATTAACATTGCGCCCAATAATACAAGCACAGGTCTGAAAGCATTTATAGGACCGGCAAGCGTTATGGGTAAATTTTTTAGAGCATAATACCCCATTATCCATGAACTGAGCACTATAAATGATTTTATCAGGACTAACAGATGTGCATGCAATCCACCGGCAATGATATACTCTTCATTATTTGGAATACCTGCAGAATTATGCGACATAAAATCCGAAAACAGATTGGGAGCTATAATAAAGGGCAAAAAAATTATGGCACAAAAAACGGCTCACCCGCTAAACCCTGTGGGGAAAATGAATAAATTTTTATCTTCGCTTG
>CAZULV010000040.1:0-3543 GCA_964621625.1 uncultured Muribaculaceae bacterium | reverse complement strand
TGTATGTATGTATGTATGTATGTATGTATGTATGTATGTATGTATGTATGTATGTTCGCGATTATTGTAATGTGGTATATATCGATTGCTTTGTAATGTGTGTGTAGTGCATTTGTGCTTTTATTTGCGGGGACTTTCCCTCTTAGTCTTGCAAATTTAAAAAGCTTTTGATTTTATTTGATTCTTTATTGAAATTATTTGAGTGATTACTGTTAAAAAAATTAATTTTTTTCCGACTTTTGTAAAAAATAGAAAATACGAGTGATATGAAGCAAATAGAGGAGCTGTTTGAGCAGTATACGCGTCAAAAACCAATTGAAATAAATGAACTTCCGTCGAGCGGAAGCAATAGAAGATATTTTAGGGTAAAGGGTGACGGCATTTCGCTTATAGGAGCGGCCGGAACTTCGGTAGATGAAAACAAGGCATTTATAGAGATTGGACGGCATTTTATGTTAAAGGGATTGTCTGTTCCTAAAGTGTTGTGTGTGAGTGAGAATAAGGAGTTTTATCTGCAGGAGGATTTAGGAGATATTACTCTTTTTAACCATGTGGCGCAGGGTAGGGAATCCGGTAATTATTCCGATTATGAGATAGGTTTGCTAAAGAAGACTATTGCCGAACTTCCAAAAATTCAGTTTGAAGGGGGGCGGGGACTCGATTATTCTGTATGTTTTCCGCAACCGGAGTTTGATGCCCGTATGATTTTCTTTGATCTGAACTATTTCAAATATTGTTTTCTTAAGGCTACTGGTTTGGAATTCAGTGAAATAAAATTGCAGGATGATTTTCATAAACTCTCATTGGATCTGTTAAAGACTTCCGGCGGAGAGACATTCTTGTACAGAGATTTTCAGGCACGTAATGTAATGTTGGTTAATGATGAACCTTATTTTATTGATTTCCAAGGTGGAAGAAAAGGTCCTTTCTATTACGATTTGGCATCGTTTGTTTGGCAGGCAAAAGCCAATTATTCCGATGAACTTAAGGGGGAACTTATAAATACGTATCGTGAAGCCCTTAAAAAATATGTGGAGGTTCCGCAAGACGAGTTCTACAGGACATTACGAGTTTTTGTATTGTTTAGAACAATGCAGGTTCTGGGAGCATACGGATTCCGCGGTTATTTTGAGAAAAAACCGCATTTCTTGCAGAGCGTTCCGTTTGCAATAGATAATTTACGCAAACTGATAAAGGATGAGCCTTTTGTTGAGTATCCTTATTTGCAGGAAATTATGGAGAAACTTACCTCAATGCGTCAGTTCGCAGATTTGAGAAAGGAGAAGAAATTGGAGGTGCGCATTTTTAGTTTTGCCTACAAGAAAGGTATTCCGCTCGATGAAAGCGGAAACGGCGGCGGTTATGTGTTTGATTGCAGGGCAATTGAGAATCCGGGAAAATATGACCATTACAAACATTTTACAGGTTTGGATAAAGAGGTTATCCAATTTTTAGAAGAGGATGGGGGAGTGCTTAAATTTCTTGATAATGTGTATTCTCTTGCAGATGCCCATGTAAAGAGGTACATAGAGCGTAAATTTACGAATCTTATGTTCTGTTTTGGATGTACCGGCGGTCAGCATCGTTCGGTTTATTGTGCCCAACATTTAGCGGAGCATATTGCCAAAAAATTTAATGTAACTGTAAAACTGATACATAGAGAGCAGGGAATAGAGCAGGAGATGTAAAGCGTAAATTTGTAGATATATGAAGGCTTTTATATTTGCGGCAGGATTGGGAACGCGTTTAAAACCAATTACGGATACAATGCCAAAAGCTTTGGTTGAGGTTTGCGGAAAACCGTTGCTGAGGCATGTGATGGAGAAACTTAAAGCCGCAGGATTTACCGAGGTTGTTATAAATATTCATCATTTTGCCCATAAAATAGAGGAGTATGTTGCCCAAAATAACGATATTGGCATGTCGGTAACATTTTCCAACGAAACGGATATGTTGCTTGATACGGGTGGCGGCATAAAACATGCAGCAGCGGCTTTGGGTGATAAAGAGCCTTTTTTTGTGCATAATGTTGATATATTGTCGGATTTGGATATTCGTAAATTTATTGAAGCACATCTTGGTACAAGCGTAAATTTTACTTCTGCAACTGCTGTTGCAAATGAGTGCGGTAGTATGCCTCTTGCTACGCTTTTGGTAAGCAAGCGTGATACTCAGAGATATTTACTGTTTAATGCAGATAATAATTTAGCCGGTTGGATGAATGTTAAGACCGGTGAGGTTCGCTCTCCATATAGGGCATTGAGACGGAGCGCAGCAGAGGGGGCTGTTTTTGGTTTGGGAGACGGAACGCAGCCTAAAGAATATTTTGATAGCGAGGCATTTTTGCAGAAATTCAATCTTAAAAAGTATGCCTTTGACGGGGCGCATGTTATATCGCCCCAAATATTCGAACTCATGAAGGATTGGCCTCAGAAATTCTCTATAATAGATTTTTATCTTGATGTATGCAGCAGATATGATATAAAGTTTTACATACAGCCGGGGCTGCAGATGATAGATGTTGGAAAACTCGGCTCGCTGCAGCAGGCAGAAGATCTTGTGGTAAAATTATCCGGTCATGAAGCTCAGAAGCCTAAATAATTTATGTTAATGATGATTAATTGATTGCTCAATTACTCAATTGTTTGATTGTTTGATTGCTTGATTGCTTGATTGGTCAATTAGTTGATTTGTCGGTTGATTAATAGATTAATGCTTAATTATTTGATTGGTTGGTCGGTCCGTCAGTTAATTAGTTGATTTGTGGATATATAATATGTTTAATAATAGATAGTTATGCAAAAAGTAAACTCATTTATAGTAGACCATACAAAACTTAATCCCGGAATTTATGTAAGCGAAGTAAACGGGGTATATACTTACGATATACGTTTTGTTGCACCGCAGGATGCTGTTTATAAAGGATTGTTCATGTCACCTACTATTTCACATACGTTGGAGCATTTCATGGCCGATTTTCTTAGGTGCAAAACCTCTGAAGAGTTCTCTAAAACAGTTCTTTATGTTGGCCCTATGGGGTGTCTTACAGGTTTTTATCTGCTTACATCTGTAAAGTACAGCGAACAGTATATAAAACAGACAGTGTTGGATTGCATGTCGGCAATTCTTTTAGCAGAAGAGGGAAAAATTCCTGGAGCTTCGGAGCTTACATGTGGTAATTATAAATACTTTGATTTGTCGGGAACAAAAGATTTTATAAAAAATACGATTGTACCCAATTTCTCGTCTTCTGAATTTTCAACAGATTATCCTCTGATAGAAATTTCCTGAAGTAAAATTGACTGATAGAATTCCGAGATAATTTATAAATCCGGCGAAGATTAATTTTAATTCAGGTAATGTCACCAACTATTTTTGGCAGTTATACCTTAATTCAATAAACTCAAATCAATGTCGGGGACTATAATCTCTGTAAGTTTATCCTTAACAAGAAATCCCATGTAAAGAGGTATTGTAAGAATCTCCTCGGCTCACCCGCTAAACCCTGTGGGGAAAATGAATAATTTTTTATCTTCGCTTGAG
>CAZULV010000039.1:0-3980 GCA_964621625.1 uncultured Muribaculaceae bacterium | reverse complement strand
TTTTTAACCTGTTTGAACGAAAAGAGAGGCTGCCTAAACTTGTTAGACAGCCTCATTATTTAAAAAATTCGTTATGGAGTACTTGTACTCCTTTTTTTACATCCTCCTCTTTTACAATAACAGAAACGTTTAGTTCAGAGCCGCCTTGTGCCGTTGCAACAACATTTATATTGTTGTTGCCAAGTGCTGTGAATATACGGCCTGAGATTCCCGGAGTCATTCTCATTCTGTTTCCCACAATGGCAATTATAGCCATATTCGGTTCAATGGCAACATCTATATAAGAGCCGTGTATTTTATCGGCCATAAGATTGCCTTTTATTATATCAATGGCTTTTTGTCCATCTTCACTCTTTACCGCAAAACTTATGCTGTATTCCGACGATGCCTGTGCAATAAATACAATGTTTATCCCTTTGTCGGCCAAAGAGCCAAAGAGACGGTAAGAGGTGCCTACCTGCCCCATGAGCCCGTTTCCAAATACAGTTATAAGAGAGATTCCCTCTACATGTGTTATTCCTCTCACAGGAAAATTGCCGTTATCTTCCCCTTTTGCATTTATCTCAGTTCCTTTGTGTTGAGGGTTAAATACATTGCGTATGTGAATGCGTGTATTGCTCTTTATTGCAGGCCATATTGCAGGTGTAAAGAGTACTTTGGCTCCAAAATGGCACAATTCGGCCGCTTCCGAATAGGAGAGGCATGGTATGGAGATTGCCTGGGGAACTACGTCGGGGTCGGAGGTCATCATTCCATCTACATCGCTCCAGATACACAGCTTTTCTACGCCAAGTGCAGCGGCAATCATTGCTGCAGAGAGGTCTGAGCCTCCGCGTCCGAGCGTGGTAATATATCCGTCGGGAGTTCTTCCGCAGAATCCCGGCACAACTGCTAATCCGCAAAAATCTTTAAAAGTTTTGTTTACACGTTCGCAGGTCTCGTCCCATAGAATTTGAGAGGCATCGCCGCTCTTTTTGGTAACAATCAACTCCCGTCCATCTATTCTCACGGCATTATCAAACATTTTTACTATCATTTTTGATGTGAACTGCTCACCCATAGAGAGTACATGATCTTCGAGAGTCTTTAGATTTCCCCTCATTATAGATACACTGCTCAAAAGCTCCTCGAGTTTATCGGTATCGGCATTAAGTTCTTGTTGAAATTCTACATATTTTAATTCCGACAGAACCTGTTTTGCAAGTTCTAAATGCTTGTTCTTTATAATGTTGAGGGCTTCTGTATAGCTACCTCCGTGCTTTGCCGCTTTTTCAAAGACCTCTCCCAACATATTGGTGATGCCTGTAATTGCCGAAACCACAACAATACACGGACTCTCTTCTCTATTTACAATTGCTTTAAGATTGTTTAAACCGTTGAGGCTGCCCACAGATGAGCCTCCAAATTTTAATACTATCATATTTGTATGCTATTTATGTTTCAAACTATAAGAAAAAGATATGTAAAATTTACAAATCTTAACTTTTGTTAACTGTAAAAACCTTTTAGATTGGTATCTGAGGAATAAACGACTATGATATATAACAAACTAAACCCCCAAAGGGGTAATGGTTGTAGATGTTGTAATGGTTAGAAAACCACTGTGATTGATGTTATATGAAGGTTTTGTTCTCATTGTCGGAGAGCAAAGGTACAATTTATTTTTTACCATTGTTATAAATTGTAAGATATTTTATTGAACTTTTATTGTAGATTTGCGTGTTAATAATCAGTAATCATTCTTAAAAACAGTAATAATATGCATATAATATATACACTTACAAACAGAACCTATTCGGTTATACGTGGCATTGCATTTCTTCTTTTGGGAGTTGCTCTACTATTTTGGCCCAACAGCATGCTTAATCTTATAGTAAAAGTAATAGCGGCATTTCTTATTGCCATAGGCATTGTCTCTTTATACTTTAATATAAAGGCAAATAAGGAGGCCGAAAAAGATGAGTCTGACGGAAAAAATGGAAGTCATGATATATTCAGAACATTCGCAACTCTCAATGTTGCCATATATCTCTTTTTTGGGTTGCTTATCTTTATATTTCCGGGGTTCTTTGTGAGTATACTTGTTTTCCTTTTTGGTGCAATACTGCTTCTGTTGGGAATTGGGCAGTTTGTGAACCTGTTTATAAGCGGACGCCATATATCTGTACCTGCATACTTCTATGTAATTCCTGCAATTATCACAATAAGCGGAATAATATTGTTCTTTCAGCCGTTCACAGCCAAAAATGTGCTTACCATGTTTTTTGGAGGATGTGTAGCCGGTTATGGCATTGTGGAGATAATTTCCGGCTGGATGCTCAGAGCGGTAAAATTTAACAGGAACGGTAAATATATAAATACAGAAAAGGCAGAAGACGTTACCTATGAGGTAGTCTCTTCAAAAATAGAAGACAACAAAAAAGAAGAGTAGCAGACAGGGTGCCAAAGCAACAGGTTGCTTTAAAACCGTCGGGATATTATTAGTAGTAGATATATTTATTAATAAGGCCGTCAGTATATTATAAAACCTATGGCTCCTGCTACTATTATTACAAGTATAGGATTGGCTTTAAGCCATTTACATGCTATAAATGCGCCGGCAAAGAGCAGCCAGCTTGTATAGTCTATAAAATTGTCGGATGTAATAAGAATTACGGCAGAGGCTGCAATCATTCCTATTACAACGGGTCTTAAAAATTTAAGGAGAGTGGCGAATATGTTGCTCTTCTTGAATTTTTCGTATAATTTACAGATAAACAGCACTATTATAAAAGACGGAAGCATTACTGCCGTTGTGGCTACCAATGACCCGAATACATTGCCTGTAACAGCATATCCCACGTAAGTTGCACTGTTTATGCCAATAGGTCCGGGCGTCATCTGCGAGATAGCAATCATATCTGTAAATTCCTGAGCAGTAACCCATGCATGATTAACAACAACTTCATTCTGAATGAGTGATAACATGGCATATCCTCCGCCAAAAGTGAACATGCCTATTATAAAAAATGTATAAAACAGTTGAAGATATATCATATACGGTCTTTTTTATCCTGGTTTTTCTTAACAAACATCATACATACAAACGCAACGCCCGTTACCAATAATATATAAAGCGGCGATACTTTTAGAAAAGCTATGAGCAGAGCTGTTGCAACTGCAAATGTTCCTGTATATATATTCAGCTTTGCCTTTTTGGCCATATTTACTACCGGAACGGCAATAAGAGCAACCACAACCGGCCTTATTCCCTTAAAAATCTTAATTACCACAGGATTATCCTGATAGCCGGTAAAAAACATTGCAATAAGGAGAATTATGAGGAAGGAGGGGAGTACGCTTCCCAATGTGGCTACGGTGCTCCCTTTTATACCCCTTAATTTGTACCCTAAAAATATAGAAATATTTACGGCAAGCAGTCCCGGTGCCGACTGTGATATTGCGAGCACATCCATAAAGTCCTCTTCGTCAATCCATCTCTTCTTCTCTACAACCTCTTTTTGTATAAGAGGAATCATAGCATATCCTCCGCCTATTGTAAAGGCTCCTATCTTTGCAAAGCTTGAAAATATTTGCAGATAAATATTCATAACCTACATTTTTTGTATGTCGTTGTTAATAAATCGAGCGCAAAAGTACATAAAAATACGTAAGCAAAGCAAAAAAGTTCAGTTTGGTATATAAATTTTTCTCGCTGATAATAAGATTGTTAAAAATATTTTTGATTTTTTTTTTAAATATTATTTGGTTGGTAAAAAAAAGAACCATATCTTTGCAACCCGTTTCGGAAAAGAAAACACTTCGGAACGTTTAAAATTGAGTTCTTTGATAGCATAATGACAACAGCAAGAGTATAAGGAATAGGTAAATTTACCTGTCAATACTTTAAAGTAATTCAGTTAGGAGCAAGCTAAGAATTTATATAAATATATACAATGAAGAGTTTGATCCTGGCTCAGGATGAACGCTAGCGGCAGGCT
>CAZULV010000038.1:0-5308 GCA_964621625.1 uncultured Muribaculaceae bacterium | reverse complement strand
TGAGATATGAAACCGATCTCAAAAACTACATGGACACCATGAGTTGCATAAAGTATGCTAAACACACCGGCAAACAAGAGGGACTGGAAGAGGGAAAAGCTAAAGGCCTTGAAGAGGGCATAACTAAGGGCAGAGCCGAAGGTCTTGCCGAAGGAGAAGCCAAACGTAACATGGAGATTGCCAAATCAATGAAATTGGATGGCGTTTCTGTTTCTGCAATAGCAAAATATACCAATCTGTCGGAAAAAGAGATAGAAAAGCTATAGGGCAGAAATAAAAAAATTGCAGGAATCTCTCGAGGGGACTCCTGCAATAATTCGCAGAGATGAGACTACCATGCAAGAGCCGAAGCTCCCAATATTGCAGCATCACTCTCTTTTAGTGCCGAAGGAATTATTTCTACTTTACCTTTCCATATAGAGAGAAGGTTGGCTTCCATCTCTTTTTTAGCAGGCTTGAAAATAAATTCTCCGGCTCTGGCGAGTCCTCCAAAAAGAACAATTGCCTGAGGCGCGCTAAAGGCTACAAAATCTGCAAACGAGCGTCCTAACATCTTGCCGGTGTATTCAAATATATCAATAGCCAATTTATCTCCTTTTACAGCAGCTTCGTAAATGTCTTTTGAGGTTATTTCGTGCATATTTCTAAGAATACTCGGCTCTTTGCTTATTTCGAGCCATTCGCGGGCTGTGCGAGCTACACCTATTGCCGACGCATAGGCTTCAAGGCATCCGTGCTTTCCGCATCCGCATGCGCGTCCGTTATCCCTTACTGCGCAAGTGTGCCCTAACTCACCTGCAAAGCCGTCGTGTCCATACACTACATCTCCGTTTATTACAATTCCGCTACCGACACCTGTACCCAAGGTTATCATTATAAAATTCTTCATGCCACGAGCTGCTCCGTATGTCATCTCTCCAACAGCAGCGGCATTGGCATCGTTTGTAACCGTTACCGGAACTCCAAGATTTTTAGAAACAGTATCGGCCAAACGTATTGTTTTGCCCTTGCCCCATTCTAAATTTGCGGCATCCTCAATAGTTCCCTTGTAGTAATTTCCATTAGGAGCACCTATTCCAACTCCGTGAATTTTCTCCATGCCAACACCTGTGGCAAGTTCGGTTATGGTATGGCACAGGGCCTGCATGAAAATATCTGCCTCATCTGCCTTGTATTTGGAATTTATTACGGTCTGTACTATAATATTTCCGCGTCTGTCTACAATTCCTATTTTTGTGGTCTGGCCTCCTATATCAACGCCAACAACATATTCTTTTTCCATATTATATAATTTTAAACGTCTTTACTGCTTTTACGATATTTATACGGGAATATTCTTGTTTACATTTTTTGAGCCCACAAGAGCGTAGAACAAGAAATAGAACATTCCTGCAAAAATTAGCCAGAAGCTGTTAAGGAAACCTGCCATATCGGCTATCCAGCCCTGTATTGCAGGAAGAATTCCTCCACCGCATACCATCATCATAAATATTCCAGAGGCTGCTGCTGTATATTTGCCAAGACCTTCAACGGCAAGATTGAATATTCCGCCCCACATAACAGAGGTACACAAGCCGCATAATACAAAGCACATTATACATATTGGAACTTCAACTGTTCCAAAAGATATGTCGCTCTTGAATACAGGCATCATTACTTTGGTGCTTAACGGAAGGAACATTGCTGCAAGTACGAAGACTATTCCTATTGTAGCTACTGTTGCAAGCATTGTCTTGCTTGAAACTCTTGCTCCTACAGCGCCTCCTATAAGACGGCCTATGAGCATAAGAAACCAATATGTTCCAACTATAGTGCCCGCTTCTGAGGTTGCAATGCCCAATTCATCTGTCATAAATAGATTTGCAATATTAGGAATACCAACTTCAACTCCAACATATATGAAAATTGCAATAACGCCAAGGATAAAGTGGCGGAAGCTCCATGCACTGTATTTATCCGATGTCTTCTCTTTATTATCGTTTTTTGCAATATATGGTTCAGGTATTTGCATAGACCCCAAAACAATAAAGGCCAAGGCAAATATACCCATTGCTATAAATAGAGCAGGGGTGGCATCTGAAATACTTGCCTGAGAAACATCTCCAATAAGATAGCCAACCAAAACAGGAACTATAGTAGCTCCAATAGAGTTGCAAGAACCTCCAAACTGAATAAGCTGGTTGCCTTTGTTTCCGCCGCCGCCAAGAGAGTTAAGCATTGGATTTACAACAGTATTGAGCATACACATAGAGAAGCCTGAGATAAGTGCGCCTATAAGATAAACCGCAAATATTCCGGTATTGTTTGAGGCTGCACCAGCTTCATTTGTACCTAAAAGTCCTGACAGGTAAGTAACGCCAACACCAATAAATCCTACGGCAATGGCGGTAAGGGCTGTTTTTTTATAGCCTATTTTGCTCAGGAGCAATCCGGCAGGAATACCCATGAACGCGTATGCGATAAAGTTGGCGAGATTTCCGAGTTGAGACACAAAATTGCTCGCTCCAAATTGTGATTTTATAATTACACCCATTGGGTTTTGCAGTCCTGTTACAAATGCAATCATAAAGAACAGGGCAAACATCATTGCTATTGGCAATGCATAACTTTTTTTTGTAGTTTCCATTGTATATATGTATATATTTTAGTATTTGTTTCTATAACAGCGGACTCCATAATCTGGCAAAGCTCTCTTTTATCTTGTCGGTTTTGCCTCTTTTAGCCCATTTTAACGGAGTAACCTGTTTGCATGAGGCAAAATCAGATGCAAACTGTCTCTCTATTATCTCTGCACACTCTTTATTGTATATTACAGACATAACTTCAAAATTGTGCTCAAAGCTCCTTATATCCATATTGGCAGAGCCTACAATGCTTACAAGTCCGTCTATGCTTATTACTTTTGAGTGATTAAATCCTTTTTTAAACAATCCTATCTTTACCCCGGCCTCCAATAGTTCAGATATATAAGACATTGTACTCCAGTGAGCTATTCTTGTATCGGATTGCTCAGGTAACATTATTTTTACCTCAATATCGCCTAATGCAGCAATCTTTATGGCATTAAGAATGCTTTCGCATGGTGTAAAGTATGGTGTTACTATATATATATGATCTTTTGCTGCGGTAATAGCACTAAAGTAGCATTGCATGATGCTTGCCCAATCGCTGTCGGGACCGCTCGAAATTATTTGTGAGTAGATATGGTGTCCCTGCATCTGCTCTTTGCTCTCTTTTATGTCTAATGGCGGATAATATTTCCGTTTGAGCATTATGCGACGTCTTATATTACGGCTTTGTATAAAATGTCGGTCCATAAGGAAGCATGCCTGCATAGAAGATACAGACTCACCCTTTATACGTATGTGGGTATCATGCCAATCCCCTTCGGTTGTTCCGTAATAGTAGCGGTCTGCAATATTTACTCCGCCCAAGAAGCCTGTTTTACCATCTATTACAAGAATCTTGCGATGGTTGCGGTAGTTTATTGTTGCAGTAGGAAGTTTAATGCTCACCGGCGAGAATACAAGAACTTCTATTCCGGCCTCTTTGAGCTGTTGCGTATAGGCTTTCTTTAAAGCTATGCTACCCACTCCGTCATATATAATCCTTACTTCTACTCCCTCTTTGGCCTTTTTTATAAGCAGTTTCTTAAATTTCTCTCCGGTATTGTCATCTACAATTATATATGATTGCAGGTGAATATGATGCTCGGCCATGGCAATTTCGTTGTACATTGCATCGAGGGCATCTCGTCCGGTAAAGTAAAAATCAATACTTTCATTATCCTCTATTACAGTATGACTGTTTTTTAAGTTCTGATAGATCAGCTTCTTAAAAGGCATCATCTCTAAAGGGGCAAGAGTTGGATTTTTACGCAAGGCTTCAATCTGTTTGCGGCTTGTCTCTTTCCTTATTTTGTAGTCTGCTATTCCTTTACGGCTGTAAATTTTACGCTTCCTATAATTTTGTCCAAAGAAAATATAGAATATTATTCCAAAATAGGGCAGTAGTATTAGCACAATTACCCATGTAAGTGTTTTAACAGGGTCTTGTTTGCGCAATATGAGCGTAGTGGAGATAAAGACAGCGAGTACCATATTCATAACATACAGTACCAACGAAATTATCTGCCATGTATTGCTCTGCCACATATATATGGATTAAAGGATAAAATCAGATATATTTCCGAAAGAGAGGTCGTCTAATCTCAATTCCCCCTTTGTAACGTGTCCCAAAAGGGTTACCGGCACATTGTTGTTGAACATGAAATCTACAAAGTCGTTCTCCTGCTCATCGTTTACTGTAACTATTGCTATATATCTGCTTGATCCAAAAAGAAATTCTTTGTCTTCGAACTCTGCATCGGATGTTATGTCAAATCCCAAACCATTAGGAGCACATGCCTCCAGCAAAGAGAGGAACAGACCGTTTGACGATATGTAGTGTGCACTTGTAACAAGCTCATTCTCTATAGTCTTTACCAATATGTTAAGATGCTCTTGATTTACAGCCTCATCGTCTTCTATATTTCCTATGAGATAGATTGTGTCTCCTTTGCAATCAAAAGCCATTGATGTTATGGCTTTCTTTGATATGAACTGTCCCAAAGCATTTATCCGCCTGTTTTCGGAATTTTTTGTGGTAAGGTATCTTGCTCCGGTGCATGCCAATCTGGAGAGAACTTCGTTGTTGGCTTTAGTTATGGCCACGGTTGCATCGTATCTGTCTAATGAAGGGGATTCGGTCTTGCTTACGGCCAACGTAAATACCCCTTTTGCAACTCTTTCAACATCTGCATCAAACGGACTGGAAATATATTTCTGTAAATTTTTCTGAAAGTTTTCATCCCGTGTGAGAAGATCCGAAATTTCTGTGAGGTCTGTAAGTCGGGTGATCTGTTGTTCGTAAATCTCTACCATAATTAAAACTTTAAAAGTTAAATAAACATACGAAGATAATCAAATTATCTTTAACCGCTTCTAAATAAAAATCCGTTTTTAGGAGGCAGAATAAAAATTAAAATGTTTATAAAAAATATTTTGTCCTTTAAGAAAAAGCTCTTATATTTGCACCCGCAAACGCCCAGATGGTGAAATTGGTAGACACGCCACTTTGAGGGGGTGGTGCCGATTACGGTGTGCAAGTTCGAGTCTTGTTCTGGGCACGCAAATATGTGAAGAGCTTTCCATTAAATTTGGGAGGCTCTTTTCATTATGTAACAATCCAAGATTCCGATTGTTGCAACTTTTGGCGGCTCACCCGCTAAACCCTGTGGGGAGTAAAAATTACGCATAAATTTTAGACA
>CAZULV010000037.1:0-5350 GCA_964621625.1 uncultured Muribaculaceae bacterium | reverse complement strand
ACATGGACACCATGAGTTGCATAAAGTACGCCAAACTCACCGGCAAACAGGAGGGACTGGAAGAGGGGCTTGCTAAAGGAGAGGTTAAGGGAATTGCTAAAGGAGAAGCCAAACGTAACATAGAGATTGCCAAATCGATGAAATCAAAATCTATTGATATTACTGTAATTGCTGAGTGTACAGGTCTGTCGAAAGAAGAGATAGAAAAGCTATAATGTAAAGACTACAGGATAAGCAGAGTGCTTGGCATTCCGTAATAAATTGAGATAAAGAGGGGGCGATTTTATGGGAAAGGAGATTCTATTGCTACTTGTGATGTTTTGGAATGTGGAGAATTTTTTTGATCCTTTTCTAAATTCCGTTGCAGAAAATCCAATGCCTGTTATAGATTCTTCAAAAACAGAAATCGTATACAAAGACAAATCGTTTACACCGCACGGCGAAAAATTCTGGAACTGGAAAAAATTTGCACAAAAACGAGATGATATTGCCAAAACAATAACATTAGTAAATGAGCAATACGGTATTTTTCCTGCGCTTATAGGCTTATGTGAAATTGAAAACCGCTTTGTGTTGGACCAACTTGTAGAGAACACTCTATTATCGAGACTTGATTATGGTATTATACATAAAGACTCTCCGGATAAAAGAGGAATAGATGCAGCCCTGTTATATCACAAAAAGGAGTTCAAGCCTTTGCAAAGCAAATTTTATCCTGTTGAGTTAGAGCAAGAAATATTACAATCGAGATATATTGTATATGTAAAAGGCGTGTTCAACTCTCTTGATACACTACATTGTTTTGTGGTGCATTGGCCTTCCAAACTTGGAGGAGAAAATATCTCTATAACCCGCAGAATGGCAGCATCGGATTGCCTGAAGCGGGTTACAGATTCTATCATCCGCACTAATGACATGGCAAATATCATTGTAATGGGAGATTTTAATGACGATGCAGAATCGGAGGCTTTATGCAACCTGAACAAATTGGTGAACATGACTCAAAAGGAGTTTTACGGGATAAAGAAAAGCCGGATTATGCGAACTCCACAGGAATGGTTTACATACAAATACAAAGCTGAGTGGGAAAGGATAGATCATTTTCTTGTATCTGAAAATCTATTTGAAGAGAATAATCCCGACAGGAGTCTGAAATGGCTGTTTTGCACACCTCTAAGCAGCAAGGTATTTTGTCATGAGTTTCTGTTGGAAAAAGATGCAAATTATTTGGGATATAAGATACGGCGCACACTTAAAGGGCCGCGGTATAATGGCGGAGTGAGTGATCATCTGCCAATAGTATTGAGTATATTCGGATACAATTTGTAAGCCTGTTAAAGGCTTGAATAAAAGGAGAAACTGAGAAAAAAGTTGTAATAAAAACAAAAACAGCTTCCAAAAATCTGTTATGAATTACTATTTTTGCACTCATTGAAACAGTTTAATAGATTTACCTGCAGATTAATTTACATACAGCAATGAAACAATATTTGAATCTCCTTCAAAAGATTATGGACGAAGGTGTTATTAAAGAAGATAGAACAGGAACGGGAACAAAAAGTATTTTTGGGTATCAGATGAGATTTAATCTTAATGACGGTTTTCCTCTGCTTACAACCAAAAAGGTACATCTTAAATCTATAATCTATGAACTGTTATGGTTCATTAATGGAGATACCAATATAAAATATTTGAATGAACATGGCGTTACCATTTGGGATGAATGGGCCGATGAGAATGGAAATCTCGGACCTGTTTACGGAGCACAATGGCGTCATTGGAAAACAGAAGATGGCAGAGAGATAGACCAATTGGCAAATCTTATGAAATCGCTCAAGGAGAATCCCGATTCGCGAAGACATATCATTTCTGCTTGGAACGTGGCGCATATAGATAAAATGGCTTTGCCTCCGTGTCACTCACTTTTTCAGTTTTACGTGGCCGACAACAGGCTCTCTTGCCAGCTCTACCAGCGTAGTGCCGATGTCTTTTTAGGTGTGCCCTTTAATATTGCCTCATACGCCCTCCTTACAATGATGATAGCAAAAGTATGCGGTTACAAGTTGGGTGATTTTGTTCATACATTAGGAGACACACATATTTATCTCAATCATTTTGAGCAGGTTAAAACTCAACTCGAAAGAACACCTCGCAGCCTTCCAAAGATGATAATACATGGAGAGCAAAAAGATATATTCAGTTTTAAATACGAAGATTTTGAACTTACAGATTATAACCCCTATCCGGTAATCAAGGCCCCTATTGCGGTTTAGCCAACACCTGTTTTATAAATCTGTAAGATAAATGTATTTGGTAAAAAATTAAAATAACGATGCTTTCACTTATAGTTGCAGTTGCGCAAAATAATGCAATAGGTCGTAATAACGAGTTGCTTTGGCATATTTCCGAAGACCTTAAATATTTTAAGGCCACAACAACGGGACACCCCGTAATAATGGGCAGAAAAACTTACGAATCAATAGGACGTCCGCTGCCCGGGAGGAGAAATATTGTAATAACAAAAGGAATTGTAGGACCCGACGGAAAAACTATTTCAAATATTCCCATGCCGGAGATAAAGAATCCGCAAACAACATCTTTTGAAATTTCAAACAACTTGGAAGAGACAATATCGTTGGCCAAAAGCTCGGATGAAGAGTTTTTTGTTATGGGAGGCGGAACGTTGTACAAACAGACTTTTTTGAGAGCCGACAGACTTTATATTACAGAAATATATGCAACGGCAGAAGATGCCGACACCTTCTTTCCTGTAATAAATGCAGATGAATGGGAGATAGAAAGGGCCGGAGAACGTTTTACCGATGCAGAAAATGGAATTGATTACCGTTTTGTGGTTTACAAAAAAGTATAAATATGAAGAGAGATAATTTTGGAAGCAGTTTTGGTGTTCTCGTTGCAATGGCCGGCTCTGCCGTGGGCTTGGGAAATCTCTGGCGTTTCCCATATCTTGTGGGTACAAATGGAGGAGCAGCATTTATAATAATCTATTTGGCAATTGTATTTGTGCTGGCACTTCCTATAATGTATTCAGAATTTGTTATAGGACGCAGGGCGCAGTCAAATGCCTATGGAGCGTTTAAAAAATTGGCACCAAACTCCAAATGGAGTATAATAGGCGTAATATCAATAATCTGTTGCGTTATTGTACTATCGTTTTATGGCGTTGTTGGCGGATGGACAATAGACTATATGATAAAGGCAATAACATTGCAATTTTCATCCGACACTTCTGCTCTCGGAGGCCTTTTTGAGGAGACTGTAACATCGAGTTGGCAACCGCTGTTGTTTATGGTAATATTCATAGGGCTATCGGGATTGGTATTGCTTGCCGGAGTAAAAGAGGGTATAGAGAGGTACTCAAAGATACTTATGCCTCTGCTTTTTCTTATGGTTATAGTAATAGCAATACGCTCGGTAACTTTGCCCGATGCAAAGGGGGGAATAGATTTTCTTTTTAAACCGGACTTCTCAAAAGTAACCTCACAAACCGTTCTCGATGCTTTAGGACAGGCATTCTTCTCATTGAGCGTAGGTTTTGGAATAGTGTTCACATACGCCTCATACGTAAAAAAAGAGGAGAATATTATAAAGATGTCGGCCCAGACAGCTATTGCAGATACACTGTTTGCAATAATAGCGGGCGTGGCAATAATGCCTGCCGTATTCTCATTTGGAATATCTCCCGGACAGGGACCCGGACTTGTTTTTGTAACATTACCGTATGTGTTTGCGCAAATTCCGTTAGGTTCTATATTGGCGGTGTTATTCTTCTTTGTACTCTTTATTGCCGCAATAACATCATCCATATCACTACTCGAAGTTGTTGTTGCGTATGTTATTGAGGAATTTGGATTTACAAGACGTAATGCTGTAATATCTTCTATAGCTGTGGTACTGTTTCTCGGCACATTCTGCTCTTTGTCTCAAGGCGTATTAGCAAACGTAAAAATCTTGTCAAATAATATCTTTGATCTGTTTGATAAAACATCTGCCAATATACTTATGCCTTTAGGAGCACTGCTTATTGTGCTGTTTGCCGGCTGGAGAATGAAAAAGGAGGATTTTATAGATGAAATTACAAGCGGGGGAATGCACAAAATAAGCCCGTTGTATCTAAAGATTATAGAGATTTCTGTAAAATATATTGCTCCAATTGTTATAGCAACAATCATGATAAGACAACTTATATAGGTTATTGCAGCTTTTTGCTGTGCAATCGCTCTATATTTACAACCGTAAACCGAATGAGATTTCTCCAGATTCATTCGGTTTAATTATTTTATGACCATACAATTTGTTTTCTTGTCACTGCAATTAAACAGTATGAGTATGGTTACACTAAAAGAAAAACACCGTCTGTCAGCCGTAGAAGACAGGAAATATAAAACCGAAAAAGAGAATACATTTTTCACATTCATGGAGAATGTCATAAAGCGGCTTCTACAGTTAAACCAACAAGGTACAGCCAAGAACTATCGGGCCGCATTAAGCAGTTTTAGGCGGTTCAGGGAGAATAAGGATATTTCAATTGATGCAATAAGCAGAATTGAAATGGAAAACTATCAGGCATACCTAAAATCAATAGGGCTAACACCCAATACGGTATCTTTTTACATGCGCGTTCTCAGGGCGGTCTATAACAGGGCTGTAGAACAGGAGATTATTAAAGACAGCAAACCATTTCGCACAGTCTTTACAGGAATGGAAAAGACTATAAAAAGGGCAATCTCTATCAGAGATATTAAACGCATTAAAAATCTTGAGCTCTCACTTAATCCTAATCTTGCATTTGCCCGCGACATATTCTTATTCCTTTTTCTTTGTAGGGGAATGTCATTCATTGATGCCGCCTTTCTAAAAAAGGCAGATATTAAAAACGGTATTCTAACCTACAGAAGACATAAAACAGGCCGGGTGCTCTATATTAAAATAATAACACCTATAAGAGAGCTGATAGATCGCTACTCAAACAAAGATTCCCCCTATCTGCTCCCTATTGTAACCCGTTTAGGTGATAACGAACGGAAACAATACGAATCGGCATTACATCGCGTGAATAATTCTCTTAAAACCATAGCCGACAAAGTTAAATTACCGATAAGGCTTACAACATACGTAAGCAGGCACGCCTGGGCCACTATTGCCAAATCAAAGAATGTGCCCGTTAATGTTATTTCCGATGCACTCGGCCATGACTCAATAGCTACCACTCAGATATATCTCGGCTTAATTGACAAATCGGTTATAGACAGAGCAAACGATATAATCGTCAAGGATTTATGAGTAATATTTATTTTAGAGATATATCCGTTTCCATACAAGAAACGGA
>CAZULV010000036.1:0-5456 GCA_964621625.1 uncultured Muribaculaceae bacterium | reverse complement strand
ATAAATGCAAATGTAATAATATTTTTAAGTATAAAAATAATCCGCAGTCGTTTTTTGCAGAGTACAAGTTTAAACAAAATTTATTAAAAATAAAAATTTTGCGCAAAAATCTTAAATATTTTAATTATAAAAACGTTATATACTATATTTTAACGCTTGCAACGCCTTTTTTGTTGCAAAAAAAATTTTAAAAATAATTCGCATTTATGTTATAGTTTTTTGATACTGCTTACAATTTGAAAGCAGAATTTAAACGACCGTTTATATAAACGAGTAAAGTTGCAGTGTCTCATTTCTTAGGCAAGTTATAATAGCTAAGCAATGACCTGCAACTTCTCTGTTTTATGCGGCTCTTAATATAAGCCGCAAACGATATTATCTTTTATTTATTTTTTGAAGCTGTGCAGAAAGTGTTGCAAGCAGGGCCCCTTTAGGCAATTTTTCGCCCTGCTTTACCCATACTTCCTCTACAATGGCATCGAACGGGGCACTGATTATATTTTTCATTTTCATTGCCTCGTATATCATTATAGTATCGCCTTTCTTTACTATTGAGCCTTTTTTTACAAGCAGCTCTGCCACTTCGCCGGGAATATGTGATCTTATCTCATTAGGATCCGGTGCTTTCCACGGCTTTCTTTCCATAAATTTCTTTGTATACGTTGTCTTATATTTACGACCCTCTACATGCACCTGAATATGAGATATTCCGGGATTCAAGTCGTTTGACATAAGCACCGCATCGCCAACTTCGGGCATTGATATTATCTCTTTTTCGTCTGTACTCATAATACTTGTATTAGTGTTTCACAATTTGTTATAAAACAGCTGTCGGGGCTGTCTTATTATTATTAAAATGGTGGAACTCCATGTTTTTTAACAGGGCGTTTAAGTACTTTGTTGGTAGAGATATTTAATGCGTGGAGTATGAATTTTCTGGTATCTGCAGGTGGAATTACAGAATCTATATAGCCTTTTGAGGCAGCAACATAAGGATTTGCAAATTTATCCTTATACTCTGCTACTTTTTGTTTTCTCATCTCGGCCGGATTCTCGGCCTCCATAATCTCTTTTCTAAAAATAATATTTGCTGCCCCTTCCGGCCCCATAACGGCAATCTCTGCGGTAGGCCATGCAAATACAAAATCGGCACGCAAATGACGGGAATTCATTGCAATATATCCTCCGCCATAGGCTTTTCTCAGAATTATTGTAATTTTTGGAACGGTAGCCTCTGAATAGGCATATAATAATTTTGCACCGTGACGGATAACTCCTGCATGCTCCTGGTCTACTCCCGGCAGATAACCCGGCATATCCTCTAATGTTACTATAGGAATCTCAAATGCATCGCAATAGCGTATGAATCTTGCAGCTTTATCTGAAGAGTCGCAATCGAGTACTCCGGCAAGTACCATAGGCTGGTTTGCAACAAATCCAACGGTTCTACCGCCAACTCTTCCATAACCTATTACAATATTTGGAGCCCAAAGTTCTTGTACCTCAATAAACTCCGAATCATCTGTAATGGATTTTATTACATCACGCACATCGTATGGTGCCGTAGGGTCTACAGGCACTATTTTGTCTATTTTATATTTTTTAAGAGGCTCTTTTGCCTTTAATATTTCCGGTTTTTCCTGATTATGAGCCGGAATATACGACAGCAACTGCTTTATCTGGCTAAAACACTCCTCTTCGCTCTCGGCAAAAAAGTGTGCGTTACCCGTTGTCTCGCAATGCACACGCGCTCCGCCCAAAGATTCCATATCTATCTCTTCTCCCAATACCGATTTTATTACCTCAGGACCGGTAATGAACATTTTTGAGATTTTATCTACAACAAAAACATAATCTGTAAGGGCCGGCGAGTATACCGCACCTCCGGCACAAGGACCGAGAATTACAGATATCTGCGGTATTACACCGCTTGCCAAGGTGTTTCTGAAAAATATTTCGCCATATCCGGCCAATGAATTTACACCCTCCTGAATACGCGCTCCGCCGGAATCGTTAATGCCTATAAGCGGAATACGCATTCTTAATGAATAATCCATTATCTTGGTTATCTTTCTGGCGTGCATAGAGCCTAATGAACCTCCTGCCACCGTAAAATCTTGTGCATAAATAGCAACCGGTTTGCCGTTAATTGTGCCGGTGCCTATAACTACACCATCTCCGGCAAGACTCTTTTTTTCCATGCCAAACTCTCTTGCATCATGCTCTATGAACAGATCGTATTCATAGAAAGAACCCGGGTCTAACAGTTTGTTAATTCTCTCCCTTGCAGGAAGTTTACCCATTGCAATCTGCTTTGCAATTGCTTTGTCGCCTCCACCTTGAACAGCCTTGGCCGTTCTCTCCTGAAGCTCGGAAATTTTCTTACTTAATAAACTCATATTTGTAGGTTTTTGATTTCGCAAAAATAAGATATTTTTTTAATTACAAAATTTTTGAGGATTTTGCTATATTTGTTGGTTTCTTTGACCCTTTTAATTAAAACAACACTTAAAATATATAAATATGGCATTTACATTTACCGACAGACACATTGGTCCAAGAGAAAAAGATATAAGGACCATGTTGGATGTTTTGGATGTTGCATCAATAGATGAACTTACAAAACAAGTTGTTCCGTCTGATATTTTGTTGGATAAAGCATTGGAGCTTGCTCCGGCAGTTTCTGAGAACGAATATCTTGCCGGTCTTAAAAAGATGGTTGCACAGAACAAGAATTTCCGTTCTCTTATTGGCGGCGGTTATTTTGGAACAGGTGTGCTTCCTGTAATTACACGCAATATTTTTGAAAACCCTTGTTGGTATACATCTTATACGCCCTATCAGGCCGAAATTTCGCAAGGCCGTTTAGAGGCTCTTCTTATTTTTCAAACAATGATAAGCAGCCTCACCGGGTTCCCTCTTTCAAATTGCAGCATGCTCGACGATGCACAAGCTACGGCAGAGGCCATGAGAATGATGTTTGAGGTTAGAAGCCGTGATGCGGTAAAGGCCGGGAAGAATGTGGTTTTTGTTGATGAAAACATTTACCCTCAGGTTTTGTCTGTTCTAAAGACAAGATCCAAAGGTCTTGGAATTGTAATAGAAACAGGTGATTATAGCACTTATGAATTTAATCCTCTATGCTACGGAGCAATAGTTCAGTATCCTGCTGCAAACGGAGAGGTTAGAAACTACGAAGACTTCTGCAATAAAGCTCATGAAAAGGGCGCATTGGTTACTGCATACTGCGATTTAATGGCTTTGGCATATCTTAAAGAACCGGCAGCATGGGGTGCAGATGTTGCTGTGGGAAGCGCGCAAAGATTTGGTCTTCCTATGGGATTTGGCGGTCCGGTTGCGGGATTCATGGCAACAAAAGAGGCGTATAAAAGACAGATTCCGGGCAGAATTATAGGAATATCGGTAGACCGCCTTGGAAACAGCGCGTTACGTCTTGCTTTGCAAACACGTGAGCAACATATAAAGAGAGAGAAAGCTACATCAAATGTATGTACTGCCACAGCGTTAATGGCAACAATGAGCGGAATGTATGCAGTTTATCATGGTTCAGAAGGTGTTAAGGATATTGCTGCAAAGATTGCCCATTATGCTCATGCAGTTGCATCTTTCCTAAAAGAGGCCGGTTACGAACTTACTACCGATAAATTCTTTGATACCATTGAGATTAACGGCAAGGCGGGTGCTGCTCTTGATATAGAGAGCATTAGAGCTAAGGCTTTGGCTGCCGGATATAATTTCCATTATGGAGATGGCTGCATAAGAATAAGTTTTGACGAGCTTACAAATTGTAAAGAGGCTAAAGAGGTTCTTGAAATATTCTCTGTAACACCAAACGGTTGCGGATGCAATAAAGAATCAGATACATTTATGAAGAGGGAGAGCCCAATCCTTACAGAAAGCGTGTTTAATTCTTACCATTCTGAGACAGAAATGATGCGCTTTATAAAGAAATTGGAGAGAAAAGATATCTCTTTGGCTCACTCTATGATTCCGCTCGGTTCTTGTACAATGAAGCTGAATGCAGCTGTTGAAATGTTGCCTTTGAGCTGGAGCGAGCTGAGTAATGTACATCCGTTTGCCCCTAAAGATCAAGTGCAAGGTTATATGCAGTTAATCAAAGAATTGGAACACGATTTGGCTGTAATTACCGGATTTGACGCATGCTCTTTACAACCTAACTCAGGCGCTGCAGGCGAGTATGCAGGTCTTATGACTATTAGAGGGTTCCACAATGCCAATAACGGCAGCAACAGAAATATAATGATTATCCCTACATCGGCACACGGAACAAATCCGGCAAGTGCGGCAATGGCCGGATTCTCAATTGTTTTGGTTGGATGCGATGAGAACGGAAACATTAATGTAGAAGAATTGCGCGAAAAAGCTGCCGCAAACAGAGATAATCTGGCAGGACTCATGATTACATATCCCTCTACACATGGTGTTTTTGAGGTAAAAATAAGAGAGATAGTAAATATTATACATGAAAACGGTGGTCTGGTATATATGGATGGTGCAAACATGAATGCTCAGGTAGGTCTTACCAATCCGGGACACATAGGTGCCGATGTATGTCACTTGAATTTGCACAAATCGTTTGCAATGCCTCATGGCGGTGGCGGACCAGGCGTTGGCCCTATCTGTTGTACCGCAGCTTTAGCTCCATATCTCCCGGGTCATCCTAAAGATACAGAGTGTGGCGGCAAAGGCGTTGAGGCGGTCTCTGCTGCACCATACGGAAACCCTATGCTGTTGCCTATTACTCATGCCTATATTAAATTATTAGGTGCCGACGGTCTTAAAAAATCATCGCAGATTGCAATTCTTAATGCAAACTATATGGCAGCCGCATTTGCTCCTGAGTTCAAGACTTTGTATTGCGGAGCAACAGGCCGCGTGGCTCATGAATGTATTATAGATTGTCAGCATTTTAAGGCAGAATATGGTGTAGATGCAACAGACCTCGCAAAACGCCTTATGGACTATGGTTTCCATGCCCCTACTCTCTCATTCCCGGTACATGAAACACTCATGGTTGAACCTACTGAGAGCGAGCCTTTGGCAGAACTTGATAGATTTATAGATGCCATGAAGCAGATTAAGGTGGAGTGCGAAAAGATAAAGAGCGGAGAGTATGACGCAAATGACAATCCTGTTAAAAATTCTCCTCATACGGCAGAAGAGGTTTGTGCCGACGAGTGGAATCACAAATACACAAGAGCTGTTGCCGCTTATCCGCTCAACTGGATTAGAGAGAATAAATTCTGGCCTGCAACTGCACGTGTAGATAACGGCTATGGTGATAGAAATTTAGTTTGCGTATGCCAAGACTGACAAATTGCTAACAAATAAATTTTAACTTACAATCCGTAACCTTACGGTTTAAAACTGCCCGTTTCCCATTGTGGAAGCGGGCTTTTTTTGTGCCCGCAGAC
>CAZULV010000035.1:1811-7702 GCA_964621625.1 uncultured Muribaculaceae bacterium | reverse complement strand
TACATACATACATACATACATACATACATACATACATACATACATACATACATACTACACTCAAACGCATTTAACAGATTAACAGACAATGAATATAACTTATTGTTCCGACAAATACCAGTACACAATGGGAAAGTCGTTTTACGAATCCGGCATGAAAGACAAGATTGCCGTTTTTAACCTGTTTTACAGGCAAGCTCCCGACAAAAATAATTGGGCGGTAGTATCCGGGATAAGGGAATCCATTGAAATGATACGGGCATTGGGTAGCGGAACACCAGATTTTTTTGAGAAGTTCATTCCTGGAGAAGAGTATAAACAATTCAGAAAATATTTGGCAGACATGCACTTTACAGGCAATGTATATGCCATGAAAGAGGGAGAAATTGCATTTCCCACCCAACCGATAATTACAATAGAAGCTCCTCTGATAGAGGCTCAGGTTCTTGAAACTCCACTGCTTTGCATAATGAATCATCAGATGGCAGTTGCCACAAAGGCCAGCAGGGTTACAAGAAGTACAAACAAACCTGTAAGCGAATTTGGCTCTCGCAGAGCACACGGTCCGTGGGCAGCAACATACGGAGCTAAAGCCGCAATAATAGGCGGATGTGCAAACTCTTCAAACAC
This sequence comes from uncultured Muribaculaceae bacterium, assembly GCA_964621625.1. Classification (GTDB taxonomy): domain Bacteria; phylum Bacteroidota; class Bacteroidia; order Bacteroidales; family UBA932; genus Egerieousia. The sequence continues at coordinate 7,072 of CAZULV010000035.1, read as the reverse complement.
GCTCACTTCTACCATATTTAACGTTCCATGCACCGGGACAATGGCGCACAGCTATGTTAATTCATTCGGATGCTCTATACAAGGAGAGCTGCAAGCCTTTAAGACATATATAAACACGCATAAAGGCGAACCGCTTATTCTTTTAATTGATACATACGACACCCTCAACTGCGGAATACGCAATGCAATAAGAGCATATAATGAGTGCGGCATAGAGAACGATTACAAACCGGGATTCGGAATAAGATTAGATAGCGGAGACCTTGCATATCTTAGCCGCAGATGCCGTGACATTCTAAACAAGGCGGGACTAAGCAACTGCCGCATATTTGCCACAAATGCACTCGACGAGTATCTGATTACAGAACTTGAACGCCAAGGGGCCATGATTGATTCATACGGAGTTGGAGATGCAATAGCAACCAGCAAACACAATCCGTGCTTTGGCAATGTATATAAATTGGTACAGATAGACGGCCTGCCGGTACTCAAGCGCTCCGAAGACAGGGCCAAACTTATAAATCCAGGATTTCAGATAACATACAGAGTAATACAGAACGGCATATTTAAAGCAGATATAACCTGCCTTAGAGGCGATGAAATGAGCCGCAAAATAGAAAACTGCGAAACAATACGAATAAGAAGCGAATTTGACGATACGCTAAATAAAACATATCAAAAAGGGAGCTACGAGTGGAGAACACTGCAGATTCCTATGATGCTCAACGGAAAACCTGTATACGAAGATATTCCTCTAATGCAAAAGCAGGCCTACTATCTGAGCAATTTGGCAAGCCTTAACGAAACCGAAAGGCGTATAATAAATCCGCACTATTATAAAGTAAATATTTCAGATAGTCTGTACGATCTCAAAATAAAGTTGGTAAACAATATAATACGAGAAATAGCAGAACTTAACCAAACAGAAAACAGATAAAACAATCTCTTATCATGGATTCCGTACATATTGTAGTAGACATGCTTTACGATTTTATAGATGGCTCTTTAGCCTGCATGAATGCAGAAAATGCCGTAAAGCACTCGGTTGAACATATACAGAAACATCCTGCACAAAAAGTGCTTTATGTTTGCGACTGTCACCCTTCAAACCATTGCTCATTTAAAGAAAACGGTGGAATATGGCCGGCACATTGCGTTACAGGAACTCGCGGAGGGGCAATACACAACCTATATTATAAAGTAGACGAGCCTCAAAACAGGCCTCAGCCTGAGAATATCTTTAAGAAAGGGTGTTGCAGCACACAAGAACAGTACTCGGGATACGAAGCCGTAAACGATTGCGGCACTGCCATATATAACAAAGCAGAACAGATTTGCAGCAATAAATCCGTTATAATTAGCGGAATTGCCACCGAGTTCTGCATAAAGGCCACAATACTCGATTTCCTCAAGCACGGATTTAAAGTAACGCTACTAAAAAATGCTTTGGCATACGTAGAACATCAGGGTCATATTGCCACTCTCAAAGAATTGGAAAAGGCCGGAGTGAAAATAGTATAGAAATTGTATGATTTTTGTACATTTGCGGTTTTATTATGATGCAAACAGAAATACATACAACTCATAAAAGCCTAAAGGCCATTATACTAACATTTGTAATTACAATAACCTGCTTATTAGGATTACAGGAAAAAGGAATTGCCTCCCCCTCTTCCGGCAGGTTATTTTCATTAAGATTATTGCACTCTGCAGATACATTGCCGCGCAATTACACAGACACGGCACGAGTATCTAAGGATGTTGCACTCTTATCTGCGGCCGATACGGCAGCCCTACGCCAAAGAGATTCGCTTCTGCAATTGAGAATAGATTCTCTCAGAGCTGCAGGAGAAGAAGAATTGGCGCTGCAACTATCGGATTCATTGTATTTTAGCAAAGACACAGCAAGCCTCTTTCCGGTTCACGAACTTACCCCTAAAGAGATACGCCGTAAAATACGAGACAGCATCTGGAGCTATAAAGACAGCGTCATACGCGCCACTCCTCGCCTGCTCAACACATACCTGTTTAACGATTCCATAAAGAACAGGCGCATGTTTTTATGGAAAACCGACGGATATTTTAACAAACAGGAAATTCTAAAACCAGACACCACATTCAACGATAACTTTAACGAATTACCTTATAAAAAGAATGATGTAGGTGCTGTATATTTGGGAGTTGCAGGCTCTGCAATGCAATATTTCAACTATTTCAAAAGAGAGGAGTCTGATATTTTTCCATTTTTCACTCCATATATGCCATATACCTATACCATGGAGACAATGCCGTTTTATAACGTAAAATCACCGTATACAGAACTGGCCTATTGGGGAACTCTTTTTGCCAATAAGCAGAAAGAGGAGACAAATATAAAATTCCTTCACACTCAAAACTTTACACCAAGTTTTAACTTTAGCGTACTTTACAAGAGAGAGGGTGCAAGCGGTATACTCGAAAATGAAAAGACCGACAACAGAACTTTTGCAATTACAGGAAACTATATAGGCAAACGCTATGTTGCACAGGGAGGATATATCTTCAGCCGCGTAAAAAGGAACGATAACGGAGGTGTATCTGATTTGAGTATGGTGTTGGATACAATTATTGATGCAAGAACCATTCCTGTGGCATTAAAAGATGCCTCTACACAGGTAAAACGTAATACGGTATTTATTACCCATTCATACGGTATCCCTTTTAACTTCAACAATAAAGACACTGCAAGCACATCTTACGGAGAGGGAACAATGGCATATATAGGGCATACCGGTGAGTATTCTGTATATACAAAATCGTATAAAGACAAGATAGGATTGTCTGACTCTGTAGGACGCGCACTCTACAACAATGCTTTCTACATAAATCCTACGGAATCGGCAGACTCTGCCCGTGTAATGAATCTCGAAAACCGTTTTTTCCTAAGATTGCAGCCGTGGGCAAAAGAGGCCATAGTCTCCAAAGTTGATGCAGGATTGGGATTTCAATATCTGAATATCTACAACTTTTCTCCAAATTATTTTTTAAGCGGCAACAGCAATTCATCGGAGCACAATTTATATCTCTATTTTGGGGCATCCGGACAGCTAAAAAAATATTTTGCATGGGAAGGATTTGGTAAATATTATCTGTCGGGATACAACCAAAATGATTTTAGTATAGGGGGACTTGCAAGATTCTCGGCCTATCCGCTGCCCGGCGGAGTACATCTTACCGGTAAAATAAACGTATCTCAAGAGAGACCTAATTTTTACTTTAATAACTATTATTCAAACCATTATATCTGGAATAACGATTTTGACAAGACTACCGAGACAAAAGTAGAGGCCAAATTGGAAATTCCGGATTACAAAATGGAGCTGTTTTTTGGATATGCCCTGCTCAAGAACAATATCTATTTAGACTCATTGGCCAATGTAAGGCAGAACAACGATGCCATGAGCGTAATGACCGCGTACCTTAAAAAGGACTTTAAGCTTTGGAAATTCCATTTCGACCACAAAATATTGTTTCAGGTATCGTCAAAAGATGAGATTGTTCCGCTCCCTGATTTGTCGGTTTATCTGAGGTATTATTTAGAGGCACAGTTGGTAAAGAGTGTGCTTACGGCACAATTGGGTGTAGAGGGCACGTTCAATACAAAATATAATGCACCGGGATATTCTCCGGCTTTAGGATTATTCTATAACCAACAGAGTGAAGAGACTGGAGAGAATCCGTATTTGGATGTTTTTGTAAATCTGCAATGGAAAAGAGCCAGTATATTTATAAAATTTGTAAATGCTGCACAGGATTGGCCGGAAAGCGATTATTTTTCGGCAAACAGATACCTAAAACCGCAGAAGGCTCTTAAATTTGGAATCCATTGGCCGTTTTACGTAAAATAATCATCATTACGTAAAGATTATGAACAGATTCTGGAGAAACAGATATTTCCAGTACGCTTTTGCCTTTACGGCAGCTTTTTTGGCTGTACTGCTCCCTAAATGGGAACGCGAGAAGAAAGATTTGCCTTCACCGCGTTTCTTGGCGGGAGATACTATTTCCTGCACTGTAATTATCCGCAACTCCATAGCAACCAAAGGATATACATTGGGTTATATTTATGAATTGTTCAGCTATTTTGACAAGGCACAAATGTGTAAAACTAACATAACACCGCGTCAAGACAGCTTTGCCTCATGGGTAAGCCTCTCTACAGGAAATACAGATATGCTCATAATAAACTCATTACGAGATTCTGTTCCGGAGATATTTCAAGAGGAGGTGGTTTCGAGCATCTCCATTAACAGTGCAGAGGATGTTTGCGTTGTAGAAAAATCTGATTACCAAATAGTACAAGTATTTAACCATTGGTTTGTATATTTTAAACAGACAAAACAGTTTAAAGATATTTCTGCAAAATATTTTAAGAACTACAATATAACCAACCGCTCCGGAGAGCTTATAAACAGACGCACACTGTCTCCATACGACGAGGCAATAAAGAATAATGCCCGTATTATAGGATGGGACTGGCGTATGCTGGCATCGCTTATATATCAGGAATCAAAATTCAAGGCGGGAGTAAGCTCGAGCCGCGGAGCAATAGGACTTATGCAGATAAAAGAGGCTGTTGCAAACAAGTACGGAATAGAAAACATTTACAACCCAAATGATAACATAAAGGCCGGAACATTGCATATAAAACGGTTGCAGAACATGTACCGCAAAATGGGAGCAGATTCTCTTAACTCTGTGCTTATTGCAATGGCGGCATACAATTGCGGTGAGGGCAGAATGCAGGACTGCATGAATCTGGCAGCACAGGAGGGAAAGAATCCGCTGTTATGGAGCAGTATTAAAGAGACTATTCCCCTTATGAAAGAGGAGGAATATTATAAAAGCGATGCCGTAAAATTAGGCCGCTTTAATGGAAAAGAGACTTTGAAATACGTTGAACATATACTTGACCGCTACGAAGAGTACAAAAACGTAACAGAATAGCACCGTATATAATACGTCAAAAACCGGAGCATACTTTGGTATGTGAGGATTTGAGAAATGAGTATAACGAAGAAATTGCGCGCCGGATTACGGATATGTACGTTTAACGCAAATGGGGCTGCAAGTTCAAGGCTTGCGAAATTTCAAAAACCGGAGCATACTTTAGTATGTGAGGATTTGAGAAATGAGCGTAACGAAGAAATTGCGTGCCGGATTATGAATATGTACGTTTAACGCAAATGGGGCTGCAAGTTCAAGGCTTGCGAAATTTCAAA
>CAZULV010000035.1:0-1711 GCA_964621625.1 uncultured Muribaculaceae bacterium | reverse complement strand
AACCGGAGCATACTTTAGTATGTGAGGATTTGAGAAATGAGTATAACGAAGAAATTGCGCGCCCCATTTGCGTTAAAAGAAAATAGAGGCTCAATGAGCCTCCATTATCCTGAAGTTTAGTTTTTGTTGTTTTGTGGTTAAGAGCGAGCGGAAAACGAGGTTCGAACTCGCGACCCTCAGCTTGGGAAGCTGATGCTCTACCAGCTGAGCTATTTCCGCAATAGCAATACAAATTTAGTTATTTTTTTTTAGCGTGCAAGTAAATTGTTACAAATGTGTTTTTAATTTTAAAAAAATAATACTTTTTTAATGAATTTAAATCTTTTTATAGCAGAAAGGATTGGCAAAAAGGCCTCTTCCAACGGAAAGCTAAGCAGAATCAGTAATGTTATTGCAACAGTTTCTGTTGGGTTGAGCGTTGCCATTATGATATTGTCAATTGCGGTTGCAAACGGATTCAGAAATGAAATAAGAGAGAAAGCATCGGGGTTCAATGGAGATATTACGCTTTCTGCACCAGGGGTAGACATACAGAGCCACCAATATCCAATAAAGCCCCTATCTTTTCTAACAGAATTGGATTCTCTGCAATATATAAAAAACATACAGCCGGTTGCATACAGAACAGGCCTGCTTAAAACAGACGAACATATACAGGGTGTGCTTTTTAAAGGAATTGACAGTTGCTATAATATGGATTTCTTTGGCAAATGTCTTATAGATGGCAATTTACCGGATTATTCTATAAAGAGAGACTCACTTGGCCGTATGTTGCCACCTTCAAATGATATTCTAATCTCAAAAAGGCTGTCGGAACTGCTTGGTTATAAAGTGGGAGACAAAGTACTTGCCTATTTTGTAGACGAAGATGTTACTCTCCGTAGGTTTTCAATTACAGGTATTTTCAATGCCCAATTGGACGAGATAGACAAATCATTAATCATTACCGATTTGCGGCATATTTCAAGACTAAACGGATGGAAAGAGGGAGAGCTGTCGGGTTACGAAATTATATTGAATGAAAAAGGAAAACGGAATACCCAAAAGTGTCAGGCCCAAATAGAGCAGATATTGTACGACAGCACTAAAGAGGAGGATTCATCGGTTGTTCCCAATAGTTTGCAAGACAGGTTTTATATTCTGTTTGACTGGCTGCATTTGCTTGATATGAATGTATTTATAATTCTTTCGCTAATGATTGCAGTTGCAGGTTTTAATATGGTATCCGGGCTGCTTATCATACTTTTTGAAAGAATTTCCCAAATAGGACTTCTAAAAGCATTGGGAATGAAAAATAAGAATATCTCAAGAATATTCCTTTACAGAGCATCATTTATTGTTGGCAAAGGACTACTCACAGGCAATATAATTGCTCTTGCAATATGCTATATAGAGTCTGAATTTAAATTAATATCATTAGACCCTGCCAACTATTTTGTAGCGTATGTTCCAATAGATATAAGTCTGTTTGCGATTCTTGCAATAAATATTACGGCCTTTACCCTTATAATGCTTATACTTATGATTCCGTGTCACCTGATAAGCAAGATAAGTCCGGCAAAAACACTAACTGTAAAATAGAGGCACACTCACTGCTATTCAGGTTGCAATAAGCCGGTTTAAATAAATGTGGCTATACCGTAAATATTACGATAAAGCCACATTTCCTTGGTTATAATGTCTTATGGTTTTGATATTATTCTTGATTCCT
>CAZULV010000034.1:0-9005 GCA_964621625.1 uncultured Muribaculaceae bacterium | reverse complement strand
AAGTTCGTTTGCAAAAAAAAGTTCGTTTGCAAAAAAAAGTTCGTTTGCAAAAAAAAGTTCGTTTGCAAAATTACTCACACTATTTTAATATCAATGAGTATCCCCGATTCAAATTGATTCAAATACAAGATTTTATAGTCACAGAGGCCCTTTATCTATCCATGATACACAGGAAGAACAAACGAAAAGTTGGCTCCGCCCAAATCAGACTTGCTGTAATGAATTGTACCACCACTCTGCTCTATAATATTGCGGCTTATGGCAAGGCCCAAACCTGTGCCGCTGCTTTTTGTGGTAAAGTTTGGCTTAAACAGTTTTACCACATCTTCCTCCTTAACTCCGTATCCGTTATCCTCTATAGAAACTATATAACTGCCGTTCTTACGCAAAAGGGAAATCTTTATGTAACCACGGCCTATAGCTTCAAGAGCTTGTACGGCATTTGAAAGAAGATTCACAAACACCCGTATTATCTGCCCTTTACGCGCAAAAACAAGACACTCTTCAGATTCATAATCAAACAGTATCTTTATATTGTCGCGTGTATCAAACAGAATTTTCTGCTCGGTTATTATGCTGTAAAGATTTATAACAGTATTGTCTTCGTGATAGAACTTGGCAAAACTCGAGAACTCAGAAGCCGTATCCGAAAGAATATCTATCTGCTCTAAAATAGAGCCGGCAACCTCCTCAAATTTATTCTCCCAGCCCTCTACTCCCCGCTGCTTCATTCTTATAAGATGCTGTATGCTCAAACGCATAGGGGTAAGAGGATTCTTTATTTCATGCGCAATCTGACGCGCCATTTCGCTCCACGCATGCTCACGCTCTGTCTGAGCAAGACGCTTTGTACTCTCCTCCAAATCATCTACCATCTTGTTATAAGCTCCAACAAGCACACCCAATTCATCCTGGTTACGGTAATTTATATGCTCCGCCTGTCCGGATATATCTATGAGTTTCATCTTGCGGCTTATCTCTGCCAAAGGCCTTGACAACGAGTTTGAGACTATTGTTCCCCCCAAAATTGCCGCCAACAACAGAATTATGTATACATTTATTATGGCTGCCACTATAGAGGAAATATCTGAGCTTATATCGGCTGTACGCGCAAAATACGGAATATTTACAATGGCAATAAGTTTGCCTGCACTATTCATTATAGGGGCATACAATGAGTGATACGAGAGTTCTGCAATACTCTCTCTGTTTACCACCTGTCGCTTACTGTCTACTATAAGTTGTTTATAGGCATGTGGATTCATTCTCGACGATAGCAGATAGCGTTCAAACAACTCTGGTTGCGTAGAACGTATAAGGCGTCCGTGCGGGTCGTAAAGATTTATATCTACCTGAGTATTGTTTGCCATACGGTCCATTGTCTGGAACAGATCCGGTGTATTCAAATCGTTGTACTGCTCAATATATTTGCAAAAATCAGAGAGAGTAGATTGTACTGTTTGCAATTTTTCCTCCATTTGCAGCCTGTTGGCCTCATTATAATAGCGTATGCTAAACCATACACTGCCCAATCCCATACACAACAGAGAAATTACCAATGAGAACGTGAGCAGATATGTTACTTTTCTCTTAAAGGAATTTTTTGGCAACCTCATCCTAAGCACCTGCTTGTTTATCCGTCGCATCCTTATAAAAAGGAAAAACATAGCAGAGAAGAAGAGCATCAGATATGAGAAAGAGATTACATATACAAAAATATCGCGCTGCGGCCTGCTTATGACTATAAGATTGTCGGTAGAAAATTTATTTACAAAATGCAGATAATCGTCCTTTACAAATGTAGAGAAACCTTCTGAAAGCTCTTTAAGGCCTATCAATATTGGATAATTGTAGTTTCCTCTATAGATTATGAGTTTGTCTCCTATATATTTTGCATACGAATAAATATCGGGCATATTAAAGTTATCGGCCTGTTTATAATCGAAAAGCAGGGCCGGATAACCTATAACATCCTTCATAAAGCGTGAATTCATCTCTATATACAATGTTATGGAACCCGACGGAGTATAGTAGTTCATCATACCAAGATAGCTCACCCTTCCATTGTAGTTGTTCATAAAGAAAAACACATATTTATCAGACAGAGGAGAGCCACAACTTATAACCTCATTCTGGAAATATGTATTACAATCTACAAGATGCTGGCCATCATTATGCAAAAGGCTCTCATTAGGTCTGCAGATTGTAAGCTGAATCTCATATTTCTGGCTTATTCCCTGCAAATAGAGCTCATTAATACGGTTAAACAAAAGAGAACGCACATCTGTTCCCTGTTGCTGCGCCTCAAGTATGTTTTTAAGGATTGGATCGCCCAACAATTTGCTCTCAATGGAGCGTAACTGCAACTCCAGGCCCAAGTCTCTCTCTACAGAGAGTTTGTTTGTCCACATCTTGCAACGTGCAATCTCTTTACGATAACTGAGAACGCTTACTGTAGACAATGTGTAGACCGAGACGACAAATATAAAAAGCAGAAGGTATTTTGTATTGAGAAGCGAGATGCGTCCTGCAAACTTTGTTGCCACCAAAGCGGTTTGCAACAAAAGCAGCAACGCAATAAACAACAATCCGTAAGAGAAATAACAAAGCACAGAATATATATTAAGTTCCTCTATCCTTGATATTTCTAAAATTATATTGGAATTGTTTATAAGAGAGTGCAGCGTAAAGTGTATATAAAAGGCAACCGCAACAGGCAGGATAAACAGCAATGCAGCAAGCAGATACCGATTCAAACGCCCCAGACTTCTAAAAAGTCTTATAATGCGTTTGCGCATAATATATATTGCAAGCGCAATAAAAAACACATACTGGTTATTTAGAAGCAGATTTCCCAAAGAGGAGAATATTCCTGTATCTGCATAGAGATTTGGAGAGAATAACGGCAACTCCAATCTAAGATGATTCCCAAACAGCAGACACGACATCCACAAAAGCGTTATTCCTATTATGTATATGGCTAATGCCCTAAATGTTTTTCTATTAAAGAAATACGAATACAAAGCCAAAAATGCAAACAGGAAAGAGAACCACTTCATTGTATTGTTATTTCCTGTTCTCACAGAGGTAACATCGTCTATTACAGAAAACAATACGCCTCCATCTTTACCTGTTACAACACGTCCCTCATCAAAATTCACCGGGTAAAGCGAGAGTTTCCTATCTATACCAAACCGAGGATTGAGCTTGTTTACAAGAACTGTATTATCTGAAAGGTATTCTGTTTTTACAAGAAGACCTGCTACAATCTTTACCCTCTCTCTTACATATACCTTTACAATATACCAGGCAGAACCAAGATTAACATACTGTTCCCGCGTATTAAGATAGGCCAACGGTGTGTTAAACAGGCTGCGACTATTCATATAATGCAATCTGTACCAAAGAGGTATAACATCCGATTCATCATTATTTATAGGAAACTGGTTTACCCAAGTCTGTATTGTATCGGCATTATATTTATAAATGACCATATCTTCTGGAAAATCCTCAATCTCAAGCCATTTATCTACAGGATTATCAAAAGCTTTCTGAACGTAATTTTCGAGTATACGTTGCCTATGCTGTATTCTCCTTTCAAGTTTTGCAGCATCGCGCTCTATAGAATGCCGGTTAGAAGTTGTAAAAAAAGAGACTAAAAAAGTTAATGCCGCAAGGACACACGCCGCTGTTGTACGATAGTCTTTAAGAATAACGTAACATATCCCTACAATATTCATTATGGCATGCCGGACTTTTTCCATACTCTTATTTGTGATGATACGGCTCACCCTTTATAATTGTGAATGCTCTATAGAGCTGCTCTAAAAATATCACCCTTATTATCTGGTGCGAGAAAGTCATTTTTGAGAGCGACAGCATTCCGTTTGCCCTGTTGTATACCTCTTTAGAGAATCCGTATGCACCGCCTATCACAAAAACAATATCCCGTCCGCCGTAAATGAGTTTTTTCTCCAAATGGCGTGCCCAATTTTCTGATGTATGCAACTCTCCCCGTTCATCCAATAAAATAACATCATCGGCAGGCTTTATATTCTTTAAAATAAGCTCCCCTTCCTTCTCTTTTATCTGCTCTTCCCGTAGCGAAGCCACCCCTTTAAGCTCAGGAATTTCTATTTTTGAATAATTTACATAAAACGACAATCTCTTCTCATACAGAGATATACCCTCGTTTATATACGGGAATGCCGTTTTGCCTACCAACAACAAAGTAATCTTCATTAAGAAACTGTTTGAATTCTACAAACCACGCCCCTACACCACTGCTCTTTACAACGCATCTTTGCAAAAATAACAATAATAACCCAATATGGCTTGATTTTTGTAATTTTTTGAAAACTTTCTCCTTTTAAAAAGAAACTTATGAGAATACTTATATTGTTCATTTCAATACTTTTGCTCTCCGCATCGGGTGCAAAAGCCCAGAATCAGGACGTATTTGTTCCTATAGGAAAATATATTCAAAACGGAGATGCAGAGAGCCTTTCTGCCTGGTTTGCAAGCAATCTCGAACTCGATATTCTTGGCAAAATAAATGATTGCAGCAAAGTGCAGGCCACTCAGATAATGAAAGATTTCTTTGTAACATATACTCCAAAGAATTTTTCGATAATACACAAAAGCGGCAAAGCTCCAATGAAATATGCCATAGGAAATCTAAATGCCGGAGGAGAAACATTCAGGCTCACACTTTTTGTAAAGACCCAGAGCAACGGCAATCAGATACAGCAATTAAGAATAGAGAGGGAATAATAGCCCTCTCTTTTTATGTATAATTGCTAAAAACAAGACGAGAAAGGTGTCCACATTGCGGTTTTCTTGACGTAATAAAATGGTATCTATACTTCAGAAATAAAGACAATAAAAATAGGGAAAAATAGTCCGAACTCTTAATGGGGTTCTCCCTATTTTTCCCTTAATTTTTATTGATGTCACCAACTATTTTTGGCAACATTACCCTAACTGTTAATTAAGTACCGACGGGTTGGCATAAGCCATTACATCCTCTTTGGTAATAGTATTTCCGCCCAAAATAAGCAGACGCTCGGTAACATTCCGCAATTCTCTTATATTTCCGGTCCAGGCATGTTGCTGAAGAAGAGCCATGGCATCATCATCTATCTTGCGCACAGGCATACCTGTTTCATCGCATATAAGCTTTATAAAATGATTTACAAGCAATGGAATATCATCTTTGCGCTCAGCCAAAGGGGGTACATGAATTATTATAACACTTAACCTGTGATACAGGTCTTCTCTAAAGTTGCCTTTCTGAATCTCTTCCAGCAGATTCTTATTTGTGGCGGCAACAACGCGCACTTTTACAGAAATATCCTTATCGCTACCAACACGGGTAAGTTTATTTTCTTGCAGAACTCTAAGAACTTTTGCCTGTGCGGCAAGGCTCATATCTCCAATCTCATCCAAAAAGAGAGTTCCGCCGTCGGCCTGCTCAAATTTACCTTTATGCTGCTTTATTGCAGATGTAAACGCCCCTTTTTCGTGTCCGAACAATTCACTCTCAATAAGCTCTCCTGGAATTGCTGCACAATTCACCTCTATAAAGGGCATTGTATTGCGATTGCTTTTTTCATGTAACCAGCGGGCAACCAACTCTTTACCTGTTCCGTTAGAACCTGTTATAAGCACACGGGCATCGGTTGCCGCAACACGCTCTATCATCTCTTTTATTCTTAGTATAGGGGCTGATTCTCCAACAATCTCAGGTATGCCGGCAACTTTCTTTTTAAGCACTTTAGTCTCCTTTATAAGCGAAGTTTTGTCGGTGGCATTCTTTAATGTTATAAGGATTCTGTTCAAATCAAGCGGTTTTTGAATAAAATCAAAAGCCCCTTTCTTTATACACTCCACCGCCGTATCAATTGAACCGTGCCCCGAAATCATTACAACCGATGAGTCCACTCCGTTCTCAACAAGTTTTTCGAGAACTTCTACACCATCCATTCCAGGCATCTTTATATCACAGAAAATAACATCAAAATTACCGGCAAGAGCTGTTTCAAGCCCCTCTTTACCATCTGAAGCCAATGTAATTTCGTGACCTTCAAATTCGAGTATCTCTTTAAGAGTGTTTCTAATGCTCCTTTCGTCGTCAATAATAAGGACTTTCATTTTATATCAATTTAAATCTTACATATTTAAAATTCATTGGCAACCGGCTTTCCATTTTTCATACTCTTCCAACATTGCCCCCTCCTTTAATGAGTATGAAGACTGATATATAACCGACGGACAAACTCTTTTTAATACCAACTGCGTAAACACAGATGCCAAGACTATATAATCTACACGTATCGGCGACATTCCCGGCATTGCCAATCTTTCTTTTGCAGTAGAGCCCGACAGCACTTTGTGAAGTTCAAGCAACTTGTCGGCAGGCAATTCAACAGCAGGATTATAACGCTCAAAATCGTTGCTCTCTTTATATCCTCTTTTTAGCCAACGTTTCTCCTCTATCCCAAACATCAAATCCCTGAAAGTATCAAAAGAGCCGGACGAACCCACAAAAACAGATGGCTTATAACGCTCTATCTCAACCCACAACGGCTGCAACACCTCTGTACAGAATTTTTCAAACTCCAAAACAGTGTCTTCATCTATAGGCTCTGTATACCTGAACTTTTCCCTCATTCTTGCCATTCCTATAGGAAAACTCTTTTTCCAGAGAATATCCTTGCCATTGGATATTATAAATTCATTACTGCCTCCGCCTATATCGAGCATGAGAATATTTTCTCCTTTTTCATACAACCCTACAGGCAGGCTCTTTATTATTCCTTTAAAAATAAGTTCCGCCTCCCTCTCTCCAGGAATAACCTCAATCTCCACTCCAAATTTGTCGTGCATATATTTGACAAAATCCGTACCATTAAGAGCATCTCTCACAGCCGATGTTGCATAAGGTTTTATCTCATCTGCTCCACCTGCCTCTTTTATCTGCTGCAGGATACGCTCCATGGCTGCCGATGCAGTCTCAAATGCCTCTTGTGATATTTTTCCTGAGGCAAGGCCGCCGGCACCCAATCTGGCAGCACATTTATACTCCCTAAGATATGTACATCCGCAATCTTTGCAGAACGAAGCCAAAAGCATATTGAATACATTTGTACCCAAATCCAATACTGCTATTTTTTTCATTGCTCCTAAAAATCTATATCAAATTTTTCTTTAAGGATATTTCCGAGCCAAGCACACTGTTCTTCGATTGTCATATAACTGTTATCGAGCAGAATAGCATCGTCGGCTTTTACTAACGGAGATGTCTTTCGGGTCTGGTCTATACGGTCTCTCTCCTGGAGATTTTTCATTACCTCCTCTATCTCTACATTTTCCTGTCCACCTTTCTGTTGCAGTTCTTTATATCTGCGCTCAGCCCTCACTTGAACAGAGGCGGTCATAAATAATTTTATCTCTGCATTTGGGAAAACCGCTGTGCCTATATCCCGGCCATCCATTACAACCCCTTTATTCTCGCCCAATTTGTGCAGAATACCATCTACATACGCCCTCACAAAAGGCAACGCAGATATATAGCTCACCTTATTTGAAATCTCCATGCTGCGTATCTGCTTCTCCACATTGGCATTATTTAGGTATGTCTCAGATTTGCCGCTTTCTGCCGAATACTTGAATGTTACGGTTATACTGTCTAATGTCTTTTTAAGCCACTCCTCCTCTATCTTGCTTTTATTGTCTATAAATCCGCAATTCCATGCAAAATACGTTATTGCTCTGTATAATGCTCCGGTATCTACGTATATATAGCCCAATCTTCCGGCTATCAGCTTTGCAAAACTGCTCTTACCTGTAGACGAATATCCGTCTATGGCAATTATTATTCTCTTGTTTTCCATAAGGGGCAAAAGTACAAAAAAGTTATCTTTGCAGGAAATTATTATATACAAGATGGGCATCATGAATCTTAATGTAGAAATCGACAGTCACTCGGGGTTCTGCAACGGTGTTATACGAGCGGTTGATACGGCCGAGAAAAACTTGGGCAACAACGCATTATACTCTTTAGGAGCAATAGTGCACAACAGTGAGGAGCTGCAAAGGCTCAATTCCATTGGGCTTACGGTAATAGACATTGAACAGATGAAGCAGATGAAGAATACTACAGTACTCATACGTGCCCATGGAGAGCCGCCAAAGACATACAGCATTGCTGCCAAAAACAACATAAAGCTCATAGATTGTACCTGTCCCGTTGTACTAAAGTTGCAAAAAAAGATAAGAGATACGTATAACGCATTAAAATCGAGCAGCAATCCTTTAGAGAAAGAGGGGCAGATTGTAATTTTTGGCAAAGAGGGACATGCCGAGGTAAACGGACTGAGCGGTCAGGTAAACGGCGATGCTGTAATAGTGGATGTATTGCATTCTAATTCAGGAGCTGTCTCTTTCAAATGGATTGGAAATATAGATTTCGGCCGTCAGGTCTATATATTTTCCCAAACCACAAAAGACCCTAAAGAGTACGGATTAGTATGCTCATTTATAAGGGAAAACATAGCCGCGACACGCAATTGCTCTTTAGAAGAGGCAGATGAATTTCTAAAAATACATGATACAATATGCCGTCAGGTTGCACAAAGGCACTCAAATCTCTCCGAATTTGCAAAAAATCACTCGGTTATAATATTTGTAAGCGGCAAAGAGAGCTCTAACGGAAAGGTTCTGTATGAACTGTGCCGCTCCGTAAATATAAATTCGTATCACATACAGCATACCGGACAGATAGACAACAGCTGGTTCAAGCAGAACGACACTATTGGAATATGCGGAGCAACCTCAACGCCAAAATGGCAATTAGAAAGTGTAGCAAAATATCTTAAAAATCTTTAAAAACACTATAAGGCAATAATAAGCGGATATGCGGCATTGCTTAGTAAAATCAAGCAAAGAGTGCTGCTACTTTTTTAATTGGTGCACGAGCTTTCTCTCGAATTTGCAAAGAATTG
>CAZULV010000033.1:0-10728 GCA_964621625.1 uncultured Muribaculaceae bacterium | reverse complement strand
AAACGGATAATCTCATTTTTTATAATTTTATACAAGGCTTTTCATTATCTGTTCAACCGTCTCTATCTCTTTTACCATTGAACAGATTTGACCTATTTCTATCTCGCCCTCATCTATATTGCCGTCAAATATACCTTTACGGGCACGGCCTTTTCCTAAATAGTCTGATAGTTCCTCTTTTGAGGCACCTCTCTCTTCCATTTGGGCAACTGTTGAGGTAAACATACTGCCTTGCGCCAAACGGGCAGGAGCAAGCTTTTTCAAAAGCAGTTTTGTTCCACCTTCAGGCATTCCCAGACAGTGTCTCTTAAAATTTTCGTGCGCAGAACTCTCTGCAGAAAGAGCAAAACGTGTTCCTATCTGAACACCCTCTGCTCCAAGTGCTTCAGCCGCTTTAATCTGACATTTGAGAGCTATTCCTCCTGCTGCAATAACCGGCAGCGATGTTGCCGCACAAACAGCAGGAATAAGACACATTGTAGTTGTCTCCTCCCGTCCGTTATGTCCTCCTGCCTCAAAGCCCTCTGCCACTATTGCATCAACACCGGCCTCTTCACATTTTTTTGCAAAAACACTGCTGGAAACAACATGCACAACAATAATTCCGTGCTGCTTAAGGTATGGAGTCCATTTCTTTGGCGAGCCGGCAGAGGTAAATACAATCTTTACCCCCTCTTCTACCAGAATATCCATTAACTGTTCCATCTCCGGATATAACAACGGAACGTTTACACCAAACGGAAGGTCATATCCTAAAGTATTGCCGGGAGCATCTGCTTTCAAAGCCTCTTTACAGCATCTTATATGATGACGCAAATTTTGCGGGTGCATACTGCCTGCCCCTAAAAGGCCCAATCCTCCGTTAAGGCTTACGGCAGATGCCAACCGCCATCCACTGCACCACACCATTCCACCGGATACTATAGGGTGCTGAATATTAAACAATTTACAAATTCTGTTTTCCATAACTATTATTCTTTATTGCCCCTCTTTCTTATAAAGCCAACTGCTGCTGCAACCAAAAGCAAAGCAAACAACAGCCCCGACGCTATGCGCGAATAAAGCTCTCCTTTGCCAAAACTGTCGGGAGCAAATTCAAATACTACCTCACCTTCTCCTGCCGGTAATACAAGTGCACGCAAAATATAATTGGCTCTCAGAATATTGAGAGGTATACCGGCTTCTTGAGAGAGGCCTGATAGATTGCCAGAATCTTTTTTGTACAATGTTGCACTCCAGCCAGGAGCATAGAATACTTCGCTAAACAGTGCAAGATTATCTGTTTTACTGCTATATTGGTAAACCAATTTATTTGGAGAGTACGACACCAAATTTATGGTGGCAGTTGTATCACCATCAAAGAAATAGCTGATTCCTCGAGAATTGGCAGCAGGTTCATAGAGGCTTCCGAGATATTCAGGCTTCATAAAATCTTCTGCAATCACCGCCTCGTATGCAGGATCAATCTCGCCAAGCCGCTCTATCTCCATGTTTGCATTAGACGCCTTTACAATACTGTTTACAAACCATGCATTGCCAAACGCCTTATGGTTTACAAGCGGAGCGGCATTTCCGTTAATTATAATGTATTTGGTATTTAGCATATTGAGCACATTGTAATCGCCAAGGGCCTCTTGCGCCTGCTCTATCGTTTGAACACCCTGCAAATCACCTGCTATCCTCTCCATTTCGGGAGATATATGATATTCTATCAAATCCTGATAACGCTGCAACTTTACAGGACTGTATCCACCAATAGTTTTATGGTAATAACTTACGTACGCATCGTTAAATGTATTCACGCTCAAATCCAACACTCTGTAATCCAAATCAGTATCCTGCAAAATAATATTATCTGCCGGACGGAGGGCAAAAGCGTTGTTAAATTCGCGTTTATTTACAAAATGAGAATCGTTAAGATAGCGTTTGTCTACGCTCCATAAATCTGCAAGAACAAGTATTATAAGAATTACAGAGGCCTGTACCGGTTTAAGTTTCTTTAAATATCCGAACCAGAGTATTGCAGCAGATACAACTATAAAGATAAGGCTTCTAAAAGCATCGGAACGTAAAAGAGAAGCTCTGTCTTCCTGCAAAGCAGCTATAAGGAATTGCGGAAGTTGCAAATCCGAAGCCGAACTGAAATCTCCCGCCAAAGAGGGAATAAGCAGAAACAGCAGACAGAATCCGCCTGTAATACCCAATGACAGGCCAAATGCTCTCTTTACTCTCTTCTTTTGCTCTGCCGACGGATTTTCGGGCTGCATGAACAACAGATTGTTTGCAGCAAGCACAGCCATTACAGGTATAAGTATCTGCAATATCACTAATATCATGGAGACCGTGCGGAATTTGTTGTAGAGCGGAGCAACCTTAAAGAACAGCTCTGATGCAGGCATAAAGTGATAACCCCAGGACAGCATGAGCGCAAGCAATGAAACTCCTCCAATCCACCATTTGAGTCCTCCCTTCAATACAAAAAATCCTAAAACAAATAGAAATATGCTTATTGCACCCATATACATAGGACCTGCAGTAAACGGCTGCGGTCCCCAGTAAAGCGGCAAAGCCTTTACAACCTGCTCGGCAGCATAACCGTTTTGCTGCAATACCTTATATGTTTGAGAATTTCTTTTAAGCTCTCCCGAAGAGGAACCACCGTTAAAGTCTGGAATAAGCAGATTGGCTGTCTCTTCTATTCCGTAAGACCAGGCCGTAGCATACTCCAAATCAAGGCCCGAACGGCTTTTCTTTCCATTTTCAATATTCTGGCTATCTGCATCTTTAACCAATTCCGAGCCTCCACGCATTGTATGTTGTGCATACTCGTATGTAGGCCACAGATGATTTACATTTGTTGCAATTCCAATACAGCCTGTTACAAGCAATATAGCCGATGTCTTTATAAATTTTGCCAGCATCTTCTCCCTTATTGCCGCGCATAATTGCCATATTGCAAATCCAAAGATTATAATTGCAAGATAATAGGTTATTTGCGGATGATTGGCTTTTATCTGAAAACTCAATGCAAAAGCAAACAGGATTCCCCCCCATAAAGCAGATTTCCTATAGGCATACACAATAGCCGCCAATACCCATGGCATAAAGGCAATGGCAACCATTTTAGAGTTGTGCCCCACCTGAATTATCTGCATATTATATGAACAGAATGTAATGGCAATTGCCCCTAAAATTGCAAGATATACATTAACTCCAAATGCCAGCATGAGCAGGAATCCGCCCACCATGCTTATAAGATAGTAACTTGCAGGACGCTCTCCAGTAAAAAAGATGTCGTAAAGATATTTGGTAAAATCCCCCTCGTATATTACAGAAATAGATGTTGCCGGCATTCCTCCAAACATTGAGTTGGTCCACAGTGCCTTATCGTCCGGAACTGCTTTGTTATACTCCAAGATTTCATGCGCCATACCCTGCCAGCTCGATATATCAGACTGATTTACCACTTTCCCCGATAGAACTTGCGGAGTGTATGAATATGCTATAAAAATAAAAATTGCTATTGCGCCTACGTATGGCAACACTTTCTTTAAATCAAAATCCTTTATCATTATATGGTTACTGTATATAGTTACTATTGTATATTCCTGCTACCTGCCAATTATTCTGTTGAGCAAATCAGCCAATTTGCAGGTAAGTGCTTTTCTCGAATATTTTAACGCAGCCTCGCCCGGCATCTTGCCATACGAAAGCGCATTTACCTGTGTATCGCTCATATAGCAATCGTATGCCTTATCAATTACTTCCCGTATAGCCTCTTTTTGTTCCCATTCGCAAATAACACCGCTTTCACACTCATGCAAAGCCTTTGCCAAATCTCCGTCTGTAGGACCAAATGCAAGAATAGGCCTTGCCGCAGCAAGATACTCAAAGAACTTGCCTGTAAGGATTGCGGCAGCCTCCGGCTCTTTTCTTAATGGCAGCAAAAGAAGAGAGGCTCGCTGTTGCCACAATGTTGCAATATCGTGCGCCACATATCCCATATCTATAAAATTAGAGGAGAGAGAATTTTTCTCTATGTCCGAAATAATAGACAAATCAGTCTGCCCCATTGTTCTTATCTCTAAATTTTCTCTAAACAATGCATCTTTGGCGGCTTTCTCTCCCAAAACCTCCCACAAAACATTGGGATTGCCGTTCTCCACAAAAATTCCCGTATGCACTATTCTAAATTTGCGTGTAATTCCGTCCTCTTTTTCCTGCTTCTGAATATTTTTACCGGTATTATACGCCGGAAAATCATCGGTATCAAAACCATTTGTAATAACCTTTATATCTGTTGCCGTCCTGCAGGCAAAATCCCTTTGCATCTTATTGGAAACAACAGTAACAGCCGTTGCATTATCAAGCACACTCTGCTCTAACATACGGTGCCTTTTATATGCCGCACTGCTCAGCTTGAGATGCTTAAAATAAAAAATCTCTGTCCATGGGTCTCTAAAATCGGCCACCCATGGAACAGATGTTGCCTTGCTCAGTTTTTTTGCAATAAGATGCATAGAATGAGGAGGTCCGGTACTTACAATAACATCAACCGGATTCTCCTTCAAATATTTTTTTAAATATCGTACCGACGGATTTATCCACAGACATCTCGGGTCGGGAATAAATATATTTCCCCTTATAAAAACCGACAGCTTATGCAAAAAAGATTTATTCTCGCTGTTTGAAATTATATTAGCCTTTATTGGCTTGGATGAATCTTTTCCGGTAATTGCCTTATATAAACCATAAGGCTCAATAATTTTGCGTTTTATCACCTCGGCAGATGGTGAAACATCTTTAAGAAGAGCTTCATCACAACTATTGGCCTGCGGGTTTAACGGTGTATATATCACCGGCTTCCAACCGTATTGCGGAAGATATTTTGCAAATTTAAGCCAGCGTTGCACACCTGAGCCTCCCGACGGAGGCCAATAGTATGTAATTATAAGAACCCTTCTCATTCTCTGTCAGGGGATATTACTCTTTAATGAAATTATTGTACAAAGTCTCTACGCACTCTTGATGAATTGCCATAAACTTGTTACCTCTTCTCATATTGCATCCGTTTGTCATTACAACAAAACCAAAATCCCTGTTTTCATCCCAGAACATTAATGTGAACACTCCATAAGCACCACCTGTGTGTCCTATCATTATGTGATTGTTTAACAATTTATCCGAAGTTCTTATTGCAAAACCATAAGAATCTCCCTCATCTGTAGGATATGCTATTTTAGACTGCATAAGGGCAGAACTTGCGCTATCAATGATTTTTACAGTGTCTAATGAACCATAATTCATGTGCATCATCATAACTTTTGCCAAATCGAGGGCAGATATTTTCATTCCTCCTGTAGGTGAGAATATTGGAGTAGAATGACCGAACACATAATTCTTTATTTCATTCTCGCGGGTTGCGTATGCTGCAGGAGAGTGAGTGAACGAACTGTCGGCACGATTATATTCATAAATCTTTACAAATTTTGTAGAATCGAGACTAAGCACTTCGTAACCGCCGTAAACACCAAGCGGATTAAGGATATGGTTTACTATATATTTATCAAATCTCTCTCCGCTTACGCGCTCAAGAATAGTTCCAAGAGTGTTGTAACCCAAGTTGCAGTATTCGTATTTTGTACCCGGCTCATAATCGTTCCATGCAGTTTGCCAAGTGGCAGAAGAATCAGGATTTATCTTGTTTATTGAGAAATATCCGTTTGCATCATTCATGCTTGAAGTGTGCGAAAGCAGCATCTTTACAGTTATAGGAATTTTAGGGAATTTTGGATTTCTCACTTTAAAACCTAAAAGTTCAGAGACATCGGTATCTAAATTGAGTTTACCCTGCTCTACCAACTGCATTATACCTGTTGCGGTAAATGATTTTGAGATAGAGGCGATTCTAAAAACATCATTGTCTCCAAGTGCTGTTTTGTTTTCAAGATCTTTATACCCCAAAGATTTGTTGTAAACAATCTGCCCATCTTTAACTGCAACAACGGCAAGACCTACGGCATTATTTTTCTTTATAATTTCATTAAGCTCCTTTTCGGCAATTTCCTCTTTTGTAGGAGCGCTGCATGAAACTGCAGCAAAAGCAACAGCTAATACACATGCTGCTTTTAAAAAGTTCTTGGTGTTCATGATAGTTTAATATTATAAGCGGTGCAAATTTACAAGCAGTTTTTGATAAAACCTACACTTTTTACCCTCAGAAAGTCTGATAAAAGCCTTACCTTTGCAGATGTGGCCGCGCATGCAGCAGTCTGCCGTACAGAGGTCATGCTTTAAAATGCCGTATGATATGAATGAGGACAAGAAGATAGTGGAAACACCGCTCATGAAGCAATATTTTAGTGTAAAAGCGCAACATCCTGATGCTTTGCTTCTGTTTAGAGTTGGAGATTTTTATGAAACATTTGGAGATGATGCGGTTATAGCAAGCAAAGTGTTAGGTATAGTCCTTACCAAAAGGGGAAACGGACCGGGAACATCTGTTGCATTAGCCGGTTTCCCGTACCATTCTATAGAAACATATCTGCCAAAGTTAGTAAGGAGCGGCTATAAGGTGGCTGTATGCGATCAGCTCGAAGACCCCAAACTCACCAAAAAGATTGTAAAACGCGGAGTAACCGAATTGGTAACCCCGGGTATTGCCTATAATGAACAGCTTCTCAATCAAAAAGAGAACAATTTTCTGTGTGCCGTAGCTTTTTGCAAGAATCGTGGCGGAATAGCATTTCTCGATGTTTCAACCGGTACATTCAAAGTTGCAGAGGGCTCATTGGAGTATATAGAGGTGCTCCTCTCTAATTTTGCACCAAAAGAGATTGTAATAGAGCGTGGATACCGAGACGGCTTTAAAGAGCGTTATGGTACAAACTATTACCTTTCTCCCATGGATGAATGGGCCTTTGTTGCAGATGCCTGCGAAGACAGACTCAAAAAACAGTTTGGGTTACAATCGCTTAAAGGTTTTGGAATAGAAGGACTTTCTCTTGGCATAACAGCTGCGGGAGCAATACTTTTTTATCTTGAACAGAACCACAGCACAGGAGTAGGGCATCTTTGCTCTATCTCTCGCATGGATGAAGGCAATTTTGTATGGATGGACAGGTTCACTTTTAGAAATTTAGAGATATTTTCTCCTGCATCCGGGGCCGACGGAACAGCTCTTATAGATGTAATTGACAAATGCTCTTCGCCATTGGGTGCCAGATTATTGAGAAA
Source organism: uncultured Muribaculaceae bacterium (assembly GCA_964621625.1). Lineage (GTDB taxonomy): Bacteria > Bacteroidota > Bacteroidia > Bacteroidales > UBA932 > Egerieousia. The sequence continues at coordinate 3,492 of CAZULV010000033.1, read as the reverse complement.
TTGGCTGTCGATGCCGGTAAAAGAGAAAAGTGAAATAGACAACCGCCTTGATGTTGTTGGATTTTTTGCCGACAATGAAAAAGAGAGAACCGAAATGGAGACTCTTTTGGGCAATGTGGGAGATCTGGAGCGCATTACAGCCAGAGCCGCAGCCGGAAAGATTACTCCACGCGAAATGATACAGCTCAAACGGGGTTTGGAACAGATGAAGCCTGTGAGGGAGATATGCCTGACTGCATGCTGTGCAGAACTTGTTAAGATTGGAGAAAAGGTTGAACTTTTTGAGGAGTTAAAGAGCGAAATAGAGAAAACTATTCTAACAGAGCCTGCAGCACAATTTGGGAAAGGGGATATAATTGCCGACGGAGTTGATGCAGAGCTTGACGAACTCAGACAGATTGCGCGTCATGGAAAAGATTTTCTGCTGCATATACAGCAACGCGAGAGCGAGAGAACCGGAATACCGTCTTTGAAAATAAGCTACAACAATGTATTCGGATACTATCTCGAAGTGCGTAATACACACAAAGACAAAGTTCCTCAAGATTGGATTAGAAAGCAGACCTTGGTAAATGCCGAGCGATATATAACTCAAGAACTTAAAGAATATGAAGAAAAAATCTTGGGAGCAGAAGATCGCATCTACATATTGGAACAGAGTATATATGCAAAGATGGTTGCCGCTGTGCAGAAGGAGATTCCGCAAATACAAAAAAGCAGCGCCGCAATTGCACGTATAGATTGTTTGTGCGGATTTGGAACTCTTGCCGTAACCAACAGATATTGCAGGCCGGAGATTTCGGATGATATGGCTTTAAGGATAGAGCAAGGGCGTCATCCGGTAATTGAAACGCTCATGAATCCGGGCGAGGAGTACATAGCCAACGATTTGATATTAGACAATGATTCACAGCAGATTATAGTACTCACTGGTCCTAACATGGCGGGTAAGTCGGCTCTTTTGCGCCAGACTGCACTAATTGTGTTGCTTGCCCAGATTGGCTGTTTTGTTCCTGCAAAAAGCGCCCATATAGGAATAACCGACAAAATATTTACCAGAGTAGGAGCTTCTGATAACATATCGCGCGGAGAATCTACCTTTATGGTTGAGATGATAGAATCATCTACAATCCTGCACAATCTTTCCGAACGTTCGTTGGTGCTTTTAGATGAAATAGGCCGTGGAACAAGCACGTTTGACGGAATGTCAATAGCATGGGCCATAGTTGAGTATATACACGAATCGCCTTATAGGGCAAAAACCCTGTTTGCAACACACTATCACGAACTGAATGAACTTGAAACTATATATCCGCGGGTAAAAAATTATCACATTTCGGTGAAAGAGATAGATAATAAGGTTATTTTCTTAAGAAAACTTACTCCAGGCGGAGTGGCTCACAGTTTTGGACTTCATGTTGCACGAATGGCCGGAATGCCACAATCTGTAATAGATTCTGCACAGCGCAAACTCAATCGTTTGGAGAGTGCGCGTGAAGAGCAGTCGGCCACAGAAGAGAACTCTCTGTTGCAAGATTCGGCAAACAAAGCAGGCGGGTTAAAGAACAGTAAGAAGAAGAATTCTTTACAGGATAATCTTCAGCTCTCGTTCTATCAATTAGACGATCCGTTGTTACTCGACATAAAAGAGAAACTTAAGGCAATGGATATAAACACCATGTCTCCGTTAGATGCATTTGATGCAATACGTTCTCTCAAGAAGCAGATAGGTCTGTAGTTAAAATAATTTTTGTAATAAGGAGGTTGTATGGGACGATTAGAGTTTATGAAAAAGAGTGTTATTGTTGCAAAATTATTAAAAGAGAGCGTTGTATTTGCTTTTTCTGCCTTAAAGGGAGATAAATTCAGAACGCTTCTGAGTCTTTTAGGCGTAAGTATTGGAATATTCTCTATTGTTGCGGTCTTTTCGGCCGTAGATGCTTTGCGCGATAATGTAAAACGCGGATTTGAATCATTTGGAAGCGATGTTGTAAATATCTCGCAATGGCCTATGGCCGGAGAAGATGATGCTGGAAATATAGATATGACTGCCGAATATAAATGGTGGGAGTATATGCGCCGCCCGTCGCCGTCGGTACAAGACTATAAATTTCTTAAAGAAAACTCAAAGACGGCTTCTGCTGTGGCAATGGGAATACAGTTTTCTAAAACGGTAAAATTCGGGAGAAATTCAGTGTCTGAGTGCACTGTTACAGCCGCCTCTTATGATTGGAACCGTATTGCCAAAGTTAATTTGGAGGCGGGCAGATATTTTACGGAACAGGAGACAAATATGGGAAATCCCGTTGGAATAATAGGACATAATTTATGGATGGAGTTATTTAACGGAGTAGATCCTATAGACAAAAAGATAAAGGTAGGCAATCGTGAGATAACTGTTATAGGAGTTTTTGAGAAACAGGGAGAAAGCATGGTAGATATGGGCGGGAACACAGATGAATCGGTATTGATTCCGCTCGATTTTGGAAGGTATATGATTAATTTGCGTTGGGCAGATGCAAGTATTTATGCCAAGCCAAAGGAGAATGTAGATGCCAAGGATTTTTATGACGAACTGTTAGTGCTTATGCGTTCTCACAGGAGACTTGCACCGGGAGAAAAGAACGACTTTTCCATAAACAGGATGACATTTGTAATGGAGTTAGTTGGAAGCGTATTCTCTATGATAAACAACGTTGGTTGGATAATTGCAGGTTTCTCACTGCTTATAGGCGGTTTTGGAATAGCCAACATAATGTTTGTATCGGTAAAAGAGAGAACCAATATAATAGGTATTCAAAAAGCGTTGGGTGCAAAGAAATATGTGATACTAACACAATTCCTTGCCGAAGCCGTTTTTTTGGCAATAACGGGAGGTGCAATAGGAATCTTTTTGGTTGGAGTAATAATACAGCTAATTCCATCGGGTGCCGGATTTATAATGCAGATGTCGGTATCGAACATAATCAGCGGCCTTGCAATCTCCTCTGTAATAGGCATAATCAGCGGTTTGATTCCTGCCTATACAGCTGCCAACTTGGCGCCGGTAGAAGCAATAAACAGCAAATAACACTACTTTATGTGCAGACTTGCAGTAGATAGTATTCCTTTTCCGGTCTCTGTAACTCCTTCCACTACGATTTTAAAATTAAAATCAAATAAACCCCGTATCTCTCTATAAGAGAATGGGGTTTATTTATTACCAATCATAAAGCATTATTATGTTCTGAGAAAATCAACCCAACACTGAATTCTCGGATTAATCCTATAGTTTTTCTATTTCCTCTTCCGACAGATTTGTGTATTTTGCTATTGCAGAGATAGAAATACCATCAGACTTCATCGATTTGGCGATTTCAAGATTACGTTGAGCAACGCCTTCGGCTTTACCTTTTGCCTCTCCCTCTGCAAGGCCCTCTTCTCTGCCTTTGGCTTCACCTATCTCTATGCCCTGTTTTATACCGTCTTCTATGGCATAATCCAAGCAGGCGC
>CAZULV010000032.1:0-11900 GCA_964621625.1 uncultured Muribaculaceae bacterium | reverse complement strand
TTCGGCTCTATTTATAGTAGGGCCTTTGATTTGGTCTTCTCTATTTATAGTAGAGAGGTGTTTGTCTGAAAATAATATATTGGTTAATAATGTCAAAAAGATTGTGTGATTTACAGGCGAGGCGGATTATGAGATTGTCTGTCTGCCGTTTTGTGTGGACTTTGTCCCTGATGGTTGTGTTGTCTTTGGGTTCTTGTTCTAAAGAGACCGGAGATGATTATGTAATTAATGGTAATAAGTTAAAGTTTTCTGTTGTTAAAGCCGACGGCTGGAATACTAATCCGCAAAGTCGTGCCGTGGTATCTGGGTGTGCAGCAGAGTCCGGGCAAGCAGGTACATACCCAGCAGATAGCATTGCAGGAATATTCACGCTCAATGGTGAAAATCTTTCCGATACTCTGTTTTTACACGCTTCGGTTACGAACAGAATAGTAAACGGGAAAACAACCGCTGAGACTAACAGTTTTCAAACCCGTGCCACACCTGTTGGAGAGGATACTTTTTATAATTCATTTGGAGTGTTGGCCTCTGTTTATACGGGAGACTGGGATGAGGATTCATGTCTGCCAAATTATATGTATGATGTTGAGGTAACCAAGGCCTCGTCGTGGACAACCTCTTATTATTGGCCCGGAGCATGGCGTAAAATGCGTTTCTTTGCTTACGCTCCTTATGGAGGAGAAGGAATTGCCCTTTCCGATGCAACAAAGTCCGGAACACCATCTATAACATATACCGTTCCAACTGATGTTTCAAACCAGCAGGACGTGCTTATTGCAGTTTCCGGAGAAAAAGCGGGTGATGCCCGTACGGATATTTCACTTCCTTTTAATCATGCACTCACGGCAGTACGCTTTGTAACAGGCAACATATTGGCCGGAAAAATTACCAAAATCTCACTCAAGGGCGTTTACGGTTCGGCCTCATTGCCAATAAAAGAGGCTGCAGAGTGGAGCAACCATGACTCGGTAAAGGATTTCTCCCGAACGCTCTCTTCTACTATAACAGGAACACCTGGTGAGGAGATAACTTCAGCCGAGTCTACTTTTATGATGATTCCGCAAACCCTTCCTGCAGGGGCTAAAATAGAGATAACATACAAAGACGATGCAACTGGCACATCAAGAACATTATCCTCAAATATAGGTGGAAGTGAGTGGCCTGTAGGAAAGAGTGTAACTTATGCAATATCTGCTTCGAGCATTATAAAAACAACAGAGTTCGTAATAACAGAACCTGCATCCGTTACATATAAAGGCGGCAATACGGAGTATTCTGTAACAAGTTATGCTACTATATATACCACAGGTGGAAGATCAAAGAGTGTTCCTATAAAATGGAAGGCCGAGTTTGTAGAAGAAGACAGCAATGGCAATTATATAGTCATACCCAAACCCGAATGGGTTACGGCTTTTACAGAGAGCGGCAATGGTGGTACGTCGGCCACGACGTTCTCGGCTACGATTGCGGCCCAAACGGGTGTCACTTCCAATCCGCATAACGAAACTTTAAAAACGGCAGCTTCTGTCAGCGATACGTACGATCTTTCGACCTCCGGCGGCACGACCGCGATGCGGACCGCCAACTGCTACCTTATAAACGCACCCGGAACTTATTCTCTACCATTAGTCTACGGCAATGCCATTAAAAACGGGGAGACCAATACTTCTGCCTATAAATCAACTGCAAGTGGAGATTACATATTGAAAAATTTTGTAAACCATCTCAATGCGGCTATCACCGATCCCTATATCTATAACAATGCGGGGTGTACGCCCCTGGATGCCGTACTCGTTTGGCAGGACGAGGAAAATCTGGTGACGAATGTCCGGCTTTCGTCCGACAAGCACAGCCTGACCTTCGACGTGCCGCAAGCGACGATTAAGCAGGGCAACGCTATCGTGGCCGTGCGTGACACGGACAGCCGTATCATGTGGAGCTGGCATATATGGGTTACGGATTACAGGCTTGGAGAAGATATTAAAACAGTGACCAACTACCAGGGTATAGCGTATAAAATGATGCCGGTCAATATCGGCTGGTGCGATGCGGAAACCACTACCTACGACGCCCGCAGCGTGAAGGTTCGCTTCACGCAGGCGGAGACCGGTGCCAAGCAGGTCATAACGCTCACCCAGGCATCGCATTTGGTCGTAAATTCCGGCAACCAGCCTTTTTTCCAGTTCGGACGCAAGGACCCGATGTTGGCCGGTATTCGCAACGCTTCAGGCTCCTCAGTTGATAAGGGTTGCTATTCCGACGGCTATGCGTTCAACACGTCGGGAGGCAAGGTCTCCATCGGTATTTCCATCCAACATCCGTATAGATTATACACTCCCGGCGGTTCTTTGCCTTACAGATGGTGCGCCACGTTCTACTACAATCTTTGGAGCGCTAACAATAAGGTGATGACGGCTAACGACAATGAGGTGGTCAAGACCATCTACGATCCCTCGCCCGTCGGTTACCATCTGCCTTCGTCGAACGCCTTTACGGGCTTCACGTATAACGGTGGCAGTATTACCGGGACTACCGTCGGCTCCCTAATCAATACGCCCTATACCTCCTCTGCCGATTTTACCGATAATTTCGGTTGGGAGTTTTATTGTAACAAGATGACGGGCAGTGGGAGCTACGACACTGCGGGCGGTACGATCTTCGTTCCGGCTGCGGGCTATCGCAACGAAATGTATGGCGTGGTGACCGGCGTCGGCACCACCACCTTCTTATGGTCGGCCGTGCCGTCCGCGGAAAGCAGCGCCTATCGCTTGAACATCAGCGCATCGTTTATCGCCCCGGCGAGTGCAAACTTTATGTCCATCGCCTTAGCAGTGCGTCCCGTCCAAGAATAGGCGCGAAGCGACTATCCGATTCATTGGATTGATTGTATTTATTTCCTGCGGCTGCAAGCCGCAGGGGTGTTTACCGGCTAAGCTGGTTTTCCAACTGGGGAATCGGAAATGTAAAAAACGATAAAAGTGACAATCGAGATACGATTTCGAGCCATGACGAGCAAAGATTCAAATGGAACACGGTATTCTAAAGAGTTTGCCGATTTTTTAAAAGGTATATTTGGATAACAATCCCATAACGGTACAATCTCTTGGAAATCATTGTTATGTTGATGGTGCTACTTTAGAGAAACAAATATAAGGCAACATTACCATGAAACAAAAAAAGGAGCTGATTTCTCAACTCCTTTTTTGGGTGGAAAATGGGGCTCGAACCCACGACCTTCGGTGCCACAAACCGACGCTCTAACCAACTGAGCTATAACCACCATGTTCTCCTATTTTGTGCTGTCCCTCGCAGGACTCTCCAAAACGGACTGCAAAGATATAACTTTTTTTTAAAATACAAGTGTTTTGTAAAGAATTTATGTTCCTTTTTTTTATGCCATAAATTAAAAAAAATACTCATGCCGTTTGGAGTTGAATAAAATTAGTGAAAAATGAGTGATTTTTTGATACAATCAATGTTTTTATTTTTTAAATTTGTGGACTTTTGGATTTGATATTATAAACACTTAAAATATTACTTAAATTAAAAAAAGACTTTATGGCTCGTGAAATTAAATTCTCCCTGCTTTACAGGGATATGTGGCAATCATCGGGAAAATATGTTCCAATGGTTCATCAGCTTAAACAGATAGCACCCGTAATTATAGATATGGGATGTTTTGACCGTGTAGAAACAAACGGTGGAGCATTTGAGCAGGTAAACCTTCTTTTTGGAGAGAATCCTAATAAAGCTGTTAGAGAGTGGACAGCTCCTTTTAATAAAGCCGGTATTCAAACACACATGTTGGAGCGTGGTTTGAATGCATTGAGAATGAACCCGGTTCCGGAAGATGTTCGTTTCCTCATGTATAAGGTAAAAGCAAAACAGGGTACTAACATAGCACGTTCTTTCTGCGGACTTAACGATCACAGAAACCTTAAGGGCTCTGTTATAGGAGCTAAAAAAGGCGGAATGATTTCTCAGGTTGCATTGAGTATTACCTATTCTCCTGTACACACTGTAGAATACTACATGGGTGTTGTAGATAAAGTTGTGGAGTATGGTTGCGACGAGATATGTCTTAAAGATATGGCCGGTATCGGACGCCCTGCATTCCTTGGCCGCCTTACTTCAGAAATCAAAAAGAAATATCCTCACATAAAGGTTCAGTATCACGGCCACTCAGGTCCCGGTTTCTCTGTTGCCTCTATGCTCGAAGTTGCAAGAGCCGGTGCAGATTATATAGACGTTGCAATGGAACCGCTGTCTTGGGGTAAGATACATCCGGATGTAATAACCATTCAGGCTATGCTAAAAGATGCAGGCTTCCTTGTTAAGGATATAAACATGGATGCCTATATGGAGGCAAGAAGACTTACCCAAACATTCATAGATGATTATCTCGGTTACTTCATTGAGCCTACAAACTATCATTGTTCATCTTTGTTGGTAGGTTGCGGCCTTCCTGGCGGTATGATGGGTTCTATGATGGCAGACCTTAAAGGTTTCCACGGCGCAATAAACATGTCTTTGAGAAATCAAGGCAAGAAAGAGGTTACTCTAAACGAACTTGCAGTAATGTTGTTCCAGGAGGTTGAGTATGTATGGCCTCGTTTGGGTTATCCTCCTTTGGTAACTCCGTTCAGCCAGTATGTTAAGAATACTGCCCTCATGAACTTGATGCATACACTTAAAGGTGAGCCAAGATGGAAGACAATAGATAAAGATACAATGAACATGATTCTCGGTAAGACAGGTAAACTTCCTGGCGAGCTTGCTCCGGAGATTGTTCAGATTGTAAAAGATAAAGGTCTTGAGTTCTACACAGGCAACCCTCAGGATGAGTTCCCTAACGAACTTCCTAAATTTGAGCAGATGATGAAGGAAGAGGGTTGGGATCGCGGTCAGGACGATGAGGAATTGTTTGAATTTGCAATGCACGAGCGTCAGTATCGCGACTACAAGAGCGGTATTGCTAAAAAACGTTTTGAGACAGACCTTGAGGCTGCCAAAGCAAAAGCAGGTGCACCTATCGTTGTTACCCGTCCGGTAGTTGAAATGCCTAAGTTTGACATTGATGCCCTTGTTGCCAAATTCCCTAATGCAAAACCTATTCAGGCTACTGTAAAAGGTCAGGTTATCTGGCAGTATGATGTTGCCGATGCTTCTACAGCTCCTACTATCGGGGCAGAGTTTAAAGCAGGCAAACCTATCTGTTATGTACAGGCATTCTATGGAAATGAAGAGATTCAGTCTCCTATAGACGGAAAGATTGTTGCAATCTGCGCTAAACAGGGCGATAAAGTTGAGAAAGGCGAAATCCTTGGATTCATCGAATAATTTACTTTATCTAAATACAAGAAAGCCGGTCACATTAAATGAGGCCGGCTTTTTTATAAACAGATATAATCGCTTCATGGGCGTGGTCGCATATTTACAAGAATTTTCTGTACAGACGGCCTCCGCTCTGCTATCTGAAACGGTATTTTATACCCAACGATAATTTTACAAAATCTGTAAAACCCAATTCTTTGTTGGTAAATGCGCTTATGGCCATAAGGTCGTAAGTGTGAATCTCATAATAGAACGATAGATTGTTCGGGCGGCTCTCTTTGCTGCCTAAATGGAGTGTAAATTCCTCACCTATAAATATATGAAAACGCCATCGGGTAGAAAATTTATAATACTTGCCGGGATATATATCCGGTTCTTTGGTCCAGAAACCGCTTCCGAGTATGGCATTTGCATACAATCCGCAACGCAGTGGCGAGAAAGAGAGCCTTCTCCATATTCCACTGTTGCCCAATTCTATATGCCATGGTATATAGTTCTGCTTAAATGTAAAGGTTGCCCTGTTTTGGTCCGACGAATACTTTGGAAGATAACCTATCATAAGGTCGGTTTCCCATTGGTCATGCCTGCCGTAAGTCCAACCTATGCCGGCAGATACCGTTCCTATTCCGCCTGCAAGTTGCAGTTTGGCATGTGACGGAATAAGTTCATTCCAGAATTTGCGCGGCTGCTCTTTGGCACAAATACTCTTTGGTATAATAAACAGCAGAACTGCTGCAAGGAGTACGGGCAAATTAAAAATCAACTTCTTCATATAGATAACCCTCCTCATTTACAGTAAATAAAAGTATTTTTTTGCAGTCTATGCTCGGTGCCCCGTAGTATATTGTACCATCGTTAAACAAATCGCACTGTTCCAATACATGATTGTGTCCGTTTATACAGCATTGCAAGTTTGGAAACTCTTTAAGACTCTGTTGAAAATCATTGGCTATATTATTATTAAACTCAACACAGAACGGCTTTATATGCATTGCTACAAAGGTCTTTTTAATATCTCCCGACAGTTCTTTCTGCTCTTTGTTTATGTAGTTAAAATCCGGCTGGCTGGTATCTTCTAAAGAGTTGGTGTTAAGACATATAAAACGCGTATCTCCAATCGTGAACCCAAAGTTGCTTTTGCCGTAAATTTTATTGTAGCAAAATTCACCGGTTCCAAGATAATCGTGGTTTCCCATAAGGCATATCCACGGCATTTTAAGTTTTGAGAGCATATCCCTCATCTTTATGAACTCATCTGTAATACCAAAATCTGCCTGATCTCCACAATGTATTACAAAATCCACATTGTTCATTCTGTTAAGGGCATTAACGGCCAAAGCGGTCTCGTCGTACCATCTTTGTGTATCGCTTATTACCGCAAACCTAAAAGAGCTTCTTCCGGCAAGAGTACTCTCTATTCTCTTTATGTTCTTTTCTGTGAGCGAAGTCTCCCCCTTTATGAGCGTATCGTAAGGGTGATAATCCAAAGCACTGCACCCTGCAATAAGAAAGCTGCAGATTGCAGGCAATACAAAATATTTAAAAAATCTCATTTTCGGTGGTTTTTAGGAAGCATGGATGCCATAATTTTGGGCGGTGCAAATGTGATTTTTTTCTTTTAATTTTTATTTTCTGAATATCCGCAAAATTGTCCTTAAAGTCCAAGAGTAAAATTCATACGCTAATTTTAATTGTTTTTCAATAGCATTTTTACGCATTTTTCTGCACGCTTTTATGCCTGATTTCACATGGTTTTCGTATTTTTGCCCAATTTTACTAATATTATTTACAACAAATGAGCAGAGGACGAGTTTCAAAATCTGATATGTTCGGGCGCATGAGCCATAGAATACTTATTCTCGACGGGGCAATGGGAACAATGCTTCAGCGAGAAGAGCTTTCTATATCAGACTTCAGAGGTGGAGCAGGAAATAACGATATATTAAATATAACACGTGCAGATGTTATAGAAAAAGTGCATAAGGCATATATAGAGGCCGGTGCAGATATTATTGAGACAAATACTTTTAGCAGTAATGCAATTTCGCAGCAGGAATACGGTTGTGCAGATTTGGTATATGAAATGAACCGCAGAGGGGCTGAGATTGCACGAAAAGCTGCCGAAGGTACAGATGTGCTGGTTGCCGGTTCTATGGGCCCTACCATAAGAATGCTTTCATTTTCGCCGGATGTAAACCGTCCGGAATATAGGTCTGTTGATTTTGATACAATGTCCGAGGCTTATAAAGAGCAGGTAAGGGGTCTTATAGATGGCGGAGCAGATTTGCTTCTTGTAGAAACCGTTTACGACGGCCTTAATGCAAAAGCCGCCCTTTATGCTATAGAGTGTGTTAATAAAGAGAAGAATACAGAAATTCCCGTAATGGTTTCTGCTACTGTAAACGATAGAAGCGGACGTCTTTTGAGCGGTCAGAAGATAGATGCTCTTTTTACAGCTCTAAGCCATTACAGTATAATGAGTTTTGGCCTTAATTGCTCTTTTGGCGCGGCGGAGCTGCTCCCTTTTATGGAGCAGCTGGCCAACGAATCGTTTGGCGGAAAAGGTATTCCTTGTGCATTGAGCATGTATCCTAATGCCGGATTGCCTAATGAATTAGGGCAATACGATGAGACCCCCGAATTTACAGCCAAGTATGTAAAAGAGGTTGCACAGAAAGGACTTCTTAATATTGCCGGCGGCTGTTGTGGAACAACTCCCGAACATATAAAGGCAATAAAAGAGGCGTTGGCCTCAGTAGCGCCGCGCCCTATAGAAAAACTATTGGCAGAGGGGGAATCGTTGGAGAGTGAGGAAAAGAAAAGTGAATCAAAAGATGATTTATGGGTGAGCGGATTAGAAAATCTGCTTATAAACAGACATAAGAATAATTTTATAAATGTTGGAGAGCGTACAAATGTGGCCGGTTCTGCCAAGTTTGCAAAACTTATAAAGGCAAAGGCTTATTCCGAGGCTGCCGACATTGCACGTAAGCAGATAGAGGAGGGGGCAACCGTCATAGATATAAATATGGATGACGCAATGCTCAACAGTGAGGAGGAGATGGCTCTGTTTGTGCGTTATATAAATAACGATCCAGATATTGCAAAGGTCCCTTTTATGATAGACTCATCTAATTGGAAAACAATACTGTCGGGTCTTAAAAACTGTACGGGCAAGGCAATTGTAAATTCTTTGAGCCTTAAAGAGGGCGAAGAGGAGTTTATTAAAAAAGCAAGGGAAGTATATCTGCTTGGCGCAGCCGTAATTGTAATGGCATTTGACGAAAAAGGCCAGGCAGTTACATATAACCGTAAAATAGAAATATGTGAGAGAGCATACCGTATTCTCACAGAAAAGGTTGGTTTTGCTCCGCAGGATATAGTTTTTGATGTTAATGTGCTTACCGTTGCAACTGGCTTGGAAGAGCACAACAATTATGCGGCGGATTTTATAAAGGCTGTAAAATGGATAAAAGAGAATCTTACCGGCAGCAAAACATCCGGCGGAATATCAAATCTTTCGTTTGCCTTTAGGGGAAACAATAAAGTGCGTGAAGCAATGCACTCGGTATTTCTTTACCATGCAATACAGGCGGGACTCGATATGGCAATTGTAAACCCCGGAATGCTCCAGGTTTACGATGAGATAGAGCCGGAATTGCTCAAAAGGGTAGAGGCTGTTGTACTTAATGATGCCTCAATACTTGGCAATGAAGCCGGCATGTGGCCTTCGCCTACAGATGCTCTTATAGAGTTAGCAGAGAGGATAAAGCAGGAAGAGTTAGAGCTTAAAGCACTCAAGGAGTCGGGGGCCGTTCCTGCAGAAAATACAAAGGCCGGACAATGGCGGGAAAAAGAGGTAGAAGAGCGTCTATCACACGCTCTTATTAAAGGTATAACCTCATTTATGGAGCAGGATATTGCAGAGGCTTTGCAGAAATATCCTAATCCTGTTAGTATAATAGAGGGCCCGCTCATGTTGGGAATGGATAAGGTTGGCAATCTGTTTGGTGAGGGCAAGATGTTTTTGCCTCAGGTTGTAAAGAGTGCAAAGGCCATGAAAGAGGCTGTATCTATACTTGAACCGCAAATAGAGAGGTACAATGCAGAGAGCAGCGGAGGGGCAAAGAGCGGTAAGATAGTGATAGCCACTGCAAAAGGCGACGTGCATGATATAGGAAAGAATATAGTTGGCATAGTGCTTTCGTGCAATAACTTTTATGTAGAAGATTTGGGAGTTATGGTAGATAACACCGTGATTGTGGAGCAGACCATAAAGAACAGAGCCGATATAATCTGTATAAGCGGACTTATAACCCCCTCTTTGGAGCAGATGGAAAACTTGTGCAGAATGCTCGAAAGCCGGAGAAAAGAGATAGAAGAGGCAGTAGGTCATCCCGTTCCTCTTGTTGTTGGAGGGGCAACTACATCATCTGTGCATACAGCTGTAAAACTCTCTCCATTATATAGTTATTGTGTGGTTTACGGTGGAGATGCCTCGCGCACGGCAGGTATATGCAAACGCCTTATGATTGAACTTAGGGCAGGGAAAAACGGCACAGAGAGTTATATAGAGAGTATAAAACAGGAACAGGCCGCTATAAAAGAGGCCTATGAAAACCGTAATATAGAATTTGTCTCTAAAGAGCAGGCTATGCAGCTTGCCGCATCATACCCTATAGAGAGCTATCTCCAACCGGCAGATTACGGAGAACATAATCTTGTTGTAAAGAAAGCCGATATAAATGAGTTGGTTACATTAATAGATTGGACTCCTTTCTTTAATTTCTGGGGTTTTAAAGGTAAATATCCCAATCTGCTGTACTCTTCTAATCAGAGCGGAGAGCAGGCCGACGAATTATTTAAACAGGCAATGGATGAGATTGCTGCCGTTGCGGTTGATAATGAATTTGAGGTTGGAGCAATTGTAAAATTCTACGATGCCTATGCTCAGGATGATACTATTGTAGTGCTCGAAAACTATACCGAAGAGCCCGATACCAACAATAAAGATGCTTATGCACATATAGCTCCGGTTGGCAAGTCGGATAGTGAGAATAGCGAAGGACTTATTGCAAAAATAAACGGACGCAAAGTCATCGGCCGTTTTGAAATGCCGCGTCAGCTACATAAAGGTAGCGGATATAAGTGTGCCGCCGACTTTTTTCCTAAAGCTCCATATACCTCAAAAATAGGAATGATTGTGGTAAAGGCTGCAGATTTGCGTGCCAATGAGTTTGAAAAGACAGATTTTAAATATCTTTTGCGACAGAGCCTCTGTGCCCGTTTCGCAGAAGCAATGGCGCAATGGTCAACGTTGCATATTTCAATGAATCTTAATATAATACGAGCCGCTCTCGGGTACTCTATGTGTCCGTCGCACGCCCAGAAAAAAACTGTATTCGATATAACCGGAGCAGATAAAATTCTTGGCATGGAATTAACGGAAAGCTATGCAATAATGCCTTCCACTTCTATATGTGCGTTGCTCATAGCACATCCGCAAGCATGTTATTTTGATATAAAAAAGTTATGAAAGTAATAGATATTTTAAACGGAAACCACAAACCGTTTGCCTCATTCGAGCTTGTACCGCCATTAAAAGGCAGCGATATAAATAAATTGTATTCGGCAATAGAACCTCTTATGGAGTTTGACCCGCCGTTTATAAACATGACTGCGCATAGAGACGAAATAGAATACCGTCAGGCTAAAAATGGAAATTTCGAGCGCATAACTGTTACTAAACGCCCCGGCTCTGTAGCCATTGCCGCTGCAATAATGAAACGCTTTAATGTTGAGGTTGTGCCTCATCTTATTTGTGGAGGAGCTACCAAATGGGAAATAGAAAACACCTTGCTTGATTTAAATTTCCTTGATATACAAAATGTTGTAGCTCTTAGAGGCGATGCTATACCGGGCGAGAAATATTTTTCACCAACCCCCGACGGACATGCGCACAGCAATGCTCTTGTATCGCAGATTGCCAATATGAATAAAGGAGTTTATCTCGACGATACATTAAAAGATGCTGTTCCTACCAATTTTTGTGTTGGAGTTGCCGGCTATCCCGAGAAACATTGCGAAGCTCCAAATATAGATATTGATATACAGAATCTAAAACGTAAAGTTGAAGCAGGGGCAGACTACATAGTTACTCAAATGTTTTTTGACAACAGCAGATTTTTCTCGTTTGTAGATAAATGTCGCGAGGCAGGTATAACCGTTCCTATAATCCCCGGACTCAAACCTATATCAACACAAAAGCATATAGAACTTTTACCGCATGCCTTCTCTATAGACATTCCGCAGGAACTTATGAAAGAGCTCGTAAAATGCAAGGATAATTCGCAGATATACGCTGTTGGTGTAGAGTGGTGTACGGCTCAGGCTAAAGAGTTGCTTGCACACGGAGCAAAAGCAATACACTTTTATACAATGGGCAAGGCAGAAAATGTTAAAGAGATTGTACGCAACGTATTCTAACGGGCGTACAACCTCTCTCTTGCATGGGGCTGTCTAATAACCAAAGTTAGGCAGTCTCTATTTTATGCACCATATCAGAA
>CAZULV010000031.1:0-14457 GCA_964621625.1 uncultured Muribaculaceae bacterium | reverse complement strand
CTCAATATATTCAATGACTTTTTGTGCAGAGGCATCCTTAAGAATAACCCGTTTATCTCTATCTAACAGATACATACTCGGAATGGCCCTGATTCCATACAACTCATTATTCCGCAAAACCAAAGAGGCATCTTTGGCATAAATCCATGTTAAAGGCACATCATTAAAATGTTTTTCCCATAACTCTGTTTGCTCGTCTATATATATGGAAAGCACCTTTAGCCGTCCGGTTTCACTCAAATAATTCAAATGCTTATTCAACAATAGCAGCTCCAGTTGCTCTTTACAGCTGTTACAATCGGGATTATTAAAATACACCAACGTATATTCTGCGTTTATTTCATACAACGACCCGTTTGCAAGTGAGTTGTTTCCACTAAAATATACAAAATCAAAATCATTTGCCTTTTGTCCCACTCTATTAAGCAGAGCCATATCCAATTGCCATCTATATGAAATTTTGCCAAGACTATCGAGACTTTTAAGAGACATAACAGATTCTAATGCAGGAATATATACCTCTTCGTTAAGATATGGAGAGTTGGGGTCGTACAGATATTTCTCACTAAGAGACAACAGACGCATAAGCGGAAGTTTATAACCCGACAGATAAAGAGAATCTGCCATGGCAAAAAGTTTCTTTTGCGACGATTCCACTATATTGTAATTCTTATACACAACCGCATTAAGAATTGCGGCATAATCTGCATAAGCCTTTACAAACAGTTCTGTATCCATAAAATACAGCGACGTATCCTTTGCCCCCTCCGTAAAGTATCTGTTCCAATAATTTTTGGCCATATACTTTGCAATCTCCTCCTTTTCTGTAATAAAAGAGGGAACTTTAATATAAGGGAAACCCTCTGCTTTGGCAGAGGAGCTGTTCTCCTTAAAACCGCCGCACGAACACAACACGCCTATAAAAACGGAGCATAACGGCAACAGACATAATATAGAGGCACAAAATACAGACGCAATACTCTTTATTCTGCCTATTTTATGCAAACCGCATTGAGATAGCCATCTCTTCCTCTTTTGCTCTTTAGGATTCATATTTTCGCAAAATTTATAACAAATTAAGATTCTTTATATCTCCGTAAAACCGTTGCGGCGGTAAAGATAGTACTAAATATCAAAACGATGGTGTTAAACCATAAAAAGAGATGTGTGTTAATGAGTATACAAAAACATCTCTAAAAAGGAGGACAAAATGAAACATTTGAATCAATTGACAAAACCGCAATTCCTTAACAGAATCTATAACTATGAATTGAACCCCAACAAGTTTGTTTATGTTGGAACTGCTCCGAGTATGATTGTCTTTAGCTCGCCCGAAAACAGATTCTGCATAGAACTTGAACCGGCTTTGGAAATCATTGCCAAAAAGAATAAGAAACATTATCCTGTCTATTATATAAATACGACAGAAGAGCCTGAATTGGGAAGGTTCTTTACATCGGGACATGTTCCTGTAATATATCTGTGTCCCGTATCGGGAGAACCTACAGTTATAAAAGAGACAATAAATATCCGGGATATAGTGCGTACCGCAAACAGATTGTTCGGGAATTCATTGTAACACACACACAATCGAGGCCTACAGATTATTACTCTGCTGTTTTTAAGCTGTTTTGCGCAAAGGAAATCTCATGCCATACCCAAACTTTGAATAATTTATAGCACATTTTTAGTAGAACTTTAACAACTTTTGCAAAAAAGTGCACATTTTTTTTGCAAAATAAAAAAATACTCATACCTTTGCAACCGCTTTGAACAAAAACAAAGCTCGTTCTTAAACAATCGGGGTGTGGCGCAGTTGGTTAGCGCATCTGCTTTGGGAGCAGAGGGTCCTCCGTTCGAGTCGGAGTACCCCGACAAAACGGCAATCGGGTTCGATTGCCGTTTTTTGTTTTATACACAATCCACTTTACAACGCCCCTCCCCATATCACCCCAAGAGGGGTAATTAATATAAAACTTTTCCTATACAGACTATCTAAAATTTAGGTATAATTGCCAAAATTTATGCTTAATTTTTGCTTTCCACAGAGCTTGTCGGATGAGCCGGTTTTAACCGCTTAATCACAAGATTTTTCGAGCGAGCCACCATTTGTTGAGCAAACCGGATTGCGAATATAAAACTCAGGTTCACGCAGCCAGAACATGCTCTACAAGCAGACACTATAAGAAAAAAGGCCTTGGGTACATCTCCAAGACCTTTTTTTAGAGCGGAAAACGAGGCTCGAACTCGCGACCCCAACCTTGGCAAGGTTGTGCTCTACCAACTGAGCTATTTCCGCATTAACTTTAAGAACTTTTCTTCCCGTTTGGGATTGCAAAGATAGACACTTTTTCTGTACTTCCAAAAAAAAATGAACTTTTTCTTAAAATTTTAACAAATTTATCCGGCAACTATAAAAACCGTTTGAATGTCGTTTTAAATAACTGTCTCAAATTCACGCAAAAACCTCACATCGTTCTCAAAATAATGGCGCAAGTCTTTTACCTGCCATTTAAGCATTGCAATACGCTCAACACCCATACCAAATGCAAAACCCGAATACTCTTTAGGATCTATGCCCGAAGCCTCCAGCACATTAGGATCAACCATTCCGCAACCCATAATCTCAAGCCAGCCGGTACCTTTACAGATATTACAGCCTTTTCCCTTACAGATATTACAACTTACATCAACCTCGGCGCTCGGCTCTGTAAACGGAAAATACGACGGTCTCATCCTTATCTTAGAATCCTCGCCAAACATCTCTTTGGCAAACAGCAGAATTGCCTGTTTCAAATCTGCAAAAGAGACATTCTTATCTATATACAAACCTTCAACCTGGTGGAATATACAGTGTGCGCGGGCAGATATTGCCTCATTTCTAAACACACGGCCCGGACATATTATCCTTATAGGCAACGGCATCTTCTCCATAGCCCTCACCTGAACAGAACTTGTATGAGTTCTCAACAATATAGGATTATCATTTCCCTGCGAAATAAAGAATGTATCCTGCATATCCCTTGCCGGATGCTCCGGTGGAAAATTAAGAGCGCCAAACACATGCCAATCATCCTCAATCTCCGGACCTTCGGCAACAGCATATCCGAATTTTGAAAATATAGATATTATCTCTTCGCGCGTAATTGAAATAGGATGACGTGTACCCAAATCAAACTTATCTCCGGGTTTGGTATAGTCGAATTTAGCCTCTTCCTGAGCCGGATTCTCTTCTAACTTCTCCCTAAGCTCATCCAATTTGGCTGCAGCCGCCTGTTTGAGGGCATTCAGCTTCTGACCAAATTCCCTCTTCTGCTCAGGCAGAATCTCTCTAAAATCTTCAAACAATTTGGTTACAGAACCTTTCTTTCCCAACAATTTAATTCTATATTCTTCTATATCTTGCATTTTCTGGGCCTTAAGCTCCTCAATCTCATGCAATAATTCTTCTATACGCTGTTTCATCTCTTTTCTTTTTCGCTAACCCGACAATTGACTTGCAACAGACCGTCGGGATACCATGTTACAATACTGAACCGCAAATTTAAACAAATTTTATCAGCTGTTATATTTTTATTGAAATCTACTCAAAATTTGCCCTACTCACAGGCATTGTCATACAACGGGCGCCACCGCCGCCACGAGGCAGTTCGCTACCCTCAATTGTAACCACACAACGGTTGTAATCGTTTATATCCCTCTTGCCCTCAACAATATCCCAAGCAGGAATTATCTCAAAACCATTCTTGGCCAACTCATCCAAAGTGTGTATATTACGTGCATACGAAAGCACCTTTCCGGGAGCAAGCGCAAAGAAATTGGCCCCGCTATGCCACTGTTCCCTCTCCTGATTCCACTCATCGGCAGAACCGCCACAAGAAACAGTCTCAAGCTCCATTCCTAACTTTCTTAGAACATACGGAATATCCGGCACAGTCTTTATAGAAGAGACCTTGCCGCCCTCCATTGTAATATGCACGGTCTGATAACGGTTATTCCCTAAAATCAAAGGTTCAAACACCATACATTTATCTCTATCAAGCAGTGTAAACACCATATCGAGATGTATAAACGACTCCGGAGTATGCGGAAGCTGCTGCACTATAACATGTTTTTTCCCGCCGCTTCTGTTACGGCACAAACGCGCAAGCAACATATCTATTCCCTGTGTACTTGTTCTGGTACCGTTTCCTATAAGCAGAATATCATTACGAGCCACAAGTATATCGCCACCCTCCATGTAAATTTCTTCGTTTCCCGGATGAAAATCATGTGCATTAATAATATTGCAGTTAAAAGCCCCGCTGCCTTTAAATATAGCCTCCATAATAAGAGACTCCCTCATTCTCACCTTATTGGCCATTCTGCATATAAGGGCATTATTGCCAATTGTAACAGAAGCATCTCTTGTAAAATAAAAATTATAAAGCGGATAAAGGGCATAATACTCATCCTTAAGATATGCAGTAAGTGAGTTTATCTTGGCCGGAACACCTTCTATAAGGCATTTTGCCAACTCAGCAGACTCCATCTCCATTAAATCATCGAAATAATCGGTTGCCCCCTCCTCAATACATATCTTGCCAATAAGAGACTCCCGCTGCCTGTAATCGTCTAAAACAGCCTTTAGCAGCTCAACAACCTGATAGACTTTTGTATATTTACTTAAAACACCGTTAAGCTGGGCATACTCCCTCTGCGCTATTGAAAGATTGAGAATATCGCTATACAAAGCCCTTTGCGCAGTTCCCGGCGTCATATTTTCTACCTCTGCTCCCGGAGTGTGTAATATAACCCCCTCAAGCACACCTATCTCACTCTGTATATTCAAATCCAACGTTGCCATATCACTTAAATTTTATTGATATTTATTAAGTTCATGAACCGCCAAATCGGTAATTATATTCTTAAAATCGGAATCATTGCGCGGACATATCATAAGCACATCGCCGGTATCTACAATCATATAATTGCTCAATCCCTTTGCCACAATCAGTTTGTTTTTATTTTCAGACACAATCAAAGAATCATTTACCTTATCGAGCATAACATCTCCGGCCTTTACCATATTTTTATTTTCATCTTTATTGCTCTGACAATAAAGCGAATGCCATGTACCCAAATCGCTCCACCCGAAAGAGGCCTCAAAAACCCACGACTTTGAAGTCTTCTCCATAACACCGTAATCTATAGAAATACCGTTGCATGCCTCATAAATCCCCTTTATATAATTACCTTCCTGCTCGGTATAATAAACAGACAATCCGTCTTTAAAAGAGTTGGCAATCTCAGGCAGATATTTTTCAAGTTCTCCGCTTATAGCTTTAAGATTCCACACAAAAATTCCCGAATTCCACAAAAATTCCCCACTCTCAACAAGCACTTTTGCCAGCTCCGCATCAGGTTTTTCTGTAAAAGTCTTTACCCCCAATGCCACATGCCCGTTTATCTCCATACGCTCGCTGTTGTTTATCTGAATATATCCGTAGGCTGTTTCCGGTCTTGTTGGCTTTATACCCAAAGTAAACAGCTCATCATGCGTAGAAGCATACTCCAAAGCATTGGAAACAGTAGATAAAAACAACTCTTCATTAAGTATAAGGTGATCCGACGGAGCCACAACAACCGTAGCCTTAGGATTCTTTTTTAGCAACTTATACGTTGCATAAGCAATGCACGGAGCTGTATTTCTGCGATGCGGCTCCAATAATATATTCTCATCCTTCATTACAGGGAGTTGCTCTTTCACAAGATCTTTATACTGTTCACTTGTAACAATAAGAATATTATCTGTAGGAATAATTTTTTCAAACCTTCTGAAAGTTTCCTGCAAAAAAGAACATCCGGTACCAAGAATATCCAAAAACTGTTTAGGTCTTGAATTTCTGCTCACAGGCCAGAAACGGCTGCCTATTCCGCCGGCCATTATTATACAATAACTGTTTTCCCTGTCCATATCTAATCTCATTTATACTATATCTGTCAAAACACTACCACCGCGGCGCAAAAGCATTAGCGATGTAATCGATTGTAAACAAATCTCCATTAAACACAACCGACACAATATCAAACACAATCTCCTTATCTATACCTTTTAAGGCAACAAAATGCCTCGCAGCATCTACAACCATACGCCTCTTTACCGGACCTACCGTTTCAAAAGGGAGCACATTGTTAGGATAACTCAAACTGCGCACCTCAATTATGCGCAGAAAATTGCCATCTTCCATAATAAGATCAAGCTCCTTGTGCGAACTTCTCCAATTGCGTGCCACAAGTTGCATTCCCCGCTCCTTCAAGAACTTTAAGGCCACCTCCTCCCCTCTTTTGCCCAAACCTGCCGTATCGGTCTTACACATTGTAATATGTTTAAAACAGTCCGAAGTTAGAAACTTCTTTTCAGACAAACAAAAAATGTTACCACTCACAACAAGACCGGCAGTGTGCTTCTCTAAAAGAGAGTCACACCGCCGGAATATAAAACTAAAACATAACCGTATTAAAATTTCGCCAATTCAGCCATTTTTATTCTATAATCATTATTGGCGGAGCCAATGGAACAAAATCGTAAGGAACACCTTCCCAACCGCCGTTTGTATTAGACGATATGCCGGTATTATCTGTTTTCTGCACATCCTTTTGCACAAATTTATCCATTAAGATTTGCATTTTGGCCGCCTTAACCACATCTGAATCTGTAGATTTTATACTCTCAACCTCTCCTGTTGATTCCAAAATACGTTTTACTATATAAAAACGGCTCGGAGAATTAAAATAAGCCCTATTATCGTGCATACAGCTTATAACCTCAGGACGCCATACACCCCTCTCATACTCATATGCGCCCTCATGCATTCCAACATGAGAATAATCGCTCAACCCGCTAAAATGCGCCCAAGGAGAATCACTTATTGCCGGGTATACAGATATATTATTATATGCACCATAGCTTTGCCATAACAACACAAGCTCTTTAGTCTCAGATGGCAATGTCTCATTATAATAGCGGTATTCATCTGCCAGACGGCCAAAACCATGTCCACCCATTTCATGACGCAGCGTATTTTCAAATTTGGTTTGATTTGAAGAGGAACTCCGGTTATAAGGAATCATGGATATACTTTTTCCATCACCAAACATAAGGCAAGTACCGGCATAAACATTCTCATTAATTATTATACCTATTGCAGCATTAACAAAGCCCTTCTCTGCCAACTCCGGTATCTTCTTGCACCACTCAAACACGGCCTCTCCACTATTAGGCACATTTACACCTGTTGAATTACCGCCCTCCCATACGCATTTGAATTTAGTATTTTTTACAACATTATTTTTCTTGTTAGAAAGTCCCGTCTGCTCGCTGTAAGCTGCAATTTTATATACTGTAAAATACTCTTTATATGATTTATACGGTTCAATATCAAAGAATGCATCTATTGCAGCATTTACATTCTGGTCAAACAGACCTCCGTATCTAAAGTGTTCTGCGAGATAGCCGTCGCCGGTAAAAATAAGGATAAAAGGATTGGTTTTGGTGCTCTTAAAATGCAGGATATAATCGCCATCGGCATAAGCATTCTTAACCGCTGTTGTAAATTTATACACATCAGACTCTGTAACTCCCTTATTATGCCCATCATCGGCAACCACTTTGTAATAATAAGTGGTATTCTGCTCTAAAACGCCAAACGAACCCGGCAGATTGGCAGATGTAGCTTTCCCCGCCTCAAATCGTTTCCAATTTGTACCGTCGGTAGAAAGATGTACAAAATAATTGATTTCATCTCCCTCTTTATCTGTAGAGGCATTCCACGAGAAAGCAGGCATAACAGACACATCTGTTGCATTGTTTTCAGGAACAAGACCCGACGGTTTTGTAGGAGCTTCGTTATACGCCGCATCCTGCACAATCTCTACTGTTTTGCTCAACGAGCCGCCATAATTTACTTTAAGCAGCCATGTATTGGCAGAAATTCTGTTGGTATTCTCTTTAACGGTAATCTTTATCTCTCCGTTTCCGTATGATGCAGTAGACTCTATGGATTTAATCCAATCCGGAGTTGTAACACCGTTTATATTCCAATCTACATTTGATGTTACACTTATAGATTTAGTACTCTCTGCCGCTGTAAACTCTAATTTGGAAGGGTCTAATGTAAATTCGGATTTAGGTTGAATAACGGCAATGCTTTTGGTTTGCGAACCCGCAACAACATTTAATGTAGCTTCTCTGTTTGCATCTGTATTATTTAGTGTATAAGCAATGCTTACCTCGGTTGTTCCGGCAATTCCGCTCAACGGAGAAACATTAAATTTATAACCACCGCTTTGGGTAATAGTCCAATTGGCATTTGATGTAACCGTAAAAACTGCTTTGGGGCTCACAACCTCTATTTGCGTTGTGCTTACACTGAGTTGAACATCTTCCTCTTTACTGCAAGAGAACAACATACAGCAACAAAAAGCTATACATAAAATGTTCCTTAAAAAAAGTTTTACCTTATTCATACGTCTAAAGTTTATTGTAAAACATCTATTAATTTTATTAAATCGTCCGGATTTCCCCATTTGATTTTATTTTTCTTTAAAAAAGTCTTGTAGGAATCTTTTTTATTCAACGGTAAAAAATCTGCAATTACAGACTTTACAGCCGGATAAATGCTTCCTCCGGCAACAATGTAATAACTCTTTTTAAGCGGTAACACTTTACCATGATTCTTATTACTTGCCTGCATCATGTGATTGGTAACCAAGCCAAAGCCCTCTATGGAGGTTAATGCTTTTGTAGAAAGTGTATTGGATGGGCCTCCATAAGCTCCTCCTGTTTCATTCAATTTAGAATAATCAGGTTCTAACAGCATGGCAACAAAACCATTCTCTTTCTCTCTAACAACTTGCATAAGCGAAGCGTTTACATTCATAAACTTTTTGCCGTTAATCTCAACAACAAGAATATCCCGCACTTTAGCCTCTTTTATAACATCACCGTCTATATAGTGCATATAGCTATGAGCCAAATGAATATTGGCAGTATACTCTATTTTGCCACCACTCGACAAGTAAACGGTTGCAGGAGAAAATTTGTCAAAAATATATGGCCACGTTGTTGTAGGTTGCTGAGATATTGCAAAATCACAGAATAACAATACAAAAAGGATAGCCAAACAGAATCTCTTTATACCACCCGACAGTATCTTTGTTTTCATAACCTTAGTTTTTTATTACAACACTCACAAATATACAGAAAATTTACTAATAAACAGTTGTAAATAACACAAAAGAGAGATGCCGCAATGACATCTCTCTTATACAGAATTTGCGCATTAACCGCACTCCTTCTTAGTTGCTTTTAACCAGTTGCATTTCAGAAGTATACATTCCGAGCTGGCCTGCACCTAAAATATATGCAGCATATCCTATGATAGGCTCGTCGTATGTAAATTTAAGATTTGCACCGCCATTTGAGATTAAAACTCTAATCTGTTTGGTTGCGTCGTCTTCGAGATACAAACTTCCGTCGCTCACATACAAACCTAATAACGAAACAGGGGTAGTGCCACCATATTTATACTCAGATTCCTGACCAAGCGGAAGAGCTATCTGGGTCTTTTCAGAATTAACAACACCATAATACATTATATCATCTCCTGCCCAGCTTGGATTACCCATAATGTCATAGAACCATACTTTTGTAATATCTGTTGCATCTTTTCTAAGTTCCATTGGGAAAGATACCTGTCCTACACCATATTTGGTTCCGGTTGCTGTATAAGTTCCAAGAATCATAGAAAGAGGATGGTCTTCGTCATTAATGGTAACGGTTACTGCAGAATTATAGCCGGCATTAACCTCTCCCAAATTATCGAAAGTAATCTTAAAGTTAAGGTCTCCGGTAAATACATCGGCTTTATTAATAATTTGAACCTCTACGTATGCTGTTCTGTTAGTAGCATCAAACACTAAAGAACTATTTGTTATATTATAGTTTTCTCCGGCCTTTGCAGTACCGTCTACACCTTTTACGGTTACAGTAACATTAAGACCCTTTACAGATGCCAATGTAACAGGAATTTTTAAAGAACCTCCTCGCTCAGAGATAGAGTAGCTACTACCATCAAACGCAGCAAAGGCATCTTTATCATTAAATTTTGCATGGTCGTTAGGGTTACAAGCCACCAACAGACATATAGCAAATACATTTATTAATAATAATATTTTTTTCATTGTATTCCGATTTTTAAGATTCTGGATTTGGCTCAAGATTAGGATTTATATCCAACTCTCTCTGTGCAATAGGCAATGCCCATTTATAACTTGGGAATGGAATATTCTTATAGTTATCACCGGCTGTAAAGTCTGTTCTTACAACACCTTCGTTCCAACGTCCCAAATCCCAAAGATAATGACCTTCGTATGCAAGCTCAAGTCTGCGCTCAAGTTTTACATCTGCAAAGCCCAAAGAAGTAAGAGATTCCAAACCACGTTTTGTTCTAATTGCATTGATATCGGATATAGCAGTAACTCCCTGTACACTTGCACCGTTAAGGATAGCCTCTGCTCTGTTTAGATACATTTCTGAAAGACGCAATACTATAATGTTGTTGCAGTCTGGAGTACCATCGCCCTTTCCTGCATATTTGGTAGACCACATCAAACCACCTGACTGCTCCTTAGAATCTGTTCTATGCAATTTTTTTCTAACATCGTTATCGGTATAGAGGCTGTAAAGGTCGTTACTTACGCCACAGTCTGCATAGCCATCGGGATTGGTTACATACGAAATATCATTCCAAGAATTGTAATAATCGGCGGTCTTTTTGCCATAGAACTCAAAGATAACCTCTCCACCGTTGCCGGCAACATCTTTAGTCCATACACTTGGAAGCTCTTCTGCAGTCCAAAGAGAATAAGCAGTGTTGCCTATTACTTTGGTTGCATAATCAGCAGCCTCCTGCCATTTGCCCATATAGAGATAAACCCTCGAAAGGAGTGCTTGAATTGCAGGCTTTGTAATGGTTGCCTTTGCATCTGTAACACCTGTTCTTTGGTAGTCATCTGCCATAATAGATTCTGCCTCCAATAGGTCTGCAACTACTTGTTCGTAAACTTTTCTTGTAGTTTCTCTTGCAGGAGTACCCAAATCAGAGACTAATACTACAGGAACACCAAGTCCGTCGGGTTGATAAGTAAAAGGCTGTGCATAGAAAAGCACTAATGTATGGTGTGCCAATGCCCTTATAAACAAACACTCGGCTTTGATATTATTCAAATCTTGTGCAGTAACACCGCTCTCGCTGTCTTTTCCCTCAAGATTATTTATAACATTGTTAGCTGCAAGAATCACATAATAACAACTGCCCCACATAGAAGAAGTGTTATCTGCAGAGTAGTTCCAGATATATTCTGTATAATATCTTCCAGACTGGAATGTTCCGGTTCTCTCTCTGCGGCCATTACCGGAGCGCATTTCGTTCTGTAGAACATACGAAGTACTATACCAGCTGTACATAGGCATAAGCGCACCATAAGCAGCTTTGTTCAAACCCTCAAAGTTACTGAGTGTAACCTCTGTACTTTGAGAAGTAGAAGGTGCTTTGTCTAAGAAGCCGTCACAGCTTGCTAAAGAAACAGCTGCAACAAGTAGTAACAATATTTTAATCTTTTTCATCTTCATAATTTTTTAGAATGTAATCTCTAATCCGCCAATAAATGATTTAACCATTGAGTAAGCTCCACCGGCTTCATAACCTAATGAACCGAGTTCAGGATCAAACACTCCATCTACATCGTGGAATGTATAAGGATTAATTGCACTTACATATACTTTAACATTCTTCATACCTGCCTTTTTGGTAATATTCTGAGGCAAGTTGTATGACAATGTAATATCTTTGATTCTCAAATAGCTGCCATCTTGCAAGAAACGGCTTGAGTAACCTGCATAGTATATAGTAGAAGAGCCTATAACCGGCTTAGGATTGGTTGCATGGTCTCCAGGTTTTTTCCAATAATCTTTTGCGAGAAGATTATTTATCGGAGCATTGATATCATCGTCACCCCAACCGTAAATATTGGTAACAAGGACATCATTTCCTATAGAATACTCAAAGAATGCACTCAAAGACAAACCTTTCCAAGAGAATTGTGTATTAAAACCACCGTTTGCCTTAGGCTCCGGAGATCCTATATAAGCATATCTGGCTTTTGAACGATCATTTGTTAAAGTACCATCTTCTGCATACCACAAACCATCTCCGTTAGAAGGATTTACACCATACCAATCTCTAATATAGAAATTATACATATTCATTCCTTCCACAATTCTTACAGGAGTACCATTGCTTGTATAACGAGGATCTGCAATTTCGAGGAACTCAGAACCGGCCAAATCCAACACTTTTGATCTATTGAATGCAATATTAAAGCCAGCAGTCCATGTTATATCGTCTGTTCTCATAATATCACCCTCCAACATAACCTCAACACCATTGTTTCTTATAGAACCAATATTCATAAGGTTAGAAGAGAAGCCTGAAGTTTGAGGAACTTGTTTGTTCAACAGCATATCCTCTGTCTTTCTGCTATAAACCTCAACGCTACCGTTGATTCTATCCAAGAATGCGAAGTCCAAACCTACGTTCCATGTTTTATTCTTTTCCCAAGACAAATCCGGGTTTTCTACTCTCGAAGGAAGCATACCGGTTATACCGTTATAATTTGCAGTTCCATAAAGGCCATAAGCACGGTATCTGCTTATATTATTGTTACCGTTTACACCATAAGAAGCTCTAAGTTTAAGAGTATTCAACCATTTTACATTTTTGAGCCAATTTTCGTTATGCATATTCCAAGAAGCCGAAGCACTCCAGAAAAGACCCCATTTAGAATCCTGTCCAAAAAGAGAAGAACCATCGTAACGGATAGAGCCTTGCACATAATACTTAGAATCGAAGCTGTAATCCAACTGGCCAAAGAACGACATCAAAGTCTCTTCGCTTTCGCCATAGTCCAAAATATCTTTCTCTGCCGACGATGTGTTTGGATAAGGCATAGCAGGGTCTACATCCGGAGATTTGCCACCAAGCTGATTATATGCATCGTACTGTGCCTCCTGTCCGGCCATTACTCTTAAAGAGTGTTTTTCTGCATAAATATCATTATATGCAATAGTATTTGATGTAGTAAGTCTGTACTCCTCCGCACGATACAACCAAAGAGTTGCCTTGCCCTTATTTGTTTCAGGTGCCCAATATTGTCTTGAATTGATTAAACTCATCTCGGCACCGTTTGTGGTTTTAATGGTAATTTTATCTATAGGTTTGTACTCAACAAACATATTGCCTTGGAAACGATAGTTCTTATCGTTATACTCATCGTATTGGGCAGTTGCTCTCGGATTCGTATCTGAGTTGTTAGGGAGATTTATATTATGATTACCCTCTTCATCGTATGCTTTCTCAAAAGGAGTGATATTCCACATTGCAAACGATGGATTTGAATAGAATGTAGCACCCATCTGCCCGGAGTTCTGATCTGAGTATCCGGCATTTACCCTTACACCGGCTTTCAATTGCTTAAGCAGCTGATAATCTGCATTAACACGTGCTGTAAATCTCTGATAATCCACACCATAATAAACACCGGTCTCTTTATGGTATGCCAATGAGGTATAGAAACTGCCTTTTTCGTTACCGCCAATGGCATTTATTTCATACTCCTGCATTCTTCCCATACGGGTAAGATGTTTATACCAATCTGTGTTTTCTTGCTCAAGCAAAGATAGAGGACGATAATACTCGCCATTTGCATCATCCGGATCATAACCGGCATTCTTAATAGCATCTCTCTGGAAATACAAGAAGCTCTTTGCATCTGCCGGACGGAAATCCTTATCATTTGCAATTTGTGTAACACCAACTTTTGCACGTGCTGTAAAAGATGCCTTACCCTGTTTACCGCTCTTTGTTGTTACAAGAATAACACCGTTTGCGGCACGTGAACCGTAAATTGCAGCAGCTGCAGCATCTTTCAATACAGTAATACTCTCAATATCGTTAGGATTTATGGCAGACATTGTAGAACCGCTACCGGCACCCATATTAGATATTAAGTTCTGGTCACTGGTTATAACCGGAATACCATCTACAACCCAAAGAGGCTCACTGCCTGCATTAATTGAAGAGATACCCCTAATACGAATTGTTGTAGGCGCACCAGGCTGTCCGGAATAAGAAGATATTTGCACACCGGCCATTTTACCGGCAAGCATTTTCTCAACAGAAGCAACAGGCGCATCTCCAATAGCTTCAGATTTAACGGTTGTTACAGAACCTGTTTTTGCCTCTTTTGTTGTTGTACCGTACGCCACAACAACAACATCGTCTAACTGCTGAGTAGAAGGTTCCATTGCAATGTTTACAACAGAACGTCCGTTAACAGGAACCTCAACATCTGCAT
>CAZULV010000030.1:0-15959 GCA_964621625.1 uncultured Muribaculaceae bacterium | reverse complement strand
AAGAAAATCTTCACCACTAAGGCAAAGATTTACTGAATTTTATAATTATTTATCCGATTTAAACGGATAGCAAAGATTGCAGAAAAAATTATAGAAAATTTTGAGGCTTTAATAAGATTTATAAACCTTTTTAAGAGGAATTATAAATTTATCAAAAGAGAAACTCAGTTGCTTAAATTATAGATTTTTATCAATGTTAAAAAATCAAAATTTCTGCAAGCAACAGGCCTGTACTCATAAAATGGCTATTTGCTCACCATTATATCCAATATCATACGGTCTGTTATCTGCATGCCTTTAGAACCGAGATTTCCAAGATTACAGATTGTCTTTTCTATACTATCGTCTATTATTCCATCATTCGATGAAATGCAGATATTATCAAGAGCAAGAATGGCAGCCTGTATAGAGGAAGAAACCCCCGAAGCAACTTTAAGAGCACACCCTACTTTTGCACCGTCACAAACCATTCCGGTTATATTGCCAATCATATTCTTTATTGCCGAGCATACCTGATTGTATGAACCGCCTTTAAGATAAACCACACCGCAAGAAGAGCCTGTTGAGGCAACCACACAACCGCACAGAGCAGACAACTTGCCTAAATAACCTTTAATATGTATTGCCACCAAATGGCTAAGAACCAGAGCACGGGCAAGCTCCTCGTTAGAAACGCCCATCTGCTTTGCCACTGCAATTACCGGAACAGTTACTGTGATTCCCTGATTTCCGCTGCCTGAATTGCTCATAGCCGGAAGGGTACAGCCGGCCATACGGGCATCAGATGCAGCAGCTGTTGCAGCCATAGCGTATGTGAGCATAGAATCTCCAAATATAGAGGCATGTCCCCTATCTACGATTGTTTTGCCAACCTTTAAACCGTAATCATTTTTAAGCCCCTCTTCTGCAAGGGCATAATTAAGTTTTGCAGAATCAAGAATAAACTCTATCTTCTTAAAATCTACGGTAGTAGCAAACTCAAATATCTCCTTTACAGTAAGATGATAATCCAAAGTTGTTTTATCTTGTCTTCCGGAATCCGGAGTTTTACCTCCATTAGAATGGTTATCATTGGTAGAGAGAAGCTCCTCTCCGTTGAGTGTAACAGAAACTATCGAGTCATGATTATCTTGTATAACAGCTGCAGCCCTATTATTACCAGAAACAGCCAGAGCCTTTATGTAGAGTTTTAACGGAGTATCAGCCAAAGATATCTTTACCTTTCCCTCTTTTACCATCTCCTTTGCCCGTTGCAGGGTTGTTGAGTCTAAATCTCTAAGAACCTCTAATTTGTATTGAGATTTTCCGCACGTTGCACCAAGAGCCGATGCTATATGCAGACCAACCATCCCTGTACCGGGTATTCCAACACCCATTCCGTTCTTAAGGATATTTGCGCTCACCTGAACTTCGAGCAACTCAGGAAAACCGTAACCGGCTTTTGCAAGCTCCTCACAGGCACGCGCAACAGCAAGCGAAACAGCAATGGGCTCAGTACATCCCAATGCCGGTTTTACCTCTTTGTTTATAAGTTCTATGATCTCTAATTGTCTGTTATTTTCCATTGTTTTAAATAAGGTTAAGTTTATGTATAGATAGAACAATCAAGCAATTATTTTCCCTCAAAAAATTCCGATATCTCTTTTATAATCATCTCCACCTGTTCATCGCTTTCAAGGGTCTCTATTGGGAAACCTAATGTAACAGCCTTATAATCTCCGCTATACGCAACACCTGCCGACACGTTGTTATCTTTATATCTGAATATTGTAAACGAATCATTTGAGGCCGGAACCAAGGCGTCCGGAGACTCTACAATATATATCTTATCATTCAATTCTGTAGAGAATGAATATTTGCCTGCTATTCCAAAAGGATTGGCAACAGAAACAACAACACCGTCGGCACTCGCATAATCTGTCATCCATCTGTATTTTAGAATCTCCTTTGCAAACTTCTTTCCCTCCTCTGTAACATTGTAGCCGTCCCAAAGATCGGTTGCTACATTTGTTCCGGAAATGAGAACATTGCCACCGGCTTTGCAATACTCAGAAATGGCACTCTGCAATGCAACAGGAAATACTTCAAACCTTACGGCATCATGATTATCGCGTGTTCCTGCCTGTTTTCCCATAATAAAATCGACAATAGGATATTTCCTCAAATCTACATTTGAGTTCATAACAGCACCGGCAGAGACCGAAACAAAAGAGTATCCCTGTTTCATAAAAGCCTTTCCGTGAACAGAAGTATAGTCAAATGTATTTCCGGCAATAACCTTGTCTTTATAATTTGAATAGCAAGAGCCAAAGCCGGAAGCATCATTATCCATCCAAGGCATAGCCCTGCGGAATTCATACTGCTCTCCAACAAAAGAAATATCACTAACGTAAGGCACGCCATAATCTTTGCGATTATAAAAACCTGCAATAGTAGAATCTTTAGATTGGAATGTTGCCGGAGCAGACACTCTGTTAAAGCCGTTTACAACAAGTACCGTCTTATTTTTTGCAAAATTACCATTGGCTACACCCACTGAGAGAATTTCAGAAGGGAAACTTGCACCACCTTCATTGATAGCCACCACTTTAAACGAATATATTTTGTTTGCATCAACATTTATAAGTGCAACAGGTTCATCTACAACAATACCATTATCAAAACCGTTATCGCCTTCACGGGTATAAACTACATACTTTTTGGCAACCGCTGTTGGTTCAAGAGTATCTTTGGTTTGATTCCATGTAAGACGTACCCTTGCAGTACCTTGGGCATTCTCCTCTATAACCGCAGCAAAATCCTTCACAGGCAGCGGCTGCACAATATAAGGAATACCCTCTTTATGGCTTAGGAATTTAAGCATACCTTTATAGATGGCACGGCTCACTACAAATCTAAAGTATGGGTCGAGTCCGTATTTCATATCTGCAAAGTTCTGGTGCGACAGAAATTCCAACAGAACTGCAGGCACATTAGGAGTACGCGCCTCTGCATAAGAACGATCCCAAAGTCCTCTGCGACTCCAGTCCGGTTCAAAGATTGAACGCACATCATCTACAATCTGGGTTTGCATAATATCTCCATACTCACGGGCAAGCATTCTGCTATCGCCTGTAGGATATTTATCGGAACCGTTTGAATACTTTGTATATATCATAAGAGTACCCACAATAGAATCATCCGGAAATGAGCCGGCATCGGTGTGGAATGCAAAAGATAAGTCTACAGGAATATTGAGTCCTTTATATTCAGGATTTACCTTAGAGCCACCGGATATAGTATTTACCCAACGTCCGCGAGAGACATAATCATCGGTATAATCATTTGTATTATTGGTATATGAATACACGGTATCTGCAAAACCTGCCCACTGCAACCAATACCTCGAACCCTCTATGAAACGTGCGTAACCGCTTGTCTGCTCCTCAATCTGCATATCGGCAGGCCTGCGGGCAATATTACCCATTCCTCCGCCAAATTTAACTGCATCTGCTGTTACAACCTTTGCATTTTTGCCTGCTTTAAGCCCCTTGTTAAGATTGGTAAGATAAACGCCTTGCTCCTTAGAACCTTTATCAAACAAGAATGTACCCAAGTAAATCCATGTACCTCCGCCCATTGTCTGATTTACTTTAAATTCGCGCTCGCCACCTTTATATTTTACGGTATAATACGCTGCGTCGGTACTATTTGGCAGTGTCTTATATGAAATATACACAGCATATTCACGCGTTTGCGGCACATCCGGAATCCATTTTGCAACACTCGCATCCTTTGCCGCTTTACCTTTTACATCGGCAAGACTCAATACTCCCGCAACCCTGTAAGTTCCCATTCTAAAAGGATTCTCACCATGCACATAAAACTCTTTAGGGTTTGCAAATCCCACCGAATCACCATTCTTCCAGACATTTGAGCCGGATGTCTCATAATATCCTCCAAACATACAGTCATTATCTACAATAACTTCATTAGCCTGACAGTCTCTTTCTCGCGGCATAAGCACATTTGCACCTGCATTCTCCAACATTGGAACAAGAAACGGAAGCACATATCCCATAGTATACATATCTTCTACCGTTTGGAAAAGCGGTGCTCTCTGCCACTCCCAACGCTGACCCTGCTGTGCATAATAATATCCGTGACTATGCCATAAGGCTATATGGCGGTTCTGCATTCCATTAGAAATATCATAAGGTCTCGACAGATCTGTTACCAGATTACCCTCTGACTTCTCCCCTTTAGCCCCTTTTTTAGAGCCCTGCTTCTTGCCGTTAGAATTATTTAAAGAGGAATAAAACTTGCTTGCAAGCTCCTCAATAGTTGAGCCGTTTGCATAAATTTTTATCTGTTTATCTGGATAGTATTTTTTTACAATTGAGTATATATCGGAAACCGTATTGTCTCTATAAGGATAATCAGATGCTAATTTAGAAAGGTGAATATCAAGAATATTTCCATTTTGCTGCACAGAATCTATGGTAACACTCACATTAATTGCAGCCAATGGTTTAAGATACGCTGCTATCTCCGCTCCGGCTTGCTCACGGGCTGTTGCCTCCTGCTGCATTTGGGAGTAGGATATATTTGAAAATAAGAAAATTGCGGCCAATAAGCCAAATAATTTATACTGCATAATATTACTATTTTTATATTCTTTCCAAGAATCCTTTATAAACCGTTTAAATTTTGGCAAAAGTACAAAAAAAGGCTTATTTTTGTAGGAAGTATCTCCGAAAATCAATATTTATAACAAAATACCATGAAAAAAATAGAAATAGCTAATTTGCCTACAAAAATCAAGAAATTGGAAAAATTCTCTAAAGAATTGAATGCCAACATATACATAAAAAGAGACGATCACACAGGAACTGAGATTTCGGGTAACAAAATAAGGAAACTCGAGTATTTGGCCAAAGATGCAATAGACAACGGATACAATCTGTTGATAACATGCGGCGGAATACAATCTAACCATTGCAGGGCCACAGTTGCAACCGCAACTATGTTTGGATTAAAATCTGCTGTACTGCTGCGTATTTCAGACAAGCCGCCGGTTGCAGGAAACTATTTTCTCGACAAACTGCTTGGTGCAGATGTAAAATTCTGCACACGCGAAGAATACAGCAACCATAGAGGTGAGATAATGGAGGCAATGGCGGCTGAATATCGCAAACAAGGCTATAAACCATATATAATTCCGGAAGGGGCTTCAAATGCAATAGGAACATTGGGTTACTACAACTGTATGGATGAAATCCTCAAACAAGAAAAAGAGATGGGAATAACATTCAATACAATTGTTGTAGCCACAGGCTCAGGCGGAACTTACGCAGGCCTTTATCTTGCAAACGAAGTAAAGAAATTAGGCAAACGCGTTATAGGCATGGCTGTTTGCGACAACACAGAATATTTTACAAATATAGCACATACCATTGCAACAGAAGCACTACAATATATCCCTGAATATAAAGACTTTACTTTAGACAGGAACAATATTGAGATAAACGATAAATACATTGGAATAGGATATGCGCTGAGCCGTCCGGAAGAGTTGGAATTTATAAAAAACTTTGCCCGCACAGAGGGTGTGATTTTAGACCAGGTATATACAGGAAAAGCAATGTACGGCCTTTATAACGAACTTAAACCGGGAGGCAATATAAATCCGGAGAACAACAATATATTGTTCATTCATACAGGCGGACTGTTTGGATTGTTTGCAATAAGCGAAAACTATCCGCTATAAGATTCACATAGTTTTATCCAATATAAAATGCCCATAAAAAAAATACCCCTTATACACATGGAAAAATCAAAAGTATATTATACGAACCTAAGGACGCGTCCAGGACTTAGTCTGTTAAAGAAGCTGCGCAATCTAACAAAACAGGCCGGCATAGAAAAAATAGATTTTCAAGATAAGTTTACAGCTGTAAAACTGCACTTTGGAGAGCCCGGAAATATGGCATACATACGTCCTAACTATGTTGCAACAGTTGTAGATCTGCTCAATTCACTTGGTGCAAAAACATTTCTTACAGATTCCAATACATTATATAAAGGTAAACGCGACAATGCAGTAGACCATCTGCACAGTGCAATGGTAAATGGCTTTAATCCAATTCAGGTAAATTGCAATGTTATTATTGCCGACGGACTTAAAGGCACAGATTATGCCGCAATTCCTATAGAAAATGCCAAATATTGCCATGAACCCAAAATAGGAAGAGCAGTTGCCGATGCCGATATTATCATAAGCATAAGCCACTTTAAGGGGCATGAGCAGGCCGGTTTTGGAGGAGCACTCAAAAATCTTGGAATGGGATGCGCAAGCATTGCCGGCAAATTGGAACTCCACTCCTCTTCTCAACCAAAAATAAATACCGACAAATGTATAGGTTGTAGAATTTGCGAGAAGAACTGCAACCACGGAGCAATAAAAGTTGGACAAGACAAAAAAGCCTCAATAGATTACTCGATATGTGTTGGATGCGGACAATGCGTTGCCCTTTGCCAATACGAAGGTGCAGTTCTTGCCTCATGGGATACATCGGAAGTACTAAACTATAAAATTGCAGAGTACACCAAAGCTGTTCTCAAAGACAAGCCTAACTTTCATATAAGCCTCATTATGAATGTATCTCCGGAGTGTGACTGTTGGGGACACAACGATATTGCAATAGTTCCAGATTTGGGCATAATGGCGTCATTCGATCCTGTTGCATTAGATCAGGCCTGTGCCGACATGGTAAATAATGCGCCAATGATAAACGGCTGGGACACACATAGTAACACATGCGAAGATTCAAGTGCAAGCAACAACGCGCCTTGCTCAGGCAATGAGACTAATGCAAAAGACAAATGCTGTTGCCACGCAGAAGACAAATTTAAAATGATTCATCCGGATACCGATTGGGAAGCCGGCCTGAGATATGCGCAGGAAATAGGTATAGGAAACAGAGAGTATGAACTTATAGAAGTTTAAACAAGGAATAGTAACAAAAAATAATTTTTATAATAACAATTGTAACAATTTGATAGTATTCGCAGTATTTTTACAAAAAAAATAAGAAATATTTTTAATAAAAATCAAAACAAAACGCGGTTATACAGCATATAATGCACAAAAAAATATTTAAAAAATTAGTTATAAATTGTTACAACGTAATAAAAATATTTCTACATTTGTACTGTTAAAAGAGACAGATAATGTATTCTAAAATCACAAAAAATAATATGAACGGCAAGAAAGCGGCTGTATGTCCTTTAACCAATCTGCTCAATAAATCGGGCAGTGTGGGAATGGTCATTATCGTCGTGATCCTGTCAGTCATTATTATTCAATAGTGATTGGGAATCCATTATGTAGATATATGAGACTTGCTTAATGGATTCCCCGTTAAGCAAGTTTTTTTTATATCTGTTTTTAAAGTTGTAAGCATAAACAAGTAACTAATATGAAACCACTCAGAAGCGATTTATCTACAACAGGTCGCAAAATGGCAGGAGCAAGAGGCCTTTGGAGAGCAAACGGCATGAAAGAGGAGCATTTTGGCAAGCCGGTAATAGCTATTGTAAATTCTTTTACACAATTTGTACCGGGGCACACTCATCTTCATAACATAGGACAGCAAGTAAAGCAGGTTATTGAACAGCATGGATGCTTTGCCGCCGAATTTAACACAATAGCAATAGATGATGGTATTGCCATGGGACACAACGGAATGCTCTATTCGCTTCCTTCGAGAGACCTTATTGCAGATAGCGTTGAGTATATGTGCAATGCCCACTGTGCAGATGCAATGATTTGCATATCTAACTGCGATAAAATCACACCGGGTATGCTTATGGCGGCCATGCGGCTAAATATTCCGGCCGTTTTTGTTTCGGGAGGCCCTATGGAGGCAGGAGAAATAAACGGCGAATATTACGATTTGGTAGACATTATGGTTAAAGGGGCAGACAACAGCGTATCAGAGACCGATTTACGCGAATTTGAAAAGAGAGCCTGTCCAACATGCGGATGTTGTTCGGGAATGTTTACCGCCAACTCAATGAATTGTCTCACAGAGGCTTTAGGAATATCTCTCGTTGGCAATGGAACAATTTTGGCAACCCACTCAAACAGAACAGAGCTGTTTAAAAAGGCGGCAGAACTTATAGTAAAGAATGCAAAAGAGTACTATTTTAATGATAATCAAAATGTTCTTCCACGAGCAATTGCAACAAAAGAGGCGTTCTTAAATGCTATGTCGCTTGATATTGCAATGGGAGGCTCAACAAATACAGTACTGCATCTTTTGGCGGTTGCCCACGAAGCCGGTGTTGATTTTACAATGAAAGACATAGACGCCCTTTCGCGTCGCATTCCGGTTCTCTGTAAAGTTGCACCAAACTCAAAGTATCATATACAAGACGTGAACCGTGCAGGCGGAGTAATGGGAATACTTGGAGAACTTGCAAAGGGCGGGTATCTTAATACAAATGTTTATAGAGTTGATTATCCGTCTCTTAAAGAGGCAATAGATTCTAACTATATTAACTCGGCCAACAGCAGCAAAGAGAGTGAGGAGAAATATCTGTCGGCCCCATGTAATAAATATAATATAGTATTGGGCAGCTCCTCCAATTATTATAAAGAACTCGACAGAAACCGTGAAACAGGCTGTATAAGAGATATTGAGCATGCCTATTCAAAAGATGGAGGCCTTGCTGTATTGTATGGCAATCTTGCACCCGACGGATGTATTGTAAAAACTGCAGGAGTAAACGAAAAGATTCTAACTTTTACCGGAAAAGCCGTTGTGTTTGAGTCTCAAGAAGAGGCGGTTGACGGCATTCTTGGAGGAAAAGTAAAGGCCGGAGATGTTGTGGTTATAAGATACGAAGGTCCTAAAGGGGGACCTGGAATGCAAGAGATGCTCTACCCTACTTCTTATCTTAAAAGTATGAAGATAGACAAAGAGTGCGCACTTCTTACAGATGGACGCTTTTCCGGAGGCACATCGGGTCTCTCTATAGGACATGTCTCTCCTGAGGCTGCAAATGAGGGAAATATAGCATTAGTAGAGGATGGCGATACAATAAAGATAGATATTCCGCAAAGGAGCATTTGCATAGATATTACAGATGAAGAGTTGCTAAAAAGACGCAAAGCCATGGAAGCCAAAGGCAAAGAGGCTTTTAAACCTAAAAAGAGGGAAAGAGAGATAAGCAAAGCCCTAAAGGCCTACGCAATGAGCGTTTCTTCTGCCGATAAAGGTGCGGTAAGAATGATTTAATGCAACTATTATATAGTAAGAATATTAAAAACAGAAATATATGGAAGCTACAACAGTAAGAGGATGTAAAGCGTTATTGATGTCCCTTATGGCAGAAGGTGTTGATACAATCTTTGGCTATCCGGGAGGAACAATCATGCCTCTTTATGATGAACTTTACAATTATACCGATAAAATAAACCATATACTTGTAAGACACGAGCAAGGTGCTGTACATGCAGCCGAAGGATATGCAAGAAGCACAGGAAAGGTTGGAGTATGTATGGCAACCGCGGGCCCGGGAGCTACCAATTTTGTTACCGGAATTGCAGATGCAATGATGGACTCCACCCCTATCGTCTGTATTACAGCTCAGGTAAATGCCGACAAATTAGGCACAAATTTCTTTCAAGAGGCAGATACTATAAGCATTACTCTACCTATTACAAAATGGAGTTACCAGATTACAAAGGCCTCTGAGATTCCGGAAGTTACAGCAAAAGCATTTTACATTGCGCAAAGCGGCAAACCCGGTCCGGTAGTAATAAGCATTGCAAAAAATGCACAAACAGAGACAATTGATTTTAACTACAATAGAGAGGCGCTACTAAAGGACATTGTAAAGCAGATGCCACAAGTTCCTGAAAACGAAATAGACAAAGCCGCCAAACTTATAAACTCATCTGAGAAGCCGCTTATTATTGCAGGTAACGGAGTTTCTATTTCTGGAGCAGAAAATTTTCTTAAAGAGTTGGCAGAAAAAGGAAATATTCCTGTAGCAACCACACTTATGGGAATATCGTGTATAGAATCCTCTCATCCACTGTATATAGGAACGGTTGGAATGCACGGAAACATTGCCCCAAATGCAATGACCCAACAGGCAGATGTTATAATTGCAGTAGGAATGCGTTTTAGTGACCGCGTAACAGGAGAAACCAAAGGTTATGCACCTAATGCAAAAATCATACATATAGAGATAGACAATGCAGAGATTAATAAGAATATAAAGGCAGATTTGCCTCTTAATGGAGATGCCGCTGCAATTTTGAGTTGTCTTAACAAGAAGATAGAGTATGCAGAGCGCAAAGAGTGGTTCGATTTTGCAGAGAACAAACATAACGAAGAGTTGGGCCGCATAATAAATCCAAAACTCAAAAGCACTGCAGAAGAGATTCTCATGGGGCAGGTTGTTGCAAAAATTGCAGAAATAGGCAAAGGAGAATCTATTATTGTTACAGATGTTGGTCAGAACCAGATGTTC
The DNA here is from genome assembly GCA_964621625.1 of uncultured Muribaculaceae bacterium. GTDB lineage: Bacteria > Bacteroidota > Bacteroidia > Bacteroidales > UBA932 > Egerieousia. The sequence goes on along the minus strand of CAZULV010000030.1, from coordinate 5,432 downwards.
AGTGCCAGATATTCAAAATTCTGCAACAAGCGCAGCTGGATAACATCCGGAGGTTTGGGAACAATGGGATTCGGACTCCCTGCTGCAATAGGCGCAAAAACAGGAAACCCTCAAAAGAGTGTGGTTGCCATTCTCGGAGACGGTGGTTTTCAGATGAATATACAGGAACTTGGAACTATCCTGCAATCTAATATAGGAGTAAAGATTGTGCTTTTAAACAACAGTTTCCTTGGTATGGTAAGACAGTGGCAAGAGCTGTTTTTTAACAAACGGTATGCCTTTACCCATCTTGTAAATCCCGATTTCCAGAAAATCATGGAGGCTTACAATATTCCATCGCATAGAATTACAAGTTCTGCAGAAATTGACGGTGCGGTAAGAAAGATGTTTGAAACAGAAGGGGCCTATTTTCTCGAAGTTGCAGTAAAAGAGGATGAAAATGTATTTCCAATGATTCCGGCAGGAGCTACTCTTAACGATATTATATACGAAAAACCGTTAAAATAACTTTTACTTGGAAATCTTTACCAGATAGTAAATCAAGAAACAATTAATAGAAAACAAGTTAATGTACAGCAATATGGAACAGAAAAAAATTACAGTTACGGCAATAGGCAAAAACAAATTGGATGTTCTTAACAGAATTACATCGCTGTATCTGCAAAAGAATATTCCGGTAGAGAGTTTCATGCTTTCACAGGCCGATAATGGAGAGAGCAAATATCAGATTTGCGTAAATACCTCCGAAGATGCTATTGTAAGAATTGTAAACCAGATGAACAATATAGTAGATCTTAAAAGCGTACAATATACAATAAACCACAAAACAGCGTAATGCACATAAGCCCCGCTATAATGCGGGCAATATAATAACAGAAAATATTAATCACTAAACGTACTCGAAAGTACCAATTAAAAACATATAGATTATGGCAACAATGAATTTTGGCGGAGTTGAAGAACAAGTTGTAACCCGCGAAGAATTTCCTTTAAAGAAAGCACAAGAAACCCTTAAAAACGAGACCATTGCCGTTATAGGTTACGGTGTTCAAGGTCCGGGACAGGCGTTAAATCTTAAAGACAACGGATTTAACGTAATCGTTGGCCAGAGAAAAGGTTCAAAAACATGGGAAAAAGCAGTAAACGACGGTTGGGTACCGGGCGAGACCCTGTTTGAAATAGAAGAGGCTTGCGAAAAGGGTACAATTATACAATATCTACTTTCTGATGCCGGACAGATTTCTGTATGGCCTACTGTTAAAAAGCATCTTACAGCCGGCAAGGCTCTCTATTTTTCTCATGGTTTTGGCATAACCTATTCCGACAGAACAGGTATAGTTCCCCCTGCAGATGTAGATGTTATCCTTGTTGCCCCTAAAGGTTCAGGAACATCATTGAGAAGACTTTTCTTAGAAGGCAGAGGCTTGAATTCTTCTTACGCAATCTATCAGGATGCAACAGGTAAAGCACATGACAGAGTAATAGCTCTTGGCGTAGGTATTGGCAGCGGTTATCTGTTTGAGACCACTTTTAAGAAAGAGGTTTACTCAGACCTTACCGGAGAAAGAGGCACTTTAATGGGTGCAATTCAGGGTATCTTTGCCGCTCAGTATCAAACACTAAGATATAACGGCCATACCCCGTCCGAGGCTTTTAACGAGACCGTAGAAGAGCTTTCACAGAGTCTTATGCCGCTTATTGCAGAAAACGGCATGGACTGGATGTATGCAAACTGCTCTACTACAGCACAAAGAGGTGCTTTAGACTGGTGGAAGAAATTCCGCGATGCCACACTTCCTGTATTTAAGGAGCTTTACAATGAGGTAAAATGTGGAAACGAAGCACAAATCTCAATAGATTCCAACAGCAAGCCCGATTACAGAGTTAAACTTGAGGCCGAATTAAAAGAGATGAGAGAGAGTGAAATGTGGAGAGCTGGCGAGGTTGTTCGCAATCTTAGACCTGAGCGCAATAAATAATTGGGAAAATGACAGCAGCAGACACATCGTATTTTCCAAAACTGCAAGATATTTCCAATGCAAAAATAACATTAGCGGAGGTGGCAGCCCCAACTCCGCTAATTCAAAATATGCACCTGTCGGGGGTATATGATGCCGATGTATTTCTAAAACGAGAAGATTTACAGATTGTACGCTCTTATAAAATAAGAGGAGCTTACAATAAAATAAAAAGTCTCTCTGCAGAAGAATTAGAGAGAGGTATCGTATGCGCAAGTGCCGGAAATCATGCCCAGGGTGTAGCCCTGTCTTGCAAACGTCTTAATATACACGGTTCTATATACATGCCAACCACTACCCCAAAGCAAAAAATAGAACAGGTAAAAATGTTTGGCAACGGTTGTATAGATATAATTCTCGAAGGCGATACTTTTGACGCCTCAAACAACAAAGCAAAAGAGTATGCCAAAAATAGCGGCAAGACATTTATTCCTCCGTTTGATGACCCCAAAATAATAGAGGGTCAAGGCACTATAGGAATGGAAATAATACAAGAGAGCAAAAAGAAAATAGATTACATCTTTGTACCTATAGGTGGCGGAGGATTAGCCTCCGGTATTGGAGCATATATAAAGCAGATAAGCCCGGAGACCAAGATAATAGGCGTAGAACCGGCCGGAGCCGCAGGCATGAAGGCATCTATTGATGCAGGATGTGTTACAGAATTAGAAAAAATTGATAAATTTGTAGATGGAGCCGCTGTAAAGAGAGTAGGTAATTATACATTCGATATATGTAAAAAAATTCTGGATGATATAGTTGTTGTACCCGAAGGCGCCGTATGTACCACAATTCTGGAGTTATACAACAAAAGTGCGATTGTTGTTGAGCCTGCAGGTGCAATAGCTGTAACAGCATTGCGCTTTTACGCCCCGCAAATAAAGGGAAAGAGTGTTGTATGTATTGTAAGCGGAAGCAACAACGATATTACCAGAATGGAAGAAATAAGAGAGAAATCCCTGTTGTACGAAAAACTTAAACACTATTTTATTATACGTTTTCCGCAACGCTCAGGGGCTTTGCTCTCTTTTATACGGGATATTCTCGGGCCTAACGACGACATTACACACTTCTCTTATATGAAAAAGACCAACAAGGAGGAAGGTCCGGCAATTATAGGTGTTGAAGTTACCTGTCCGCAAGATTATAAAAACCTTATAAAAAGGATGGAAGATCAGGGCATAGTATACGAATACCTTAACGAGAAAAAGGATTTATTTGAATTTTTAATATAAACCTAATTATGATAGATTGGAGTAAACTTTCATTCTCTTACACAAAAACCAACACAATGGTTTGTGCCCACTATAAAGACGGCAAATGGGGTCCTGTAGAGAGCAGGACAGATGATCACATTACAATAAGTTCATTTTCTGCATCGTTACACTATGGAGTAGAATGCTTTGAAGGTCTCAAGGCATTTAACTGCAAAGATGGTAAAATAAGGATTTTCAGGCCCGACGAAAATGCAAAACGCCTTATACGCTCTGCCGAATATCTTGGCATAGCTGCTCCGAGCGAAGAGATGTTCATTGAGATGGTTAAACAGGTTGTTCTCGAAAATAAAGAGTTCATTCCGCCATACGAGAGCCGCGCATCTCTTTACATACGTCCTACGCTTATAGGCGTTGGAGAACAATTGGGTGTAAAACCTTCGGAAGAGGCACTGTTTATGATAATGGTTGCCCCTGTAGGTGCATACGCAGGAGGAATAGACAGTCCTGTTCCTGCTGTAATATCACGCGAATACGACAGGGCCGCACCTAAAGGAAGCGGTTCATACAAAGTTGGCGGAAACTATGCGGCATCGCTATATGCCGGTCTTCAAGCCAAAAAGGCAGGCTATCCGGCAGTGCTCTATTTAGACCCTAAGGAGCATAAATACATTGATGAGTTTTCGTCTTCTAATTTCTTTGGAATAAAAGACAACACATACATTACACCGGATTCATGCACCGTATTACCTTCAATTACCAACAAATCATTGGAACAGGTTGCCAAGGATCTCGGCTACAAAACAGAGAGACGTCCTATTCCGGTAGAAGAACTTGCCACATTTGAAGAGGTTGGAGAGTGCGGAACAGCCGTTGTAATTACCCCTGTTTCTCGCATAGACGATAAAGAGTCTATCTGCGCACCACAGTGCAGTGCTTCATACAGTTACAAAGCATGCGGACCTGTGAGCCGCAAACTGTACGATGCAATAACAGGCATCCAATACGGAGAGATAGAAGACAGGCACAATTGGTGTATTGTTCTATAAAATCTTTGTAAGTAGTGCGAGCTTGTAAAGCTCAATGATTTGATATAATTTTGTCGGGACTTCTATTATTAAATAAAATTTATAATTATGAAATCCCGACAATTTATTTTTATTCTACTCTTTATAAGCGTTTTATCGTCCTTTACATTTTATACTTATGGAAATGACGGAAGTTCCGGCAATAGCGTAAATATATGCAGCAATGAGCAACACGGCTCTTACCGTAAAATCATACAGGAACTTTATAGTTGTAAAGAAATGCCGGCAAATGAGCTTATGATAAAAGCTGCTTTACTCAGGATTGAAACTCCGTATGTTGCAAATACTTTGGAAAGAGACAGCAGCGAAGAACTTTATGTGAACATAGACGAAACAGACTGCATATTGTTTGTAGAATCATGTTTGGCACTTGTTCAGAGTGTAAAAAGCGGCGATACAACTTATGCCGGTTTCTGCAAAAACATTCAGAATCTAAGATACAGGGATGGCGTTATAAACGGATATCCGAGCCGCCTACACTACACCAGCGAATGGCTTCTGCAAGCTCAAAAAAACGGTCTCATAAAGGAGATAAGCGGTGATATTGCAGCAACAGCATTGAATCAGAAGTTTTCGTTTATGACAGAGAATTACAACCGATACAAACATCTGAAAGATAATCCGGAGAATATCAACAAAATAAAGTCTGCCGAAGAGTATCTTAACTCGCATGAATATTTTTATATTCCAAAAGATAAAATAGACGAGTATGCAAGCAAGATTAAAAACGGTGATATTTTGGGATTCTGCACCTCTGTAAATGGGCTTGACCTGTCTCACGTTGGGATTGCATATTGGGAAAACGGCAGGCTCACTTTCATTCATGCCTCAATGAAGGCAATGAAAGTCATTATTGAACCAAAAACTCTTGCAGAATATGCCTGTTCTGGAAAAAGCACAATAGGAATACGTGTTGCAAGACCACTATGAAGCCCTCTATAAAGCCAAAGAAAGAGAAAGAAGAGAATAAATAGCTTCAAAAAATTTTTTAAATTCAAAATTTATACATATCTTTGCACCCGCTTTAGAGATAAAGCAGGATTGGTTCGGTAGCTCAGCTGGATAGAGCAACAGCCTTCTAAGCTGTGGGTCTTGGGTTCGAATCCCAACCG
>CAZULV010000029.1:0-17817 GCA_964621625.1 uncultured Muribaculaceae bacterium | reverse complement strand
AGGCAAAGATTTACTGAATTTTATAATTATTTATCCGATTTAAACGGATAGCAAATAATTTTTATTTTTTTAGCGAAAAATAATCTGATATAATAATTTTAAAATTTTATAGCCATGATTTTTCTCTAAGGGAAGCGAATTTTTAAAATAATCACCTCAATTGTATAATAATTCAACTTACGTAAATGTCAGCACCACAACATAAGGCAACCTATCAGGCAAATTCTACCACTCTTGTATCTTGCTTTAATGTATAATATATGAAGGTGACCCAAAAGCGTAAAGCAAAGGGTCACCCTCAATACATTTAAATCAAAAAAAATATAGAAAAGGCCGCTGTTAGTATTTAAAATCTATATGAAATTGCATAATGATGATGATGATGTAAGAATCCGTTTCGTAATTAAATAACACAATAATATTGACATTGTACAACTTACACTTTTAAGACAAGCCTAACAGCGTCCTTCCGGTCTTTTTTATAGTAATCGGGCAGAGACAGAGTCCGACCACCGGCGGACTCCCCTAAGTCTGCCACTCTTAAACCTTCCCTGCTTCCTTGAACAGACTTTTACGGTTCAACTCTACCCGATCTTGAATATTTACTATAGAGCAATATCGTTATCTACAGATGTCCAATCAGATACAGTAACTGTAAACTTGATAGCAGAACCACTGTCCAAAATCTCACCACCCGGATTGTACGGGTCTTTACCCGGATCTGTAGGGGTAGGCTTCTCAGGATCAACTTTACCGGAACCATTAGAGAAATCCAATGTATAGACATATTTCTTGCCTTGTTCCCAATTTGTATCAACAGGCACAGCAACCCAGTCATAATCAACGCCCTCAGCCACAGGATATATACGAGCACCACCGGCTGTTGTAATCTGAACTTTTACAGCTATATATGAACCATTAGCAGTATTTTTATTATCAGTGGCAGGATTCCAAGCTACAAGTTGCTGAGGAATAAGCATAGCGTTGCCATTACCTTCCCCCATAATCGACTGAGCCGCATCATTCAAAGTTAGTGCAGTTTCATTGTATTCCACTTGATAATTAGCTTTATTAGCTACACTTGTAGACCAATCTTCAGTTTCAAATTTGAATGTTCCTTTAGAAATAGACTTTCCTATACGCACACCGGTTACTTTATAAGTATAACCTGTATTACTATTTTTAGCCTTTATCACAATCTGAGAAAGGCGGTGTTGGAATACAAGAGCAACACCAGTTGAAGAATTCTCTGATTTTTTGCCGGTAGCCTTTACAGTAATAAAATCAACTTGTTGAGATATACTCGAATTCGGCTCATAATCAACAAGCTGCTTTGTAGAGTTATTAATAGTTAAGTTATTACCGAGTAACTCTTTTGCAGGTGAGTAAGCAAAAAACTTAATCTCACTATCGTCTCCTGGCCAATAATAAGCCGGAGTAGAAGTAAAGTAGTCCCCCTCTTTTTCAAACTTCACATCTGTAAAATAGTTTGCGTTACCTTTATCAAGAGCCGTTACGTAAAACTCATTAATGTTGGCGGTTGTTGTTTCTTCCGCACGGGTCTGCATTGCTACGCGAAAATCAATTGCATTGCCTTTGTTGATTTCTGTAGACTCATCTTTTGAACATGATGCCAAGGCAAAGGCCGCCATGGCCATTAAAATTAATTTACTTTTCATTTGTTAATAAATTAAAGGGTTTAACATTAATAATAATCTATGCAAAATCTTTCTCCACAATTTAGAAGACTGCCATATTCTTTTACACTACATCTCCACATTAATATCTACACTTTGCCACTCTTCTACCTCAGGCTGAAAACCACCGCCATTTACGAGAGGTTTTGGTAATGGAAGTCCGTCCAATACTATGTGCACATTATTTCTGTCGGGGGCAGAATGTATCTGCTCTGTTACATCGTATGTATAATACCACTTGCTGTTGTCTGACAAAACCGCATATATTACAAGCTGATGTTTGCTCTGTGCATTATAGCAGTCTCCAAAAGTCATTAAACTGCCGGTAATCGTTGTATTATCTGACGATATAGTACCGTCAAACGGTATTGTTACAAGTTCATTGCTTGTTACATCGTAACCTATACCGGGTAACAATCCACCTGCTAAGCCCGACAGCGAGCCGCTTATACCCGATACGTATTTGAGATTCTCAGCATTGCGTATCTCAAAGTTATATTTGTAAACCGACGCCCTTGGATAGAGCACGATTGTAGGGGTTTCATCTGCAGAACTAATCTTTATAAACCTATCACAATCGCTCCATATCATATCGGGAGGCAATGCAACACGCTCGTTTTCGGCACCATCGGCACGTGGAGCACCGAGAGACATAACTCCCAAAGAGGAGAGGCCTGACAACAAATCTGCCGTACGGGTATACACCTCAAAGGTTGTTTGCTGCTCCACGTTACGATAGGTGACATTCTCCGTATCGCTATTCAGACACATTGCACCGTAGCTTCCCACGGGAACTCTGATTGTACCGCCCTCGCAATTGGTGAACTCATATCGCAAAGCCTCGTCTCCGTTTGTAGGGAACAGGTAGAACGACATGGATTCCGGAGCTGCCCTACGGGCATTCTTCCAATCTAAAACCACTTTTACGTCTACAGTATGTGAGTGGTCGTAACACAACTCTTTGTAGTCACAAGACGTTACAGTAAACGCCATAGCTACAACAAACATTATATAGATATATATGAACAACTTTTTCATTACTTGCACCCTCTCTTTTAATTATTGCCTTTTCCACCACCTATTATCCATACAAACGAGACTTCTGCCTTAGTAGGACCAAACCAGTGCCTCTGCTTTGTTTCGGTCCAGACGTAATGTCCGTCTAAAGGCTCATATTTTTCATATTCTCCGCCTAAATAGCCTACTCCTATTCCAAAATCGAAATTAAGGCAACGACCCAATGGGAGAGAATAGCCATACTCTACGCCTGCGCCATAAGAAAACTCAGACTGATAGCCTGTTTTTCCAGTTTCAAAGTCGTAGGCAACAGCTTGGCCGTAAAGGCCTAAGTGGTGGCCCGAGAGAGGGGTTTTAGCCGCTCTGCGTCCAAAGTATCTGCGCAAATCCAACTCACCTGAACATATCTGCCAATAATGATGACGCTCTTCATTTTTCCATCCTGCATACATGCCCGAAACGCCTATCGACCAACCATGTCCTAAATAGAATTCTATTCCTATATTTGGAACAAGTGCAATATCATAAAGCAGATTGCTCTTTAAAGCCATACGGAATCGGCCGCCTGTGCCGACATCTGCGGACACAGGCGTTTTTACCGGAGCCGGGGCAACTACCCGCGGGACACTCAAGTTCTCTTTTGCACGGTCGAGTATCTGTTTGGCATCGGAAATCGTTACAGACACCGCAGACACTGCATTATCAAGCAGAAGTATCGATGTGCGGGTATGAACAGACACGCTCCCCGGATTGGCATTTACAAGTTCCTTAGCCTTTTTAAGCGAAGACTCTGCCGACGCAATAGCCTCTTTGGCTTTTGTAAGAGAGGCATCGGCCTCCATAAGTGCCCTTCCGGCCGCCTGCAACAATGCCTTTACCTCTTCCGTTGCATCTAAGGAGTCGAGTTGGCTTATCAACTTCTCCATCTCTTGTGTAGCCTCAGGATTATCATCTACAGAGGCCTGTAGCATATCCAACGCTCCACCTATTACACTTCTAACATCATCCGACAAATCGGAATGACTTATGAGCAAAGACAAATCGGTTACCGCCATGTTCACCTTTGTCATAGCCGCGTGGGCTGTTGTGAGTGATTCATGAGCTAATTTCCACTCTGCAAGCTCTTGAATGCTACGCCTGCTATAATCTACGCTCACACGGGCATAACGCAACTCGGGGAAAAACGTACGCTCCATATAACTCCATGTACGGCCGCCCGACAACCCTGTAAGCATCCTTTTACGCTCACCGCTTCCGTTTCCCGGCTTAGGCTCGGGTGTATTTTGCAAGACGCCCAATACCATGGCCCTGTCTGGCATATTTGAAGCTGCAACCAACGAGGTAAGCACAGCCCAATCTATACCGCCGGAATAAATTTTAAAGAGCGAATCGGCTATACCGGTTCGCGTACCTATGTATGCCCGTAGCCTATCTCCACGTTCCCTCAATAACCTTCCGTTTATAGCATCACCTCCTTCCGGAGAGAAACTTGCAGTTATACGAACAGCCTCAAGACGGCACATTGTATCTTGCTTCAATAGCATCAATTTACGCGCGAACTCATCGAGACGCTCTGCATTGTTACGAAACAGCGGATCTAAAGATGATTTACCCTGACGGAAATAAATCTTCACACCCACAGTATCTGAATCTGAATCTGAAGGGGTTACTTGTGCTGCCGCCAACTCTGCCGACAGCACAAATAAAACCAATAATAAAACCCTGCTTAAATTTATTAGTTTACGCATTTTTAATAACTCTCTACTCTTAATAGAGCCTGATAGATTACATAGTGCTGTATAGTATTGTTTTACAGATATATAATATTACTTTTTTAAAAGAATTGATTCAGCAAAAAGCAATTTGTAAAACAACTAAAGAAATAGGAGGCAACAGGCTCTATATCAGGCAGTATAATGTTACAATGCTGAAACAATGAAGAAACGATGATGGAATAAAGGACATTTAATAAGGAGGAGAGCTTATGAAAAAATCTTTACTAAACAACCTATTGTACATAAATGAGCACCTTACGTGTAATAATTATATGACAGATATAGGTATAGGATGGATTTATGACGAACTCGCACCGGGTGAACAGCTCATGTATGAATTCACGCAAAACAATCATCTGCTGTTTTTTATTGAGGGAAGCTGCGAGCTTACATGTAATCAATTCATTAATAGAGAGTTTAAAGCGGGAGAGATTGTACTTATACCACGTATGTCTGCAATTGCAGGAAAAGTTGTTTCAAATCTTGTATTTGTAGATATGGCTTTTATGGTACCGTTAAGCGGTTGTGATAAATTAGGACTGCAGGCTTTTAATTCATTATGCGAGCAGATAACATACGATTTCAAACCTTTAGAAATACGTTATCCGCTTTCGGAGTTTCTTGATTTGTTAATATATTGCCTGAGAAACGGCATAAATTGCACTCATTTTCACGAACTTAAACATAAAGAGGTATTTTTCTATTTCAGAGGGTTCTATACAAAAGAGGAATTGGCGGAACTGTTTTATCCTCTTGTTGCCAAATCTCTGGATTTTAAGCAGTTTATTTATGCAAAAGCCTCTAAATGTACATCGTTGGCACAATTGGTAGAGCTGTCGGGTATGAGTGAACGCTCTTTTTACAGAAAATTTGTACATGAATTTAATATTACTCCAAGAGAATGGATGCAGAAACAAATCTGTCAGCAGATAATACAAAGCATCACCAATCCGGAGATTAGAATAAATGATATTATAGATAGGTTCGATTTTGCATCGCCCGCTTCATTTAACCGCTTTTGCAAACGGCACTTCAAGCTCACACCAACACAGCTGTTTGCCAAATATAGATCTACTCGGGAATAGGTGTAGTATAGCGTGTTATATAATTATACGACTAAAATATAACAGAATATACAAGTTGGCCGAAAAGGTAAAAAAAATGACAGAATATGATAAAAACTGTATAGTAAAAACCGTTTACCTTTGCAACCGATAAAATAATGGATGTTTCTTTGTTATGGAGAGCTGTAAGGCTCTATTAAGAGTAGAGAGTTATGAGCAGATAATTACGCCAAATATACAAAAACCGTGCGTTAAATACAATAATATTGCCGTATTTTTATTATAGAAACACAGGCTATTATAACGTGGTAACCTTTTCGTTTACAGCATCTACTATGCTGCGATCGAACTCCTTAAGATAAATCCTTGTAGTCTTTTCTGAGGTGTGTCCAAGGCCTTCGCTTATAACTGAAACAGGAGCACCAACCTCTTTAGCCTGCGTGGCCCAACTGTGTCGGCTCATGTGCGTGGTTATAGAGATATCTACATTGCACATTTTGGCTACCTTTTTAAGATTTCTGTTTACTCGCTCCAAGGCAAGTCTGTAGAGGTGGTATTGTTCTTTCTCCGTAACGTCGGACAAAATAGGAAATACAAACTGCGACGTATTTTCGTATTTATGCATAATCCGTGCGAGCTGTGTTGTAACTGCTATCTGAAGCCATTGATTTGTCTTATGTCGGTGATAACCTATTACCCCGTTGGTAATATTGCTCTTTTTGAGATGCAAAATATCTACGAACGACATTCCCCTGCAATAAAATCCAAAAAGAAATATATCCCGGGCCATATCGAGATGTGGATACTTTGAGAGATCGGCATCGGACAAACGGCGAAGGGTGTCGCGTTCCAAAGCCCGCTTAAGCGTCTTGGCCTGTTTTACCCTCACAAACCTGAATGGGTTTGAATCTGTTGTGGCGTACCCGTCCTGTACAGCTTGATTAAAAATAGATTTAAGATTTCTCATATAGTAGCAAATGGTATTGGAGCATACACCTCGGCAGATAAGGAAATTTTCGTAGTCCCTTATAAAGAAGCTGTCGAGTTCGTTAAGAAGCACTATTCTAAGCCCCACAAAGGCGGCAAGTGATGAACGTGTGTATTGCAACGCTGCAGCCATTCCGTATTTGTGCAGATTCTGCTTGCGTTCAATCTGCATATCTGTATAATGTAGCAGGTTAAGAGTGTTGTGTTCTACATTAAAACGAAAAACCACATCTGCAACACTAAACTCTTCCTGCTGCAAGACAAGAGTTTTTACATGTTCATTGAGGCTGTTGAGCTGCAATGTAAGATTGCGGTTAATCTCTCTTACGTCACGTTGGTTACGGAGACCGTCAGGAAGATACAGTACTTTTCCTTTGGTAACATCAAACTCGTTTTCATAGAGTTTGTAAGGCGTATAGAGCAACTTTTTCCTGCGGTTATGAATGATTTGAAAAACAAGAGGGTAAGTGCCGTCTCTATGAATGCGGCACTTGTTTAACATGAGTTTTATACTGGTCATAATTTTGATAATTAAGTTATTTGCTTACAAAATTATAGCAAATACAATGTTCATGACCGGTATACTACACCTTATAAATTTACCTCAATCTGTTTGCAAGAAAATACCCTTTTGCCTTTACAAAATAGAACATCACTCCTATTACATTGGCTGCAAACGTTACCCAGAATGCAGCATGAAAGCCAAAATGCTCAGCAATCATTCCTCCAAAGAGAACGCCTAAACCAACCCCGCTATCCCACGATACATAAAGGGTTGAGTTTGCAGTACCTCTCTGTCCGTTGGAGGCAAGATTAAGAAACATTGTCTGAAAAGCCGGAAAGAAGTGTCCGTTTCCCAAACCTATTATAAATGCAGAGAGATAGTATCCCACATTATTGTGCATAGAGGCAAACAGTAGATAGCCGCAAAGCGATACAATCACTCCCAACGAAGCATTTTCTGCAATACGGCCTTTACGCAGAGTTCTACTGCCGGTAAGCCGCGAGAGAATGAGACCGATTGATAGCAGCATAAAAAACAGTCCTGTTCCACCTGTTATACCAAGCTCTTCTTTCCCATAAATTGCTATATATGTAGATATTACGCCATAGCAGAATCCTGCACATGCAATACATATCCCCTGCGGCCAGGCCTTAAGCAAGATAAACCGGTCTAAAGAGAGAGGAGGTCTTGCAGCCAAAGGCTTTTGTTCTAATTTTAGAGTATAATTGCAAAAAAACGCTAAACCAGAAAACAATATAGCACAGGCAAACAGCATATTATAACTTTCAAATGCCCCATATATAACTAATGCAGCGGTAGGGCCTATTGCAGTGGCAACGTTATTGCTCAACCCGTAATAACCTATTCCTTCTGCCCGTCGCGAAGCAGGCAACACATCTATTGCCACCGTGCTGTTTGAAACTGTAGCCGCTCCAAACGGTGCTCCATGCAAAGTTCTCACCACAGCAAACATAAAGAGAGATGCGGCAAGCGGATACCCTATAAACAAAACGAAAAAGATAAAAAAACTAATAAGCAACACTCTCCTTCGCGGAAAACTATCTACCATATAACCGCTAAATGGCCTTATCAACAGAGCCGTAAGTGTATAACCCGACAATACAATGCCTATCATTTGCTTATCTGCCCCAAATGTTTCACTCAAATAGAGCGGAAACAGCGGAGTAAGAAGCATGAACGAGAAATAGAGCAGAAAATTTGCACACCACACTCTCAGGTAATTTCTGTTCCACAACTTTTCAGAATTTTTCATGACAAGAGAAAATATGTGCAATTAAATAATCCCCTATCTTTTAGCAGGCAATACCTCATTTACATCAAGCACATTGCCATATCTATCTAAAAGAGTAAGTATCATCTTTTTAGGAGTTACCTTCATGTGCATTGCCCCAACAGTCATTGCCCCTTCGCTCCAACGGAACTTTATTTTATCGGCATTATACTGCAAAGGCTCATCTGCGTTATACTCCACACCTCTTTCGTTATCAGAAGAAGGAGTCTGTATATAAACTGTACCGCCCGATACAGAAGGGACACTCACATATATATGATTGTTACCTGCAAGTGCGAGGTTTACATCCAACTTATCAAACAGGGCAGACCAACGTTTGTATTGCGAATCTGCGCCTGTTTTTCCCATAAACCACTCGTAATGCTCGCACACAACAATATAAGGAGCAGGATTATTCTCCACAACTTCAGTCACCCATTTTTGGGCTGCCTCAAGCCCCGCACTGCTCTTCATATTCTCACTATTTAGCATTATAAACAGCACATCGCCATATCTGAAATGATAGCAAACACCCTCTTCTCCTTTATAGCCGTTAAGCGGATAGGCTGCCGCATCTCTAAAAAATTCATTTGTGGTTCTTATATAACCTCTTGTCATATTATCATGATTACCGTTTACACCTGCCCACATATACTTTTTAAACGGCTGCTCGGTATAAAGGTCTCTCCAGAAAGAATAGCTTCCACCCCATGCCGTAATATCGCCCAAATGGAGAATCCAGTCAAAAGGAGAAAATTTCTCAACAGTAGAAATCATATTCATTGCCGTACGGGTTCTGTCATATAACGGAGCATATACATGAAAATCAGATATAATACATGCTTCCCACTCTTTTGCGCCACCGCTTCTGAAATATCTCACCTCTGCAGTATCTGAACCTGCAACAATTCTATATTTATAAGGGGTGTCTCTCTTTAATCCTTTTATTGAGGCGTTATATTTATTTATTACAACGTGCTCATAAATATCTTCGTTATTTACACTCTTAGAATATACGCTGTCATACGTTGTACACAAAACACCATCAAACCTCTGCTTTACAGATTTTTTCCAATCTTTATCCGATACTTTTGCAACTTCGAGCACTGCATTTTTAACAGATATATCTGTAGCCCAACTAAAATTCATTGCATTTGAACAATTCTCTGCCGGACATGCGGTTACACTAAAAATACCTTTAAGGCCGTCTTCTTTGGCATAAACACCCATGACGGCAAGCATCATAAAAAATGATAATACAAAACGTAAATTGTTATTCATACTCATTGGAATTTTTCTTAAAAGAATCACAAACTGCAATGTTCGCAAAATTTAGGAACATTTGCAAACAAGTTATCCTTAAAACAGGCTCTATAGGCAGCTGTAAAGCTCGGGTGAGCCATGGAAGGTCATTAGCTATTTATGGATTAATTCCGGCAAACTACGGGTATTTATACTAAAAATCGCAACCCGCTTTTAGCGAATTGCGATTTTAAGTGACCCCGACAGGATTCAAACCTGTAACCTTTTGATCCGTAGTCAAATGCTCTATTCAGTTGAGCTACGGGGCCGAATAAATAGCCGATTATTACTCGGCTTTATCTGTCTTTACCACGAAAGTTCTCTCTTTTATACGAGCCTTCTTACCTGTAAGATTTCTAAGGTAGAAAATTCTTGCTCTGCGAACTTTACCGGCCTTGTTAAACTCTATTGAATCAATGAACGGAGAAGCAAAAGGGAATATTCTCTCAACACCTACACCGTTAGAAACTTTTCTGATGGTGAATGTTTTTGTTGCTCCGGTTCCTTTCATTTGGATAACTACACCACGGAATTTCTGAAGTCTCTCTTTATCACCCTCTTTAATCTTGTAAGTAACGGTAATTGTATCTCCTGCTCTAAATTGAGGGAAGTTTCTATCTTCACCTGCAAATGCCTGTTCTGCAATTTTTATTAAATCCATTTCTTTATCGTTTTTTAGTGGCAACGTTGCTGTTCTAATAAATACGTGCAAGAGGTTGCTTTATTTTGGGATTGCAAAAGTAGACATTATTTTTGATTTAACAAATATTTTTTCAAAAAAACTATATATTTTTTTAATCTGATGTTATTTTCATTACATACCGCCTGCTTTATACAGCGCTCCACCTATACAGTCGTACTTTGCACCTGTTACGCTACTCATGCAGTTTGGCATATCCGCCATATATAGCGCACCAAGAAAAGCAAAAATCAACGCCTCTTTAAAATTCACAGTCTGTTTGTCAGGAACTGTATATACACATTGCGGTGCTGCTGCCTGCATACGCTCAACAAGGTATGTATTAAGTGCCCCGCCTCCGGTGAGAAGCACCCGTCCTCCCTTTATATGTTTTGAAATCTGAATGGCCACATGCTCGCAGAAAGTTGCAAGATTATCCTCCAATGAGAGCTTAAAGGAGTCTACAAGAGGAAGAACCTCTGCTTCAACCCACTCTCGTCCAAGCGATTTAGGGCCTTGCATAGAGTAAAACGGAAGAGTATTCAACCTATCAAGCAACTCTTGGCATACAGAGCCTTTGCGTGCAATATTTCCATCCTTGTCATATTCAAGTCCTATTTTGCGAGTGTAGTGGTTAAGCACATAGTTTACAGGGGATATATCGTACGCTACCCTGGTTGCACGCCTGCTGCTATCAGGTAATGTTTCAAAACTTTCAGATGATATATTTGAGAAACCGCCCATATTAAGGCAATAGTCGTAATCCGAGAAAAGATTTCTGTCGCCTATAGGAACGAGTGGTGCCCCCTGACCATACAAAGCAACGTCTGTTGTTCTAAAATCACAAACGCAATCCACTCCTGTTTCGGCTGCAATTCCTGCTCCTGACCCAATCTGAGATGTAAACCTTATGGCTGGCTGATGAAATACCGTCTGTCCGTGAGAAGCTATTATATGCGGAGTTGCATTGTTCCGTTCCATAAATGCCTTTACACGCTCTCCAAGATAGAGTCCGTAATCAGAATTAAGCTGTGCATACTCCAAGGCTGTCATACTCTGGGCTGTAGCCAATTTCTCTTTCAGTTCTTTTGAGTAGCCCTCGTCCTCGGCTTTTATAATACGGTAATTCCATTTTCCGGCTCCGCCATTCCCCTGCCTGTCGTAGTTAAACGATACATAACAGATATCCAAACCGTCGAGCGATGTTCCTGACATCAGCCCTATAACGCGTATTTCTTTCTCTATATCAACAAGTTCACCCTTAGAGGTTACAACTTTCAATTGTGCCATAAATGATTTTTTAAGTTAAACAAAGGAACATTCTGTAAAGTTAATATTTTTCTTATGATTACCATTTAAAATTACGCACAAGCACTTTTTTGTTTTCCTTGTTGTCGGTAACGGTTATTTTAAGTTTATGATTTATCCCCTTTTTAATACGTGCATCCTGCAAAGGCACCCGCAAACGCGAATTTTTTGCATCAAACTCGGCTACAACCCAATGTCCGTCTATCTCCACTCTATAATTTCCAATTCCCGACAAAGCATCTTTTATTATAAACGAAATGCTGTTTCTATTAAGTACCGCCCCATTTTTAAAATCCGGCAATACCGACGGCGACTCTGTATCCACTGCTATAGTATAATTTCCGAACGAGTACAGCTTTCCAACAATATAACCGTTATTAAATGAGCCTCCTGCTCCGTACAACCGTCCGTTTGCCCCTACTGATACAAGAAGGGCTTTTGAAGCAAGGCTGTCGGGGCCGCAATACTTAATATATACCGTTGCAGGGGTATGCATAGGCACATTGGAATCATGAATTTGCCATACCGGTGCAAATGGGGTTACTCGCACAGCGGCTGTATCGAGTCTGAAATAGATTGAACTATAAAGCGATGCAGGCGGTAAAGTTATCTTAAAGCCATCTTTTTCGTAAATATTGGCCAGATACCAAGCCATATACGAGCCTTGCGGACGACTGTAAAGCTGTTTGGCGTAAAGAGAATCTACACGCATTACGGTATATGTCTTTGCCGCTCTGTTGTTTTTATAATCAAAAACCTCGATTTTCACTTTGTGAGGCAGAGTATCGGGAAGAAACATTATTCCATTATTCTCTGCCTTTATTTTATGTGAGAGCATATTGCCCGGCTCTACATAGCTTTTTATCATGGAACGCCCGCGTGTTTTCCTTTGCGAATACTCAATAAGGCTGTTTATGTAACGTCCCTGTTCAAAAGGCACCTCACCTATTGAAAGGTCATACACCAATGTTGTATCTAAATATACCTTATATCTGTTTACCGCCAATTTTGCATTTGTCCCTTCCATTTTATCTATGGCATCTACAGCCACATAAAAAAACATTGGAACTTTTATAACACTGTTTTGATCCGACGGACGCTCTATTTTAAAATTCACCGGCACTCCATAGACCTGAGACTGCCCGAAAAACTCAACGCGCCTGAACATCGGAGGCACTTTATCCGTTACCTTTATATAATCACGTTCTAAAAAGCTCAGCGGAATATTATCTGAATTTCGCACCTCAAAATGCAGATGCGCACCACCGGACGAGCCTGTATTTCCGGCATACCCCACAAGTTCTCCTTTTGTAACAGGGAAAGCCGTTGAATCAAGCTCTATACTCAGGGCAAAGCTCTCTTTTTCATACTGTTTATTTCTTACGAACTTCTGAATATTTGCCGCATATCCATTAAGATGCCCATAAACCGTAACATATCCGCCCGAATGAGTTATATAGAGTGCATTCCCGTACCCTGTTGGTGAAACAGAAATTTTTGAAATATATCCGTCATTTGCGGCAAGTACAGGAGCTCCGGGAACACCTCCTACCCTAAAATCCACACCGCTATGAAAATGGTTGCTTCTCAATTCTCCATAATTTCCCGACAAGCTCATAGGCCTGTAATCAACAGGATATATAAATCCTTTTTCTAAATTCACCTCCTTTGGAATCTGTGCATGAGCCGCATCATACACTCCGCATATAATTAAAAGGAATAATATAAAAAAAGAGGACAACCTCACGGTTGCCTCCCTTCTACATTCACATATATTTGTTAAAAAGAATCTTTTCATGAATATATGAATTGTGTTACTAATCTGTAAATACATCTATAAATCAAAACAGTCACTCTCCCACATTGTAAAATCAGCTGAACATCTTCTTTATCCTGTCAAAGAAGTTTTTGTCGTCTGAATTAGGCTTTGGAGAGAAATTGGCAGATTTTTTCATCTTCTCTAACTGTGCTCTCTCCTCGGCGGTTGTGCTCTTAGGAATCCACACCTGAACATATACCAACAAATCTCCCGAACCGTAACCGTTTACATCGGGCACGCCTTTACCTCTAAGTCTTAAAATCTTGCCAGATTGTGTTCCTGGTTCTATCTTTATTCTGAGTTTGCCATCTACAGCAGGAACTTCGGCCGTTGTTCCCAAAATGGCATCCGGAACACTTATAAAGAGAGAATAAATAAGGTCATTACCATCTCTTTGCAGCTCTTTATCAGCCTCTTCCTCTATAACCACAAGCAAATCTCCATTTATACCTCCGTTTTTAGCAGCATTTCCCTTTCCCTGAACCGTAAGCTGCATACCTTGAGCAACACCTGCCGGAATCTTAAATGAAATTTCTTCAGAATCTTTAACGAGTCCGGAACCACCGCATTTTACGCAAGGTTTAGCAATTATCTTTCCCTCACCTTTACAAGTAGGACATACGCTCTGGCTCTGCATCTGTCCTAACATGGTTTGAACCACTTTTGTAACTACACCGCTGCCATGGCATGTTTCACAAGTCTTTATATCGGCCTCCGATGCAGCTCCTTTTCCACCACATTCGGCACACTGCACCATCTTGTTTATACGCACTTTCTTCTCTACGCCATGAACAACCTCTTTCAATGAAAGTTTTACTCTTATGCGTATATCGCTTCCTCTCTGAACACGGGCTCCACGACCTCCGCCAAAGCCTCCGCCAAAACCGCTGAAGCCACCAAAGCCTCCGCCAAAATGGCCTCCGAAAATATCACCGAACTGGCTGAAAATATCCTCCATAGAGAAGCCGCCTGCATTAAATCCTCCGCCTGCCGCTCCACCTACGCCGGCATGTCCGAATTGGTCGTAACGTTGCTTTTTCTCAGGATTGCTCAACACATCGTAAGCCTCCGCAGCCTCTTTAAACTTCTCTTCGGCCTCCTTATCACCGGGATTTTTGTCGGGATGATACTGTATTGCCATTTTTCTATAGGCTTTCTTTATCTGATCTGCCGATGCAGACTTGTCTACACCTAAGACTTCGTAATAATCTCTTTTTGCCATTTTAAATTTCTCTTACAATTACACTTCTGTACCTCTAATACGTCCGCACATTACATTCCAACAACCACTTTAGCATAACGGATTACCTTTCCGTTAAGCGTATAACCCTGCTGCACAATATCTATAACTTTATTTTTCTTTGATTTATCCTCTACCGGGAACTGGGCTACTGCCTCATGAAACTCTGTATCAAGCTCCTTATCCTTGGCCTCTATAACCGCAAGTCCTTTTGTTTTAAGATACCCCGACAGTTTATTATATATAAGCTCCGTACCCTCTTTGGCCGCCTTTACCGCCTCTGCATCGGATGCCGAGCCAAGTACCTGTAAAGCCCTTTCACAATCATCAAGAACCGGAAGCAGACCTTTAATTACCTCCTCACCTGCCGTAGAAATAAGCTCCAGACGCTCTTTTGCTGTACGTCTTCTGTAATTGTCAAATTCTGCTGCCAACCTAACATATTTATCGGTTGCATCTGCCGCCTTCTGCTCACTCTCCTTTACCTGCTTTTCCAACAACTCCTCTTTTGTAAGCTCTTTTGTTTCTCCGCCCTCTTGCTCGGCCTCTTCATTACCTACAGTCTCCTCATTATCAACCTTTTTATCATTTGTTTGTTCATCACATTGCTTCTCTGCCTGATGCTCCTTATTTACATTGTTCTCAAAAATTTCTTTCTCGTTATGTTTCATATCTTCTATTCTTTATTATCAATCATAGTCTTTAAAGTGCGGCAAAGATATACACAAAATATCTGCCAAAAGAAAATAAGACAAAATGACATGCTCTTTACACAGAGTTGTCTGCAGCATATCTATATTAAATTGTAATGCTTTAGAGCCTTATAAATGCCGTCATCGTCTACAGTGGCGGTAATGTAATCGGCAACAGCTTTAACAGAATCGGAGGCATTTCCCATGGCAACGCCAACTGCGGCATGTTTTATCATAGGTATATCATTGGCTGCATCTCCAAAGGCCATGGTTTCGCACAGGTCTATGGAATAATGCTCTATTATCTTATCTATTCCCAACTGCTTTGTAATTCCTGCCATATTAACATCTGCAAACCATGAAATCCACCTGTTTGAGATGCAACCTGCAAGCTCCTCCCGCAATATGGAATTTATTTTTTCGTCGTCATCTAAATATATACACAACTGATAAACAGGCTTCTGTATTATCTCATCGGGATGCATTACAATGGGAGGTGCAACATTAACATGATTGGCTACATTAATAACTGCTTCCGACAATTCATTAACATACATACCGTCTCTACGCATATACGAAACAGCAAAGCCTTCTCTCTCTAACCGTCTGTTTAATCTAATGAGATGCTCTTTAGGAATAGGCATGCTAAAAATCTCTTCTCCTGCCCCATTCTCGCAACATCCGCCGTTGTAGGTTATAAAGCCGTCAAATTCTATATCATCAAGAACACCGAGCATGCTTCGCATGCGTCCTGTTGCAACAAATGCCTTGATTCCTCCGGCTCTCATTCTCTTTATAGCCATCTTGGCAGACTCCGGTACAGCATGCGTATTAAAACTGACCAAAGTACCGTCTACATCAAAAAATACAGCTTTCATCTGTTGTCTTCTCTAAATTACCCCGTTGTCTTTTCTAAATAAAATAGCCGGACCAAATTTATGAGCCGGCTATTAAATGTTTTATACAAACCAATGTTTATCAAATACAAATTACTATGTATCAGATATTAGCACTCCAACTTACCGTCAGAACCCAATACATTTATAATTTTGTGTTTGTACATTTTTTCCATATTGTCACGTGCAGGACCGAGGTATTTACGAGGGTCGAACTCTGCAGGCTTCTCAACAAATACTTTACGTACTGCTGCAGTCATTGCAAGACGAGAATCTGAGTCTATGTTTATTTTACATACTGCAGATTTGGCAGCTTCACGCAACCACTCCTCAGGAATACCTATTGCAGCTTTTAAAGCTCCGCCATATTTATTAATGGTCTCAACCTCTTCTTGAGGAACTGATGATGAACCGTGAAGAACAATTGGGAATCCAGGGAGTTTCTCCTCTACAGCCTTAAGCACATCAAATGCCAATGGAGGTGGAACCATGCGGCCGGTCTGAGGATCTATTGTACACTGCTCAGGGGTAAATTTATATGCACCGTGCGAAGTTCCTATAGAGATAGCCAAAGAATCACAACCTGTACGTGTAGCAAAGTCAATAACTTCCTCAGGATTTGTATAGGTATGATGCTCAGAAGAGACCTCATCCTCAACTCCGGCAAGAACACCAAGTTCGCCCTCTACTGTAACATCAAATTTATGAGCATACTCTACAACTTGCTTTGTAAGTGCAATGTTCTCTTCGTAAGGAAGATGAGAACCGTCAATCATAACTGATGAAAAACCTGAATCTATACAGCTTTTGCAAGTTTCAAAAGTATCGCCATGGTCCAAATGGAGAACAATCTCAGGTTTTGAGCAACCTAACTCCTTTGCATACTCAACTGCACCCTGAGCCATATAACGCAACAAAGTTGCATTGGCATACTGACGTGCTCCTTTGGAAACCTGAAGAATAACAGGAGATTTTGTTTCAACTGCTGCCTTTACAATTGCCTGCAACTGCTCCATGTTGTTAAAGTTAAAAGCAGGAATAGCATAACCTCCTTTGATTGCCTTAGCAAACATATCTCTTGTGTTTACCAAGCCTAACTCTTTATATGATACCATATTAAATAAAATTAGATTATTAAAAACTCTTTTTCCACAAATATTAACGGAATACACCGTTTCAAAAACCGCGCAAAAATAGGAAATATCTGTGAAAAAATCTAATTTTGAGTACGGCAAAAATAATTTACGCAATTTTGGCAGTCGCTTCTGTGTATCCTACAAAAACTAACCCGCCCTCTACAGTTTTGCTATCTCTTCTTCCGACAGGCCTGTACATTTGGCAATAAGCACGGCATCAATACCACTTGATTTCATTGATTTGGCAATCTCCATGTTACGTTTGGCTTCTCCTTCGGCTCTGCCCTTGGTTATGCCCTCTTCAAGGCCTTTAGCTTTTCCCTCTTCGAGTCCCTCTTGTTTGCCGGTGAGTTTGGCGTACCTTATGCAACTCATGGTGTCCATGTAGTTTTTGAGATCGGTTTCATAT
>CAZULV010000028.1:0-18119 GCA_964621625.1 uncultured Muribaculaceae bacterium | reverse complement strand
CTCAAGCGAAGATAAAAATTTATTCATTTTCCCCACAGGGTTTAGCGGGTGAGCCCTTTTGGCAACATTACCCAACTTTTGGATAACCATAAAACAGAACCGGTCCAAGAGAATCTCTGCATGTTTGCAGAATTATTCTTTGGACCGGTCTCTTTCTCTGCCTTTACTGTCAGTTATTGGCAATATTTTCTGCAATCTTTGCAACTAAGCAGGCTCTTGCCTGTTGGCTTGCCCATCCTATATGAGGAGTGAGTATTACTTTGTCCATATCTTTTATTTTAAAATACGGAGAGTCTACAGGAAGAGGTTCTTTGGTAAATACATCAATACCTGCACCTGCAATGAGATTATTATTTAGAGCCTTTACAAGGTCTTCCTCATTTACTATTCCGCCGCGTCCAAGATTTATTATGTACGCACTCTTTTTCATGAGAGCTAATTCTTTATAGGTAATAAGATTGTTTGTTCTCTCATTAAGCGGGGCATGAACAGAAATAACATCGCATTCCGCCATAAGTTTTTCAAGTGAAACAGCTTCATACTCGTTAGAATGAGCAATTCCGCTTGTGGCATAATATACAACCTCCATTCCAAAAGCCTTTGCAATGGCAGCTACTTTTGAACCTATGTTGCCAAGACCTATCACTCCATATTTTTTCCCTTTAAGTTCCCAAAATACTTTTGATACATCTGTAAATAGAGAGCCTTTTGAATATTTTCCGCTTTTTACAGCATTATCAAAGTATGGCAGCTTGCCCACTAACGAAAGGAGTATGGAGAAAGTAACCTGCACGACACTCTCTGTAGAATAGCCTATGGCATTCTTTACAGGAATACCTTTACTGTTTGCATAAGGAATATCTACATTGTTTGTACCGGTTGCAGCAACGCAGATTAGTTTGAGGGACGGTGCCGCATCTATCTGCTCTTTGCCTATGATTACTTTATTTGTAATGATAACATCGCAATCTTTTATCCTCTCAAATACCTCTTCGGGCTTTGTATACGGGTATTTTATAAATTCTCCTAATTGAGATATGGACTCCAGCGAGATGTCATCTCCAATTGTATCTGAATCTAAAAAAACAATCTTTTTCATAGCTGCATAAGGTTTTAAATCATATAAATCCATAAAACTTGCAGAAACTCTGCGAGCCAATTAATCGGTTCATGTTATTTTAATGGAGAATCAGGCTCTTTTTTCATGTAATTGTACTCTAACCTGTCTACAAGACGCGGGAAAAATTTGTTGAGCCATACGGTAAGTTTGCCAATAGGAGTAAGGATTATCTGGGATTTTCTCCTCTCTACACCCTTTACCAAGCGGCTTGCAACCTCTTCTGCACTCATCATCTTGCCTTCGTCGCGCGGAGTCTCTCCTTGTGCAGAGCCGTCGGCAGTAAGTGCAGTAAATCTTATATTAGAGGCTGTAAATCCTGGGGCAAAAATCATAACATGCAGTCCGTCATGCAGATGCTCTACACGGAGCGTGTCTAAAAAGCCGTATATTGCAAATTTAGAAGCGCTATATCCTGTTCGTGCCGGAAGTCCTTTAAAGCCAGCAATAGAGATAACTCCAACTACAGACCCTTTGGCTTCGAGTAGATATGGCAACGCATATTTGGTACAATATACAGTTCCCCAGAAATTAACATCCATAAGGTTCTTTATTACACTCAAATCCAGGTCTCTGAACATTGCACGCATAGAAATTCCGGCATTGTTTACGAGAACATCTATCCGTTTATACGTATCAACGGCTTTCTGTATAAGATTTTTACAATCGGCCTCTTTTACAACATCGGTCTCCACGGCAAGGAATCTCGGCACATTCAATCCGTTAAGATTGTATGTGCCACCGTACTGCTTCTCCAAATCGGAGACAACAGCCGCGAGTTTTCCACTGTTTCTTGCCGCAAGAACAACGCAGTTGCCTTGAGCTGCAAATTCTTTTACAGATGCCAGACCTATTCCTGAACTTGCTCCTGTTATTATAACAACTTTCATTGTACCTGTAATTTCTATCTCTGCTTTATAGATTAGTAAATGGCTTTATCCTGAATATCTGTAGAGCCTTTGTATTCTCCGGCCTCAAGTTTCTTTTTACAAGCCTCAAAAGCTTTAAGAGTATACTCTACATGCTCCATTTCGTGCATTGCTGTAGGGATAAGTCTATACATTATAACACCTTTAGGTACAACAGGATAAACAACGCAAGAACAGAATATTCCGTGATTTTCTCTAAGGTCTATAAGCATGTTTGTAGCCTCCGGTACATCGCCTTTAAAGAATACAGGGGTTATGCAGGCCTCTGCAACTCCAATATCAAATCCTCTCTCTCTCAATCCGTTTTGCAATGCACGGGTTATCTTAAAGAGTTTCTCGCGTTTGTCGTGACCTTTTCTTATAATATCCAGTCTCTTAAGACATCCCTCTACAATTGGCATAGGAAGTGATTTAGCGTAAATCTGAGAGCGGAGGTTATATCTTAGGTAGTTGATAATATCCTTGTCACCGGCAACGAATCCACCAATACAAGCCATTGATTTTGCGTATGCACCAAAATAGAGATCTACCTGATCCATAACACCGTAATGCTCAGAAGTTCCTCTACCGTTAGGACCCATACAGCCAAAGCCGTGTGCATCATCAATCAAAATTCTAAAGTTGTATTTCTTTTTAAGCTCGCAAATGAGGTCGAGACGTCCGAGACCACCGGTCATTCCGTAAACACCCTCTGTAATGAGGAGGATTCCGCCACCTGATTTCTCGGTAAGTTTTGTAGCTCTCTGGAGAGCTTTCTCGCAACGCTCTATATCATTGTGCGGATACACTATTCTCTGGCCCATGTGCAAACGAACACCGTCCATAATACAAGCGTGAGCCTCTGAGTCATAAACTATTACATCGTGTCTTGTAACAAGAGCATCTATAGTTGAAATCATGCCCTGATAACCGAAGTTAAACAGATAGGCATCCTCTTTGCACTCAAACTCTGCAAGTTCTCTTTCTAACTGCTCATGCAACGAGGTGTGACCGCTCATCATTCTGGCACCCATAGGGTAAGCCAACCCCCATCTTGCAGCAGCCTCGGCATCTATTTTTCTCACCTCAGGATCATTTGCAAGACCCAAATAGTTGTTGAATGTCCATGCAAGAACCTTTTTGCCGTTAAAAGTCATGTAAGGTCCTATCTCACCTTCGAGTTTAGGAAACATGAAATAACCGTGAGCTTTTTTTCTGTATTGCCCCAGCGGACCGCCTTCGTCCTTCTTAATTCTTTCAAAAATATCCATTTTAATATAATTTAATTTGTTAATATTTAATGATTTTCTATTTATTTTATCCCGACAGACTTACTTGCAATTCTGCTTTCTATGTGTATCTGATCCGTCGGCCTATCCTTAATATTGTTTTTCTTGTAATGCCGTTGAGCGAGCAGAGTTTTGATATTGATACTCCGGTTTTCATAGAAATCCTGCCAAGCGTATCTCCCTTCTTTACAGTCCAATATCTGATTTTGTCAATTTCCTTTTTATATTTGAAATTGTCGGCAGTAAGCATAAATACCCTGTTGCGGGTGCGATGCTCCTTAAAATCTATAATATCATTTGGGTTGATAGGATTACCGAGATATCTTATCTCAAGGTGCAGGTGATAGCCGGTGGAACGTCCTGTAGAACCGCCTAAGCCTATTGGGTCTCCCGCTTTTAGAACATCCCCTTCACCTGCAATAAAGCGGGAAAGGTGCCCGTAAAGCGTCTCAAGACCGTTGCTGTGACGCACAACCGTAAAATATCCGTATCCTCTTCTATCGTAGCGGGTCATGCGCACAACACCATCGAATGCGCATTTTACCGTATCTCCCTTATGCACTTTAAGGTCTATGCCATTGTGATGTCTCCATTTTCTAAAACCGAAATTGGAGGTTACGTGCTTTGTAGAAGGGGGACAATAATTACTTACATCTATCTTTATGGTGTCGGTCATATCTACAAGAGAAACCTTATACGGATTCACATTGTATGTGTCCCATATTTCATATTCCGACGGCAGTGAAGAGAAATCTGAATACCCAATCTCTTTTTCAATAGGAATTATCTCACCTAAAGAGGCTCTGTAGAGGTTTTCTAAATTAAGTCCTAAATACTCACAGTCTGAGAGACAGGGGAGTGGTTTGCGCACATTTACACAAGTAATTCCGTTATACTTTTTAAGACGTTTTGAAATATCACTCTTTTTAAACGGAAAAATGCTCTTATTGCAGTTGTCGGATGCCAACAAAGATGATACCGGCGCAGCTCCCGCCATAAATATAAGCAGGAAGAACAGCACCGGTATTTTTCTTACGTTACTAAGCATCAATATTTGCGTATTTTGCGTTCTGTTCAATAAACTCTCTTCTTGGCGGAACATCATCGCCCATAAGCATAGAGAAGATTCTGTCTGCCTCGGCTGCATTCTCTATGTTTACCTGTCTTAGAATACGGTGTTCCGGACTCATTGTGGTATCCCACAATTGGGTTGCATTCATCTCTCCAAGACCTTTGTAACGTTGTACATGCACGCCCTTTTCGGTACCACCGGTAAGTTCGTTTACAATAGCCTTGCGCTCCTCGTCGGTCCAACAGTATCTCTCTGTTTTTCCCTTCTTTACAAGGTAGAGCGGAGGTGTTGCACAATACACGTAACCGTTCTTTATAAGATCTTGCATGTGGCGGAAGAAGAATGTTAGAATAAGTGTGGTAATGTGGCTTCCGTCCACGTCGGCATCGGTCATGATTACAATTTTATGATAGCGCAATTTGCTAAGGTTTAGAGCTTTGCTATCTTCTTCTGTGCCTATTGTAACACCAAGCGCGGTATATATATTCCTTATTTCCTGACTCTCAAAGATTCTGTGGTCCATTGCCTTCTCCACATTGAGGATTTTACCTCTAAGCGGTAATATTGCCTGAAATCTCCTGTCTCTGCCAGATTTGGCTGTACCGCCCGCAGAGTCTCCCTCTACAAGGAATATCTCGCATTTTTCGGGATCGCGGTCTGAGCAGTCTGCCAATTTTCCGGGAAGTCCTGCTCCGGACATCACAGTCTTGCGCTGTACAAGTTCACGGGCTTTGCGGGCTGCATGACGTGCGGTTGCTGCAAGAATAACTTTGTCTATAATACTTTTGGCATCCTTAGGATTCTCTTCTAAATAAATTTCGAGAGCATGGCTTGTAGCCTGAGAAACTGCCGACATAACCTCGCTGTTACCCAATTTTGTCTTTGTCTGGCCCTCAAACTGAGGCTCTGCAACCTTTACAGAGATAACAGCTGTAAGACCCTCTCTAAAATCGGCCGGGTCTATATCAAACTTGAGTTTTGCAAGGTAACCGTTTTTCTCTGCAAATGCTTTTAATGTAGAGGTGAGTCCTCTTCTGAAACCGCTCAGGTGAGTACCACCCTCTATTGTGTTTATGTTGTTTACATAAGAGTGTATATTCTCAGAGAATCCTGTATTGTACTGCATTGCAATCTCAATAGGAATACCGGTTTTGTCGGTTTCGAGGTAGATAGGATTGTCTGTAAGTTTCTCGCGTGTTCCGTCGAGATACGAAACAAACTCCATAAGACCCTTTTCTGAGAGGAACGTCTCTTTTTTCTCGGTTGTTATTACCTCGCCGTTCTCGTTTTCCTCTTTGTCTGCCGCATCCTCACGATTGTCGGCAATAGAGAGCTTTATACCTTTGTTGAGGTATGCAAGTTCTCTCAAACGAGTTGCAAGAATATCATAGCTATATACGGTTGATGCTGTGAATATCTCAGGATCCGGCTTGAATGTGATTATGGTTCCCGAATCAGAAGCCTCTCCAGCTACTTTCACAGGATAGAGAGGAGCTCCTTTTGAATACTCCTGTACAAATATTTTACCTTCACGATGTATCTCTGCAGTCAAGTGTACAGAAAGTGCGTTTACGCAGGATACACCCACGCCGTGCAAACCTCCGGAAACCTTGTAGCTGTCCTTGCTGAATTTACCTCCTGCATGAAGGACTGTAAGAACAACTTCCAATGCACTGCGGCCCTCTTTTTCATGTATTCCTGTTGGGATACCGCGGCCGTTATCTTTTACTGTAATTGAATTGTCGGAATTGATTATTACCTCTATGTCTGTACAATACCCTGCGAGAGCCTCGTCTATCGAGTTGTCTACCACTTCATATACAAGATGGTGAAGGCCTCTTACGCCAACATCTCCTATATACATTGAAGGACGCTTCCTTACTGCCTCCAAACCCTCTAAAACCTGAATACTGTCTGCCGAATAACCGCCGTTTGGAGCGGCTTGGTCTTTCTCTATTTCGCTCATTATCTTTTAAAAGTTTTTTAACGCGCGAAGATAGGAAAAAATCACAATTTTACCAATAAGCCTATGCCAAAACTTATGCCTTTTTCAAGATATTGCGGGTAGTATTGTATATGCGAATCCAATAGGTTTTCGCCTGTTGCAAAAACAGCGAATGAATTGCTTATTACATACTTGATATTCAGTCCTAAATTGCAGAATGCAGGTGCCTTTATCTCCTTGGCGTTTTCTGTAGAATATACCTGCGGAATGCCGCTTATAGGGGTTGCGCTTCTGAGGTTTGAGGTAATCCCTATATATATGCGTTCCCTGTAATTGTATGTTCCGTACAAATACCATTTGAATGGCGCATATCCGTATGGTTTCTCGCCGTTAATGAGTGTTCCCTCTTTACCGTCGGTATAGTTGGAGTATTCGAGCGATGTTCCCGCTATAAATGATTTGCTGTACCATTTTATATCTAATCCGGCCGAAAATTCCCTATGGTTTGAATATGCCGTATATAGTCTGCTGTCGGATATTTCTGCAATTACTGTTTCATCTGCAAAGTCTTTACCTTCTGTGTAAGCTAAGGCCTTGTATGGCACATATTGTAGCAATCCATTATGTATGGTGTATTTTATATATGCGTTGTAACTCAGCTTGTTATATGCTTGTCCACGCAATCCTCCCTTTAGCTGCAAAGGAATAGAACCGGCCTTTATATCGGCTGTCTGTGAAATCCATTTGTTCTGCTCCAACAATTCCGAATAATTGTTCATGCAGTTTCCGCCATCGGCCTCTGCATATACCCAAAGTGCATTTTTTGCCAATTCATACGAAATGTTACCGTTTACAAAGAATGTATTGTGATATTTGGCGGTATTATCTTTGCTTTTATATCGGCCCGACAGTTTTATTCCTGCCCGTATGGAGAGGCGTCCGCTTTCAAATACGTATTGTGGCATTATTTCAAAAATTCCGTAATTGTAATCCTGCAGACCGGTATATATTGCATTCTCGGAGTTAAAGCCTACTATAAACTTATTGTATTTGCCAAATGTAGGTCCGGCTTCGCCGCTTACTTTTATAAAATTTTCCTGTATGCGATTGTCTGTGCTGCCTTTGGAAACAAGTCCTTTTTGGGGTAACTTATCGGAAGTGTTTGAGTACTTGATGTTTACTTTATAATTGAATTTAGCCCCTCTTCCTTTTGCATCTATTGAACCTATTGAGAATCCGGCATCTGTTTTATTGTATTTGTGAGACCAGTTGTCTTTTAGATAGGAGACCTTTTTAATGCTTTCGATAAGACCGTATGCCGGAAACTCTTCTGCATACGGAAACTCGTTGGAGTTAAAGCCGTAATAAGTATTGTAGTTTGTTTTGTAATTGAGCCTTACCAACATCTCTCCGCTATTCCAATTGTATCCGTATGTTGCACCTGCCTCAAAAACTGCATTGTTTGCTGCAGCCTTTACACCATTTTCTCTCCCGGTTTTACCCGTTTCGCTGTTTATTGTAACCAAGTTCAGTTTATCAATAAAAGCATTGCCCGAAATATTCAGCAGAAGAGAGCTGCCACCTTTCAGTCTTGGTTGTAACATTAAATCGGCAAACGGATTAAGCGGAAATCCGAATCCCCATTTAGCAGAGAATACAGGGTATTTTTCATTCACTTTACTCTGTATCTGTGCCGACGGGAGAGGAGAAAATTCGTAAAGGTCTTTATACGGTTTGTCAAAGATAGAATAATTGAAATTTATGTTAAAATTGCTCAGCGTGTCATTTATGGCAGTGCTCAGCATACTTTTGTGTATGTTTGGAATAGAGCTGTCAAAATCGCGCTGTACCTCAACAGTCGGGTCTATCTTCTGCTGGCCCTTTTTCTGCTGTGCTTCTGCTTGTGAAAACGGAAACAGAAAAGCTATAATGCCCGCAACTGTAAATACAAGAGTTCTTATTCCTATGTTCTTTATATATGTCATAATCCGGCAATTGTTTCTATTGTTTCATTTTAGCTATTTTGTTGAGTCTCATTTTGAGCAAATCTGCAATATCATCCTCTTTCTCAGGAGAATAATTCTCCTTTATGCTATTGAATGTTGCCTCTGCCTGCTCAAAATTACCTCGTTCTGCATAAGAGTCTCCGAGTATTATAAAACTCTTTGCCAACCAGTATGCCTGAGGGGTATTGGAGTCTGAAAGTGCAAATGTCTGCTTTTCTACGCTCTCAAAATCTCCCGAGTCGTATGCATCCGATATGAGAAGATATGCAGCTTCTGCTCCCTTCTCTTCTATTGGTTTGCCTGCAAGCTCTGTAAGCAGGGGAATTGCCTTTTCGCGTTCGCCTAAGGCTATGTGACTTTTAGCCTTATAATACATTGCAAACTCTTTATTTGAATTGTCTCTGTTTTCTGAGGCAAGCAACTTGTCGGCTTCGATAATGCTCCTGCTGTAATTCTTGCACATGAAGTATGAACTTATCTTACCTATAAGGGCTTCTGTACGATTGTTACCTAACTGTGCAATTTTGTAAAGGGTTTCGTATGCTTTTACAGCCTCATCATATTTTTCAAGCCTGTACGACAGGCGTCCGTAGTTAAGGGTAGCTATTTCAGAAAATGCCCCTTCGCCTCTCTCCATTACCTTATAGTAGTGCGCTGCCGCCTTTTCGTATTTGTGCAGATTGTTATAGCACTCTGCTATATAAAAGTTTGCATGAGTGGATTTTGCCCCGTCGGGATATTTTGCAAGAAATTGTGTAAGTGCGTTCAAAGCACCTTGATAATCACCTCCTAAAAATATCTGTTCGGCAGAATTAAAGAGCATTGTCTCTTTTTCGTCGGCACTCTTTATAGATGACAGACCTATAGATTCGAGATAGGCGAGAAATTCTTCAGGCTTGTTCTGTATCTGGTAGATATTCTCTATACCTGCCAATGCGCTTTGTCCCTCTTGGCTTACAGGATTCTGTTGAACAATTGTCTTGTAGTATCCGAGAGCTTCGTTAAATTTTTGCTTGTTGGCGTTAATCATACCCATCTCCAACAATGCTTTATAGTAGTAAGTACTGTCTTTAGGCGAATTTATCAGTTTATACAGAGTCTCTTCTGCCTTCTCATCCTCAACGCTTTGCACCAATGTGCGTCCCAATTCATAGAGAGCCTGGCTGTATAGCGGTGAATCTTTATGTTGTTCGCCTGTAATCTCATATAGCAGGGCCTTCTTCTTTGTATTCTCGTTAATGAGTCCGTAAGAGATTGCGCTCTGTAGCGGAGCATACAAATCTCTGTAGTTGTCCTTTGTAGAGACCTGCTCATAAAGTTCTGCTGCCTGCCTGTATTCCTTTAGCATAAAGTATGAGTCGGCAATGCGTATATATGCCTCATTCTCATAAATTTGAGGTTGGGGTTCTGTGTTGGTGTAATTGCCGAACAATTCCACAGCCTCTTCATACATACCCTTCTTGAACTTATTGTAGGCGAGGTTGTAAACAGAAACCGGATACTCTGCACTCTGCCTGAATGCGCCGCTTTTTTGCAGAGACTCTATTATCTGTATAGACTTGTCAAAATTATCTTTTCTGTAATGGCATTCGGCTATCCAGAATTCAGCCAAGTTTTTGAGACGGTTGTTATAACCACCGTTTTTTACAGATTCCTCAAGATAAGGCAGAGCGTTTGTGTAAGAGCCGTTTCTTATAAGCTGCATTGCTCTAAAAAACGAGGCTTTCTGCAGATTTACGGTTGTAGCTGCAGATGGATTCTTAATCTTTTTTAGGGCTGTTATGGCATCGGCATAGTTGCTCCCTATAAGATATTC
Source organism: uncultured Muribaculaceae bacterium (assembly GCA_964621625.1). Classification (GTDB taxonomy): domain Bacteria; phylum Bacteroidota; class Bacteroidia; order Bacteroidales; family UBA932; genus Egerieousia. The sequence continues at coordinate 7,966 of CAZULV010000028.1, read as the reverse complement.
GGTAGCTATATAATTGTGTATCTCATCCCATTTGGTATTGCTGCACGAGTATGACTTTATATATTCGTTAAACGGTTCTGTATCGCGGTTTATATCAAATGAGAGTTTTGCATAATTAAAGAAAGCATCTTCCTGTATGGATTTATCGAAATCGCTCTCAGATGCCATCTTGAATGCCTTTTGCGCCGCATGTTTGTTTTTTAGTTGTATATAGCTCTGTCCCATGTGATAAGCGGCATTCTGACCTATAGAATCGGCTGTTGTGGCAACTTTTAAAAAGGCATCCGTCGCGCTTATATGATTGCCTAAGGTATATGCAATCATTCCTGCATAAAAATTATCTCTTCTGCTAAGGTTTGTACCCGACAGAGAGTAGAGTTCAAAATAATATTTAGCCCTTTCTGTATCGTTTACCGCGTAATAGGCCTCCGATATTATACGTGCGGTCTTTGCTTTGTTCTCTTGGGTAGTCTCTTCGTAAAGCTTTGGACCGTTTTGTGTTACATAGCTGTAATCTTTAAGCATGAATTTGCTTTCGAGTATATGGTATCTGCTTAGAAGAGCAAAACGGGAATCATTTTTAGCCCTTTCAAATAGAGGGATAGCACTCTCAAAATCTTTTGCTGCATAATGCAGGTATCCGCAATAATAGAGCGACGGATACAGATAGGCACCGTTACCCTCTTGTATTATGGATTTGAATGTGTTTATTGCTCCGGATGTGTTTCCGGTGCGCATACGGCAGTACCCTTTCCTAAAATTGTATTCGCTTCTTTCGTCTTTAGAAAGTGCTCTTTTGTCTATGGCATCCAACAATTCTCCTGCTTTGGCAAAATCTCCGTTATCAAAATACTTTACGGCCTGTCTGAATTTTATCATTCCAATAAGCGGGGAGTATGGCCATTTGGTCTGATAGGCTGTTATAAGCCCGTCGGTTCCCGGTTTGTGAAGCATTATAAGGCAAAGCACTCTGTAACCCTGGGCCTCCTCAATGTCTATGTCGTATGGATTGCCCGGAACATCTCCTAACTCTATAAGGTGGTTGAAGCGCTCCATGGCTTTCGTATATAGTTTGCTTCTGTAGAGCTCTTTTGCCAGTGCCGATACCTTTTCTACAGACTCCTTGCTGTTGGCCGGCAGTGTGTTGCTTGTCTGTGCAGCCGAATTTATCGGTGCGGAAACAGATGTTGCAATATAGAAAAATATTGCGGCTATAATGTTGGATACTGTGCGTAATATGCTTGTTTTTAGATTGTTATTGTGTGTGTTTTTGTTGAGGTATGTGTATAATAATGCCATTTTATATTCTCTGGTTAGTGTTGGAAAATAAGGTTTGCAAATGTATAAATAAATAGCGAAATTTGTATGCTTTTTAATTGTGGAAAAATGAGTTCAGGGAGCCTAAATCAAGTACAAGAAGAGGTGCAGAGCAGTTTGCCTCTTATAGAGTTGGAAAATACGGATATTATAAACGACGGCAATATGATATTGTCGGATGTAAGTCTTAAAGTGCATGAAGGAGAGTTGGTGTACTTGATTGGAAAAGTAGGCAGTGGAAAGAGTTCTATTATAAAGTCTCTTATAGCCGAGATTCCTGTGAAAAAGGGTATTGCAAAGGTTGGTGAGACCAACCTTATAAAGATAAAGAGAAAACAGATTCCATATTTGAGGCGTGGAATAGGGGTTGTTTTTCAAGACTTCCAATTGCTTATGGATAGGAGCGTAGAGGAGAATCTTATGTTTGTATTGGAGGCTACAGGGTGGAAGAAACGGAGAGAAATGCTCAAACGTTCAATGGAGGTGCTCGAAATGGTTGGAATGTCAACAAAAGCGCATAAAATGCCGCATCAGCTTTCGGGTGGAGAGCAGCAGAGGGTGGTTATTGCAAGAGCTTTGCTCAATAATCCCCCCATTATTCTTGCCGATGAGCCAACCGGTAACCTCGACCCCGATACCACTGCAGAGATTATGGAGCTTTTTATGAAGATACACAGAGAGCAGAAGCCTGCGCTTGTTATGGTTACGCATAACCGCGAATTGGTAAAGCGGTATCCGGGGCGTGTGATGATTTGCGAACAGGGTTCATTAAAGGAACTTCCGGTTGAAATGGAAATCAATTTTGGAGAAGAGATACTTATTTGATACAGTCGTAAATGAAAAAAGGGGATAATGTTTTTGTTGTAAACAGCCATGCCGGCGAGATATTGTCGTGGTTCAAGTCTAATATGGCAACGGCAAAAAGCGAACTCGATTTTAAGAATCCGTTTGAGTTGATAATTGCCGTGATTCTTTCTGCACAATGTACCGATAAACGAGTAAATATGGTAACGCCTGCATTGTTCAAGCGTTTTCCAACTCCGGAGTCTTTGGCAGAGGCCTCTTTTGACGAAGTTTTAGAGTATATAAAATCCGTATCGTTTCCAAATAACAAGGCGCGTCATCTCTTGGGCATGGCTCGCATGTTGGTGAGTGATTTTGCCTCAAGTGTGCCCTCTACGGTTGAGGAGCTTGAAAAATTGCCGGGAGTAGGGCGTAAAACCGCTAATGTGGTGGCCTCTATAATTTATGGTGTGCCTGTAATAGCCGTTGATACTCATGTGTTCAGGGTGTCTCACAGACTTAATTTTTCAAATGGAGGAACACCTCTTGATGTTGAGCGTGATTTGAATGCGCTTATACCTGTAGAGGATAGGGCCGATGCCCATCATTGGCTTATTCTTCATGGCCGTTATGTATGTACTGCCCGCAAACCAAAATGTGAAGAGTGCCGGATATCGCAATGGTGTCCGAGCTGTAAGTAACAGACTCTCTTTATTGCTTTTAAAGTGGTTATGGAGTATGATTTTAAAATAGCATTAGATGATTTTTGTAAATTCATGCGGCTTGAACGTTCTCTGTCGGCTAATACTATAAGTGCATACAAGCGAGATATAGCAAAATTTTTCTCCTTTTTGCAAAAGCCGGAGAAGTATGGCGTTGATCTTCCCGTACTTTGTGATTTAAAAAGTATTACAGAGCAATATCTTGCAGAATATATGAAAGCGGGATTCAAGAGCGATATTTCTCAACGTACTCAGGCCCGTCATCTTAGCTCATTAAAGAGTTTTTATAAATTCTTAGAGACCGACGATAATCCGTGCGATAAAATTGACGCTCCAAAAATTCCCAGATACCTTCCCACTGTTCTCTCTGTAGATGAGGTTATTGCTATTCTTGAATCTGTGAATATGACAGAAGAGGAGGGGCCACGAAACAGGGCCATGCTTGAAATGCTCTATTCATGCGGATTGAGAGTAAGCGAACTTACAGGATTGCGTATGTCTGATCTGTTTTTTAAAGACAATTTTATAAGGGTTATAGGTAAAGGTAATAAACAGCGTCTTGTGCCAATAGGAGATCCGGCTATAAGTGCCGTTGAAAAGTACTTGGAATGGCGTTGGGCTACCATTGTGCAGGCAAAATCCATAAAGGGCAACGGGGGAAGGCGTAAAAACAGCCCCAAAAGCATTTCAACAAAAAATATTACAGATGATTTGCTCTTTGTAAACAGGCGTGGCGGCAAACTCTCACGCGAAATGGTATTCCTTATTGTAAGGCAGTGTGCAAAAGAGGCCGGTATAAAAAAGAAAGTGTCTCCGCATACATTCCGCCACTCTTTTGCCACTCATTTAGTGGAAAACGGGGCTGATTTGCGTGTGGTTCAGGATATGCTTGGGCACTCAAGTATTCTTACAACAGAAATATACACTCACATAAGCTCCCGACAGTGGATGAAAAATATATTGGAGCACCATCCTATAAAATAACCGGTCCCAAAGGAGAGTTCTCTGTTATGTCTCTGCCTTTAGGACCGGTATCATATTAGGCTTTATGCCTTATACCTTATTTTGTAGTACGGCCGGGATATACCTTCAATGCCTCTTCGAGACATTTTAGAGCATTCTTCAAATCTTCTACTTTAAGAACGTAAGCCATACGTACCTGATTGGTTCCTTTACCTTTTGTTCCGTAGAAACCTGCAGCAGGAGCAACCATTACAGTTTGTCCTTCGTAAGAGAACTCTTCGAGAAGCCATTGTGCAAATTTATCTGCATCGTCAACCGGAAGCTCTGCAATTGTATAGAAAGCACCCATAGGCATTGGAGAGAACACGCCCGGAATCTTGTTAAGGCCCTCTACCAATACGTTTCTTCTGTTTATATACTCGGCTTTAACTGCATCGAAGTATGATTTAGGAGTCTTTAAAGCACCTTCGGCAGCAATTTGTCCGTAAGTAGGAGAGCACAAACGAGCTTGGGCATATTTTAATACGCCTTTCATAACCTCTTTGTTCTTTGATACAATTGCACCAATTCTCACACCGCAAAGGCTATATCTCTTTGAAACAGAGTCCAAAAGAATAACATTGTCTTCGAGACCAGGAATGTGCATGCAAGAGTAGTGAGGCTCTTCTGTGTAGCAGAACTCTCTGTAAACCTCGTCTGAATAGATATACAAACCATGTTTCTTGGCAATCTCACCTAACTGGATAAGGGCCTCTTTTGTGTAAAGAGTACCTGTAGGGTTACCAGGGTTACAGATAAGGATACCTTTTGTCTTAGGAGTAATATGTTTTTCAAACTCCTCTATAGCAGGAAGTTTAAAGCCATCTTTAATGTCACATGAAATAGGAACGAGTTTAATGTCGTTCTGAACGGCAAATGCGTTGTAGTTTGTGTAGAAAGGCTCCATTACAATAACCTCATCGCCTGGGTCGCAAGTAACTGCAAGGGCAAATTGAACTGCCTCAGTACCTGAAGAGGTAACTATAAGGTCTGCAACTTCTATATTTATTCCAACGCTCTTGTAGTATTCAACAAGACCCTCTCTGTATGAAAGGTTACCTGCTGAGTTTGAATAAGCTATAACTTTAAGATCTGCATTCTTTACAGCTTCAAGAGCTTGTGGAGAAGACTCGATATCAGGTTGTCCGATATTCAAGTGGTATACTTTAATTCCTCTTTTTTTAGCAGCGTCTGCAAACGGAACCAATTTTCTGATTGGAGAAGCAGGCATTGCCTGAGCTTTTTTTGAAAGTGTAAGCATAGTGTATAAATTTAGTTGTATAGTTAATTTTTAAAAGTTTAAGTGTCTAAGTTTTACTATTTCCATGTTGCAAGAGCCTTAAGGAATCCTTCAATTTTAGGCTGCATCTTTGATGTTGGGGCGGCATAGTTGTTTGTAAGTATAGCAAACTTAACAAGTCCGTATTTTTTGCTGCCCTGAACATAACCTGCGTAGCATCTCACATTTGAAAGAGAACCGCTCTTGGCATGTATTCTGTCTTTTATTTTTTTGTCTTCATTTTTTAGCACGTTTTTTAGAGTGCCCGGGCCGCCCGGCATAGGCAGACTGTTGAAGAACTCTGCAAAGGTATCACTTTCTTGCATAATTGAGTAATAATTGCAGAAAAACTTTGGAGAAACATAATTCTGGCGGGAAAGTCCGCTTCCGTCTTCCATTGTGAAGCCTGTAACAGGAACTTTCAAAGAGTCTAAAATTCTGTATAACGCAACAATAGAGGAGTCGTAGCTGCCAATTCCGGTAGTCTCTTTGCCTATGGTTTTTAGAATGGTCTCGGCGTAAAGATTGTTACTTACATGATTGGTTACATCAACTATTTTCCAAAGCTCAGGCGAGAATGTCTCTGCTATGAAAATTTTAGCCTCGTCTTCTGCCTCGTCAATATCCTTTATGTCTATAATCTCAGGAAAACAATCTATTCCGTTTTTAAGGAGATACTCTCTAAAGTGAAAACCGCAGCTCAAATGCGGAAAGCGGTTGGAGTTGCTTTCGTACACAATACCTTTATCTTTTGCAACTGTACCGGTATACAGGCTGGCGCGGGTAATGTCCTGCACATAATACCAGCTTCTGTTTCCTGTCTTTTCTTCTCCGGTTGTGAGGTCATTTACAATTTCCAAGCCGGGAACTTGCGGATAAACCTGCGAAACAGAGACTTTATCTCCTACATTCTTTCCGGGAACAAGTTTGAATTCCTGTGTGTTTTCATGGAAATTCAGTCCGCTTGTTGCACTTCCGTAGGTAGCTCCAAAGTTGCTCCAAGACCATGAATCAGGCATCTGCTCGCGGGCAAAGTATCTGTCGTCAACAACAATGTTTCCGTGTATCTCTTTTATGCCTAAGTTCTTGATTGCATCTGTCCAGATTCCAAAGATTGAATCAATAGAGAAGGCAACGGTGTCTTCTGAACCTAACGTAGGGTCTCCGCCACCTATAATATGTATGTTTCCGTTAAGAATTTGGTTGTTTATCTCTCCGGTATATGCAATCTTTGTTGAGTATTTGAAATCTTTGCCCAATGTGGCAAGGCCAACACCTGTTGTGATTGTTTTCATTGTAGAAGCGGTAAGCATAGGAAGATTTGAATTCCACTCCGCAACTACTTTCCCGTTGTCGTCTACAGCCAATATGCCAATGATAGCATTTTGGAATAGAGGGTCTGTCTTGAGCTCCCTGTTAATGTAGCTCTGTGCTCCTCCTTGGGCAAAAATAAGTGATACCGAACCCAAGAGCACTAATAAAGATGTAAATATGCGTTTCATTTATAGTGATTTTATTTTATATATTAAGTGTCTTCTCCTGCCGCCAAGTGTGGCGCGGATATTCCGCAAATATACAAAAAAATCGGATAAAAGAGGCGATTCCGGCATAATAAAAAGCGGGTTGTTAAAAAGCATAACTGCAATGGTGGAATTTTAGTTTCTTGCCGGTATTTTTAAAAAATACTTTACATTTGCGTCATGCCTGACAGTAATCTGTATGAAGCAACGTTATGGTATAGAATAATAAATGAAAGCGTTAATTATTAAGATGATAAATATGAAAATATTATCGTTGGCACTGCTCTCAGCGGTGCTAACGATATTTGCTGCTTGTGACCATGAGTCTCAGGTGGATGAGAGAGGATTAGGTATAGAATTGGAATGGGATGTTGTAAAGCCGGACTTGCCGCCCGACTTTATAGGGGCCGGTGACGATGATTTTACAGAGGTGGAAATAAAAGAAATCTCTGTATGGTTTCATCCTACTGACGGTTCTCGGGCGGTTGAATATACGTTTTCCGACTCTCAAGATTTTGCAAAATATAGATTCGATCTGCCTGCCGGAGAATATCGTATATTTTCTACCGTTAATTTGCTGCCGCCATATATAGATGAGTATAATCCTACTCAGAGTCGTGCTTTTACCAATGGTGAAGAGCATTTCATCACCCTCGAAAAGGCAAATCTTTCGCCCGAACCGGCTTACTGCTACGAGAATAGGGTTGTGATTACAGAAAACGATGTGCAGAAAGTGAAAATTAAAATGAAAGAGCTTCTCGCAGAGATGACTTTTGTCATAAAGGGGGTTCCCCGTGGTACAACCATAATATGTTCTGTTGAAAATGCCACCGCGGGTATCATCCCTAAGTTTGACGAGACAATTGGTCAATTGGCTGCCGAGCGATCGGAGCAGATTGTGCCTGTGGAATTACCTGCCACTCTTTCTGTGAATGGAATATTGACTATTGATGAGTTCCGATTGCTCCCTTCTGTAAAGGATGCAACAGAAACGCTGATTAAGATACAGCTCATTTATACTAACACCAAGCGGAATTATTTTGAGATTCATGCTCCGGTGATGTATATGGGAGGCAAGTACCATATTGCACTCGACTTTATGGATATGTCACCGATTATGTACCTGACACCCGTAAGAATCAATGACTGGACGGAGGAATGGAGAATTGACGGGGAGATTCTTAATCCGGAAAACTGAAAACCGTGATATGAAATGTGAAAACTTAAAAACTTAAAGGTTGAATCCTAAAGGTGAAAGAAATATTCGTTAAAGCAGGAAGAATACAATAAAGGGGCTGTCTAATAACCAAAGTTAGGCAGTCTCTATTTTATGCACCATATCA
>CAZULV010000027.1:0-19885 GCA_964621625.1 uncultured Muribaculaceae bacterium | reverse complement strand
CGCAAAAAACTCCACTTTTGCGTCATTACTTTTTTATAATCTACTGTTTTTTAGCATTAAACGTATCTTTAAGTCCTGTAGTCTTGTTGAATACGGCTTTTTCAGGAGTTGAATCACGGTCTGCTACAAAGTAGCCAAGACGTTCAAACTGAACGGCAATACCGCTCTTGTCTTCCAACAAGGCAGGTTCTGAATAACCGGCAACAACCTTTAAAGAATCAGGATTGAGATAATCTTTATAATCCTTACCCTCCGGAATAGAATCCATAAACGGCTCGGTAAACAAGCGGTCTATAAGTCTTACCTCTATCTGTTTTGCATGTGCGGCAGATACCCAGTGTATTGTCCCTTTTACAGAACGCCACTCCCCTGCTCCTGGTTTGCTTGTAGGGTCATAAGTACAACGTATTTCTGTAATATTACCATTGGAATCCTTTATAACCTCCTCACATTTTATGATATAGGCATATTTAAGACGAACCTCTCCGCCTGGTTTAAGACGGAAATATTTTTTAGGTGGCTCTTCCATAAAGTCGTCGCGCTCAATGTAAAGCTCTCCGGTAAACGGAACAATACGTTTGGCACCGTCGGGTTCTGCCGGATTTAATGGAGCTGCAAACTCTTCTGTTTTGCCGGCTTCCCAATTTGTTATAACCAACTTTACAGGATCGAGCACTGTCATGTAACGATTTGAACGCTTGTTGAGATCTTCTCTCACGCACCATTCAAGCAGAGAAAGGTCAATTGTATTATCGCGTTTTGCAACACCAACCTTCTCGGCAAAAAGCCTTATGCTTTCAGGTGTATAACCACGACGGCGGATACCGCAAATGGTTGGCATACGCGGGTCATCCCAACCTGTAACATAGTTATTTTTAACAAGTTCAAGCAATTTTCTCTTGCTCATTACGGTATATGTAAGGTTCAATCTTGCAAACTCGTACTGATGAGAAGGGAAAATCTCAAGTTTCTCTATAAACCAATCGTATAGAGGACGATGCACGTCAAATTCAAGGGTACAGATTGAGTGCGTAATATTTTCTATAGAATCGCATTGGCCATGGGCATAATCATACATAGGATAGATGCACCATTTGTCACCGGTACGGTGATGGTGAGAATAGTTTATCCTGTACATAAGAGGATCACGGAACATCATATTAGGATGCGCCATATCTATTTTTGCACGCAACACTTTTTCGCCCTCTTTGTATTTGCCTTCCCTCATTTCTTGGAACAGTCTGAGGTTCTCCTCAACGCTTCTGTCTCTGTACGGACTGTTTGTTCCAGGAGTACTTACTGTACCTCTTCCGGCGCGTATCTCTTCCTGCGACTGGTCATCTACATAAGCAAGACCTTTTTTTATAAGTTCACAGGCCCATTGGTAAAGCTGCTCAAAATAATCCGATGCATAAAACTCGTTTGCCCATTCAAAACCGAGCCATTTTACATCTTCTTTTATTGAATCTACATACTCAACATCCTCTTTTGTAGGGTTAGTATCGTCGAAACGTATATTGGTCTTGCCGCCATATTTCTTTGCAATTCCAAAATTAAGGCAAATGCTCTTGGCATGACCTATATGCAGGTATCCGTTAGGCTCAGGAGGGAAACGTGTAAGCACAGATGTATGCTTGCCTGTTGCCAAATCATTCTCAATAATTTCTTCTATAAAATTTAATTGACGCTCAGCCGATTGCGTCTCAGTGTTCTTAACCTCTTCCATTGTGTGATAAATTAGCCCACAAATATAGATTATTTTTGTGATACATTTTTCAAAGAGGGAATAAATATGTACCTTCGCGCACTAATTTTAGAAAGCGGCAACAAATGGCAAAATCAATGACAGGTTACGGAAAGGCAGAATGTCTGCTTCCCGACGGTAAAATAATAATTGAAATAAAATCGTTGAACGGCAAAAATGCCGATATAGGAATAAAGACATCGCTTATACCAAGAGAGAAAGAGATAGAAGTCCGTCAGTTTATTGCAAAAGAATTGGGCAGAGGCAATATAGATCTGTTTGTTACATACGAACAGAATACTGCTTCGGGCGCAAAAACAATAAACAAAGAGCTGTTTTTGGAGTATTACAAACAGATAACATCTATCCAGAACTCGCTTAACTTTGAATGTAACGACTCAGGCCTGTTACCTGCTATCTTAAAGATGCCGGATGTAATGGAGACTCCAAAACAGGAGATTACAGAAGAGAGCTGGCAGAATATGTATGAAGCCATTAAAAGAGCCGTTGCCGCACTTAATGAGTTCAGAGAGAAAGAGGGTGCAATTCTTTATAAAGATGTTACAAGCCGCGTTGCCCTTATAGAGTCATTTGTAACAGAGGTAGAAAAATATGAGCGTGAGCGCATTGACGCCGTGAAAGAGAGAATACGCACCCGTATTGCAGACCTTCAGGTACAGCCCGACGAAAACCGCCTTGAACAGGAAATAATATTCTACATAGAAAAGTTAGATATAAACGAGGAGAAGGTGCGCTTACGTCAGCACTGCAAATACTTTATGGACACCATTAACAACGAGCCTAATCCGGGAAAGAAACTTGGCTTTATAGCCCAGGAGATGGGACGCGAGATAAATACAATGGGTTCAAAAGCAAACCATGCCGTTATACAGCAATGGGTAGTTAAAATGAAGGATGAACTGGAGAAGATAAAAGAACAATCACTCAATATATTATAATTCAAATAGTTACAGCAGCTTCATATAATCAGATTTCACAAATCGGATTGCAACATCACACAGGCTGTATAATCACAGAGCCTGCATATTTGTGATATGCAGCTTAAGTTCAACAGCCTCACGGAATCTGAACTTTTTCAACGAAAAGTCTATCCATTTGAGAGCCATATCAAATTGTTCCATCATTTCGCAACCTACAGCAATATTATAAGCGGCAAAAGCAGCTTTCTTAGGATTATTGCTTTCTGCAAGTACCATCCAAGCCTGTATAGCTTCGTTCCATTTGAATTCTTGTGCAAGCATATACGGATTTTCCCAAGCTGTATCTCCATCATAAGAGATTAGCATCCGCTCGCTTGTAATCCATTGTTGCGAAAGGTACCCGCCGAGTTTCATACCTATCTTTTGTGAAATCTGAGGCAGATAACCTGCTATCACACCTCCTACCCTGTCCTGTTCAATAACAGATGATATTACCTGCATATAAATACTGTCTCTGTCTGTTTTACTCAACAGCAAAGAGTCTGTCATTGCATCATATACATTTAAATCTACGCTATACGGTACAATTATATTTACATTGTCATAATTTGAACTCACCGCATTTTTTTGCACTCCATATTGCGAAAAACGCAGATTATCAACAAACACCAGCACATGTGCACCGCTATTAAGCATGAGATTGCCAATATAAGCCGTATCTATGGCAGGAAAAGAGTCAAATTCAACTTTAGGAATGGAATATACAGCAACCTCTCCACTCGAAAGCCCTCTATCTTCCTCTATCTTCTCGGCAAGTCCTACAGCTACATTGCCAAGTCTGGTACTGTCGGTTTTGCTTTGTGATGAAATTGAAAATACCGCAACAGTTCTATTCTCTATAGGAAGTTCTATATAGCCCGACTCCCTTACATCAACATTAAAATAACGGGCCTGTGGCGCACACCCTGTAAGATTAGCTACGGCAACAATGCACAAAACAATTGACGACCAAATACTGCTGTTATTTCTCATAATCCTAAACTCTTGATTTTATCAATTTTGCAAACGCGGCCCAAAAAGATAAATTCAGCATTATGCACGAATTGCCTTTTGGACCGCTCTTTACTTTTGTATAAGTATTCTTTAAAAGATATGCCTGCTACATCTGCATGCCACCGCAAACAGAGATAACCTGACCGGTTACATAGCTCGACAAATCGCTGCCCAAGAACACGCACACATTTGCTATATCCTCAGGAGTACCGCCGCGACGGAGAGGAATTTTCTGAGCCCAGCCCTGTTTTACTTCGTCAGGAAGTTTGGCAGTCATCTCGGTAATTATAAAGCCCGGTGCAATTGCATTTGCACGAACGCCACGTGAACCAAGTTCCTGTGCAATTGATTTTGCAAGACCAATCATACCTGCTTTTGACGCAGAGTAGTTACATTGTCCGGCATTTCCATGAACTCCCACAACAGAACTCATATTGATTATAGAGCCGCCTCTCTGACGCATCATTACAGGAGTTACAGCATGTACAAAGTTAAATGCAGATTTAAGGTTTACAGCTATTACGGCATCCCATTGAGCCTCAGACATTCTCATCATAAGACCATCTTTTGTTATACCTGCATTGTTTACAAGGATATCCAATTTTCCAAACTCTTTTACAACCTGCTCTACAGTTGAATGAGCCTCCTCAAAATTGGCAGCGTTTGAGGCAATGGCAAGAACTTTAACACCGTATGCCTCTATCTCTTTTTTAGTATTCTCTCCGTTTTCGTCAATTACCAAATCGGTAAAAGCTATATTTGCACCTTGTTCGGCATATTTAAGGGCAATGGCCTTGCCAATGCCTCTTGCTGCGCCGGTAATAAGCGCAACTTTTCCTTCTAATAATTTCATTTCTTTATATTTAGGTTTTATATAACTGTTTTCATAAACACCTTGTAGCCATTATATAAATTCGGCTATCAAGTCATATTCATTTGCACCTGTTATCTTAACGTTTGCAAATGTACCAATTAAAGAGTGAGGTTCAAAATCCTCTCCGAATTTTGCCTCAAAGCTCTCTTTTCCAACAAGTATTTCGCCGTCTACCTCGGGACTCTCCTGCTGCGAACGAGTTACAAATACACCATCGGAAAACGAATCTACAATAACCCTCTCTACAGAGCCTATGCGGCTTTCGTTATATTCCAACGAGATTGCAGATTGCAGCTCCATAAGCTCTCCATAGCGTTTTTGTTTGGTACTTTCACGCACAGTATCTTTAAAATTGGCAGCACCATAAGTTCCCTCTTCCTCTGAATAAGTAAATGCACCGAGCCTCTCAAATCTGTTTTTCTGCACAAAAGAGAGTAGTTTTTCAAATTCACGTCTATCTTCGCCCGGGTGTCCTACAATCATTGTTGTACGCAATACAACACCCGGAACTTTAGCCCTTATATCATCTATAATCTTTTGGGTCTGAGGTCCGTCTATAGAGCGTCGCATGGCCTTGAGCAATTTGGTGGAGGCGTGTTGCAACGGAATATCGAGATACTTGCATATCTTTGGGTTTGAAGCCATAACATCAAGCACATCCTGAGGGAACTGTGCAGGATAAGAATAGTGAAGACGTATCCACTCTATTCCCTCTACCTTGCAAAGACGCTCTAATAATTCACCTAAAGCCCTGCGACCATAAAGGTCTAATCCATAATATGTTGTATCCTGAGCAATTACAATAAGCTCTTTTACTCCGTTTGCGGCAAGATTCTCTGCCTCTTTTACAAGATTTTCAATAGGCACAGAAACATGTTTGCCTCTTATAAGCGGAATAGAACAATAAGAACATGTTCTGTCGCATCCTTCAGAGATTTTAAGGTAGGCATAATGCGCAGGTGTTGTAAGATACCTGTGCTCGTCTAATGCTTTGTTATCGGAAACACCTAAGGCCCGTAATACGGCCGGCATATCAAACGCGCCAAAAAAGCCGTCCACCTCAGGAATCTCGGCAATAAGCTCATCATTATAACGTTGCGACAGACACCCAAATACAAAAATATAATCTATATATCCGCGGTTCTTTGCATCAACAGCCGCCATTATGGCATTTATAGACTCTACTTTTGCATCTTTTATAAAACCGCATGTATTTATGATTACAGCATCCACCTTTCCTTCTGCATGCGTTGTAACGGTATTCCCGTCTTCTACAACCTGTTCCCATATAGGCAAACCATTCTCCTCCGGAACAATCTCAATTCCCGCATCTGCTATCTTCTTTAAAAGATGCTCGGAATCTACCCTGTTCTTTGAGCAGCCCAAAGTTACCAACTGCACACGCTTTGGAGCGCAATATCTATACTCTTTCTTAAGCGACATTGCCGTTTTCGCTTTCTGTATCCTTTGCCTGTTCTCCGCTCTCCTCTTTTTCAAAATCCAAAGAGGCATTGTTTTTAAGACATGAATACCACTCCACAACCTTTTTCATGTGCGATACATAAAAACGGTCTTTATCGTAATCCGGCAGTACATTCTCAAAAAGTTCTTTAAGCACCTTTGGTTCGCTTTTGCCCGACGGAGCATCTTTCTCTCCCAAATATGCCTTCATTTTCTCAAAGACCTCTTGCAAACGAATCTCATCGGTTTCGGTAAAAATAGATATATCGGCCAACGAAGTCATTCTCGCATTAAGACCAAAGCATGTTCTCTTTTTTGTTACAAGAGATTCAACAACTGCGCCCGAATTGGCATGCGATAAATAGAGGAACAAACCGGGTTGTCCGCTTATCGATAAAACTTTCTTTAAATCTGTCTTCATTTCTGATCTTTTTATATTCTGGAATAATCTGTTATACTATTTTATAATTACAATTTCATTAATTGAATCCCCTCTCCTTCTTTATTGTTTCATAGGCAGCAACAATAGACTTGAACTTCTCTTCGGCCGCCTTCTTTACATCGGCACCTAAAGATTCAACTCTGTCGGGATGATGCTTTAATGCCATTTTCTTGTAAGCCTTCCTTACCTGATCGTCGGTTGCTTCCGGGGTTATTTCAAGTACTTTATAGGCATCCTCAAGTTTATTGCCAAACATTGCAAACACAGACTCGCTGTCTCCCCTCGAAATTCCAAGATACATGGCAATCTGTTTGAGGATATCCAACTCCTTTGAGCTTACATGTCCGTCGGCTCCGGCTATACCTACGAGAAAATGAAGTAACTGCAATCGTTGCGACATATCCATATACGCCTTTATCTGTGCGCATACCTCCGGCAGTCTTATCTCCTTCTGCAACAGCTCTTGCAACACTTTTAATGCCTGACCTACAGCATTTTCTCCAAAATTAGCACGTATAAATCCCTTTACATAATCAAGTTCAGACCTCATTACCTTTCCATCGGCTTTCATTACCGAAGCCGAAAGTACCAGCAAAGAGACCATAAAACTGTTGCGCTGCTCGGTGTACCTGCTGCCGGTTCCACTTGTTCCCGAAGCACCTGCCTGCTGTTCTGCACTGTTTTCAAGCAATGCACCGAGCGAGTAACCTATAAGGGCACCTATAGGGCCACCCAAAGCCCATCCCAATGCACCCGATATCCATTTTCCTAATCCCATTTTACAATATCTTTAATCTATTACGGCAAATTACACATTGCCTCATATACGCTATGTATCTGAGGCAACAAAGCCTGTTTTCCATTGGCAAAGATAATAAAATCGGCAATAGCGTTTCTCTGTTCATCGCTCCATTGCGAGGCCATTCGCGCCAAGACCCTCTCCCTGTCTGTTTTATCTCTCTGTATAACTCTCTCTATTCTTAGCTCCAAAGGGGCAGAAACCGCAACCGTTCTATCTGTAACGCTCTTTACCTCGGGTTTTTCCAACAGAATTGCCGACTCCATAATTACAAACGGTGGCACATTCCCGTAATTTACATCTGAAAATGCCTCTTTCCACCTGCAAAAATCGCGCACAACTGCAGGGTGTACCAACTTTTCAACTTGTGCCAACAGATTTCTGTTTCCAAAAACTTTCTCTGCAATAATACTCCGTTGCACTACTCCGTCTACCACAATCCTGCACTTCAAAAGTTCCTCCATCTCCATACGCAACTGCAAATCTATATCATACAGCAATTTTGCTCTATTGTCAGAGTCATATACAGGAATCCCCATCTTGTTAAAGATTGCGGCCACATAACTTTTTCCGCTGCCTATTCCGCCTGTACATCCGAGAACTTTCATACACGCTAATTTATTATGCACTCCACAAATTTAGGCTCAAGCCTTACATAAAAAACATCATCAGGTTGTCTTACCACTTTTGGCATTACCATATTTGAATTTTCAAGTTCACTGCAATCTACTGCCACTGTAAAATCCCTGGCCTCAATACTCCTCTTATTCTCAAACCGCATTCTGTAATAGAGTGTAATCTCCTGCGGAACAAGTATTGCCTTGCTGCCTGGAAGCACATTAGACACAATAGGCTTTACAACAACACTGCTCTCGAAATAACGCACCACATCCAAATTGTAATAGACATTTTCATCGGAAAAGCGCACCCCCTTTAAAGGCTTTAGAGCAATGATTCCCTGCACAGACTCACATGCCCCACTCTTCTTTATCTCTTTGGTATATACAGAATCTATAGCACCTATAACATCTGCATTACCATATATTACAACAGAATCCGGACGAAGAGAGAGACTGCCAAAGTTCATATATTGCGCATCAAATGAAATACTCTCTTTTGCCGCTATAGGCACTTTTTTATTAGCCTGACGGGGAAACCTAAAATAGAGCGTATCGGATGTAACATTTTCTAACTGAAAATCGTTTCCCAAAGCCTCTTGAACCTTATTTTGTATATCAGAACTTCTTACATAGAAAATATCATTGGAATTAGGGAGTATTTTAAGCTGTCTGGCATCTACAAACAGCGGCAACTGCTGTTTGAGGTATCTCTGCTGAAATATAAAAAAACCGGACGACTTTCCCCTAAGGACCAATGAGTTGCGAGAAACAGCACTTTGAGCTCTTCCCTCAATATTGCTGCTTAGTTCTATCTTATAATCAAGCACTGCAGAGTATTTGCGCGTCATGCGGTGCATACTCCACATAAAAAAAGCCAAAAGAAGGGAAAACATTAATATCATAAGGTCTCCCCCTCTTTTAGCAAATAAACTATTTAACTTTTCCAAACGCATTATTTGGCAGGAACATCGGCCATATCTTTAACGATAGCGCTCTTGTCCACTCTCAATTTTACGTTATTGTCTACCTCTACAAGAACATATTGCTCCTTTACCTCAGAAACAACACCATAAATTCCCCCTATCGTTACAATCTTATCGCCCTTTTTAAGTGAATTTCTGAATTGAACCAACTCTTTCTGCTTCTTTTGCTGAGGTCTTATCATAAAGAACCACATAACCACAAAGATAAGAAGCATCATAATCAGGAAACTCCAGTTACTGCCTGCTGCAGCTGCCTGTTGTTGAAGTATTGTCATTATCATAATCTATTATTTTTTAAAATTATACGTTATACGTGCAAATTTACCCTTTTAAACCGAACCTACCAAACCTCTGCCGGTCTTTACTATCTGTCCGTCTTTATACATCTTCTGCAACATTCTGTCGAGCAATCCGTTCACAAAAATACGGCTGTTTGCTGTACTATAATATTTTGAGATGTCTACAAATTCGTTTATAGTAACTTTTAAAGGAATTGTCTCAAATGTAACCGCCTCTGTTATACCCATTACAATAAGGGCAAGGTCGGTTGCTACCAAACGCTCCATATCCCAGTTGGAAACAAATTCCGAGATAAGTTTTGAATACTCATCATATTTAACCAACGACTGCGTAAGAAGTTTTTTAGCATACACTTTATCGTCTTCATTCTGGAAAACATCGGGAATTGTTACTGTTCCTGTTTTCGCTATAGCGTTCATATTTTTGAGTATTGAATTGAGCACATAACCCAAATCATCCATCCAGAACAGGCTTAACTCTTCGAGTATATCCTCTAAATCTTCATTATCCTCAAGTTCCTGTTCAAATATATTTCTGAGCAGAGCACAATCCTCTTTCATACTTCTCTGCTCGTTCTGCATGTAGTCTATAAAATATTCGCGAGAAGAGATTGTAAGGTAGAGTTTTTTTACAAAAGTTTCATACTCCTGCCACGAGAGTCCGTGACTTTCGCAGAATTTTAAAAATTTCACATCATCTTCCAGCAACCCGATAAATTTATTTTCAACGAATTTTCTATTAGGATTGGCCTCCTGAGGTGTAGGCTGGAACTTCTTAAGACCTGCATCTATGCGTGCCTGTGCAACTTTCTTTAAAGCAATAGGCAATCTGAGCATAAAACAATATAGTTCTAAAGTTTTATCGCATGACGCAATAAGTTCATTTTCAGCACCTATAAGAGAATCAGACCCGGCTACAATCCTACCAAAAAGAATTTTAAAGACTTTCACCCTTATTAATCTTCTACTCAACATATCAATTAAAATTTAAAATATTTTGCAAATATAGATTTTTAGCCACAAAAAAATTTTATCTTTGTGAAACTTTTAAAAAAAATAACACAAAAATTATGTACTTCGAAGATTTTGATAATGCGGGAGCGCAAGAGCGTAATGGCGATGATGTTTTTTCAAAGCCGGTAAGAGCTGGTAAAAGAACTTACTTTTTTGATGTAAAAGCTACAAAAAATAACGACTACTATCTCACAATTACCGAGAGCAAAAGAAAAGTAGACAAGGACGGAAGATTCAGCTACGACAAACATAAAATTTTCCTATATAAAGAAGATTTTGAAAAATTCACCGAAAGTTTGCAGGAAGTGATAGATTTTATAAAGGAAAAATGTCCTGTAACCGAGCATCACTTTGAAGCTCCGGCTGCAACAGAAGAGAAAGCAAACAGTTTTTCAGATGTAGATTTCGACCAACTTTAGAATTTAACTTAATAGATAATGCAGCTGATAGTTGCAATAAAAAAACCTCCTATACAGGGAGGTTTTTTTTATATTCTATTTATAGGGTGAGCAACAAAAAATCCGGTTCAAAAGAGACTTTTGACCGGATTTTTGTGAGGTACCAAGCAGAGTCGAACTGCTGTACACGGTTTTGCAGACCGCTGCCTAGCCACTCGGCCATGGTACCGTTCGTGGTTGGGAGTGCAAAGGTAATTTTTTTTTCTTTAGCAACCAAATTTATTTTTAAATTATCTTTCACAGAGCTATTCTACATACAGAACAAGGCCTTTAAGATACTCTCCCTCCGGGTGATATATATTCACAGGATGATCTGCAGGTTGTGTAAGCCTGTGCAGAATACGCACCTTACGGCCGGTCTGTGCCGCAGCCGAGAACACCGCAAGTGCAAAAGCATGTTTATCTACAACCTGTGAGCAACTGTACGTAAATATTATTCCTCCGGGAGCTACTTTCTCTATAGCCAATGCGTTGAGTTTTTTATATGCCCTAAGGGCATTGTCCAATGCTCCGCGATGTTTTGCAAAAGCCGGCGGATCAACCACCATAAGATTATACTTGCCGCTTTCGCACTTTCTCATATACTCAATAGCGTCTTCACAAAAAGCCTCATGAACAGCATCTTCATTATTCTCCAATGGCATTTGCGAATCTGTAAATCCGTTAAGGAGAACATTCCTACGCACAAGCTCTATTGCTCTTTTAGAACTATCTACAGAATCTACATGCTTTGCACCACCGCTAAGGGCATAAATAGAGAAGCCTCCCGTATAGCAGAACAGATTAAGCACATCTTTGCCTTTGGAATATTTTTTAACTAATTCACGGTTATCCCGCTGGTCGAGGAAAAATCCGGTTTTCTGTCCGTCGAGCCAATTTACAAGAAATCTGTTGCCGTTTTCGAGAACAACATTCTCTCCGCTTTCAACACTCTCTCCTGTCTCAAAATCGGCCGATTTATACAGATAACCATCGCATAAATCCAATCCGGCCTTAAACGGAGCTGTTCCTGAACTCTTATCATATACTGCAACAAGATTATTCCCATAAATTTTCTGCAATGCTTTGGAAATATCATCCTTTGCCCTAAACATTCCTGCCGAATGCGCCTGCATTACAGCCACATTGCCATAAATATCAATTATGAGCCCCGGCAAATTATCGCCCTCTCCATGAACCAGTCTGTAAGCTGTAGTATGAGGAGCGGAATATTCTGGTAAAGAAGAGGTCAAACCCAATGCACAACGCTCTCTATAAGCATTGCCAAGCATCTCTTTCCAAAATTCTGCATCAATTTTACGTTTTACAAACGAGAGTACTCTAACGGCTATGGAGCCAATCTGATAATGTCCGCATCCCATAAATTCTCCGTCATGGGAATAAACCTCCACTACATCTCCCTCTTGCGGTTCTCCCTGAACTTTAAGTACCGCTCCGGAAAAAACCCAAGGGTGAAATCTCTTTAAAGACTCACCCTTTCCTTTTTTTAATATAATTTTTAACATATCGTATCTTTGTGTTTACGCAAGGCATTATACATTTCCCGGCATATCCATGCATCTATTGCCGCATACTTAAGTTGTGCTTCCGACAATTGGGCACTCTCCCAATTTGAGAGCTGCTGGGATTTTGAGACTCTCTTATTTAAAATTATTGCGGCCATTTTCCTTACGCTTTTCTCCTCTATTCCATATTCTCCTGCCATTTTCTGTAAATCCACAAATCCGCCGGGCTCAAAATCACGATATTCCCTCAAACCTTTTATATCGTCATGTACTGCGGCTCCTATCTTAAGAATTTTCTTATTAGCAAGCAGCTTAGCCAATTCCTGAGGAACTCCGAGTTGCTGCAATCTAAAAATATAAGCCTTGTCGCCACCCGACAGTTGCAATATAGCCATTTTATTACGTGGAACTTTGGCTATAAAACACGGCTTTGTTTCCGTATCAAATCCCAACATCTTTTGAGAGTTCAAATACTCCATTGCCTTGTAAAACTCCGCGTCCTCGGTCTGAATTACCTTTATTTCTCCCGAGAACGAGGCAAATTCAAGGCCTTCAATCTCTTCAGATGTTATATGTTGTGCATAAGCCATACACTTATTACTCCATCATTTTATTTATTTCGTTATATGAATAAGGGACAAGAGCTTCTAACCTTCCCAAATTCTCCTTGCTTATATATCTCCTTGAAAACGGCACAAATACCGTTGTAACATCCTCCGTTCCGTACTCTCTTCCATATTTGAAATCGTATGTAAGATTTCCTGCCTCATCTACAGAACCGGGAGCCAATCCATAAGCCGGAACAGAAATATAAGCCTCAACTTTACCATCATCGGTACGCAATGCAAGATTTCTGTCGGCCCTCAATGAATAATAACACTCTATTGCCGTAAATACAGCCGGGTCTATAAACGTAAGATCTTCTGCAAGAAGCTCTTTATACACGGCTTTTCCATTCTCTCTATATGCCCTGAGTTCCTCTACTGCCTTAACTAAGGTATCGAGAAGGAACGGATAGTGGGTACATCCTAAGATTATATTCTTCATAGGTGCATCATTTCCGCTCTTTCTATGCTTTTCCAAAAGCGTAACCAAATGAAAACGTGCATAGTTAGCAGCAGAATTTAACTGAAATTCAGTAAATTCAGCGCCCTCTTTTTTGTATAGGATTGCATTGTTGCCGTATGTAAAATTATAAGCAGGAAGTAGCTCCTTTTTTATATCATCATCTTCAATTCCCATTTTTGGTCCGCGATAACCATCTCTCGGAGCATCCAAAGCCACGTTTACAAAATCTTTTTCCATATCTACAGACTCTGCAAAACCTGCACATGCGTGGTTTACAACATTTATATTCCCTTTATAAGCGTTGGCCATCTGCTCCTCTCTAATAGTTCTTTCGTAGGCATTTGAAGCAATTGTACCTTTTGTTGCAAGGACTCCTACTGTTGTAGAAAAATTCAGAGAATCCTTTGCAAGATTATCAAAAAGGGCATTTACTCCGGCATTTATAACGCCTATCACCTTTATTCCTGTTCCACTCTGTTCTAAAACGGTTTTTATATCATTCAAGCCCCATGCAGTTGCTGTATTACAGGCTATTACTATTATTTTTGATTTTTCCTTCTCTCCTATCGGCTCGTTGTCTAAAGGTGATTTGTAATATTTGTCTCCCAACAAAAAGAGTGCATCCTTCACAACAAGCTCCTTAAAGAAATCGCTCTTATTCTCAGCGGCATAGTTGCCGTAAGGCATATTTGCCATATCTCCGAGAAACTGAAAATTCTCGCCTGCAAAATCGGGAATACCGTCGGGTCTTAGAGCTCCTGTAATATTGTCTATTTTATCTATTGTGAGCATTACCTCCAAAACGGTAAGTCCGCCTGTACCGGAGTCGAACACACCAATAGGCAACAGCTCTTTTTCCTGCGGAAACGCTTCAAAATCGGCATAGAAACGCGAAGTTTGGTCATTCAATGCCTTTTCCATTATAGGAGAGAGTTCTACAGACTCCTCTTTCTTGCTGTTTGAACCGCATGCACAGAGAAGTGCAGCTGCCAAAAATAATGACAAATATCTCATATTACAATATAATTACTTATCTACAAACCAATTACAACAGAGTACAACACTGTTATTTTCTATATGTGAATGTACCGTGCTCACTTGTGAGCAACACCTCTGCAACACCATTGGCAGATGCCTCTACACGGCCTATCACCTTTGCATCTATGCCATATTTCTGTGAAATTGCAATAATATCTGAGGCAATCTCCTGCGGAACATAAAACTCCATTCTGTGCCCCATATTAAACACTTTATACATCTCTTCCCATGAAGTGCCCGATTCCTTTTGAATAACGTCAAACAGCACAGGAGTATCAAAAAGATTGTCTTTCACAATCTTCAAATCATCTACAAAGTGAAGAATCTTGGTTTGGGCCCCACCCGAACAGTGAATCATTCCGTCTATCTGTTTTCTATATTTATCGAGTACCTCTTTTACCACAGGGGCGTATGTTCTTGTTGGCGAAAGAACTAACTTCCCATAGGTAACTCCCGTTCTCGGCTCTATTTCGGTAAGGCTCTTTGAGCCTGAATATACAAGTTCATCAGGAACAGATGCATCGTAACTTTCTGGATATTTTGCCGACAGATATTTTCCAAACACATCATGACGGGCAGATGTAAGCCCGTTGCTACCCATTCCGCCGTTGTACTGATCTTCGTAAACCGCACGTCCGAAAGAGGCAAGGGCCACGATAACATCACCTGCCTTAATATTGGCATTATCTATAACGTCGGAGCGTTTCATCCTTGCACAAACTGTACTGTCTACAATTATAGTACGTACCAAATCTCCCACATCGGCAGTCTCACCGCCTGTAAGAATCATATTCACACCATGTCCGGCCATTGTCTCGGCAAATTTTTGAGAAGCCCCTATAAGCCTGCTTATAACCTCACCGGGAACAAGCTGTTTGTTACGACCTATCGTAGAAGAGAGCAGTATATTATCTACAGCACCAACACAAAGCAAATCATCTGTATTCATAACAATGGCATCCTGCGCTATGCCATCCCACACGCTCAAATCCCCTGTCTCTTTCCAATACATATAAGCCAAAGAAGATTTGGTGCCTGCACCATCGGCATGCATCACAATGCAATAATCATCGTCTCCGCCAAGATAATCGGGAACAATCTTGCAAAATGCCTTGGGGAACAAACCCTTATCAATATTTTTTATTGCAGCGTGAACATCTTCTTTAGAAGAAGAGACTCCACGCATGGCATATCTATTATCTTTATTTGTCTGCATATAAATAATTTTTGCTTTAGCTTTCAAAAGTAGTGTTTATTTTTCAAACGGTTATAAAAAAGATGACCGGCACAACCATTTTTTATCAACAGCACTGTCAATTACCTGAAGAACAGCAGTTCTCTATACTTAGGCAATGGCCACAACTCATCGTCCACAACCATTTCCAATTTGTCGGCAATACTTCTGATTGCCTCTATATGCGGAAATACTGTAGAATAGTATGCCTCAGCACGTTGTGCTATTCCGTCAATCCTGTTTGCAACCTTTCTTGCCTCAACTATATTGTGCACATCTTCATGCAGATGATTTACATAGCCGGAAATTTTCTTTATCATACGCAACTGTGTTGCACACATGCTTTCGTACTCGTCAGGGAAAAGCTCCTTTATACCTTTAACATTATTTATCAATGAATTCTGAAAAGATATTGCAGTTGGAATAAGGTGATTGGTTGTAAGATCCCCCAATACACGCGCCTCTATCTGCAGTTTTTTTACATAAGTCTCATTAAGCACTTCGTAACGGGCCTCAACTTCACGCGGAGAGAGTATGCCTTGCTCTTGGAACATCTTTATAGATGCCTTTGAAATATACTCTTTAAATGCGTCAGGTGCATTTTTTATCCCCCTCAAGCCTCTCTTTTCGGCCTCTGCATACCACTCGGCACTATATCCGTTACCCTCAAACCTTATCTTTTTTGCCTCTACCAGGAACTGACGGATAACCTTCATCATTGCCTTGTCTTGACTCAATCCGTCGGAGATTCCTGCATCAACCATTTTCTTAAAGCGTACAAGCTGCTCGGCCACAACACCGTTGAGAATAAACATAGAAGAGGCAACGTTGCACGACGAACCTACAGCCCTAAACTCAAAACGATTTCCGGTAAAAGCAAACGGAGATGTACGGTTGCGGTCTGTATTGTCGGGCGATATTTCCGGAATCTGATTTACAATATGCAATTTAGACCGCACCTTAACCTCTTTATCAGACACACTTGTAAGATTCTTTGATGTTAGTTTCTCTATAGATTCCACAAGCTTTGTAAGCGTCTCTCCAACAAATACGCTCATTACGGCAGGCGGAGCTTCATGCCCTCCAAGACGATACATATTTCCAAGCGATGCCACACTGCTCATAAGCAGGGCATGATGTTCATAAACTCCCCTTATTACAGCGGCAAAAAAGCTGAGAAACTGCAGATTTGTACGCGGAGTCTTGCCCGGAGAGAGCAGATTTACACCGGTATTTGTAACCATACTCCAGTTGCAATGCTTACCGGAGCCGTTTACCCCTGCAAAAGGCTTTTCATGAAAAATCACCTTAAGTTTGTGTTTTTTGGCTATCTTCTTCATGATAATCATCATCATAAGATTCTGGTCTACAGATATATTAGCCTCTCCATAAATAGGCGCAAACTCAAACTGATTAGGAGCAACCTCATTGTGTCTTGTCTTTAAGAGTACTCCCAACTTATATGCCTCGGTTTCAAAGTCTTTCATAAATGCCATTACACGGCTTGGAATTGCTCCAAAATAGTGATCTTCGAGCTGTTGATCTTTTGCCGCAGTGTGGCCTATAAGTGTTCTGTTACATATCATAAGATCCGGCCTCGCCCTGTAAAAAGCCTCATCTACAATAAAATACTCCTGTTCTATTCCCAACATTACATTTACTTTGGCCACATTCTTATCGAACATTCTGCAAATTGCAACCGCAGCCTTATCCAATGCCTGAATAGATTTTAAGAGTGGAGTTTTCTGGTCTAAAGACTCTCCTGTATAAGCCACGAATATTGTTGGTATACAGAGCGTCTGATCTATGATA
Source organism: uncultured Muribaculaceae bacterium (assembly GCA_964621625.1). Taxonomy (GTDB): domain Bacteria; phylum Bacteroidota; class Bacteroidia; order Bacteroidales; family UBA932; genus Egerieousia. The sequence continues at coordinate 2,540 of CAZULV010000027.1, read as the reverse complement.
AAGGCCGGAGAACCGGGATCCCATGCCGTATATCCTCTGGCTTCAAATGTATTTCTTAATCCTCCGTTAGGGAAACTCGAACCATCCGATTCCTGCTGTATAAGTGCACTTCCCTTAAAGTTTTCAAAAACACCGCCCCCTTTGAGATTATCTATAAATGCTTCATGCTTCTCTGCTGTTGCATCTGTAAGAGGGTGAAACCAATGTGTATAATGCGTAGCCCCCATCTTTACCGCCCACGCTTTCATGCCGGAGGCTATCTGATCTGCAAAATTACGATCTATTGTCTCTCCTAAATTAATGGCATCTACAACGGCACTGTATGCCTCTGCGGAGAGATAACGTTTCATTTTTTCCAAATCAAATACATTTTGTCCAAAAAATTCGGAAACCGGACGGTTTTCTACATAGAATCTTTCGGCTTTATGAGTAGCAAACTCCTCCAAAGCCTTTTTACGAATATTTGCCATACACAAATGAATTAGCGTGCTATTTTATACTTTATTGCAGCAAACCACTGCAAAACGGTAAAAACCGTCGCAAATATATGTATATTTTAAGAAAAATACCCATGAATTTATATCACACAACCAAAAATCTCATATTTTTTCTAAAAAATACACAAACTGCAATTCTAAAAAAAATTATAAACACAAGTTAAAAGTTCTAACTTTGTACCAATCTTCGCGGCTTTGGAGAGATTTTAAGGGGTTCTCGTCTCAACATTGCCTATTTCACACACTGAGAACCTATTCCTATGCTATATGAATGCACGTGCAATTTTAATAGCGATATTCAGTTTGGCTATCATTGCCGGCGCCCCGGACGCATCGGCACAATCTTTTAGAGATAAATTAAAAAAAGCTACCGAGAAGATAGGCCAACAGGTCAAACAGAGTGTATCACAAAAGACTCAGAAAAAGTCCGAGAATGATTCAAATCAAGACAACGAACTCCAAAAACGCGTTGATGTAACTGTTGGAGCTAACAATAATAAAAATATTGAAGATGAGGCTCTTACCGTAAGACTACCTAAGACCCACACAGCTCTTTTTGCCCCACTCGGATACCCAGCAGAGGCAACGTATGGCATAAAATCGGCAAAACCGGTGATGCCGCCAAAGAGTGCCGACGCACAAGCAGACTGGAGCGAAAAGCTGCCTAATATATATGAGCTCGACAACCAAAGTCTCGTTGCCGAGTTCCAGATGCTCGACAAACTCGTTGCCGAAGGCTACATCCAACCACTTACCCCGGCAAATTGGAGATATAACGAGATAGTGAAAAGGGAACTCTCAGCCCGTGCAGAAGCATTAAATGAAATGGTTCAAACAATAAAGGAGGCCATGGAAGAGTATAATACAGCCGATTCTCATAACTGGGTTATCAACAATATTCACAGAAAACTCGCCGAGATTCTTGACGGGCGTGCCTATAAAACCGTAATACGCTCCTCTATTACCCCTTTATTCACGCTCAAGGAGAAATTCATAACAGATGATACCAAAGAGTATTTTAATGCCCATGGAGGCTACGAGAATGCCACAACGGCCACATGGACCGTTTGGGACCCTAAGCCTAACAGGGAAAACATCTCCACTTCTATGCCCGGACAGACAGGAAAAGTAATAGATGAGAACGAATCGGGCGCAACGATAGACCTTGAAGGAGTTGTATATATACTTCATAATAAAAACGGCAAGCCATTGGATGCGTTCATCTCAGAAGCAGTCAAAACAGCGGTAGCCGGTAAGGATATAGAAATACCCGATAATATAATGTATAAAGGGGGAAAATATCCGGTGCGTAAAATGCGCTCCGACATTTTCTCCGGCACTACTGTTAAGTCTGTAAAACTTCCGTCTACATTACATGAAATTTCCAATAACGCATTCAGAGAGACTCCTATTACAGAGATAATAATTCCGGCTTCAGTTAAAAAGATACAGGGCTCTGCATTCTATGGATGCTCTAAACTCACAAAGGTAATCTTTGAAGGGGACTATATGGAGGAGATTAACGGATGTTTCCAGAATTGTACAAGTTTGGAAAGTGTGAGATTTCCTCGTCGTGTAGGGAAGATGAGCTACGATATGTTCAAGGGCTGCCTCAACCTCACAGAGGTGATACTTCCGGAGAATCTAAGCGAAATTTATCCGGCCATGTTCAGTGGCTGCAAGAACCTAAAGAGTGTGGATGTTCCGTCGAGCGTAACAAAAGTTGGCAAAAATGCATTCTATAACAGCGGCATCACATCGCTTAATCTTTCAAATGTCAAAGAATTCGGAGCATTATGCTTTTCGGGATGCAAAGCGCTCAAGACTGTAAAGCTAAGCTCAGACCTCAAAGACAATTTTCTCACGGAAATCTATCAAGAATTCATGAGTTGTCCGCTACTCGAAGTCAAATATATAAATGATGAATATGTATTTCCCGACGGATTAATATTCATAGACAACAAATAGCCGATTTATCCGTTTTTTATTGAGGCTGTCTAACAAGTTTAGGCAGCCTCTCTTTTCGTTCAAACAGGTTAAAAA
>CAZULV010000026.1:0-24934 GCA_964621625.1 uncultured Muribaculaceae bacterium | reverse complement strand
AGGTTTCAAAACCACTCCGACAAAAATAACTTGACACAGTTTAGTTTACACTACCCATCTATGACTCTTATGTTTAATGCCGACAAACTTATCTCTGCTGTAAAAGCCATTACCGGAGTTGCGTCAAATCTAACCCAATATGCAAAAGCTATAAATTCATTGGCAGAAAAATACGATGGTATGATGTTGGGATTTGAACTTACCAAAAACAGTTAGTAACATTACCCCATAAAAAAAGCCTCCTTTGCGGGAGGCTTTTTAATATGATGACTTTATATGTATTAGTCGTTCAATGAGAATCTCTTGAATGCAACAATCTTAACATCTTTATCTACAGATGCCAAGAAGTCTTTTACAGACTGTTTGCCATCACCCATCTGGTATGCCTGCTCAAGGAGAGTGTTCTCTTTAAAGAATTTACCAAGTCTTCCTTTGGCAATATTCTGTATTTTAGCCTCTTCCTGTGCAAGACCTGCAGTTTTCTCTGCAGCAACACTTGCTTTAATCTCGCGAGCCTGTGCAGCCTGCTCCTCGGTAATCCAACCTTTAGCCATGTTAGACTCAATGTGGTCTTCACTGTCTACATGAGAAGGATTGATACCTGCTTTCTTAAGGGCAGCCTCTACTGCTTTAAGAACAAGTTCCTCTTTAGTCTTCTCAACAGCTACTGTAAGCTCATTGTTGATAACCTCTTGTGGAACAGATTCAGGGTCAATAGCAACCGGGTTCATAGAGGCAACTTGCATTGCAATACCTTTACCAACCTCGGCAGAAACCTCTTTATTGAAACCAACGATAGCTGCAAGTTTACCGTTGATTACGTGCATATATGAAGAGATGTATGGAGCTTCTATTTTTGCATAGAACGGCACGGCATGTTTCTCACCGCTTTTACCGGTCTGTTGTGTAATTGCATCCTCTACAGTCTGGCCATTGAATGTACAAGCCATCAAGCCGGCCAAATCTGCAGGCAAGTTCTCAAGAGCAGTCTTGGCAATGTTGTTTGCCAACTCTTTGAACTCGGCATTTTTAGCAACGAAGTCGGTCTCGCAACCAAGACTTGCAAGAATAGCTTTGGTATTGTCAGCGTTTACAAGTGCAATAACTGCACCCTCTGTTGTTTCACGGTCTGAACGTTTTGCTGCAACCAATTTACCTTTCTCACGTATAATCTCCTTTGCTCTTTCAAAATCACCGTTAGCCTCTTTCAATGCATTCTTACAATCCATCATACCGGCACCGGTCATCTGGCGTAATTTTGCAACATCTGCTGCTTTAATTTCCATAACAAAAACTAATTATTCGTTAATATTCTCTTTCTCTTCTGCAGTTTGAGCCGATTTGCGTGCACGCAATTTCTTGCCTACCGGTGCTTCGCTCTCTTTATTCTCTGCTGCCTCTTTTTCGTTCTTCTCCTCTTTCTCTTTCTCCTTCTCTATCTTTCTCTCCTCCAAGCCCTCTGAAATAGCCTGGCAAAGAGCATCCATAATTACTGAGATAGATTTAGCGGCATCGTCATTTGCAGGAATAACATAATCAATAGGAGTAGGATCGCAACAAGTATCAACCATAGCGATAACCGGAATGTTAAGGCGGTTAGCCTCTTTAACTGCATTCATCTCTTTCTGTACGTCTACAACGAACAAAGCAGATGGTAAACGGTTAAGGTCTGCAATAGAACCTAAGTTCTTCTCTAATTTTGCTCTCTGACGGGTAATCTGGAGTTTCTCGCGTTTTGCAAGAGTCTCAAAAGTACCGTCTGCAATCATTTTATCAATGGTGTTCATCTTCTTAACAGCCTTACGTATAGTAGGGAAGTTAGTAAGCATTCCACCCGGCCATCTCTCTGTAACATAAGGCATGTTAACATTCTTGGCCTTCTCGGCAACAATCTCTTTTGCCTGTTTCTTTGTAGCAACAAATAAGATCTTTCTACCTGCTCTTGCAAGCTGTTTCATCATATTTGCAGCGTCATCTATTTTGACAACGGTCTTGTGCAAGTCAATGATATGGATACCATTTTTCTCCATGAAAATATATGGAGCCATTTTAGGATTCCATTTTCTTTTTAAATGGCCAAAATGTGAACCTGCATCAAGTAATTCTTGGAAATTTGTTCTTGGCATTTTTCTCTTTTTTAAACTTTTAATTTCTCTTTTTATCAATCCTGAGTAATGGCTCTGCCAGTCTCAGAGATTTTCCGCAGCCGGACAAATAAAAGTAGTCCCAATCTCTGTTGTTATTAAGAATCTTTTAATTTTATATCCGTACTGTGCAATAAGATCAGCTATCCGGTAAATACTAACGTTTACTGAATTGGAAGCGTCTACGAGCACCAGGCTGTCCGGGTTTCTTTCTCTCAACCTCACGAGAGTCGCGAGTTAAGAAGCCGGCAGATTTCAAGGTTGAACGGTAAGCCTCTTTGTCAATTTCGCACAATGCGCGTGAGATTGCCAAACGCAAAGCCTCTGCCTGACCTTTGATACCACCACCTACAAGGTTTACGGTAATGTCAAAGTTTGCCAATGTACCGGTTACCTCAAGAGGTTGTTTTACAATAAACTGAAGAGTAGGCTCTACAAAGTATGCCTCAAGCTCTTTACCGTTAATTGTAATATTTCCTTTACCTGTGTTCACATAAACGCGAGCAACTGCTGATTTACGTCTTCCAAGGGCGTTGATTACTTCCATGCTCTAAATTTCGTTTAATGTTATTGTTCTTGGTTTCTGTGCTGCGTGCGGATGCTCCGAACCTTCGTATACGTACAAATTGCGGAACAATTGTGCACCTAATTTATTCTTAGGAAGCATTCCTCTTACAGCCTCCTCAACTACCGCTAACGGTTTGCGTACCAATAACTCCTTAGGAGTTGCGAAACGCTGTCCGCCGGGATAACCTGTATGTCTTACATACACTTTGTCTGTCAACTTTTTACCGGTAAGACGTACCTTTGTTGCGTTAAGGATAATTACATTATCTCCGCAATCTACGTGTGGTGTGTAGTTGACTTTGTGCTTGCCTCTAAGAATCAATGAAACTCTTGAAGCAAGGCGTCCTAATACTAGATCAGTTGCGTCAATAACAACCCATTCTTTGGTAACGGTTTGTGCATTGGCAGAAACTGTCTTGTAACTTTGATAATCCACTGTGTTGATTTTTAGGTTAATACTTATTTTAGTTGCGATTTCCCCTTTTATAAGGGGCTGCAAAGATAGTATTTTTTTTTAAAGTGACAAAATATGAGAAATTTCGTACCATAAATTATTGATACGGTTATGCTTATTGCATGCCTCCGCAAAAGGTGTATATACCGTCTGTCCGTTAATTTGGCCAACCATAACACCGCTCCGTCCGTTTAGCAAAGCCTCAACCGCACGGTTTCCAAGAATGCTTGCAAGCACACGGTCATTGCAAGATGGAGAACCTCCACGCTGTATATGTCCCAATGTAGTTACACGAGTTTCATAATCGGGCAGCCTCTCCTTAACCTTTTTGGCTACGGTCTCCGCACTTCCCTGCTCCTCTCCCTCTGCAACTATAATTATTCCCGAAGTCTTGTTTTTACGTCTCTCTCCGTCGAGATAAGAACAGAGAGAATCAAGATCTGTATGCACCTCCGGAATAAGAGCCGCCTCCGCACCTGTGCTTATAGCGGTATAAAGCCCTATAAAGCCGGCATCACGCCCCATAACCTCAACAAAAAACACAAGATTATGAGAATCGGCGGTATCCCTTATCTTGTCTATTGCATTTACAGCCGTATTCACAGCTGTATCAAATCCTATGGTAAAATCTGTTCCGTAAATATCATTATCTATAGTTCCCGGAATACCTACAACCGGAAAATCAAACTCCCGGCACAAAGCCTCAGCCCCTCTAAAAGAGCCGTCTCCGCCTATTACAATAAGTGCATCTATCCCAGCCTCACGCATATTAGACACCGCCAACTCTCTTATTCTCTTATCTTTAAACTCAGGACATCTACTCGATTTTAGCATTGTTCCACCTGCAGAGATAATTTTTGACACCGAGTGGCTCTGCATTCCCATAAACTGTTTATTAAGCAGGCCGCTATACCCGCGCATAACACCAACCACTTCTAATTTTCTATAAATAGCGCTCCTTACAACCGCCCTTATTGCCGCATTCATTCCCGGAGAATCGCCGCCAGAAGTAAGCACGGCAACCCTTTTAATCTTTTTACCTGCCATTATCATATTTTTTAACCCGACAAATATAATTACAATTATACCTATTTATATATAAGGTATCTGTGCGAGCCTGCAAAAATGTTGCCGTTTAATAGAATTTTGACTTATTTTTGCAGCCTGACAAATATAGAACAATACATGAAGATAGGCAGTATAGATTTGGGAGAAAGGCCGCTTTTCCTTGCCCCTATGGAGGATGTTACAGATGCCTCATTCAGATATATATGCAAACAGTTTGGAGCAGATATGATGTATACCGAGTTTGTATCGTCTGACGGACTCATAAGGGATGCAAAAAAATCATTGGCCAAACTTGTAACCTACGATTATGAACAGCCTATAGGAATACAGATTTACGGACACATTCCGGAGGCAATGGTTGAAGCTGCACAAATGGCAGAAAATGCCGCCCGTATTGCCGGAGGCTCCGGTCCTGCACTTATAGATATAAACTTTGGGTGTCCGGTAAATAAAATTGCAAACCGTGGAGCAGGTTCAGGCATGATGCGCGAACCCGACAAACTGGTAGAGATAACCCGCAGGGTTGTGGAGAGCGTAAAGTTGCCTGTTACCGTAAAGACCCGTTTGGGCTGGGACGAAAATTCAAAAATAATAGTTGAACTTGCGGAGCGATTGCAAGACGTTGGAATATCGGCTCTTACCATTCATGGAAGAACCCGTTGCCAATTATATAAAGGTGAGGCAGACTGGAGTCTGATTGGCAAGGTAAAGGAGAATCCGAGAATGAAGATTCCTATTATAGGAAACGGAGATATAACAGGAGGCGAGAGTGCCAAAGCGGCTTTTGACAGATATGGTGTAGACGGAGTGATGATAGGAAGAGCCACTTACGGAAGACCGTGGATATTCAAGGAGATAAAATACTATCTCCAACACAACGAGCCAATGCCGCCGCTCACATTAGAGGAAAAAGTTGATCTGGCAAAAAAGCATTTTGCAAAATCAATAGAGGTAAAGGGGGAAAGAGTAGGAGTTTTAGAGATGCGCCGACATCTGTCGAACTACTTTAAAGGAATAGATAATTTTAAGGAGACCCGTCTGAAACTGGTTACGACCAATGAGCCGGAGAAGATTTTGGAATTATTGGACTTTATCAAAGAGAATTTTTAATATTTTTGGAAAAATTTAGCAACATGTTGTCTCTTGCAAGTAAAACATTACTTTTCCCATACTTTTTAACACTTAAGCTCAGGCATTTTCTGTACGACAAGAATATAAAGAAGAGCAGAAGTTTTGCAACACCTGTTATATGCGTAGGCAACATAACAGTTGGAGGAACAGGAAAAACCCCTCACACAGAGATGCTTATAAGGCTTCTACGCAATACTTGCAAAATTGCGGTATTATCAAGAGGATATAAACGCAAAAGCAAAGGATTTAGAATTGCCGAGGTTACAGATACCTTTAAAGATGTGGGAGACGAGCCGCTGCAGATAAAGCAGAAGTTTAAGGATATTACAGTGGCCGTATGCAAAAACCGTTGCGAAGGCATAGAGAAGCTGCAGGAAAAGGCCGGTGCAATAATACTTGACGACGGATTCCAGCACAGGAAAGTAAAGCCTCACCACTCCATAGTATTGGTGAATTACAATAATCCTATATATAACGACAACCTCTTGCCGTTAGGCACTTTACGCGATTTACCGGAGCAGATAAAGAGAGCAGATACGGTAATTATCTCCAAATCGCCTGTTGCAATATATACCAACGGAATAATAGACAACGAGGCCACAATGGAGGAGGTGGTAAAGGAAGAGAGGGCATGGCGCAGCAATCTTAACCTCACAGCAGAGCAAAAGCTCTATTTCTCCATAATAGAATACGGAACGCCACTGCCTGTGTTTTACGGAGTAGGTGACTCAAGGTATATATATTCAGGCTCTGCCATCTATTTTACAGGCATTGCCAACGATAACGAGTTTAAAAACAACCTTTTGAGCAAATATAAAGTTCTGGGGTCTCTAAAATTTGCAGACCACCGTAATTTCTCAAAATCAGATGTAAGACGCATAAACAATTGGGCAAAAGAGAATCCTACTGCCATAATATTTACAACAGAGAAAGATAGTAAACGTCTTTTGCAGATACAGGGTCTCAACAACAACGTTAAAACGCGTCTGTTCTATATTCCTATAGAGGTATCGGTTGTGCCGGAGATTAAAAAGGAAGAGTTTATTACAAATATCAGGAAGCTGATTGATTAAATTCAATAGATATGAAAATCATAATTGCAGGAGCCGGAGAGGTTGGAAGCCATTTGGCAAAAATGCTCAGCAATGAGTCAAACGACCTTACAATCATAGATAACAATGAGGGCAATCTTAATAAATTGGCCCAAATTGCCGATGTTGTTACGGTATTGGGCAAGCCCACCTCTATATCTACACTTGAACAGGCCGGAGCTGCAACAGCAGATCTGTTCATTGCCGTAAGCCCCGCACAAGAGCAGGATGTAAACCTCATAAGCGCACTGTTGGCAAAAAAAATGGGAAGCAAAAAGGTTACGGCCCGCATTAACAACGACGAGTATATGCACCACGAAAACAAACTGCTGTTTACCGAAATGGGCATAGACCTGCTGTTTTATCCGGAGAAAATCGCCTCCTACGAAATATCGGATTTGTTAAAACAGACCGGAACAACCGAGTTCATGGAGTTTGCCCGCGGCAGACTGCAAATGGTGGTTTTTAGATTAGACGATGGTGCTCCTCTTATACAAAAACATGTTTACGACATGCTCAATTTGGGAAATTACACCCCATACAAAGCTGTAGCCATTGCCCGCAACGGCGAGACAATTATCCCCGATAAAGAGCAGCGTTTTCAGGAAAACGACCTTGTTTTTGTAATATGTACCCGAGACGGTGTACGCGAAGCAATGAGTTACTCAGGCAAGAACGAGATAGATATTAAAAAGCTCATGATTGTTGGAGGCGGCCGCATTGCAGAGATGCTCGCCCGCAAGATGCAGGACTCTGTAGAGCTTATAAAGATTATAGAACAAAAGCCGGAACGTTGCGAGTATTTGGCAGAGAGTCTCCCTAAAGCCCTTATAATAAACGGAGACGGTCGTAACACAGATCTTCTTATAGAGGAAGATATAAAAGATTTCGACGCCTTTGTGGCAGTAACGAGCAGTTCTGAGACAAACATACTCGCCTGTGTTGCAGCCAAGAAGATGGGAGTTCCCGAGACAATTGCAGAGGTGGAGAACATAGAGTATATAAAACTGGCAGAAGGAATGGGTGTTGATGCAGTAATTAACAAGAAGTTGAGTACGGCAGGACGTATTTTCCGTTTTACTCTAAGCAATAAAGTGCGCTCAATCAAGTGTCTTAACGGTTCAGATGCCGAAGTTCTTGAATTTATCGTAAACCCCGACAGCTCAATTACAAAAGGCCCTATAAAGGACCTGCATTTTCCTAAAGAGGCAATAATAGGAGGAATAATAAGGGGAGATGAGAGCTTTATTGCCAACGAATACACAGTAATACAGCCTTACGACAGGGTTGTTGTATTTGCACTTCCTCAAGTATTGTCGAAAGTAAACAATTTCTTCATCTAACAGAAGTCTGATGGCAAGCTATTTACAGGTAGAAAACATATCAAAGTCATACGGCACTAAAGTTCTTTTTGAGAACATAAGTTTTAATATAAACGAGGGCGACAAGATAGCCCTTATAGCCCCGAACGGAACCGGCAAGACATCGCTGTTGAGTATTTTGGCAGGAAAAGATTCTTCCGACAAAGGTGGCAGCGTAAAGTTCCTCAAAGATATAACAATCTCTTTCCTTGAACAGGAGAGTCTGTTTCCGCCGCAAGAGACCATATACAATGTGGTTTGGGAGGCCGCTCAGAAAAAACGGCTGCACAACGGCAAAAGCATTGTATTGCAGCAGGCAAAAGAGACCGAGGTGCAGGAGTGGCAATTGGAGTACCGCATAAAAGAGATTCTCTACAGGCTCAATTTAGAAGATACCGATAAAAAGATATGCGAATTGAGCGGTGGCGAAATAAAGCGCACGGCCATTGCCGCAATGCTTATTACGGAGCCGGACTTTCTTATAATGGACGAGCCTACCAATCATCTCGATCTCGAAACCATAGAGTATTTGGAGGATACTTTAAGCCGTTCACGCTGTACGCTGCTAATGGTTACACACGACCGCTATTTCCTCGATAGGGTCTGCAACCAGATTTTAGAGTTGTGGGAAGGCAACCTCTATCAGTATAACGGAAACTATTCGTATTTTTTAGAAAAGCGCGATGAGCGTATAAGTAATTTTAAATCGGAGACCGACAGGGCCAGAAATCTGTTGCGTACAGAACTCGATTGGATGAGACGCATGCCGTGTGCCCGCGGGACAAAGGCCAAATACCGTATAGACGCATTCTACGACCTAAAAGAGAGAGCCTCGCAACGGATTGTAGAAAAGAGCATAGATATAAATGTGCAGGTTTCACGTTTAGGAAAAAAGATTGTAAACTGTAAAAAGCTGCATTACGCATGGGCGCAGGGTAAAACGGCATCGGGCACCAATACAAAATGGGTTGGAATAGACGATTTTACATACAATTTTGCTCCGGGAGAAAAGATTGGAATAGTAGGCAAAAACGGTGTAGGAAAGAGTACGTTCCTCAACCTGCTCACAGGAGAACTCCAACCCACATCTGGCGAAATAGAGAGGGGCGAGACCGTTGTATTTGGCTATTACAGACAATCAGGAATAGAATTCAATCCTCAGGATACGGTTATAGATGCAGTACAGAAGATTGCTGAGACTGTTGCCCTTGCAGATGGAAAACGGGTTCCGGTTACAACATTCCTTAACTATTTTCTCTTTCCGCCACCAATGCACTACGTTAAGATAGAGAAACTGAGCGGCGGAGAAAAGAGAAGGCTCTATCTGCTTACCGTCTTAATGAAAAATCCTAACGTACTAATATTAGACGAACCTACAAACGATTTAGATATACTCACCCTCAATGTATTGGAGGATTATCTCAAAAATTTTCCTGGCTCGCTCATAATAGTTTCGCACGACAGGTTTTTCCTCGATAAGTTAGCGGACCATCTATTTATTTTTGAAGGTAACGGTGTAATAAAGGATTTTGTGGGCAGCTACTCGGGATACCGTCAGTATATGAAAGATAAAGAGGCAGAAAAGAGAACCAAAGAGCGTGAGGCGGCAAAAAAAGCCACTGCAAATTCGTCTTCCGGTAAGAATGCAGAGGGTAACGGTAAAACACGAGATACAAACGCGGCAGGAAAACGCAAGCTGTCTTATAAAGAGCAGAAAGAGTTAGAGCAGTTGGAAAAGGAGCTGGAGGAGTTGGGTAAAGAGAAAGAATCTCTCGAGCAGGCACTCTCTTCTGGTGCACTTGCAGCACAAGAACTTACAGATGCCTCAATACGGATAGGCCAAGTAATATCTCTGCTCGACGAGAAAGAGATGAGATGGCTTGAGCTGTATGATATATAAGACAACCAACAGATTAAAACAGATTAAAACAGATTAAAACAGATTAAAACAAGTTACACTAAATACAACAACATGAAACAGTTATTTAAATTATTTGCGATTTTGGCATTTGCACTCTGCTCGATTGCAGAATGCTCAGGAAACGGTTCAAACAAACAGACCGCAGAACAGGCTGCAGGTACAGCAGAAACAAAAAGCGCGACCGACTCTGTAGCAATCAAGGCAGACGAGCGCGGATATATAGTAAAAACAGGCGATATGGTACCTGAATTTGATCTTCATCTGCTTAATGGAGAAAAAATTCCAATCTCTTCACTCAGAGGCAAAGTTGTAATGCTTCAGTTTACAGCAAGCTGGTGCGGAGTATGCCGCAGAGAGATGCCTTTCATAGAGAAAGATATATGGTTAAAACTCAAAGACAATCCTGATTTTGCACTCTATGGCATAGACCTTAAAGAAGATGCTGCAAAAACAGAGGAGTTTGCCAAACTGATACCTGTAACGTATCCTCTTACTTTAGACCTCGAAGGCAAGACATTTGAAAAGTTCTGTGCAAAAGGGGCAGGTGTTACCCGCAACATAATTTTAGATAGAGAGGGACGTATAATAATGCTTACACGTCTGTTTGACGAAGCCGAATTCAATCAGATGGTGGAGACCATCAACAGCTGTCTTGCCGGTAAATAGTACCGGCAAATAGTGCAATTTATTTTGCAGGATACATTTTATTCCATAATTTTGTTGCCGCAAATCGTAAAAGGAATATGAAAAACAGTACTCATACTTATACCGTTTCTGCTATTTTTTCACAAATAGCAAGTATAATGTACTGTATGTCTGCATCATCTATGCGAATGCATCGCTAAGATGCTGTTCCTTCCTCTCCAATAAGGTATTGTGTTTGGTAAACATGAGCCTTTCCAATAAGATAAAACATAATTCAAGGTTATTGTAAGGCAACGGCTGTTATGGCTCTTTTGCGTTTTGTCTACAAAGACAGGCAATAACCGGGTCATAAACATAAGTAACCATTAAATGGAGAAAAGATTTTTTAAATACAGACATGAATTTGTTCTGGAAAACGGTCAAATCCTTCCTGAGATAGAAATCTGCTATCATATCTCAAAAGAATTCTCGGCAGAATCTCCGGGCAACAAAAAAGTTGTATGGATAACACATGCCCTTACCGCCAACTCCAATCCGTGTGAATGGTGGGACACTATGGTAGGTGAGGGAAAGTACCTCGACCCTCGCAAATATACAATAATCTGTGCCAATATATTAGGCTCCTGTTATGGAAGCACTTCTCCTTTATCGGAAAATCCGGCAACGGGCAAACCGTACCTTTTAGATTTTCCCAAGACAACAGTAAGAGACATTGCACACTGTCATGAACTTTTAAGAGAAGAACTTGGTATTAAAAACATTGATTTGCTTGTAGGAGGCTCAGTGGGAGGATTCCAGGCTCTCGAGTGGAGTCTTATAAACAGGGAAGCTGTTAAAAACATGATACTTTTAGCCTGTGGAGCCAGAACAACTCCATGGTTAAGTGCATTCAACGAATCTATGAGAATGGCACTCTATTCAGATCCATCTTTTGAGGCCGGACAGGGTGGTGCAAAAGGTCTGGCGGCCGCACGTTCAATTGCGCTTATATCGTACCGAAGCTATACCGGCTACAATACAACCCAATACGAAGAAGATATTGACACCGTATGGACAAGCCGGGCCGCCTCTTATCAGCAATATCAGGGTAAAAAGCTCGTAGACAGGTTTAACGCATATTCATATCTCTCTATGGTAAATCTCACAGATACCCACAATGTGGGTTGCCATAGAGGCGGTGTAGAAAAGGCACTCGGCAGCATAAAGGCAAAAACCGTATGCGTTGGAATAGATAGCGATGGACTTTTCCCATGTTGCGAGCAAAAATATATGGCGCAACATATCCCGTCGGCCGAATATAGAGAAATAAGCTCTCTTTTCGGGCACGACGGCTTTCTTATTGAATGGAAACAGATTATTGAAATATTTAAAGAGATAATATAACAACACAAATATGCAAGTAATGAAATTCGGCGGCAGTTCTGTTGCCAACGCCCAAAATATAAACAAGGTTATAGCCATTGTACGCGATGCTATAAAAAAGGATAAGACAGTTGTTGTCTCTTCTGCAATAAGCGGATGTACAGATGAATTGATTGCCATTGGAAAAGAGGCACTGTCTCAGGACCAAAGATACCTCGAAAGAACAGACAGATTGGAAGAGAGACATATAGCCCTCATAAAAGAGCTTATTCCAACAGAGGATTCCCAACAGATTACAGCCGAATGCAGGGAGCTGTTCAACAAATTGAGGGAGATATGCAAAGGGGTTTATCTGCTTCGTGAGTTGAGCAACCTCAGCCTCGACCATATTGTAAGTTTTGGAGAGTTGCTTTCTACAAAAATAATAAGCGCAAAACTAAATTCGCTTAATATAAGCCATTTATGGAGAGATTCAAGAGAGGTTATAAAGACAGAGGAGATTGGAGGCAAGAATGTAGTAATCACCTCTCTTACAAACAGAAACATTAAGGAGTTTTTTAACGGTAGCAATCATAAACTCTACATAATGCCCGGATTTATTGCAATGGACGAAAAGGGACGCACCACAACATTGGGACGCGGAGGCTCGGATTATACAGCCTCCCTTATAGCCGTGGGTGCGCAGGCTCGTATATTGGAAATATGGACAGATGTATGCGGAATGATGACTGCAGACCCGCGCATTGTACCGCAGGCCCATCCTATACGTAACATTTCCTATAAAGAGGCTTTGGAGCTTTCTCATTTTGGAGCCAAAGTGGTTTATCCGCCCACTATCCAGCCGGTTGTAAAACAAGGCATTCCAATATATGTAAAGAACACTTTTGAACCACTCGACCCGGGCACGCTCATTGAGCGCAATCCGCCGGAGGGACATAACAAGATAAAAGGAATTTCGAGTTCAAACAAAATAGCCCTACTCTCTATGGAGGGTAGCGGAATGGTTGGCATACCGGGCTACTCAAGCCGTCTGTTTGATACTCTTACCAAGAACAATGTAAATATAATACTCATTACACAGGCCTCATCTGTACATACAATGTGTATTGCAATAGATGAAGCAGATGCCGATAAAGCAAAAAAAGCCACCGACGAGCTGTTTGCATACGAAATCTCTTTGGGCAAAGTAGATCCGTTGCGTGTAGAAAAAGGATTTTCGATAATATCATTGGTTGGCGATGATATGAAGAATCAGTCTGGAGCAAGCGGAAAAATGTTTGATGCACTCGGACGAGAGGGTATTAACATACGCGCAATAGCCCAAGGTTCTTCTGAGAAGAATGTTTCGGCTGTTGTTCAAACAGAGCATGTAAAAGAGGCCATTAAAGCCATACATAAAGAGTTTTTTGGAGGAAACTCAAAACGCATAAATCTGTTCATTGCCGGTTATGGAACCGTTTCAAAGGCGTTAGTTGAAATAATTGCACAAAAGAGAGAAGACATTGCACGCTCGCTCGGTAAAGAGTTGGTGGTATGCGGATTGTGCAACAGTAAAAATTATATCATAAACACCAACGGAATTAACATTTATGACGGGGAGCAGGCTCTTCTTGAGCAATTAAAGAGTGGAGAAGACAATCTTAACAACAGATATATAGATATTCTCACAACATTAAAGCTCAGCGATTCTATATTCGTAGACTGCACAGCCAGCCGCCATATTGCCGGCACATATAAAGACCTTATGCGCAACAAACTCTCTGTAACGGCATGTAACAAAATAGCAAATTCTTTAAGCTATGAATCCTATAAAGAGTTATTTGAGTGCGCTTTAGAAGAGGGTGTGACTTACAGGTACGAAACAACAGTCTGTGCAGCAATGCCTGTTCTTGCAATGATACGCCAGATTATAAACAGCTCAGACAAGATTCTTAAAATAGAAGGAATTGTAAGCGGAACTCTCAATTACCTGTTTAGCACATACAATGCTAAAAAAAGTTTTGCACAACTGGTAAAAGAGGCCAAGGAACTCGGATATACCGAGCCTGATCCCCGTCTCGACCTTTCGGGCACAGATGTTCTGCGTAAATTCATAATATCTGCCCGCGAAGCCGGTGAGCCTATAGAGGCCTCCGACATTGATTTTAAAGGATTTGTTTCAAATAGTGTTTTAGCCACTACCGGCGCTCCTTTTGCCCAAGAAGCAGATACTTTTTATGCGGCATTAGAAGCAGAAGAGCCTGTTCTTAAAGCAGCCTACGAAAAAGCTGCCGCACAAAACAGGAAACTCCGTTTTATGGCTGTTCTCGACAAAACTCAAGAAAAAGCGGTATATCGCATAGCTCTTGCAGAGGTAGACCAAACACATCCGTTTTACTCCCTTGAAGGAAGCGATAACGCAATGGTAATAACAACAGAGCACTACCCTAATGGAATAGTTATAAAAGGGGCGGGAGCAGGTGCCAAACAGACGGCAGGAGGATTGCTTAACGACATACTCAAATAGACTTATGCAAAGGAGTTATAAGAATTAAAACAAAAATAAATACTTTAAGGAGAAATATATAAAATGAAAATAGCGGTTGTAGGTGCTACAGGACTTGTCGGCACAAGAATGTTAAAAGTTTTAGAAGAGAGGAATTTTCCGGTAAGCGAATTAATACCTGTTGCCTCGGCAAAATCAAAAGGAAAAAAGATTTGCTTTAAAGGGAAAGAGTACGAAGTTGTTACTCCCGAAGAGGCTATAGAGATGAAGCCTGTATTAGCTATATTCTCGGCCGGAAGCGATGCATCAAAAAAATACGCCCCTCTGTTTGCCGAAGCAGGATGCAGAGTTGTGGATAACTCGGCGTGCTGGAGAATGGATCCGCAAAAGAAGTTGGTAATACCGGAGATTAACGGAGATGTTATAGAAAAAGAAGATATGATTATCGCAAATCCTAATTGCTCTACAATACAGATGCTTATTGCAATTGCAGGATTGCATAAGGAGTATAAGATAAAAAGAATTGTGGTTTCTACCTATCAGTGTATTACAGGAACAGGACAAAAGGCGGTAGACCAATTGGTTACAGAGAGAGCAAAATGGGAAGGTGTTGAGAAGAACATTATAGGAGGTGATTATAATTGTGCATATCCGTATCAGATTGATTTGAATCTGCTCCCGCATATAGACAAGTTTTTAGAGAACGGATATACAAAAGAGGAGATGAAGATGGTAAATGAGACTCACAAGATTATGAGAGATGAGAGCATAAAGGTATCTCCTACCACAATACGAGTTCCGGTGTTGGGCGGACATGCAGAGTCCATTAACTTAGAATTTGAGAAGAGCTTTAAAGACGAGGATATAATTAAAGTACTCAAAAACACAGAAGGAGTTGTAATACAAGACAATGTACAGCCAAATAAAGATTTGCAGAACGCAGCGATAGGATGCAAAGAGGTAAAAGAGGAGTGCGCTAAAACAAGAGATATTGAGGCTTTAAAGAGACTGCCATACCCTATGCCGCTCTATTCGGAGGGAAAAGATGAGGTTTTTGTTGGAAGAATCAGACGTGACTTTTCTGTTGAGAATGGTATAAATCTTTGGTGTGTTGCAGACAATCTAAGAAAAGGGGCGGCAACCAATGCCGTACAGATTGCAGAAGTTCTGCTCAAAAAAGGATTTATAAAATAGCAGGAGCAATAGTAAACAAGCACACCGGAATATACCGGGCAGAATAATGTAAAAACTGTCTCTACATAGGCAAGTTATCAGATTTTTGGGAAAAATCTGCCGTTTTTACGCAAGTTCTTGTTATATTTGCATGTTTGCCCAAAGTGGTATTTATTTGAATATAATCATTTTACACATATATGAGCGAAAATGTAAATAATGAACTGTTTGATGAAGGAACAGGTAATGCTGCCGCAAGTCCGCGTGTAGCGGATTATACCGAGGCCGATTTTGAGACGCTGAGCTGGAATGAGCATATCCGCAGACGTTCCGGCATGTATATAGGAAAGTTGGGAGACGGTTCAAGCCCGGATGACGGCATTTACGTTCTCTTTAAAGAGATTGTAGATAATGCCATAGATGAGTTCATTATGGGGTTTGGTAAGGCTGTGAATATAACGCTTGCAGACAATGTGGTATCGGTAAGGGACTTCGGGCGAGGAATTCCGTTTGGAAAACTCATAGATGCTGTAAGTAAAATGAATACCGGAGCAAAATACGGAAGCGGTGCATTTCATAAATCGGTAGGATTGAATGGAGTTGGAACAAAAGCCGTAAACGCCACATCTACATATTTTTATATACAGTCGTTCCGAGACGGCGAGAGTTTTTACGCCTCTTTCAGCAAAGGCAATCTTATAGAAAGCGGAAGTTGCAGCGCACCTGATGAGAAGAACGGAACTCTTGTAAAATATATTGCAGACGAAACTCTGTATGAAAATTACAGCTATAACATGGAGTATATCGAGACCATGCTCCGCAATTATGCCTATCTTAACACCGGCCTTTCGCTTAATTTCAACGGAACAGAGTTCAAGTCCAAAAACGGACTTTTGGATTTGATAAACGATAATCTTACAGAGACACCGCTTTACCCTGTAATACACCTGTCGGGAAAGGATATAGAGATTGCAATTACACACGGCACCGAGAATGGAGAGAATATAAGTTCTTTCGTAAACGGACAGAATACAATTCACGGAGGTACACATTTAGCGGCTTTCAGGGAGGGCGTGGCCAAGACTGTAAAGGATTTTTTCAAGAAAGATTTTGACCCAAAGGATGTTCGCCAATCGATTGTTGCTGCGGTAAGCATAAAAGTGGAAGAGCCGTCGTTCTCAAATCAGACAAAAACCTATCTCAATTCAAAGGAAGTTGCAAAAGACGGACCTTCTATAAGGAATTTTATTGTTGATTTTATTACAGAGCAACTCGACAATTTCCTTCACAAAAATCCTCAGACTACAGATGCCCTTCTAAAAAAAGTGGTTGAGAACGAGAAGGAGAGAAAGGCTATATCAGGTATACAGAAGTTAGCCAGAGAGAGAGCCAAGAAGGCCAACCTGCATAACAGAAAGCTAAGAGACTGCAGAATACATTACCATGATAAAGATGAGCGCAATCAGGATTCGATGCTGTTCATTACAGAGGGAGACTCTGCAAGCGGTTCTATTACAAAAAGCCGAAACGTAAATACACAGGCTGTATTCAGTTTGAGGGGAAAGCCCCTTAACAGCTACGGACTTAGCAAGAAAATAGTTTACGAGAACGAGGAGTTTAATCTGCTTCAGGCAGCCCTTAACATAGAGGAGGATATTGACAATCTCAGATACAACAAGATAATAATTGCAACCGATGCAGATGTAGACGGAATGCACATACGCCTGCTGTTGCTTACATTCTTTTTGCAATTCTTTCCAGATGTAATCCGTCAGGGACACTTGTATATTCTGCAAACGCCTCTATTCAGAGTGAGAAAGAAGAAGCCTTCACAAGGTGGAACTGCCACTAAAAAACGTGGTAAAGGGGCAGAAAAAGATGATATGGAAACATATTACTGTTATTCTTCGGAGGAAAAAGAGCGGGCTATAAAGAAGCTCGGGAAGAACCCTGAAATAACACGTTTTAAAGGACTTGGAGAGATTTCGCCCGATGAGTTCGCCAATTTTATAGGGGATGATATAAGATTAGACAGGGTAAGACTAAGCAAGGATGACACCATTCATGAGTTGTTGGAGTTCTATATGGGTAAGAATACAATGGAGAGGCAGAATTTCATAAAGCAGAATCTGCGCTCAGACCTAATAATAGAGGAGTTGTTGGAGAATCCCTCTATGCTCGCAAATTTAGGGGAGACTAAACAGATGCTTACAAACAAAAACTAACAGGCGTAAGGACAACAAAAACAGACTTATAACATAAACCAAACCTTCATACAATGAAATACATAAGCAAATTTATCCTTTGGGTTTTGGGCTGGAAAGTAGAGAAACAGCTCATAGAAGAGCCAAAGGCAATAATTCTTGGAGCTCCGCACACTTCGGGGTGGGATTTTGTAATATCGTGGCTATATTATAACTCTATTGGAGCTAAAGCCAATGTAATGGTAAAGAAGGAGTTTTTCTGGGGACCGTTAGGTCCTGTAATGAGGGCATTGGGAGCTGTTCCCGTAGATCGTAAAAAAGGAGCTACAATAGCTTTGCAAATGATAAATGCCATGAATGCCGCACCAAAAATGCACTTGGCAATTGCCCCAGAGGGAACCCGCAAACGTACAGAAAAATGGAAAACCGGATTTCATACCATTGCTAAAGCATGCAATGTTCCGGTATATTTAGGTTATTTCGATTGGGGCAAGAAGATGGTAGGGCACGGCGCAAGATTTGAACTTACCGATGATGCCCAGGCAGATTTAAAACGCATACGCTTGGAATATCTTAAAATGAACGTCAAAGGCAAGCATCCGGAAATGTTCTCTACGGGCAGTGACTTGCAGATAAACACGAACGACATTCAAAAATAGAATACATAGCCATAAGCAACGAAAAGCGATTGCTTATGGCATGTTTCTTGAAAAACTACACCTCCCAAATACAATAGGAATATCAACACAATAATAAGACATGAACTTTAAAACCATTAAAGAACTGTTTACAAACAAAATAGCAGCCTTTAGCAAAAATAAATACCTTTGCACAATAGGCGGAGATTTTTATACTTACGAACAGTTTGGAGAAAAAACAAAAGAGATTTCGGCACTTTTGCACAGTCTCGGGATAGAATACGGAGATAAAGTTGCAATACTCTCCCAAAATATACCAAATTGGGGCGTTGCCTTTTTCAGCTGTTGCGCCTATAACAGAGTGGCCGTTCCACTGTTGCCAGATTTCTCGGAAATGGAGATTTCAAACATATTGGAACATTCGCAGAGCAAGGCGATTTTTGTCTCTAAAAGATTATACAGAAAACTGTCAGAACAGGCAAAAGAGAGAATTAATACAATTATAGAGATTGATAGTTTTACCGTTCTTAAAAACGGCAACACACAACATATATCTCAAATAGAGGATTCTTTATATAAGGAGCAAACCTGTACTGTAGAGGAAAATCTCGATTCACCGGGATACACGCCGGCAGAAGAGAATTTAGCAACAATAATCTACACTTCAGGTACTACCGGAAATTCCAAAGGAGTAATGTTAAGCCACAAGAACCTTTGTTCGCATCTTAAATCGGCCATGCAACTACGTCCAAGCTATGAATGGGATGTCTGGCTCTCTATTCTACCGCTGTCTCATACATTGGAGAACAGCCTGTCGCTCTTGCTTCCTTTTACAAGCGGAGCCTCTGTATATTATTTAGAAAAGGCACCTACACCATCCATGCTCATGCAGGCATTTAAAGTTGTACGTCCAACAACAATATTGGTAGTTCCTTTGATTATTGAGAAAATCTACAAAAACTCAATATTGCCAAAAATAAATGCAAAGAAAATCACTGCATCACTCTATAAGACCACTTTGGGCAGAAAATTAATGCACAGAATTATAGGCCGACAGATGCGTGAAATGTTTGGCGGAAGGATAAGATTCTTTGGAATAGGCGGAGCAAAGCTCGACGGCATTGTGGAGCGATTCCTTTATGAGGCAAAATTCCCTTATGCAATAGGTTACGGACTTACTGAGTGCTGTCCTCTGCTTGCAGGTGCAATTCCGAGCATGGTAAAATGGCAGACTACAGGGCCTGCCGTTCCTGGAGTACAACTGAGAATAGACAATAAGAATCCAGAAACAGGAGAGGGTGAGATTGTGGCTAAAGGAGACAATATAATGATGGGGTATTATAAGAATCCGCAAGCAACAGCCGAAGCCTTTACAGAGGATGGTTGGTTCAGGACTCAAGATCTCGGATATATAGATGAGAAAGGGTGGCTCTCTATAAGAGGAAGACTAAAGAACATGATTTTGGGGCCGAGCGGAGAGAATATCTACCCTGAGGAGATTGAGACCGTGATAAACTCGCATGCGGGAGTTTCTGAGTCTCTTGTTCTCTCTGTAAAAGGACAACTTATAGCCCGCATATATCCAAGCCAGGAAAAGATTGACGCACTCAACAAGACCAAGGAGG
This sequence comes from uncultured Muribaculaceae bacterium, assembly GCA_964621625.1. Classification (GTDB taxonomy): domain Bacteria; phylum Bacteroidota; class Bacteroidia; order Bacteroidales; family UBA932; genus Egerieousia. The sequence continues at coordinate 5,065 of CAZULV010000026.1, read as the reverse complement.
AGATTTATAAGGCGTATATGGCCAAGAAAATGGAACTCATAAAGGAGTACGAATCAAAGAAGGCAGAGATAGCACTTGCCTATTTAGAGAAGAAAAAGGCTTACGACAACATAAAAAGCGAATGCAGCCAGGCTTTGGAGAGTAAAAAGGCTCAGTATACAAAAGCCTACGAATTAAAAAGATCGGAATACGCGGAGCATTACAACAATAAGCGCAGAGAATTGTACAAGGCTTATGAGGCCAAAAGAGACGAGGCCGTTGCCGCATATCACAAGCATAAAGAGGAGATGGCATCAAATATGAGCGCGCATTACGAAAAATTATGCAAGGATGTGGCCCAATATGTAAATGCCCGTGTTAATAAATTCTCCCGCATTGCCGAGGTATATATCCAACAAGAGGCTTTTCAGAAAACCGCCACAAGCAAAATAAAAAGGTATCTGTATAATTAAAGAGCCTTATATCATTAAAGAAAAGGCTGCCGTAGCAATGAAGCGCACCCATCTAATGTGCAATTCGCTTACGGCAGCCTTTCTGTTTCAGAGCCACAAATCTTCTTAGAACCACAAATCTATCCGGCCAACATATTCTCCTTTTTCACCATCCTGCACCACCATTACATCTTTGCCTATCTTATTTTTTATCATCACTTTATCCTCTAATTTGGTATGAGAATGTCCGCCAACGATAATATCAACGTTTTCTGACTGGGCGGCCAGATACTCATCTCCGGGATTATTCTCACGACCTGCATAATAGCCGCAATGCGAAAGAACTATAATAAGATCACACTTGTGGGTATTCTTGAGTTCGAGTGCAAGATTATTCATAATTTTTACAGGATGAATATATTCTGCACCCTCTAAATACTTGCTCGAAACAACCCCCTTTATGTTGCATAATAGCCCTATTAAACCTATCTTCTTGCCGGCTTTTTCTATAATGGTGTATGGCTTAACAGCTCCATTCAGCGGACTCTCTGCAAAATTATAGTTTGCGCACAATACAGGGAATCCGGCATTTCCTATACGGCGTGCAAGCTCCTGCTGGCCGTTATCGAACTCGTGGTTGCCCAAACACACAACATCATATTTAAGTGCATTAAGAAGGTCTATCTCTACATCTCCGTTAAAAAGAGAAAAGTATGGACTTCCCTGGCTAAAATCACCGGCATCTACCAACAATACATTCTTTTTTCCAAACTCTTTTCTTACCTTATTAATATATGCCTCGCGCCTTTCATAACCGCCAAGACCTTTCCCCTCGCCGGCTATCTGTGGAGTAATCTGGCTATGGGTATCGTTCGTATGCAATATCACAAGATCCTGAGCGGCAACACCTCCATAAATCAGACATGCAGCAGCAAGCATCAGAACCCTTTTTCCAAAATTCATATATCCGTGTTTCATATACTTAATCTTTACTTGATAACTACAGCTCTACCATCTTTTTTACCCTCTACATTTTTCCCCTCTGCGGTAAGCTTTTTAATATAATTTATAACTACATTGCGTAAAAACACTCCGGTATCCTCCGTCTTTACGGCATATTTAAGAGCATAAACACTGTCTCCGCCTCCAAGAAGAAAATCTATTGTAACTACTTTATAGATTTTTGCATCATCAATAGGAGCACCTCCTATACTGCATTCAACAAGATTCTTCTTGTCTATCTTTATCTTTGCGCCCCCCATAACCTCTACACGGCCGCGTTTTGCAAAATTCTCCATAAGTTCCCTCACATACTTGCCTTCAAGGTCTAAAATCATTATTCTGTTATCAAAAGGGAAGATAGAAATCACATCAAATGATGTAACCTCTCCGCAAGGCATTGAGGCCCTTATTCCACCAAAATTGGTTAGAGACATATCTGCTTTGGCATTTGCATCTCCTGTTGTTTTGCGCAAATACTCCGTTCCGTACTCAAGCATTATATCGGCCGCAAGATTTGAGAGTTTATCTTCCGGCGGATAACTTGTGAGTTCCTCTAATGTGTGTCCTATCGGAAGCAAGAGAGTATCTACTGCAGGTTTGTACTTTCCTATTACCTTTGCAGCCTTGCCCTTTGGATAATCCCACGAAGAGTCCATTTTTTCATGGCTCCATTCGCCTTTTTTATAGCTTTGTCCGTAACTCAGTGTAACGGCAAAGCCAAATACTAAAAACAAAAATAGTTTTCTCATTTATTGTAGATTTATATTACTTTATTTTATTCTAATCCATCTCCATAAATCTTTCCACGAAGCCTTCTTACCATACATCAATATTCCTATTCTGTATATTTTGCCCGACAGATATGTGAGCAACAGAAATGTTATAATGAGCAACCCTATAGAGAGAGCAAGTTCCCAGGCAGGAACGCCGTAAGCAATACGCGCCATCATAACCATAGGAGAGGTAAAAGGTATTACAGAACCCCAGAAAGAGAGCGAACTGTCGGGATACTGGAAAGTGTGCAACATAATAAACAGACCTATAATAAGAGGCATGGTTACAGGCAATATAAGCTGCTGTGTATCGGCCTCATTATCTACAGCAGAGCCTACGGCTGCAAACATTCCGGAATAAAGCAGGTATCCTAAAAGAAAATAGACTAAAAAACAGACTATTATCCTCACATAATCTACCTCTTTCAAGGCGGCAATTATCTCATTTAATACATCTCCTTCTCCAGACTCTGCGACATCGCCATTCTCAATATTTTTTGCCACATTCTCTGTTATTGCGGCAATTTGCTCTGTCTGCACTCCCGATATCTCTGCCACTGCGGTTATCTGCCCGGCCGGATTGCCGGCAGCAAGTCCATCCTGAATTTTATCTCTACCTATAGCTCCTGAAACGCCTGTTACAATGGCAGCCGTTAACCCTATCCATATAAGGAATTGAGTTAGTCCCACAGCCGCAACTCCTATTATCTTGCCCAACATAAGCTCAAACGGTTTAACAGAAGAGACTATAACCTCAACTATACGTGTAGTCTTTTCCTCTATCACACTGCGCATTACCATACTTCCGAACATAAATATGAACATATATATCATAAAACTCGCAATGTAACCTATTCCCATATATATCTCAACCATAGAGGCTTTCTCTTCTCCGGTCTCTTGGTCAAGCGTAAAAGTGCTGAGCTTCACGTCTGATTTTATATCCTTAAGGACTTTGTCTATATCGGGAATATTGTATGACTTCAATTTATTCTCTTCAACAGCTTTATTTGCACTCTTGCGTATCTGCGACTGCAACTCTATGTTAAGCTGCTTATCAGAATATGCAGTGATACTTATATTTTTATTTGAATCTAACGGGGTTATCCCTATAACAGCAAAGAAACCCGCATCCTTTAAGTTATCCTTTAAAGAGACAAGACTCTCTTGCGGAGATGCCTGTTCAAAAATAAACTCATCTCCACTCTCCAAATATGGCATAACTATACCTGATTCATCTACAACCTTTATAATCTGCCCCTGTTCTCCGCTCGAATACATTGCAATAAGCGAAGGGACAACCATGAGCGCAGCAAACAATATAGGTGTAAGAATTGTTGTGAATATGAATGATTTTTTCTTTACCCTTATTGCATACTCACGGCCAATGATAATTCCAATTTTACTCTTTCCCATTGTATTTATTTTTAGCCTAATTACCACTTACAAGTTTTATAAAAATGTCTTTCATTCTTGGAATAAGCTCCTGATATGAGACCACATCCACAACATTTATCACGCAGCCAAGCACCTGTGCGCTGTTTGTTTCGCGAGAAATCTCCAAAACGGCACGCCAGCCGTTGCGGCCCTGTTCGTCTGAAACTATTTCAAAAGGCATTGCAGAAGCGGAAACTCCTTCACATAAATTTTTAATACGCTCAGTAAGGCTTTCCGAAGCACGGTAAACCAATTCAACCTGGTTGCTTCCATACTCACGGCGTATTCCGTCGGTATTTCCGGAAACTATCAGGTTTGATTTATTTATAAGGGCAATATTATCACAAAGCTCCTCAACGCTCTCCATATTGTGAGTAGAGAGGATTATTGTTGTGCCGGCCGCCTTCATATCAAGAATTTCCTTGCGTATAAGATTAACATTCACAGGGTCAAAACCAGAAAAAGGCTCATCAAGTATAAGCAATTTTGGCCTGTGCAGCACCGTTGTAATAAACTGGACTTTCTGGGCCATACCTTTTGAGAGCTCTTCTACCTTCTTGTTCCACCAGCCCTGAATACCAAACTTTACAAACCACTCTTTAAGAGCCTTGGTTGCCTCAGCCGTACCCATACCTTTAAGACGTGCCAAATAGAGAGCTTGCTCTCCAACTTTCATTTTTTTGTACAATCCTCTCTCCTCCGGCAGATATCCTATATTCTCCACATCTCTGCTACACATAGGATTTCCGTTAAAAAGCAATTCTCCACTATCCGGAACTGTAATTTGATTTATAATTCTTATGAGAGTGGTTTTTCCTGCTCCATTAGGACCGAGCAGACCAAAAATTTCGCCCTCCGGAATATCCAAGCTAACAGAATTGAGGGCAGTAAAATCTCCAAACTTCTTTACAATATTGGAGCAAACAATAATTCCCATAACTTTCAGATAATAAAATTGAACGTCAAAAGTAATGATTTTATCATTTAGTGACAATATTTTTTAATATCTGAATACCTGCAGCTATGCTAAACCTCTGTTTAAATTTCCATTAAAGCATGCTATGATTTTCCATAACATAGTTCTATACAAAACACAAGGAGGAGACATGTATCAAATCAATAACAGTCCCCTCTTTTATACTTAAATAATATTTCTGCTGTGAGTTTTTTACAGCACTACAACCTTTCTATCTCGTCTTCCGACAAATTGGTATATTTTGCTATTGCAGAAACAGAAACGCCATCCAATTTCATTGATTTGGCAATCTCTATGTTACGTTTGGCTTCTCCTTCGGCTCTTCCCTTGGTTATGCCCTCTTCAATACCTTTAGCCTTTCCCTCTTCCAGTCCCTCTTGTTTGCCGGTGCGTTTGGCGTACTTTATGCAACTCATGGTGTCCATGTAGTTTTTGAGATCGGTTTC
>CAZULV010000025.1:0-28381 GCA_964621625.1 uncultured Muribaculaceae bacterium | reverse complement strand
CTCAAGCGAAGATAAAAATTTATTCATTTTCCCCACAGGGTTTAGCGGGTGAGCCACCATAAATTTAAGAACAGATTAAAAAGAGCAATATGTTAAAAATCGGAGACAAAATGCCGCAATTCTCGGCAGTTGACCAAAACGGCAATACAGTAAGTTCGCAAGATTTAATAGGTAAAAAAACTATAATCTATTTTTATCCTAAAGACAACACCTCGGGCTGTACGGCACAAGCCTGCAATTTAAGAGACAATTACAATGCTCTTGTTGCTGCCGGTTACAATGTGGTTGGAGTAAGCAAAGACAGCGTGGCTTCACACGTTAAATTCATTGAAAAAAACTCCCTGCCTTTTACCCTTCTTGCAGATACGGCAACAACAATGCAGCAGGATTTTGGTGTATGGGGCGAGAAAAAGCTCTACGGCCGCACCTATATGGGAACAATGCGTCGCACTTTTATTTTTAACGAAGAGGGTATTTTAGAAAAAATCATAGAAAAGGTAGATACAAAAAATCACGCCTCACAGATTTTGCAATAATAAACAGAGTACAAAAAACAGACCCCGCAACCTAACTCAGAAGTTGCGGAGTCTGCCCGACTTAACCTAACTTAAAAAACTATTTCACTTGTATAACAAGAAAACGGTAAAATAGTTCACGAATCTCTATTAAAGTTTAACTATTAATATCCGGGATTAGGTTCCATATTTGGATTTGTATCCATTTCTGCTTTTGGAATAGGGAGAACTATTTTATAATAATTCCAATCAAAGCTCTTGCAATCTTTAGAGCAGAAATGTCTGGTAGATGCAATCCTGCTGTTTTTTACATCTAATCTCTCAACACGCATACCATTTCTCATAAGGTCATACATTCTGTGTCCCTCTGCCACCAATTCTTTGCGTCGCTCATTTAAAACATCCTCAAGCGTAAGTGTTTTACCTACAACTGTTTTATTTGGATTAGCCCTGCTTACAATAGCATCAAGATATTTTACGGCTTTCTCATTGTTTCCGCTTTTAACAGCAGCTTCTGCTGCATTCAAATATGTTTCAGACAATCTCAGTATAGGAACATTGGCATTCATGATATCCTCATCGCCCTGAGGCTGATACTTGTTTACATAAGCATATTTTTTCTTATCAAAAGACAAAAGTTTTAATCTTACATCTTTAGTATCTTCGTTTAAAAAGTTATAGAACGAAACCGTAATACACATATCATCATATCCATCATAAGAATTAAGTCTGCCCATAGTCTCTTTACCCTGGCTCTCAACAGTTGTTATCACCATTTCAAATAGTATTTCGCCCGGGTCATTGGCATTTGCATCATTGCCCCATGCGGTTGGATATTCTGCATTTGACCACAAATGCCACCCTTTTCTCTCAGCCACCTTTATAGCCTCTTCTGCCATATTAAGGGCCTTGAGATCCTCTCCTTTATACAGATATACTCTACTTAGAAGGCTCATTGCCGCAGCCTTGGTCATTCTTCCTTTTGCAAAATCATCATCTAATAACCCTATAGCATCTTCCAAATCCTCAATTATTGCCATATAGCACTCTTTTACCGTATTACGTGCAGGTTTTGCATTAATTGCAAGATTAGTCTTTACAATTGGAACTCCAAGAGATGCGCCATCATCTTTCTTATACGGATAACCGAATATTCTGGTAAGATCAAACAGTGCCAAACCTCTTAGAGCCAGTGCCTCACCTTTAAGGCAATCTCTATACTCCTCATCCTCTTCTGATGTATCCAATTTATCGATAGTGTTCAAAATGTTATTTGCATTCTGGATAATACTATACAGATAAGACCAATGAGTCCGTGGGCCGTTATCTTTTGTATAAGAGAAGGTATAATAGTTACCTGTACGTTTACTCGAACTTACAGCCTGCATATCATCTCCGGTAACATCGGCATAGTAAGTTATTCTTCCAGAATATGCATCTGAGCTGCGCATCATAGAGTAGATTCCGTTAAGAGAGAACTCCACCTGTGCAAGGGTTTGGATACTGCCCTCGGTTTCTATAGATGTTGATGGTTTAACGTCTAACCAATCCTGACCACAACCGGCAGTAAAGATTACCAATAAACTTAAAATAATATATTTAATTGATTTCATATCTAAATTCGGTTAATTAAAAGTTAATGTTAAAGCCAAAAGTAACAGTTTTAAGCGGAGGTGTACCCCATATAGTAGTACCTGCTCTTACAGCCTCAGGATCATAGTAATCGTGTGCAGCCCAAGTTAACAAGTTACTTGCAGAAGCGTATAATCTTATATTGTCTACTCCTATTTTCTTAGTCCAAGATTTAGGTACTGTAAAGCCCAATGTTATATTCTTAAGCCTTATATAATCTGTACTATGAATAGACCTTGATGTACTATAGTCGCTCATAGGATAATCCGGATTCTCTATAAACTGTTCATATTTTGTAATATCTCCCGGCTGTTTCCAACAGTTCAGATAGTAGGTAGGGATATTTGCCTCCAAATCATCACCGCCGTGATCTACTTTCTGATACCATGTATCGTATGCATTACCTCCAAACTGATAACCTATTAAGAAGTTTAAATCAAACCATTTGTATCTGAATGTATTTGTAAGACCTCCTACCACAGCAGGATCTGCTTTCTTTGAAGATGTAATGCGGTTGGCCTTTTTAGGATTATCGGTAATCTCCTTTACATATTTACCATTGGCATCAATATCATTTGTATAGAATTGAGGTTGGCCGGTCTGAGGGTTGATACCTGCAAATTCAATAACATAGAATGTTCTGTACGGATAACCTATCTTCCTTATCTGTGTACCGCTTATGATTTCTGTCTGGCCGCTGTTTAATTTAACTATCTCGTTTTTGTTATGAGAGATATTGAATGAAGTGGTCCAAGTAAAATCATCGGTCTCAAAGTTTACCGAACTTATCTCAAACTCAACACCTTTATTCTTAACTTCGCCTGTATTCATAAGATAGCTGCTAAAGCCGGTTGTCATTGAAATAGGGCTGTCCATCAAGAGGTTCTTTGTTGTTCTTGTATAATACTCAATCGTTGCATTGATTCTGTTGAACAGGGCAAAATCCAATCCTATATTAAAATTGTAATTGGTCTCCCACTCAAGATTTTTGTTTGCAATCTGAGAGAGCAACATACCCGGCTGTCCGAGGAATCCGTCAGACAGACTTGTAAGACCCATATAACCATAATAATCCGACGGCAAAGTACCATTAACACCATAGGACATTCTCAATTTTAAATCTGAGAGCCAGTTCTTGGTATTTGCCATAAAGTTCTCTTCTGAAATCTTCCATGCACCGGAAACAGACCAGAATTTGCCCCATCTGTTATCTCTGTGCAGTCTTGAGCTTGCATCTGCTCTAAAACTTCCGCCCAAATAGTATCTGTTTTTATAATCGTAGTTTAACCTCGATACGTATGAAACCATTTTAGAGCGTGTATCAGAACCGCTTACAGACTCAAGAGTCATACCGTTACTTATAGCCTGTTTATCGTATGTAGCAAAATTGCTTACAGAACCGGATAGATAATCGGAATAAGTATCATCAATCTCATATCCTACCAAAGCATCAAAATGGTGGTCTTGTGCTATATTAAACTTATAGCTTATCTGATTGGCCCAAACCATCTTTTTATACTCATCATAAACCTTATCCATTCCTCCGTTTATATCATCACCGTTAGAGGTTCTTGGATCTGACCAGTCTCTTCCTTTGGTCATGTTATAGTCGTAACTAAATGTAGACCTGAATTTTAAATCTTTAATAATCTCATACTCTCCGTATACTGTATTAAAAGCTCTTACAACAGACTCTGTCTGATAGTCATAAGTTGCAGCCAACAACGGGTTACGGTCGCTGTTGCGGATAAATTCCCTGTTCCAACTACCATCCTCATTATAAACGGCATCCGAAGGAACAACACAGTTTCTTGACGAATAGAAAGGCGAAGTATATGACGTACCCTCGCTGTACACATCCTGATTTACAGTTGCAAACAGAATATTAGCTCCAAGTTTTATCTTATCGGTAGCCTTGTAATCAACGTTAAGTCTTCCGCTTAGTCTCTCCAAACCGGAATTCATTGATATACCTTGCTGATTCATGTATGAAATTGATGAGTAATAGTTGAACTTGTCTGTACCTCCGGAAATAGATGCTTCATAAGACTGGTGACTGCCTCTTTTGAACAGAATATCATCCCAATCTACATATCCGCACCAAGGAACCGGTGCATAGTACTCTATCTCTTCATTTGCATAGGCAATTGCATCACTTTCCGATTCTCCATCTCTGATTGCACCATTCTTTAGTGCATTGTATATATACTCCCTGCGTTGCTCTCCGCTCATTACAGGTCTGTACTCCATTGCAAAATCTGAGAATCCCCAATCTGCTTTCAATGAAACTTTAGGTGCTCCGGATTTTCCTCGTTTGGTAGTGATTATAATAACACCGTTGGCGGCACGTGAACCATACAAAGATGCAGCTGCGGCATCCTTTATTACAGTCATACTCTCTATATCGGAGCTGTTTATTGTAGACATAACATCCAAACTTGCATTGGAGCTGATAGAATTCATAGAACCGGAACGTACAGGCACACCGTCAATTACATACAACGGCTGATTGCTGGCATTAAATGAGCCCATACCTCTTATGTTTATTTCAGATGCGGCACCCGGCTGTCCGGAAGGAGAACTAAACTGAACACCTGCGGCATTACCCTGCAACATCTCCTTGAAAGAGACTGTAGGTACATCCTTAATGGCATTAGCCTTTACATTTGAGGCCGAACCTGCATAAGCAGATTTTTTGAATGTTCCGTAAGAGGTAACAACCAATTCATCCAACAGCTGGGCATCGAGTGCCAATACAATTTGCGCAAACTGATTGGCCGATACCTGAACATCCTTGGATTTATATCCCATTGATGAAACAGACAATACAGCAGCAGGGTTTGTTGTCTCTAAAATAAATTCGCCGTCTAATGTTGTGGAGAATATATTAGAGGTTCCTTTTTCTACAACAGTAGCATCAATTACAGGAAGTCCCTCTTCATCCAATACAACACCTTTCAACTGATACTTGGCCGCTTGCTCGGCTTTTTTCCCTCTTAGTATAATCACTCCGCCTTCGGATTCTACATACTCCGCCTTTCCGTTGAACAGTTTTGATATAAACTCTTCAAAAGAAATAGAATTGGCATGCATCGTATGCTTGCGGGCAACATCGAGTTCATTCTCATTGTAAAAGAACTTGAGTCCGTACTCTTTCTCCGCTTTGGACAAAATATCCTTTACGGCAGTATCAGATACATTAACTGAAATTTTAATGTTATCTAAGTTTTGGGCATAAGTCACCGCACAGAAAAATGACAGGCCCAGAGTTAGCAGTATAACTCTCGATACTTTAAAAAAATAGTGCTTCATAGTTTGTTGTTTTTGATGTAGTTTTATCTGTGTTTAATTATTACACTCTTTCCTTTATCTGTAAATGTGTATTTTATAGGGGATACCAACGACATATCATCTAATATCTGTCTCAACGACTTGCCATATAGTACTCCGGAATATGAGCATGTTCCCACAAGCTCCGAGGATACCACAATATCTACTTTAAATACTTTCTCCAATTTTTTAGAGAATGAAACTATATCCTCACTGTCTGCAATAACATAAGAATCCATCCATTTCAAAGGCTTGGTTATAGGCTTTATAGAGACTTCAGAGGTCTCTTTTGAGAAAATATAGCTTGTATTCGGAGTCATTACAACGGTCTCGTTCTGCGAAATGTTTTCAATTTGTATTGAGCCTTTGTACAAATCTGTAACAATATCATTATCTTCTTTATACGAAGATATATTAAACTCCGTTCCCAAGACAGTTGCTTTAAATAACGGATTTTCAATCGGGTAAATTACATTAAACTCTTCATCGTTTTTACGTACTTTAAAATACCCCTCACCCGTTATAGATACGTTTCTGTTTTTGTATCCGTATAAATTTGAATATTGCAGCGTAGTGCCACTGTTAAGAATTACTTCTGTACTGTCGGGAAATGTAAAAGTAAGAGTTTCGCCATACGGAGCTTTAACTTCAAAAATCTGATTTTCTGCATATTTCACCCATTTTCCCAAACCAACTCTCTCGCCTATGTAAAAAATGGAGAATGCAATAACCAACACGGCCGCAATCTTTGCCGCACCTCTCAGATATTTGAACAAGAGTCGTCTTCTTTTGCCGGCCTCATAAGCAGCCAGCTCCATGGCAACATCTATGTTCTTAAGTTTTGCGTAAACTTTCCTGTTTTGGGGACTCTCCTTAATCCAGGCAAGGACCTGCTCCTGTTCCTGCAGGGTAGCCCTGTTTTCTACGAATTTTAAAATAGTTTCTGTTTTCATCGTATATATAGACGACCAACAGAATCAAATCCCCAAAAAAATTAAAAAAATATAATGTGGTCCGAGTATTTTTTTTAGAGCAGCCGTTGCCTTTGACATTTGATACTCTACAGCCCGCTCAGAGATGCCGCATATCTGCGCTATCTCTTTATATTTTTTCTTTTTAAACTTGTTAAGGATAAAGACCTCTCTTGTTAAATCGGGCAACGACATTATGGCCTCCCTCAACATTTTATTGATTTCATTATCGGTTATCAGCTGAATTGATTCATCTTCCAATGCAATGCAGTTTGCGGTAAGATAATTCATCTCAGAAACACTATAAAGGTATTTTTTCTCAACAATCTTATGCTTTATGTAATCTATACATTTGTTTTTAAGAATGGTATAAAGAAACGACCCTATATTTTCGTATTGTAACGGATCTATATCGGATTCTATTAATTTAAGGAATACATCTTGAACCAAATCTTCTGCAATGGGATACGAACGCACATATTGATAAGCGAACAGCCTCAATTTTCCTTCCCACTCTTTCTGCAATTTGGCAATTTTATCCATGATATAGATGCAAATAAAGTTAATCCTGCAAAAATAAGTATTTTCTGCATTTTATACAGCATTATTAATTTAATGCAGGTAAAGCACTTTGTTGTATCTTTGAATCCGTTACCGAAATAATTAGAAATAAGTTATTATATGAGACCACATTTTTTGAAAGAGGGCGATACTGTTGCAGTTATAGCAATTGCCTCAGCCCCGTCACAGGCCCAACTTGCAGCCAATTGGAAAGAGCAGCTTGAGAGCTGGGGACTTAAAGTAAAGACCGGCAAGAACATTACAGCTGCATATCCCGGTGATTTTGCAGGAACGCACACACAGCGTGCAGAAGATTTGCAGGAGATGCTGCTCGACAAAGAGGTAAAAGCAATAATCTCAATAAGAGGAGGATATGGCACAATGCACACTATAAAGCAGATAGATTTGAATCTCTTTAAAGAAAACCCCAAATGGATTGTTGGCTATAGCGACATAACCATTCTGCATTATGCTCTCCAGAAAATGGGCATTGAGTCTATACACGGGGCAATGACAGGTACTTTTACAGATGATTTTGACGGTTTTTCGCAAAATTCACTAAAGAACGCCCTATTCGGGAAAGTTGCGGCATACACAACAAATCCGTCGGAATATAATAGTTTTGGTTCTGCTCGGGGAAAACTGATAGGCGGCAATCTTACTCTCATGAGAAACCTTATAGCCACCCCGTCGGATAACGATTTTAATGAGCCTACAATACTGTTTATAGAGGATATAGATGAAAAAATGTATACTATCGACAGTAAACTGTGGCATCTTCGCGAGTGCGGACATCTGGCAAAGTGCAAAGGCATTGTTGTAGGTTATTTTACAGATACAAAAGAGGAAGATCTGTGGCAAAGAGATGTTTACAATCTCATACATGAATATACACAACCGCTTGGAATACCTGTAATGTATAATTTTCCATGCGGACACGAACACCCTAACGTAAGCATCTACTTAGGACGCGAGGTTGAAATGAGCGTGAGCCAAAGCGGAGGAGTTCTCAGATTTTTGTGATAGCATACAAGCCTCTGCCCTATTGCTTTGGCAACATTACCTACTTTTTATCGTCACTCTTTAACAAGCCTGTGAGCCATTCACGGGCTTTGTCGTAATGCTGATATTCGTTATGTCCCATAGGGTCTGAGAATGACACTACACTCTCCGGACTATTAAACTGCTCAGGATAAAGCACAATAAGGTTATTATCTGCAAAATTCTTTGCAAGCTGTCCCGGCACTTTTTCAAATGAAGCATCATAAGAAATAGAACCGCGTCGTGCGCTCACCAAAACAAACAGATAATCATCTTTCAACTCATTTTTAAGCCTTTCAAAATCATTCCATGCAAAATCACTAAAGAATGCGGCACGGGTAAGCTGTTTTGTTTTATTAAGAATCTCCTTTATATAACCCAACGTTGTTTCATTACCATAAAAACGGACTTCGCAACCAATCTGCAAGGTTATGCGTGCAATATGCTCAATCCACTTTGCAAATCCTGTTTCATACTCTGCCTGAGGAGGTACAGATACATTTATTTTTCGTATAGTATTCACAGGCATAAGAAAACGGGCAATCATCACCTCTCGGTAAGTTCCTTTAAGAAGGCTCTCTGTAAGCGAGCCAAAGAACGAGTCTATTATATTGGCTTTATAATGCAGACCTATTACCACATCTGTTACTCCATATTCATGAATGGTATGCGATATTCCTGCTGCTATATTTACATCATACCTTGTTACAGCATTAACCTTCACATCTGCAGAAGCCGCTATCATTGCCGCCTTTTCCAAATTTTTTTGTCCGGTCTGACGGCTTGTTGCAATATTGGCACTGTCTGTTATTACATTAAGGGCAACAAGCGGAGTCTTTGCCTTTGTATCTCTTAACAACAACGCTGTATTAACAAGATTATCCAAAGTATCCGGATTGGCAACAGGTATAAGTATCTGTTCCGGAATATCTTCTGCCTCCTCTTCATTAGCATTGAACTGCAACTTTTCATCGAGAGCAAACTTTCTTGCAGAACGCTCTGTTACCAAAGAACTTATAATACATGTTAGCAGAATCATAACCACCGTTCCGTTAAGGACATCGTCATTAAGCAACTTCTCTCCGTTTTCGAGTATAATCTGGTTACCCACAAGCACAGCCGCCAATGTTGCGGCAGCCTGCGCATTGCTCAAGCCAAAAATCATGCTCCGCTCATTACTGCTCATTCTGTAAATCTTCTGCGTTGCATAGGCGGCAAGCCATTTGCTCAAAGTTGCAACAACCGTCATTACAACAGCCACTTTAAGGGCGGTTCCGCCTGCAAAAAGACTATTTATATCTATTATCATTCCAACACCTATAAGAAAATAGGGTATAAACAGGGCATTTCCTACAAACTCCAGACGATTCATAAGCGGAGAGACATGCGGGATAAGCCTGTTAAGCACCAATCCGGCAAGGAATGCCCCCAAAATTCCCTCCATTCCAACAAGTTCCATAAGTCCTCCGCCAAGAAAAACCATGGCAAGCACAAAGACAAACTGGGTAATATTGTCGGAATACTTCTTAAAGAAATAGCGTCCTATGCGAGGAAAGAAGAATATTATAACAAAAGTCAATAGCGATACCTTTAAAACAAGCAGCAGCCAATATATTCCGCCTGTTGTGCCTTTATACATTCCGCTTATAACAGCCAATATTATAAGGGCGAGCGTAACAGTAACTATTGTTCCGCCAATGGTTATATTAACACTGCGCAATTTAGACAATCCATAACGGCTTACAATAGGATAAGTTATAAGTGTATGAGATGCATACATACTTGCAAGCAGAACAGAGGTTGTAACTCCAAACTCTAAAATTTCCATACTGCTCCATATACCCAAAGCCATAGGAAGAATAAACGTCAGAAACCCAAATACAATACCTTTTGTCTTGTTCTTCTTAAAATCCTCCATATCCATTTCAAGGCCGGCAAGAAACATTATATAGTAGAGTCCCACCTTTCCAAACAGTTCAAAACTGCTGTCGCGCTCAAGAATATTAAATCCATATTCGCCTATAAGAACTCCCGACAGAATCATCCCTATTATATGCGGAATACGCAACCTTTCAAGTATTATAGGGGCAAAAAGAATGATTATGAGAACCAAAAAGAAAATCCATGTAGGATCTGTGATAGGCAAATTGATATAGTTAATCATGATAACGGAGTCTTTTAATCAATAAACGCATAAAAGTACAAAAAAGTTTGCTTTTCCAACACACTCTGTTTATGGTTTTTTAAGAGATTTTTAGCATGTATGAAAAATAGACAAACTAATAAATTTAGTTATTCAACTAAAAAAAATAGTTGCTTATGATTTTTTTTTAGTTATATTTGTCGGGCAAATACGTAAAATATCTTTTTATGAAAAAACTCACAAAGAAAGAGGAAGAGATAATGAATCTGTTTTGGGACAACGGAGAAATGTTCGTGCGTCAACTGCAGGAGTGCTATACAGAACCGCGTCCGCACTTTAATACCCTCTCCACAATGGTAAGAACTTTAGAGAAAAACGGTTTTGTGGGGCACGAGGCCTTTGGCAATTCTTACAGATATTACGCTATAATAAGCAGAGAAGATTACAATAAAGGAACACTGTCGGGCGTTATAAAGAATTACTTTAACAATTCGTATCTGAGTGTTGTTTCGTCGCTTGTAAAAGAGGAGAAGATTACGGTTGAGCAGCTTAAGGAGCTTATAGAGAGAATAGAAAAAGGTAACGACAAATAGCCGGATTATGCAGGATTTTATTATATATCAGATAAAGGCAGCTGTTATAATGGCCGTTTTTTACATGTTCTTCAGGCTTTTTCTTAGCAAGGAGACGTTCCACCGCTTTAACAGGATTGTTCTTTTGGGCACAACATTAGCTTCGTGTATTCTACCACTCTGTGTAATTACAATAAACAGCAAATTATACGCAAATCGTGGGAACGAGACAGAGTCTTGGATGCAGTTGTTCTCAGAATCCTATACCACAATGCAGGCAGCCGGCCATGAGTGGTACATAACCCTTTGGGATCTATTCTGTAACAATATTCTTCCTATTATATATATTGCAGGATGTGCGGTGGTTTTAGGGAAGATATTGCTGTCGGGGTACAAAGTATGCAAAATTATAAGAGATGGGGAGAGAGTATCTGTTAAAAACGGCAACACTCTCATTCTCTCCAAAAAGAATATATCACCTTTTAGTTGGTTCAAATATATAGTCATAAACACAGACGATTATTACAGCAGTATTAACAACGGAATGGGGCAGATTCTGCTGCACGAAAAGGCTCATATACAGATGCGCCACTCTTACGATATTCTCTTTGCAGATATGGTTTCTGTTCTGCAATGGTTCAACCCTGCGTTATGGATGCTTAAAAGCGATTTGAGGGCTATTCATGAGTTTGAGGCCGACGACAAGGTTCTATCACAAGGCGTTAACGTAAAACAATACCAATATTTATTAATTAAAAAAGCCGTTGGCGCGAGCGGCTACTCAATTGCCAACAGCTTTAATCACAGTACACTTAAAAACCGTATTACTATGATGTTACAAACAAAATCTTCGTGGAAAAGAGCACTTAAGGCTCTTTACATAATTCCTGTTGCAGGAATATCGCTTGTTGCTAATGCTCAAAGCAAAATAACCATTAAAGAGCTTAACACAGCAGGCAAAGTTAATGAAATAAACTTTCAAATGGCAGCGTCTGATACATCTTCTGCAGCTAAAACAAAAAATGTACAGGCAAACGAACTTGAAAATCCGCTCTACGTAATAGACGGCAAAAAGCAGAGTAATGATTCTGCATATGAACTTACACCTGATGATATAGCCTCAATCACTGTTTACAAAGGTATGAAGGCCGTATCGCTCTACGGACAAGAGGCAAAAGATGGAGTTGTGATAATAGTTACAAAGGCTTTTGAAAAGCAATTCGCCGACGAGCCTAAGAGCAAATCCGAGAATAAATTTGAACTAAACGGAAATGCAACGGCTGAACCGCTTGTAATCGTAAATGGGAAGGAGATTTCAAATGATGAATTCAAGAGTATAAAACCGGAGGATATAGAATCTATAAAAGTGCTTAAAGGCCCTGAAAGCTCAAAAGAATATGGAGAAAAAGGGAAAAACGGTGTAATTCAGGTAAAACTAAAGGATAAATAATCCTATCTTTGCTATCCCAACAGTTCTCAAACAATGTGCGCTGTTGGGATATTATTATAAAATACTCATAATGAAAAAGACAGCACTCCTACTCCTTACTATTTTATGCCTTGGATACGATGCCATTGCCTGTACTAATCTTTTACTTTCAAAGGGAGCCAGTGCCGACGGATCGGTTATGGTGAGCTATGCCGCCGACTCTCACACTCGCTACGGAACTCTTCTGTTTATGCCGGCACAGAAACACAAGGCAGGAGAGATGATTGAGATTAGGGAGTGGGGCAAAGAGCGTTTTTTAGGATACATTCCGCAGGCCGGATATACCTATAATGTTATAGGCAACATGAATGAGCACCAACTGCTTATAGGAGAATCAACATGGGGAGGGCTCGAAGAGTTGAGAGATACAACTGCCGTTCTCGATTACGGTTCACTTATATACATTACACTGCAACGG
This sequence comes from uncultured Muribaculaceae bacterium, assembly GCA_964621625.1. GTDB lineage: Bacteria > Bacteroidota > Bacteroidia > Bacteroidales > UBA932 > Egerieousia. Next base: position 15,709 of record CAZULV010000025.1, on the reverse strand, counting down.
GCAAAGACCGCTCGCGAAGCGATATTGCTTTTTACCTCTCTTTTAGACGAGTACGGATATGCTTCGAGCGGCGAGTCAATCTCATTTGCAGACCCTAACGAGGTCTGGTTCATGGATATAATTGCCCGTAAGCCAAAATATGAAAACGGAAAGAATCTCAACAAAGGTGCTGTTTGGGTTGCAGTAAAAATTCCCGACGGATATATATCGGCACATGCAAATTGTGCACGTATTACCTCATTTCCGTTAAATGATCCGCAAAACTGCATGTACTCCAAAGATGTTATTTCACATGCCCGTGAAATTGGTCTTTTTAACGGAAAAGATGAGGAGTTCAGTTTTGCAGACACATATTGTCCGCTTGATTTTTCGGCCATGAGAGCCTGTGAAGCCCGCGTATGGAGCTTTTTTAGAAAGCACGGAGTTCAAGATATGGAACAGTACATAGATTTTGCACGCGGAGAGAATCCTAAAAACCGAATGCCGCTTTATGTTAAGGCCAAAGAGAAACTTACGGTAAAGGATGTTGCCGATATGATGCGCGACCATTACGAGAACACCGAGTTTGATATGACAAAAGGCATTGGAGCCGGAGGTAATGAGCTTCCGTACAGATGGCGGCCGTCCTCTTTTGAAATAGACGGCAAAAAAGGCAACAACGAACGCGCCATAGCCACACAGCAGACAGGATTCTGGTTTGTAGGACAGTGCCGCGGATGGTTGCCAAATCACATAGGCGGTTTGCTATGGTTTGCAGTTGATGATGCAGGAACATCCCCACTCTCCCCGTTCTATTCATGCTCAACCGAAATATCGGAGCATTACAAGCTCGGCAATGGCAGTATGCTTGAATACTCTTCCACCTCTATGTTCTGGTTACAGAACCGTATAGCCCAATTTGCCTATTTGCGCTACAACCATATAGGAAAAGAGGTGCGCGAGAATATAGACAAGCACGAATTTGAGATGATTAAAGCAGTTGAGGAGGCCGATGCAGCTGCCTTAGTACTCGGTTCTGAGAAAAAAGCCGTAAAATATCTCACAAAATTCTCTGTAGAGAACGCCTCTGCCCTATTCAAGAAATGGGACAGACTCGACAAATACCTTCTTGTAAAGTATATCGACGGCAATACAAAATATCAGAATCCCGACGGCTCGTTCAAAAACAACGGACATTGCACAACAATCCCTCCTGCACCTATGTTTCCCGGATATTCAGATACTTACAAACGTGCAGTAGTAAACGAAAAGCGATAGCAGTTTTGCCGAGGGGTTAGGCTACCTCTTGCAGAAGCATACTGCACACCAATTGTCTTTGCTCATCTGTGAAATATATTCGAGACCATGCTTTTGGGCCTCGGCTTTAAGCATTGGAACATCTTCTGTATAGAAGCCGCTTAACACCAAAAGTCCTCCCGTAGCCGGAAACGCAGAGTTCTCTTTTGCATTACTCTGCTTTATTGTTTTACCGCCCAAGCCTTTGCAAAAGTTTATCTCAGCTGCACTTTTTAATCCGCGAACATACGTAGACATATCTTCCAACAAAATATTACGGTTAATATTTGCAAGAATCATATCATATTTTGAGGCTTGTATTACAGAAGCATCGCCATAAATGATTGAAGTTGCCCTGTGCATTCTGTTTTTCCAGACGTTTTCCCGCGCTGAGTTTACGGCCGCAATATCAACATCTATTGCATGTACAGGTCTCTGAGCCCCGAGTTTTGCAGCAAGTATGGCCAATATTCCTGTACCTGTTCCCATATCCAACACCTGCATTCCTCTAAGATTAGGCTCTTTTGCACCGGAAGCGGCAGCCTTATCCGTGGCAATCTTCATAATCCATTTTACCATGAGTTCCGTTGTCTGATGATGTCCTGTACCAAAAGCCATACGCGGAACAATTGTAATATTATATTTTGTAAGAGGAAGATTTTTATGGAAATCGGCCTTAACCGTACATATTCCGTCTATTACAATAGGTTCAAAATTAGATTCCCACACACGGTTCCAATTTTCGTCTTTTACAAGATTTGCACTCCATTCAACCTTAAACGGTGCATCATCAAGAAAACTCAACATACACTTGAGATGCTGCGCCGAGTATTCGTTCTGCTTTATATATGCTTTAAGATAAGGCTCTTCTACAGAAAAGCTCTCAAAACCGAGCTCCTCAACAGTTGCCATTACAATTTCTGCATTCTCCTCCGAAAACGGAGCAATCTTAATGCTTACCTCTATATAACTCATCCTAAAAAATTTTCCGCAAAAATAACCAAAATTTAAGAAGCCTGTTAATTTTTACTTAAGGTCCTTAAGTTCTATAAGTTTATTTGCTATAGCATAAATGGTAAGACCGGAAACACTATGAATCTGCAATTTGCGGGAAATGTTACGTCTGTGGGTTATTACTGTGTGCACAGAGAGAAACAGTTCATCTGCTATCTCCTTGTTTGTAAGGCCTCTGACTACACACACTACAATCTCTTTTTCTCGTTGGCTAAGGATTTCCTGCACCTGCCCGTCTGTACGAACTCCGTCGGGAAGAGATAAATCCGAGTCACTCTCTTCAACAGGCACATCGCCGCTATCAAGTACAGCAAAACGGCTTGTGATGGTATCTAACGAGTCGAATATTGAAATTGAACCGTCATACTCCAACAATACAGAATTATCTATATAAGACGTTACCAAAGCCATACACTTTACATGCGGATACTCTTTTCTAATGTCGGACAATGAGAATTTGCCGCAAAAAAGCGGATTTGCAATAAGTATTTCGGGAGAGTGCATGCGCATGCAGTTATCCAAAGACTCCATAGAGGTAATCTCTACAATATGAGCCTTTATAGATGGAATCCTGTCTAATGCCGAAATTACTCCGCCACGAATTATTACAGAAGATTCTGCAATGGCTATATGTATTGTTTCGTTACTTGTATGCATTTTACAGGCCTTTTATTAAAATCCTTTTAACTGTTTTTCTATCTTCATTACCGCCGGAACAAACAGATAATCCTCTATTTTGCAATGCGATTTAAGTTCCTGTTCACAAGAAAATATATCAAAAAGCACCGCATTAAGCAGGTTACTGCATCCGTTGGAAGGATAGTACTTTATTATAATGTTCTTAAGCTCATTGAGTTTTTCATCTACCGGACTATGGTGTTCCGAGAAGGTAGAAATCCTGCCATGTGCCTCTTCTTTGCCCTCTATAAGCATCTCGACAAATGGAAACACCTCTGCCTCTTCGTACTCCATGTGCTTGCGTACTTCATTCATGTAGTCGTCAAAGAACTTGAGCACCAATACCGATATTTCATTATTACCCTCACTTATAGCCTCTTCTAATTTCTTTCTTATATTAGGTAATGCAAAATCCAAAAAATAGATGTGGCTCTGCTTCAGATAATCGAGCAAAGCCTTTAGCGACAATTCTGCATGCTCCTCTATATGCGTGTACTTCTGAGACACAAAATTTATTACTGCAAGAAATGTCTTGTAATCTACACCGGCCCTGTTACACACCTGCATAAGATTATCGTCGCCAAATCCCAACGACATTCCAAATCTATTCATAACCTGCAATAAAGAGGCATTCTCGCATATAATCTCCGCCATCTTGTCGGTTGCTTTGTATTTAATCTCCTGAGCTGTCATATTCTATATAATTAATTGCGCAAAATAATACTTTTTGGGCAATCGGTTTTAATTATCTCCTGTTTTTAATTAGCGACAATAATGAAGGCTGCCCATGTTACAGGCAACCTTCACTTACATCAATAAACAATAAACAATTTTTCTACTCTGTACTAAAATTTCATGCACCGAATATCTTAATAACATTATGGTCTGTTTTCTGAGTGCAAAGGTATGGCAAGAAAGCACAGAGGTCAATACCAACAAATAGTGAATTTAATGCCTGCAGGTAATAATATTTATGTATTCTATGTGGCCTCCTCTATTCAGAGGTTTTCATTTCAAAAGCACGCGTTCTCTTATTAAAAACCATTCTCGAATCTTCGAACAGCTTCTCAAACGCACAATTGTTCATAAGATTTTCTGGAGTATCGCAATAAAAACCGTCATAAGCCATAAGCCATATTTTATCGCACATATCTATTGCAAGTTGCAAATCGTGTGTAGAAAAAATTATGAGCTTTCCCCATTTATGTGCAATATCACGCAACAAACGGGTAATGATAAACCTGTTGGCAATATCAAGGAATGCCGTAGGCTCATCGAGTATTATAATCTTGGAATCCTGCACAATGGCTGCGGCTATAGTTGCCCTCTGATACTCGCCATCGCTCAAATCAAAGCTGTTGCGTTCTTCAAATCCTGCAAGACCTACCATTTCCAAAGCCTGTGAAATACGCGTTGAATCCTTTTCTGCAATATTTCCGAGCCAATTTGTCTTATAATAGCAGTTTATACCAAGCATATCCCTCACTGTCAAATGATTGGTCCGCTCTGTGCGAGAACTCACAAAAGCTATCATACGAGACAGCTCCTTGCTCGAGAAATCACCTATTTTCTTATCGTCATACAACACCGAGCCTTCAAATATGTTCTGCAATCCCGTAAGAGTGCGCAACAGCGTACTTTTTCCCCTTCCGTTTGAGCCTATAAGCGCAATAAGCTCTCCTGCCCCGGCCTCCACCGATATTCCATCGAATATTTTTTTCTCAAATTTTCCGTTTGAGAATCCGAGAGAAAGCTCTTTTATCTTAACCAACGCCTCTTTGGCATGTAGCTCCAAACAATTGTCCATAGATTTTTGCATACCGTACCGTATTACACTCTGTTTCTCAAAATTATAACTAATATAACAGGTATTCCCAACAATGCCGTAACGGTATTTATTGGAATAACGCTCCCTGCCCCGGGCAATTGGGTAAGTATATCTGCAGCAAGCATCATAAAGCCGCCGGCAAGAGCAGTTCCGGGAAGCAATATCTTATGATTTGCATCTTTAAATACAAACCTGGCTATATGCGGTACGGCAATTCCAATAAATCCCACAGGACCGCAAAACGCCGTTACACTGCCGGAGAGCAACGTTGTAGCCGTAAGTATCCTTATCTTTATAATTTTAACATCCAATCCCAAAGCAGACGCATATTGCTCTCCCAACAACAAAGCATTCAAATCCTTTATATTATATACCGACAGTATAAATCCCACAGCCACCATGCAGCCCATAATTGCAAGCTGTACTCCCGACAGCCCTGCAAAACTGCCCATTGTCCAGATAACATACATCTTTAGCGATGCTGCACTTGTAAAATATTGCAACAGATTTATTATTGCACTTGCCACACTGCCGGCCATTATACCAAAAATAAGCAGAGACAGATTATTTTTTAACCTGTCGGACAACGATATTATAAGCAATGTAAGGGCAAACGCACCTGCCATTGCAGCACCTGCAACTCCGAATATCTGAAAGAACGGACTCCCCATATCTATATTCAAAAAGGTTCCGCCCATAACAAAAACAGCCACGCCCAAACCTGCCGATGCACTTATTCCCAAAATATAAGGGTCTGCAAGAGGATTCTTAAACAGCGTCTGCATCTGCAATCCGCACACAGAAAGGCCTATACCTGCAAGCAAAGCCGTTATAGCTTTTGGGATTCTGAAATCAACTACAATATCTTTTACATAAGAACCTACAACCGAATCAGCCTCGGATTGAGAGAACAGAGCGTTAAATATATCTTTTATAGGAATATCCACCGATCCGTAAAGAATATCGGCAATAAACAGCAGAACCAATGCTGCGGCAAACAATATATAATACTTGGCATAATTTTTCACGCGACAAAGTTAAAAAGATTTGATAAACTGTTTGAATAAAATAAAAACAACATCTAAATTTGCGCCCCGAAAAACATAGAGTATTATAGAATAAAAGCAAGAGTTATGAGAAAGAAAATCGTAGCAGGAAACTGGAAGATGAACACCACTGTTGCAGAAGGTGTTACATTAGCCAAAGAGGTTGCAGAAGCATCTGCATCAGTTGAAAATGTAAAACTCATAGTAGCCACTCCGTTTACACACCTTACATCTGTTGGAGCTGCACTTGAAGGTTCAAAAGTAGAATTGAGCGCACAAAACTGTGCCGACGAGGCCAAAGGTGCATATACAGGAGAGGTTTCTGCCAAAATGTTGGCATCTGTTCCTGTAAAATATGTAATCTTGGGACACTCAGAGAGAAGAGAGTATTACGGAGAGACCAACGAAAAACTTGTAAAGAAAATAGCATTGGCTCTTGGCGAGAACATTTCTCCAATATATTGTGTTGGAGAGAAATTGGAAGAGAGGGAGAACGGAAAGCATTTTGAAGTTGTTGCTTCTCAAATCAAAGAGGTTCTTTTTAACCTTACTCCTGAGCAGATGAAAAATATAGTTGTAGCTTATGAGCCAGTATGGGCAATAGGCACCGGCAAAACTGCAACAAGCGAGCAGGCACAAGAGATACACGCATTTATAAGAGCTACCCTTGCAGAGAAATTCGGAGCTTTAGCAGAAGAGATTTCTATCCTTTACGGCGGAAGCTGCAAACCATCTAATGCAAAAGAGCTTTTTGCACAGAAAGATATAGACGGAGGTCTTATTGGTGGAGCATCATTGGTTGCTTCTGACTTTATTGCCATTGCAAAAAGTTTCTAATAAGCATCTGTTTTAATCATGTAAAAGAGACCCGAACGGCCACAGCCTTTCGGGTCTCTTTCTTAAAAGCAGCTCAAACACACACTTAACATAACCACTAATCACCTAACATAATGTCTATCAGAAATCTATCATAACTGACCAAGCTGCTTATATCTTATTATTCTTTACCGTTTTCAAAGAGTTTTTCAATGGCACGTGCCAAACGTTTTACCCCCTCCTCTATGCCGGCATCATCCATAAACGAGAAGTTTATCCTTAAGGTATTCTTTCCGCTTCCGTCACAGAAAAACGCCTCTCCTATTACAAATGCCACACTCTGCTCTATTGCCATATTAAAAAGCTCCTTGGCATCGTACCTCTCGGGAAGTTTTACAAAAAGGAAGAGTCCGCCTTGCGGTTTTGTCCAACTGACTCCGTCGGGCATGTATTTATCTAAACATTCGAGCATAAAGTCTCGTTTGTGTCTGTAAAGTTCTATTGTGCCTGCGAGATTTTTTTCAAACATTCCGCTCTTAAGATATTTTGCGGCAACCATCTGGTCAAAAACAGGAGAGCACAAATCTGCCGATTGTTTTGCCAAATTATATCTGTAAATTATCTCCTTAGGGGCAATTACCCATCCCAAACGGAAGCCCGGAACAAAAGTTTTTGAGAATGTACCAAGCATTATAGTACGTTCAGGTGCAATAGAAGCTATAAGCGGTTGGGCTTCACCCTCAAAACGAATCTCTCTGTAAGGGCTGTCCTCTACAATAATCAAATCGTATTTGCGAGCAATTTTTACAAGATATTCGCGCTGCTCCATATCCATTGTGAGACCCGACGGATTCTGAAAATCAGGAATTGCATAAATGAATTTAGGTTTTTTGCCACACATGCACATTGCCCTCACAACAGCCTCCAACTCTTCATCTTTCTCTGCCCCTACAATATTGGCTCTATATGAATTGAATGCCTGTAGTGCGCCAAGATACGAAGGAAGCCCGCAAACAACCGTATCTCCCGGATTTATGAATATCTTAGATGTGAGATCTATTGCCTGTTGCGATGCAGTTGTTATTATAATATTATCTTTATCTATTGCAAGACCTTGTGCAACATAACGTTTTGCTATCTCTTCCCTTAACTCGGCATTTCCATCTGTACCGCCATACTGCAAAGCCTTAGCCCCCTGCTCATCAAGAACCTCATTCATTATTCTCTTTATTTCTGCTATTGGAAATGATTGAGGATTTGGGAAACCTCCCGCAAAGGAGATTATGCCTGGTTTATTTACCACACTCAGCAATTCGCGTATTGGCGAAGGCTTCATATTTTTAGCATTTTCTGACAAAAAATCAATAACATTCATAATTTGCCGCAGTTTTACACATTGTTAATATTTTAAACCGAAAACCGCAACAAAAATAATAAATCATTATATAAATCCAAATTTTAATTAAACTTTATAATACAAAAAGATGCAAATAATTTAATATTGTTTTAAAGTCTGACTTCATTTACAGGTAAAGCTCATCCAAAATTTATTTGGCTTTTACTCGTGGCATGCAACTATTTTACGTGAGTTCTTCTTATATTTGCGGACTTTGAGATGTTTCATTGTATTAACACCATAATATATGTCTAAAATACGCATAACCAAGGAATTCAGATACGAAGGGGCTCATGCGCTCTACAATTACGACGGAAAGTGCAAATATATCCACGGCCATTCGTATATACTTTATGTTACTGTAACAGGAGAACCCATAAATGATACCATGAACAGCAAAGACGGTATGCTGCTCGACTTCACAGATTTAAAATCAATAGTAAACGAAACTGTTATAGATAAATTCGACCATGCTTTGGTTTTGCGCGGCAATGCACCTCTTGCTGCAGAGATTGGAGAGGCATACAAAAATATTGTACTGGTAGACTTCCAGCCCACATGCGAAAATATAATATCCTATTTTGCTGCAGCAATAAAGGAGAGACTTCCCGAGAATGTAAATCTGTACAGCCTAAAACTTTACGAGACAGCCACTTCTTATGTAGAATGGTATGCCTGCGATAATCAGTAGTCATGAACAGGATTTTTCTTATAGACGGACACTCGCAAATATTCAGGATGTACTATGCTTTCATGAGGCGTCCCATGATAAATTCAAAAGGAGCAGATACTTCTATTCTTTTTGGATTTACAAAGATGCTGCTTGAACTTATGGCAAAGGAGCATCCTACCCACATTGCTGTTGCCTTTGATCCTCACGCCAAAACTTTCAGGCATGAGGCATTTGAACAATACAAAGCCAACCGTCCGGCCGCTCCGGAACTTGTTAAGGAGGCGTTGGAACCGCTTAAGGAGATACTTGCAGCTTTCAACATTCCAGTGGTAATGATTCCCGGCTACGAGGCAGACGACGTAATAGGCTCAATGGCAACACAATGGAAAGGAGAATCGCGTAAAATATTTATGGTTACTCCCGACAAGGATTACGGCCAACTCATTACAGATAATGTATTCCAGTACAAGCCTGCCAAAGGGGGAAACGAAACAGAAATAGTTGGAAAAGAGCAGATTTGTGCCCAATACGGAATATGCACACCGCAACAGGTAATAGATATACTTACAATCTGGGGCGATGCCTCCGATAATGTTCCCGGCATAAAAGGTATAGGAGAGGTGGGAGCAAAGAAACTTGTTGGAAAATACGGAAGTATAGAGGGAATTATTGAGCATATTGGAGAACTGCCGGCCAAACAGCAGCAGGCTATAACCGAATCTTTGGAGCAGATCTATATGAGCCGTTTTTTGGTTACCATAAAAACCGATATAGCTCTGCCTGTAGGATTAGACGACATTGCCGTTAAACCGTTAAACTATAACAGCATAAATAACATCTTTAACAAATTTGAATTCAACTCGCTGCGTAGGCTTCTGCCGGAAAATCCTGCAACAGTGGCCATTGCAGCAACAGACAGCCACTCGGCAACAGACTCCTCTACCCTCTTTGCAAACGAAACAACAACCATAGCAAAAGCCGCTGCAACTACAGATTTTTCTCATAAATCCATTTTGGCAGATGAGCTTCTTAACAAAGCTGTGCAGAACAGAAAAGTTGCAATGCTTTTTACAGAGAATGAGTCTCTTATATTAGCCACAGGCAACACTCCTCTGTATACGGCAATTATCCCGCAACTTAAGACATTAAAAACGGAATACCCGTCAGTTGCATCGAGCCTTAAAACGGTTTTAGAAGACAACACCATTATAAAAATAGGCTACGGGTTCAAGCAATACATAAAGATTCTGCGCAACAGCGGAATAGATTTAAACCAATCGGACTCTTTAGGAAAACTTAACGGCATAGAGGATATTGAGATTATGCACTATCTCATAAATCCTGAACGCAGCCACAAGCCAGATATGCTTATAAAATCTTATTTGGGAGTGGATTTGGATTCATTTTTAAAACCCGACAGCACCCATAATGAGAGCATTCCACAGACATTTGATTTATTCTCGGCTCAAACAGAGGAGAATACATCGGCCCCTACTGATTCTGAAGTGATGCAGTGCGCATTATTGCTGCCGTTGCATGAAAAGATTGCAGAGGAACTTGCACAGGCCAACCAGCGAGAACTTTACGACAATATGGAGATGCCTCTAATTTCTGTATTGAGCGATATGGAGTGGCAAGGCGTAAAGATAGATACAGCGCATCTCAAAGCCTACAGCAGGCAACTTACAGCTGAGCTTAACGACATTGAACAACAGGCACGCGATTTGGCAGGAGAAAGCAATCTTAACCTTTCGTCTCCAAAACAGATAGGAATTTTGCTCTACGAAAAACTAAAGCTCAATTCCAAGGCTAAAAAAAGTGCAAAAGGAAACTATCCCACAGATGAAGAGACTCTTACAGAGCTGCTCGACTCACACCCTATAGTTTCAAAAATTCTCGAATTCAGAGCTTTAAAAAAACTGCTTTCTACATATATAGATACTTTCCCCGAACTCATATCAAAACAGACAGGCAAGTTGCATACAACGTTCAATCAGGCTATTACAGCCACAGGACGGCTTAGTTCAACAAATCCCAACCTGCAGAATATTCCTGTACGAACAGAGCGCGGAAAAGAGATACGCAAAGCCTTTATTCCATCATTTGATAACGGATATATAGTAGCCGCAGACTATTCTCAGATAGAGCTCAGGCTTATGGCTCACATGAGCGGAGATAAAGATTTGATTGAGGCTTTCAAACACGGGAAAGATATTCATACGGCAACCGCTGCCAAAATATTCAAGGTGGCAGAGAGCGATGTAACCAAAGAGCAGCGCAGACGTGCAAAGGTTGCCAATTTTGGAATAATATACGGCATCTCGGCATTTGGACTTTCACAAAGGCTCGGCATGAACCGAACAGAGTCCAAACAGCTTATAGAGGAGTATTTCAAGAGTTATCCTGGAGTTAAAGAGTATATGAACAACATGATACTCAAAGCCAGGGAGGCCGGATATGTAGAGACAATATACAAACGCCGCAGATTTTTGCCCGATATAAATTCGCGCAATGCAGTTGTACGCAGTTTTAATGAGAGAAATGCCATAAACGCCCCTTTGCAAGGAAGCGCGGCCGACATAATAAAAATGGCCATGATAAACGTTTACCAGCGTCTCAAAGCAGAAAACTTTGCAAGCAAGATGGTATTGCAGGTACATGACGAGCTTGTTTTTGATGTTGCGCCAAATGAGGTGGAGCAGATAAAGCTTCTTGTTAAAGAGGAGATGGAGAGAGTTATAGAGTTGAATATTCCGCTCATTGCAGATTGCAATGCAGGAAAAAACTGGTTGGAGGCACATTAGTAATTATAACAGATAACCTATCATGCACAAACAACCCGACAGAGAACTTATAAAATTAGCCTGTCAAGGCGAGCAGAAGGCCTTTACCATACTTATGGAGAGGTACGGAAAAGGATTGTTGGTGCATATTGCAGAACAGCTGTCGGGATATGATATAAATGGTGCAGAAATGGCAGAAGAGCCTGAGGATATATGTATGGAGACATTTCACAAGGCTTTTGCCAATATTAGCAACTATAATCCTGATTATGAATTTTCTACATGGCTTTATAACATAGGACGGAATACAGCCATAGACTATTCGAGAAAACGCAAAACTGCTATAGAGGCAGGGCTTTCGGCTAAAGAATCTCCAAGTCTGGCAAATTATGGAAATCCTAAAGATTCGCCGGAAGACAAAATGATAAGCAATCAGGAGTACTCTATATTGCTGCGTTACATTGAGGAGTTAGATGAGAAATACCGCAATGTGGCCAAAATGAGATTTATAAACGAATATGCCTACGAAGAGATTGCTCAAAAGCTCAACCTGCCCCTTAATACTGTGCGCACACGCGTAAGGAGAGCCAAAGAGCAGCTTGCAAAAAAGGTAGATGAATAAAAACGAACATATATGGAAGAGTTGATATACAAATATTTTCCCAACCTCACGCAGAGGCAGAAAGAGCGGATTGCACAATTATATCCGCTTTATAGCGAGTGGAACGAAAAAATTAACGTAATAAGTCGTAAGGATATAGACAAACTGTATCTGCACCATGTACTGCACTCGCTTGCCATTGCAAAATACATAGATTTTATACCTGGAACAAGTATAATTGATGTTGGAACAGGTGGAGGATTTCCCGGGATACCTTTGGCAATTATGTTTGAAGAGTGCCGCTTTACCCTTATAGACTCTATTGGCAAAAAGACCAAAGTTGCAAAAGCTGTGGCCGAGTCCTTGGGGCTCAATAATGTAACAGTTATAAACGGACGTGCCGAGGCGGTAAATGAAAAGGCCGATTTTATAGTCTCAAGAGCTGTTACTGAACTAAAGAATTTTTTGCCATGGGTAAAAGGAAAATATACTCAAGGCATACTGTATTTGAAAGGCGGCGATATAACATATCACAAAACATTTGAAAAACGCGGTGCGCTGTTGCAGGAGATAGATACAGCTGCAAAAATGAACGGAATAACCCCGGATTGTATTGCAATTGCCAACATAAGCAACTATTTTGCAGAAGATTTCTTTAATGAGAAGCGTATAATACACATAATTAACAATCCAAATATCAAATAATTAGTCTATTTAAAAAGTAAAAAGCGAGAATTATTTGGTACTTTAAAAGTAAAATATTACCTTTGCCGTCCCAAAAGAAATAAGAAAATAATAAAATTGTCATAATATGAAACGCACATTCCAACCATCACAACGCAAACGTCGCAACAAACACGGATTCCGTGAGCGTATGTCTACTCCTAACGGAAGAAGAGTTTTGGCTGCACGTCGCAGAAGAGGTCGTAAGAAATTGACCGTATCTTCAGAGGATTTATATTAGAAATTAATTGAATAACTCTTATTTCTAAGACAATTAAAGACGTTCCTAAAGGAGTGTCTTTTTTTGTTTTAAAAGCAAGACTCAAGATGCTTCTTTAAATTTTAAACAACCGCAAATTGTTGTATATTTGTGGTATAATCATCTAAATATATGGCAACTAAATCTTCAGGCAAAAAGAGAGCAAAAAGCGTTAAGGGCACGGCAGCCAAACTTAAAGACAACATAATATTAAAGCATATACTGTTAGCCGGTTTCTCGGTGCTTTTGCTGATATTCGTTATGGTTACGCTGCTAAAATTCGTTACGCGTCATAATCAGGAACTTTCTGTACCATCTTTTCTTAATCTTACCGTTGAGCAGGCTATATCCGTTGCCAATGAGAATGAATTGAGGCTCGAGGTCACAGACTCTGTTTATATTAACCGTATGGCTCCCGGGGCAATTTTCAGGCAAAATCCAGAGCCCGACAGTAAAGTAAAGAAAAACAGGCGTATTCTGCTTACAATAAATGCAAAACAGCCAAAAATGATAAGCATGCCTTCGTTGGTGGGCTATTCTTTAAGACAGGCCAGAAGTGAATTGCTGTCGAGCCGTCTTACCCTTGGAAAACTTATTTATGAAGATGATATTGCCTCTAATAATGTTTTGGGGCAGCTCTATAAAGGAAGGGAGATAGAACCGGGTACAAATATTCCGAGCGAAAGTGCAATAGATTTGAGGTTGGGAATAAATAGTGCCGACAGTACTACATATATACCCGATTTAAGTTCTGTACCTTACAGGCTCGTGCGCGAAAAATTGGCAGAAAGTTCGCTAAATATAAAGAGGGCGGTTTTTGATTCGTCGGTAAAAGATTATGCCGATTCGCTGAGTGCATGCGTGTATAGGCAGGAGCCAAAAGGAAACGACACAATTGCAGTACGATTGGGAACGGAGGTAACCGTTTATCTGAGCAAGGAGAAACAGCCGCTCAAAGAGAAGCAGCCTCAAGTAAAGTAGATGGCAAATGATGATAGAGAGAACTACAGGAGAGAATATGCATAAAAAAGAGGACACTCTGTTGCAAGACAACATTATACCGCAAATCAAGGATGAATTGCAAATTAAGGATGAGCAGCAAATAAGGGACGATGATATGTCGGGCGAGAATGACGATGTGCTGTATGAAAACGAAGACTTTGAAGAGGGCTCTCAAGGTGGAATGTTTGAACACTACCGCTTTAACGTAGATAAAGGGCAATCTCTTCTGAGAATAGACAAATACATTACCGAACACATGGAAAAGACCTCGCGGCACAGGATACAACTTGCCATAGAGGCCGGCTATGTAAGGGTAAACGACAAGATTGTAAAGGCCAACTACAGAGTAAAGCCATACGATATTATTACAATAGTAATGCCTTACCAAAGGCGCGGCATGGAGGTTATGCCTGAGGATATTCCTCTTGATATAGTTTATGAAGATAACGATATGCTGCTCATAAACAAACCTGCCGGATTAGTTGTACATCCCGGACACGGACATTTTCACGGCACTCTTGTAAATGCCCTTGCACATCATTTAGGGCTCAGCCAAGGCCCTGATGCAAGCGATGAAAGAATGGGTATTCTCGTACACAGGATAGACAAGAACACCTCAGGACTGCTTGTTGTTGCCAAAAATGACGAGGCCCAACTGCATCTTGCCAAACAGTTCTTTCACCATACTATCGAGAGAAAATATGTGGCAATTGTATGGGGCAATGTAAAGGATGACGAAGGTACTATTACAGGCAATATAGCCCGCGACCCTAACGACCGCCTGCGATTTAAGGTATTTCCGGATGGAGAAACAGGCAAACATGCAGTTACACATTACAAAGTATTGGAGAGGTTCGGATATGTAACACTTGTTGAGTGCAGGCTCGAAACAGGACGTACTCATCAGATAAGGGTTCACATGAACCACATAGGACACCCTCTCTTTAATGACGACCGTTACGGTGGAGATAAAATCCTTAAAGGAACGCTGTATGCCAAATACAAACAGTTTATAGACAACTGCTTTAAAATATTGCCCCGTCAGGCCCTGCATGCAAAAACCCTTGGTCTTGATCATCCCGTAACAGGCAAACATATATTCTTTGAAACACCTCTTCCGGCCGATATGACCGCCCTTATAGAGAAGTGGCGCAAATATGCAAACAGCCAATCTTTAGAGGAAGATGAGGATTAAAAAATATAAGGTTAAAAAGAATGATATTAAGGGAATCAGACTGATAAGTAGATAAAAAGTATAAAAAGAATTAAGAGGCCTGCAAAGGCCGGATTATAAAAACTAAATAGAATTTACCTAATATTAAATACTTAAAAAGATGAACAAAAAATTGGTAAGAATCGGCTCAGAAAAGAAAATAGCCGGTATATGTGCAGGCTTGGCACGTCACTTTGGAATGGACGTATCAATGGTAAGAATCATATATGTTCTGCTTACACTGCTTACAGGCTCTCTTCTATTCTGGCTGTATATTATTCTTTGGTTAGTATTACCTCAGGAATAAGAGGCGGAATGCAACTACTTACAGTTCCATTTAAACTATAAAGAGGCTGTCTAACAAGTTTAGGCAGCCTCTCTTTTCGTTCAAACAGGTAAAAA
>CAZULV010000024.1:0-32369 GCA_964621625.1 uncultured Muribaculaceae bacterium | reverse complement strand
ACATGGACACCATGAGTTGCATAAGGTACGCCCAACTCACCGGCAAACAAGAGGGTATTGAAGAGGGAAAAGCTAAAGGCCTTGAAGAGGGTATAGCCGAAGGTAAACAGGAAGAAAAATTGGAAATTGCCAAATCAATGAAGTCTGATAACATTCCGGTTTCTGTAATAACGAAGTATACCGGTCTGTCGGAAACAGAAGTAGAGAATTTATAGTATAAAAAAGAGACCAATCGGAGAAATCAAAAGATTTTCGAGTTGGTCTCCCTGTTTTTCAGGCGGGCCTGTAAGCCGGGTTCTGTACCTCGTTAGTGAGATTTGTATCTCCGTGCGAAGCTTCTATCATTTATCTGACGCAGCCTACCCCCCAACAAAGGACGGGCAGCCCTTGAATGTTGGTATACATGACCTTGCAAGTTGTAGTGGAATACCGCATATACGTTGCCGCATACACCCGTGGGCTCTTGCCCCACATTTTCACCCTTGCCATTTGCAAAATCACAGCATATTTATGCAATATGGGATTTGCAGCAGGCGGTTATTTTCTGTTACTCCAAGCATGAGCTTTCACCCATCTGCGCTTTCCGCAGTACAATGCCCTTTCTTGTCCGGACTTTCCTCCCGATATGAATCGGGCGATAGAACAACCCGCCAAGGCGGCAAAGGTAGATATTTTATTAATAGCCACAAAACATTTATATATGCATCCTTTATACTAATCCTCTGCAGGAATAAAAGTAAAGAGACTTTCGAATGCGGCAACCCCCTCTTTGCGACCCTCAAAATAGAGTGTGCGGCTGTTAGAACCCAAATTGTTTGCTTCAATAATTTTTGCCGGAGTTTCAATTTCTTTACAGAATATCTCTACTTTATTTCCCAATAAAGTCTCGGCATTAAAGTTTATCTGAAACTCTTTAATCCTGTATTTTTTGAATATCTCAATATCAATACTGTTGGTAATCCATTCTGCATATTTTGCATTGTTTGTGTGCATAAGGTTGTCTATATCCGAATACATTACTGTATGTTCCGAAACCTTTTGCATATCGGGCTGGGTACGCAAACGTCCGCATGATTCCTCTATTGCATTTTGCATATTGGCATTCTGCAAGATTTCGCTATTTGCGTTAAATACGTTGCTGCGTTCAAGTTTACGGGTCTTAGAGTTCATTATTAACCATGAACTTGTGGCTAATATGCATGCGTTGCTATCTTTATCACACTCCTGTTTGCTGTTTGGTGCAGTTTCTATCTCCCTAAGTATAAAGTCCCTTAGGCCAAAGAGCGACTGCATTCCTTTATGCCATGTTTCAAGTGATACTCTATTGCCCCATTTTGGGTACTTTATATAACGTACCTTTATTCTGCTTAGTACCCAAATCTGGTTACTCTCTTTTAAATCATTGTATCCGAAATGAAGGGAATTTGCATGAGTGCCGGCAATCTCCTGTGCCAAATTCATAAAGGCATAAGGCCTCATTTCCTGTCTTATATCAACTTCATGCCATTTTACAATGCTCTCTTCTGTATAACAATTTGCATTATTTTTCATATCTCGCATTCTTTAAAACGGGGTAAAGTTAGCATACTTTGCTTAGAAACGGTTTTAAATTGCAACTAAAATTTCTTACCGGCACACTTATAGATTTTTTCCCGATTTTGTAGTTATTACGCAAGTTCTTCTTACTTTTGCGTCTCTGTAAAAAAGATTGGGGTTGAGTCTGTAAGGTGTGTTTGAATGTTTTTACAAAATTTGATTTATGAGATTGTATAGTACTATATTTTTGATTTTTAGTGTATTGCTGCTGTCGGGTTTGTGTAATTGTACCTATCCGCAGAAACCGGCAAATTATTCGTTGAAAGTTCTTGAAACACTTCCGCACGACAGGAATGCCTATACTCAGGGGCTCTTTTTTCATGAGGGTGTACTGTATGAAAGTTGCGGACAATACGGGCAGTCGCATTTTAAAAAGGTGGATTTTAAGAGTGGTAAAACATTAAGGCGGCTTAATTTTAATTCCGAGTATTTTGCCGAGGGGGCATGTGTACTTGGCAATTACCTTTATATACTCACATGGCAGGAACATAAGTGCTTTATTTATAATATAAAAACGTTGGAATATCTTGGCGAGTTGTGGAATTTTACAGAGGGGTGGGGGATTACAACCAACGGTAAAGAGCTTATAATGAGTGACGGCTCTTCTGTGTTGTATTTTCTTGACCCTATGACTTTTTCTGTAAAATCTAAAATTTCTGTAAAGGCCAATGGAAAGCCGTTGAACTATCTTAATGAACTCGAATTTATAAACGGTGAAATATGGGCGAATGTGTATGGAAGTGATATTATTGCTGTTATAAATCCGTCTGACGGAGTTGTAAAGAAAATAATAGACTGCCGAAATCTTTTGCCTCGTTCGCTATACACTTCGACAACCGATGTGCTTAACGGTATTGCATATAATCCTGAGACTGGATATATTTATCTTACAGGCAAGAACTGGCCAAAAATGTACAGAGTGGAGATTGTGAAAAAATAGTAGGGCTGAGAGTGTTATGGAACTGTACATGGAATATTTTGGCTATGTAACCGGATTGCTCTACATTGTTTGGGAGATACGGCAAAACAATCTTATGTGGATTGTGGGCATACTTTCGGCCATTGCCTATGTTATAGTGTTTGCAGGCAGCGGCCTTTATGCGGCAATGTCTTTCCAACTTTATTATCTTGCTGTGAGCATTTATGGTTTAGCATCATGGAAACGGGATAAAGAGAATGAAGATAGCATGATAATCTATCGTGTGGTAGATTGTAAGGTGTTATTATTGAGTCTTTTAGTAGGATGTGCTGCGTTTTGTTTTATATGGGGAGTTCTAAATAATTTTACAGACGATCCAATGCCTGTGACCGATGCTGTAATTGCCTCATTGAGTATTGTGGCCACATGGTGGCTGAGCAAATCGTATATTCATCAGTGGCTGCTGTGGGTACTGGTAAACTGCTGGAGTGTGTTTATGTTTATTTCGCAGCATCTGTATCTTACGGCCGTTTTGTATATTCTGTATGCGGTTTTTGCAGTTTACGGTTTTTTGCATTGGCGTAAGAAGGGTAAAAAATTGGAGAATAAGCAATAATTTCATAATTTTGCACCGCCAAAAAATACTTAAAAAACACTTGTTTAAATCATGCGATTAATAGCTGACAGCGGATCTACAAAGGTAGATTGGAGAGCCATATCTGATGATGGCACTGTAAAATCAATTTATACAGAGGGTATCAATCCTGTATTCCAGACAAAAGATTATATAGTTGATATATTCAAACAAAAACTATTGCCGGAACTTGGCTCCGGCGTAAAGGAGATATATTTTTACGGAGCGGGAGTGCTCTCTCCTGAAATTTCACAAACTTTGTCCGACGCCTTTAAAGAGGTATTTCCTGATTCTGTATGCTATGCCGCTTCTGATATTCTTGCCGCAGCAAGAGCTCTTTGCGGACATGAAGCAGGAATAGCATGTATCCTTGGAACGGGAGGAAACACATCGTTTTATGATGGAAAGGAGATAACCAAAGGGGTAAAGGCCGGAGGCTTCATTCTTGGAGATGAGGCGAGCGGCGGAGTACTTGGTAGAAAACTTGTTGCCGATTTTATAAAAGGTCTTCTTCCAAAGGAGATAGAAGAGGAGTTTGTAAAGAGATACAATTTGGATTATCCTAAGATTGTGGCAAAAGTGTACAAAGAACCGCTGCCAAGCCGTTTTCTTGCATCGTTTTCTCCATTTATAAACGAATTTAAATCACATCCTCATATAGCAAACCTTATAAGGACAAGTTTTGACGAGTTCTTTACCCGTAATATCTATCAGTATGATTATAAAAATTATACAGTTAATATTGTGGGTTCTATAGCACATTATTACGAGGATATTCTAAGAGAAGTTGCTGCATCTCGCGGTGTTACAATTGGAAAAATTCTAAAAAGCCCTATAGACGCGCTTGTGGAGTATCATAAGAATTAAAAAGAAATAATAATATAAAAATTTAATAGCATGAAAGTTACAGAGCAATCATCTAATTATGCAAATTTGGATAAAATGTCTACAGCAGAGTTGCTGCAGAATATGAATAACGAGGATAAGAAAGTTCCGGTAGCTGTTGAGCAGTGTATACCTCAAATAGAAAAACTTGTAGACGGTATTGTTGAGAGAATGAAAAAGGGTGGAAGACTCTTCTATCTTGGTGCAGGTACAAGCGGACGTCTCGGAATTCTGGATGCTTCTGAGATACCTCCTACATACGGTGCTCCGTTTGATTTGATTATAGGCTTGATTGCCGGTGGCGATACTGCAATACGTAAGGCCGTAGAGAATGCCGAGGATGATTTGGAGCAGGGTTGGAAGGATATGTTGCCTTATAATATAAATGAAAATGATACAGTTGTAGGTATTGCGGCTTCCGGTTCAACACCATACGTTATAGGTGCAGTTAAAGAGGCTAAAAAACGTGGAATACTTACAGCTTGTATTACTTGTAATCCGGGAGCAGCTGTTGCAGCAGAGGTAGATATTCCTATAGTTGCAGTTGTAGGTCCTGAGTTTGTAACAGGTAGTACCCGCATGAAATCGGGTACAGCACAGAAACTTATCCTTAATATGATTTCTACCTCTACCATGATAAAGATGGGACATGTTAAAGGTAATAAAATGGTTGACATGCAGTTGAGCAATGCCAAACTTGTAGACAGAGGAACAAGAATGATTATGGATGAGGCTAAAATTACAGATTACGAATATGCAAAGTCTTTGTTGCTTGAGCATGGCTCTGTAAGAAATGCCGTAGATTATTACAATAGCCAAAAATAGACCTGTTTGCCCTTAATATATGTTCAAACAAAACTATTCTTCTGCATTGTTGGAGAAGGCGGTAGATGAATTTGCCTCTTTACCTGGGGTAGGCCGCAAGAGCGCATTGCGCTTGGCTCTTCATCTTCTCAAACAGCCAAAGGAGAATGTGGAACGTTTTGGTAACTCGTTTATTGCACTGCGTAATGGCGTGAAATATTGCAGAGAGTGCAATATGATTTCCGATTCCGATATATGTTCGGTGTGTTCGGATTCTTCGCGTGATAGAAGTATTATATGCGTGGTTGAGAGCATAAGGGATGTGTTGAGCATAGAGAATACGGAGCAATATAGGGGACTTTACCATGTGCTCGGCGGTATAATCTCTCCAATGGATGGCGTAGGCCCGGGAGATTTGCCAATAAAAGAGCTTATAGAGAGGGTAGAGGGCGGAACTGTAAAAGAGGTGATACTTGCTCTCAGTACGAGTATGGAGGGAGAGACCACCTCTTTTTACTTATATAAGAAGCTAAACGCTTACCAGATTAAAATAAGCACAATTGCCCGTGGCGTTGGCTTTGGCGATGATCTGGAGTATACAGATGAACTCACACTCGGTAAAAGTATCGAGAACCGTCATCTGTTTAAAATCAGTTGAAAATAAAACATTTGCTATGAATACGACAATTTTGTTAATTACTTTTATCCTGTACACTTTGCTTCTGTTTGGAATAGCTTGGCTCACAAGCAGAAATTCCGACAGCAAAACTTATTATACAGGAAATAGAAGTTCAAATTGGTTTCTTGTTGCATTTGGTATGATAGGCTCCTCTATGTCTGGAGTATCGTTCATGTCTTTGCCTGGAAATGTAATAAATGAGAATTTCTACTATATGCCAATGGTGTTTGGTATGTTCTTTGGCTATGCAATTATTGCAGGCTTGCTTTTACCTCTGTATTTTAAATTGAATCTTACCTCTATATACACCTATCTGGAAAAGAGATTCGGTTCTTGCAGTTATAAGACAGGTGCCTCTTTCTTTATCATTTCAAGACTTTTGGGCGCAACAGTAAGAACGTTTTTAGTAATATTCGTGCTGTATAATTTTGTGTTGCAACCACTTGGTGTTCCGTTTGTTGTGGCGGCAATAATATTTGTAGGGTTGGCTATACTCTATACAATGAAAGGTGGAGTAAAAACAATTATCTATACAGATACAATACAGACCACTTTTATGATAATTGCAATAGTTGTTTCTGTGGGCGTTATCTGTAACCAGCTCGATTGGAGCCTTGGCGATATGCTTAAAAACGTGCATGAGAGCCACTTCTCAGATATGTTCAATACAGATACGGCATCTCCTACAAACTGGGTAAAGAGATTTTTGAGCGGAGTTCTTATTCCTATTGCCATGACAGGACTTGATCAGGCTATGATGCAGAAGAGTTTGAGTTGCAAGAATATTAAAGAGGCTCAGAAAAATGTTATGACCTCTATTCTTATGATGATTCCTATAAACCTCCTTTTTGTTACATTGGGAGCCGTTCTTGCTATATTTATGCAGAGTCATCCTGAACTTATACAGGAGGTTACAACTGCTGCCGGCAAATTGGAGGCCGATAAGATATTCCCTACCGTTGCTCTCTCTTTGGGGCCTGTGGTTGGTGTAATATTCTTTGTAGGACTAATCTCTGCCGCATACCCTACATGTGCGAATGCTCTTACCTCGCTTACAACCTCTACCTGTATAGATTTGGTTGGCATTGAGAAGCACGACTGGTCTGATGAGAAGAAAAAACGCGTTAGAATGAATGTTACCTATGTTATGGCGGTATTGTTTGTATTGCTTATAGTTGCATTCAATATTCTTAAGAACGATGCTGTTATAAATATGGTTTATCAGATTGCCTCATATACATACGGTCCTCTGCTCGGTCTGTTTATGTTGGGCATACTCACCAAGACACAGATTAAAGATAAAGCAGTTCCATACGTTTGTATAGCTGCGCCGGTTATATGTTATGTAATTGAGAACTATGTGTTCAGCTTTGGATTCTCGCTTATAGCTGTTTGTGCGGGACTTACATTCTTTGGACTCATTTTGTTCCGTAAAAAGTAGAGATGATTTACATAGAGCTGCTTATATTGGCAATAAGTCTTTGTTTTGATACTTTGGCAGTATCTTTAAGCGGAGGTTTGTCGTTACAGCATACAGGATTTGCAAGGAAGGCCGTAATAATGGCCTTCTTTGCTTTTTTTCAGAGTTCCTTTCTATTTTTTGGATGGGCGGCAGGGGCTCTGTGTGCAGACTATATAATGCAGTGGGATCATTGGCTTGCTTTTGTTATTTTGGCTTTTATAGGGGGAAAAATGATATTTGAGAATCTCTCATTTAAGGGTAATGACTCTGCGGCTGATGATGCTGTGAGTAATAATGAAGCCGGTTGTAAAAAAAGCAGAATAAATCTTCTTAATTACAGAACACTTGTAACTCTTGCAGTTGCCACAAGTATAGATGCTATAGCTGTTGGAATAAGTCTGGCTTTCATATATTTGCCCGTGCCGGAAATGTTACTTGCCGTAGTGTTTACTTTTGCAGCAACCGCAATGGCTTCATATATAGGATTGTCGGGAGGAGAAAAAATAGGGGAAAGAATAGGGGCTAAAGCAACACTTTTAGGTGGTTTTATGTTGGTTCTTATTGGATTTAAGATACTTTTGGAGCATCTGTTAGCCTAAGTTTAAAAGAATGGATGCAAATGTTTTATGTTATGCCTCTGTTCACAATATTTTTTCTTACCTTTGCGCAGTTTGCTTTAAAACCACGTTTTTAGCATATTTTATGATTATATCACTTTCATATACATCGGCCTTTTGTAAAGGGAAGTCTATGCCGGACTTTTGGACATTGGCTTTGGAAGAATTAAAATCCAAAGTCCGATGGTGAATTCTTTTGCTATCCTTATGGACGGCATGTTGTTTTGTACCGTAAGTAAAGGAATTCATGAATTTTACAAAAGAATAATATATGATTGAGATTTTCTACAAATCAAAAGGCTCTATCCACTCTTCTAAGGATATGCTTTTTTTGAACGAATTAGGATTTGACGATGTACTTTGGATAGATCTGTTTGAGCCTACCGGAGAGGAAAAAAGAGCAGTGGAAGAGTTTCTTGAGACAACTTTACAGAGCAGGGCTCAGGCCGAGGAGATTGAGAGTTCTTCGCGTTATTCCGAGACAGAGACATCTATATTTGCCAATACCAACTTCCTCATACCCGGACCTGATGATTACTCAATGGAAACAGTCTCCTTTATAATATCTGAGGGAATATTGGTTACAATCCGTCAGGTTCCGTTGCGTACATTTACAGATATGCAGCGCAGGATTGCAATTTCGTCGAGACTTTACCCTACAGGGTATCATATTTTGGTTGCCATTTTAGAGAGTCGTATAGACCTTGATGCCGATATGATTGAGCTTATGAGTAAGGAGATTGCCCAGTTCAGCAAACGAGTGAGTGTTGGTGAGAATGTGAATGAGGAGTTTCTTTTGGATATAAACCAGTTGCAGGAGAATACCATGTTGGTGCGAGAAAATGTAATAGATAAACAGCGTATGATTTCTGCAATACTTAAAAGCGATAAGTTTCCGCGAGATGTGCATGTTAAGTTGAATGTGCTTATAAAAGACATTGCCTCACTGCTTAATCATACCAATTTTAGTTTTGAAAGGCTTGAGTATCTGCAAAATACTGTTTTAGGTCTTATTAATTTAGACCAGAATAAAATTATGAAGGTACTTACTTTTGTATCGTTGCTCTTTATGCCGCCAACGCTTATTTCCGGTATTTTTGGTATGAACATAGGACTCCCTATATTTAACAGCAGATGGGATTTCCTTTTTGTTGTGGGAATAATGCTTACCTCTGTGTTTGTGGCGTCTTTTGTATTTAAAAAGAGAAAGATGTTTTAGATATTTCAGGCCTGTTTTGCAGTCTGTCTGTTTACAAGCCTGTTATATATAAGCAATCCAATAATACTCAATATACCTATTCCGGTAAAAATTAGCCATAAGAGTTGTGGTTTTCCCATCTGTTCCACTATTCGTACATAGAGGCTTGCGCCAAGGAATGAGCCTATGGAGCTGCCTATTACTCCGTAAAGAAAAGAGTATCCCATATAGAGAGCCTTTTTGTCGGGAGGTGCTATTATACCTATGTAAGAGAGAAATTTGGGATGCGTTGTCATTTCTCCGAGTGTAAACACCATGAGTCCTGCAATAAAAATCCATGGCGAGCCGCTTATGCTTAATATTGCCATGCCCAAAGTTCCGCAACCTATGCCCATTATCATAGTAGGAAGAGCCGGCCATTTTTGCACCAATTTAGAAACTATAAGCTGCAGGCATATTATGACTCCCGCATTTATTACAGTAACATGTTCTGTATCGAATTTCCATGAAGGATTCTCTACAAAAAACGATAAAAACGAATTTACGGCATCATTGAGCGGAGTCATGTCTACATATTCCTTGAGATACCACAGCACGGTGCCGTACATTTGAAAATAGAGAATCCAGAACCCCGAATAGAGAAATATTAGGGTTATGAATTTTATATCTTTAAGTACAGAAACAATTCCGAGAAGCATATTTGCCGCACTTTTTTCATTTTTTTGTGCCGACAGATTTTTTCTCATCTCTATGTTTGCCTTTGGTTCCTTGTATACAAAGGTGTTTATAGCCATCAGGATACATCCTACAGCAGAAGCCATATAGAAAATATTGCTATATCCGCGGGCCTTTAGTATTGGAACAAGAATCAAAGGAACGAGAAAAGCCCCTAAATTTATTGCCCAATAGAATATGCCAAAACCAAGAGTGGAATTCTCTTCTGTTGTTGATTTTGCGATTGTGCCGGAAATAACAGGTTTAAAGAATCCTGCACCAACAGCCATAACAAGAAGAGAGATAAATACCGGTATATATGAGTGTGTTACGGCTGTTAGAAAGTATCCTCCGGTTATACAGGTAAATGCAAAAAAGAGTATTCTTCTATAACCGTATCTGTCGGCAATACCTCCTGCTATAATTGGAAGAAAATAGAGCAAAGGTTGTATTGTTCCCATAATTGTTCCCGCCTGTGCCTTGGTAAAACCGAGACCTCCCTCTTCTCCACTTATAACTAAATATACAGATAAAACCGATAGGACACCGTAATATGCGCCCCTTTCAAAAAACTCCATTATTATGGCTACCCAGAAATTTCGTTCAAATCCTTTTTTCATATCTTCATTCTTAAGAGTGGCAAAGTTAGTTCTTATCTGTATAAAAATCTAAGATAAGTGTGATAAATTGCAAATGTGGCTGAGCAAAATCATATTTCTAAATGTTAGGATTTTCCAATAAAAAATTTGGTTAACTGCCCAATAACCATTACTTTTGCAGCCGCTCAATTATTGAGACTATAAATAATGTTTAACCCACTTATTGTTAAAAAAATCAAACAAATGAGTAAAGAAAAACAAATCATTGAAGCTGAGGAGACTGTAGTGGCTCCTGTTAGCAAAAAAGAGGACTCTATAGAGTCGTTCGTAGAGGATGCACCTGCTATTGTAGATGCAACCAAAAAACGTAAAAGCAATGCATCTGTTCCTGTAGACAAATTCGACTGGGATGCATTTGAGAGTGGCGCAGAGTATGGCGTTTCAAAAGAAGAGGTAGAGCAACAATACAGCCAAACCCTTTCTACTGTAATTGAGAATGAGGTTGTTGAAGGTACTGTAGTTGCAATAAGCAAAAGAGAGGTTCTTGTAAACATAGGTTACAAGAGCGAAGGTATTATCTCAATCAACGAGTTCAGATACAATCCTGAGCTTGCAGTTGGAGATAAGGTAGAAGTTTACGTTGAGAATGCAGAGGATAAAAAAGGTCAGCTTATCCTTTCTCATAAAAAAGCCCGTGCGTTCCGTTCATGGGATAGAGTTAATGAGGCATTCGATAAAGACGAGATTGTTAAGGGTTACATCAAATGCCGTACTAAAGGCGGTATGATTGTAGACGTATTTGGAATTGAGGCATTCTTGCCTGGTTCACAGATTGATGTAAAACCTATCCGCGATTACGATATTTTCGTTAACAAGACTATGGAATTCAAGATTGTAAAAATCAATCATGAGTTCAGAAACGTTGTTGTATCACACAAAGCTCTTATTGAGGCAGAACTTGAGGCTCAAAAAGCAGATATCATTGGCAAACTTGAGAAAGGTCAGGTTCTTGAGGGTACTGTTAAGAACATCACATCTTACGGTGTATTCATTGACCTTGGCGGCGTAGATGGTCTTATCCATATCACAGACCTTTCATGGGGCAGAATCAATCATCCTGAAGAGGTTGTTGCTCTTGACCAGAAGATTAACGTTGTTATCCTTGATTTCGATGATACAAAGAAACGTATTGCTTTGGGTCTTAAACAACTTACTCCTCATCCATGGGATGCTTTGGATGCAAACCTTACTGTTGGCGACAAAGTTAAAGGTAAAGTTGTTGTTCTTGCAGACTACGGTGCATTCATTGAGATACAGCCTGGCGTAGAGGGTCTTATCCATGTTTCAGAAATGTCTTGGTCATCTCATTTGAGAAGCGCTCAGGATTTCTTGAAAGTAGGCGACGAGGTAGAGGCTTGTATTCTTACCCTCGACAGAGAGGAGAGAAAGATGTCTCTTGGTATCAAACAGCTTAAAGCAGATCCTTGGGCTACTATAGCAGATAAATATCCTGTAGGTTCAAAACATAATGCAATTGTTAGAAACTTTACCAACTTTGGCGTATTCGTAGAGTTGGAAGAGGGTGTAGATGGTCTTGTTCATATTAGCGATCTTTCATGGACCAAGAAAGTTAAACATCCATCAGAGTTTACTGCAATTGGTGAGAACCTTGAGGTAGTAGTTCTTGAAATAGATCAAGAGAACCGTCGTTTGAGCTTAGGTCACAAACAACTTGAGGAGAATCCTTGGGATGTATTTGAGACTGTATTCACAGTAGGTTCTGTACATGAGGGTACTATCGTTTCATTTAACGATAAAGGTGCTACAATAGCATTGGAGTATGGTATCGAGGGATTTGCTCCTGCAAAATCTTTGGTTAAAGAGGACGGTACAACTGCAAAAGCAGAGGAGAAGTTGGAGTTCAAAGTTATTGAGTTCAACAAATCCAACAAAAAGATAGTTCTTTCTCATAGCCGCATTGCCGACGACCAGAAAAAAGAGGCAGAGGTAAAAGAGAACAAAGAGAAAGCAGCTGAGGCTGAGTCAACTCAAAAAGCAGTTAAAAAATTGAAAGCTAACATTGAGAAAACCACTTTGGGCGATATCAGTGAGCTTGCTGCTTTGAAAGATGAAATGGAAAAATCAGCAAAATAATTGATGGAATTTTCTTTGATGACATTGGGGACGGCTTCGGCCCTCCCCACTGCCAACAGATATCCGAGCGCTCACATCCTTACGGTTCGTGAGCGCTTGTTTTTAATAGATTGCGGAGAGGGAGCGCAGATGCAGATGCGTAGGGCCGGAATATCTATTGGCAGAATAGACAATATTTTTATATCACATCTTCACGGAGATCATGTTTTTGGACTGTTTGGCCTGCTGTCTACTCTTGCAATGATGGGCCGTACAGCTTCGTTGTATATTTATGCCCCTTACAGGTTATCGGAAATACTTACTTTTTTTAAAGAGCAATTTGGAGAGGGAATCAAATATGAGATTGTGCATGTTCCGGTGAAATGTACTGCTCCGCAAAAGATCTTAGATATTAAGTCTTTAGAAGTTTTTGCATTTCCTCTGCAGCATCGCGGTGAGACTTACGGTTATCTGTTTAAAGAAAAGCAGCCGCTCAGAAACATTCACAAGCATCTGATTGAGCCTTATGGCTTGTCTTTATATGAGATTGCAAGACTTAAAGAGGGTATAGATGTGGAAAGAGAAAAAGAAGTTCTTAAAAGCGAGGAGTTTACATATTTGCCTTATACGCCACGTTCGTTTGCCTATTGTTCCGATACTGCCCCATTTAAAGAGCTCTCGGAGTGGGTTGGCGGGGTTGATTTGCTCTATCACGAAGGTACATTTGGCGAAGAGCTTAAGGAGATGTCTGTTGCTACACGTCATTCAACGGCTGCAGATGCTGCCCGTTGTGCTCTTGAAGCCAAAGCCGGCAAATTAGTTATAGGTCACTATTCGTCGAGATATAAGAATATAGAGAACCTCGTTGACGAAGCAAAAAAAATATTTAAAGAGACATATCCGGCAAAAGAGGGCGCGATATTTGATATTCCGCTTAACAAAATAGTGTAGAGGATTGTTAAAAATCAAAAAAGAGGATACGATGAACATATCTTTAAAACTTAAAAGGCTTTTTATTTCTTGCAGCAGAGCGGCTGTTGTGTTTGCAGCAATGTTTTGTGGCACAAAGGCTGTTGCCCAATATCCGTTAAGAGGGGAAGAGCCTGCAGTTTCACGTGAAATTTCAAAACTTGCACAGACTTTTTATAATATAGACAGATATTATCTCGATACAGTAAACTTTCCGGGAATTACTGAGGAACTTGTAAAAGCGGTAATTGAAAAGCTCGACCCGCATTCTGCGTATATTTCGGCAAAAGATGTAAAGGCAATGAATGAGCCGCTTGAGGGAAATTTTGATGGAATAGGTGTTGAGTTTGCCCTTATAAACGATACACTTACCATTCAGGCAACTGTTCCGGGGGGACCGTCGGAAAAAGTTGGAATAAAGGCCGGCGATAAGATTTTAAAGGTTGATAATGAAGAAATTTCAGGTCCTGAGCTTACAATTGAGAGGGTACATAAATATCTGAGAGGAGAAAAAGGGACAAAAGTGGCTGTAGGAATTTTAAGAAAAGGGGAGCCGGAGTTGCTCGATTTTATAATTACACGCGACAGGATTCCTCTTAACAGTGTAGATGCTTCGTATGAAATTGAGCCTGGATATGTTTATGTTAAATTAAGCCGTTTTGCAGCAACATCCTATCAGGAGATAATGAAAGCGATTCTTTCTATTGAAGGAGAGCGAAAAGGGGTGATTTTAGACTTGCGTGGTAATGGCGGCGGGTATCTTATTGCGGCTTTGCAGATTGCCAACGAATTTTTAGATAAAGGTGAGCTTATTCTTTACACAGAAGGACGTACAGTGCAGAGAATGAGTGAATATGCAAACGGAAGAGGATTATTGAAAAACACTCCGGTTGTTATATTGATTGATGAAAATTCGGCCTCTGCAAGCGAAATAGTCTCCGGTGCTATACAGGATTGGGATAGAGGCACCATAATTGGCCGCCGTTCGTTTGGAAAAGGTCTTGTGCAGCAGCAGTTTAATCTGTTAGACGGTTCGCAGTTGCGTTTGACTGTTGCCCGTTACCACACTCCGAGCGGTCGTGTAATACAGTCTCCATACAGTCAGGGTAAAGCAGAAGATTATTATAAAGCCTTCTATGAGAGATATTCCAAGGGCGAAACATTTAGTAAAGACAGCATTCAGCTGCCCGATTCACTTAAATACAATACATTACGCTTAGGCCGTACAGTTTATGGCGGAGGCGGTATAATGCCTGATATATTTATTCCGGCAGATACATCGCACTATACTCCTTTTTATGGAGAAATCATAAGGAAAGGTCTGCTTACAGATTTTGTAAACGGCTATGTAGACAATAACCGCGCACAGCTTTCTCGCAAATATAAATCAGCAGACGATTTTGAAAAATCATTTGATGTTTCCGATAAGTTCTTTAATGAATTCCTTGCCTATTGCAAGGAGAAAGGCGTTGAGCCTAAAGAGGTAGAACGTTCTGTTAATGAGAATGGAACAGTTATCTCTAAAATGGTGGATGAAACCGCTGTATCGGGAGTGGAACTGAAAAAATACCTAAAAGGCTTTATAATGCGCAATCTGTATGATTTTAATTCATATATAAAATACCTTAACCGCGACGACGCAGAGGTACGTAAAGCAATGGAGGTATTGAGATTGGAATAAATCCTCTGAATTAGAATACTCTAAAACTATAGCATAGTAAGGTTGTAAAACTTCTTTTCAATTGTAAAATTTCTTTACAATAATATTTTTGCATATTAGGTGTAATATACAGATTATTAACTGTATATGTCTTGTGGCATAGCTCTTGCCCCATAGACTGCCGTAATGTGTTTTTTATGAAAATTGTAAAGAAATATATGAAACAGTCTCTTTTGTTGTTGGCCGGAGTTTGTATGGCCGGCATGTGCATATTATATCCTAATGGTTCTTTTGCTCAAAATATGCCGGTAAAGAGCGTAAATTCAGATATGAGCCGTGTTATGTCTTTGTACGATTGTATGGAGTACGCTGTATCTAATTCTACAAAAATGCGGATTATGCAGGCCGAAACCAATGATGCGAGGATTGACAGACGCAATGCAATACTTAATGCGTTTTCCCCGTCGGTTTCCGGTTCTTCTTATGCTTATTATAATTTCGGACGCTCTATAGATCCCGAAACAAATACTTACAAATCAACAACATCTTTCCAGAACGGCTACTCTGTTGGCGGTAACATATCTATTTTTAACGGTTTTGAAGCTATAAACAATATTAAGATAACCAAAACGGCAGAGTCTATGGGAATAAGCCGTGAGCAACAGAGCCGCGATGAGATTTGTCTTGCGGTTATGGAGGCTTATTACAATGTGCTGTATTATAAAGCAATGTCTGATGCCTTTAAGATTCAGACCGAGAGTGCGAGGGAGAGTGTGAGAAAAGCCGGTATAGAGGAGCGTCTTGGACGTAAAGGTTATGCCGATGTTGTACAGATGGAGGCAGATCTTGCAGATTATGAGTATAATTTTATAAATATGCAGAACATGTATAATGATGCTCTGCTTACATTGCAGGATTTGATGTTCTGGCCGTTGGAGCAGCCTTTGAATATAGATTTTTCGTTGAGTTCCGATTCTGCTATAGCAAGAGAACTTGCCGCTGTTTACGGAACACTCCAATGTTATGATAGTGATAAGATTATAGAGAATGCGCTTACCTCTTTGCCGCAGGTTGCCATAGCAAAGGGTGAGGCCGAAAATGCAAAACGGGAACTCAATACCGCAAAATGGCGTTTGCTCCCCTCTCTATTGTTGCAAGGCGGATGGTCTACCTCATATTTTACCTATCCCGGCGAGCATGGATATAAAGCAACTCCGTTCTGGAATCAATTCTCCAATAACGGTGGAGAGTATATTCAGCTGTCGCTCTCAATTCCTATTTTTAACAGATTATCCCGACAGTCTGATATTTCAAAGAAGAAAAATGCTTATATAAAGGCAACAGCAGGTTATGACCGCACAGTACGAGAAATAGAGACAGAGGCAAAAAGGGCTTTACAAGACAGGCAGGGAGCTGTGTCCGCATTTGTTCAGGCATGCAAAAAGGCTCAGGTTCAGCAGGAAGCCTATAAATATAATACAAGAAAGTTTGAACAGGGACTCATTTCTCCTATAGAGTATAATACGGCCTCCGGCAATTACATGAATGCCAATGCAGAGAGACTTAATGCACTGTTTAAGTATTATCTTAAAAGAAGCGTAGTTGAATATTATAACGGAGTCTCTTATTTAGAACAATATCGATAAAAACTATTACAGATATGGATAAGATTATTGA
The DNA here is from genome assembly GCA_964621625.1 of uncultured Muribaculaceae bacterium. Lineage (GTDB taxonomy): Bacteria > Bacteroidota > Bacteroidia > Bacteroidales > UBA932 > Egerieousia. The sequence goes on along the minus strand of CAZULV010000024.1, from coordinate 15,823 downwards.
AAAGAAAAAAGGTTTTGCAGCCGCATTTACCAAAAAGGCTCTGCCATGGTGGTTAGGTGCTTTTGTTGCGTTGTTTGCATTATGGCTCGTATTTAGAGATAATTCAAGCACTTTGCGCATAAACAGCGATATGCTCTCTATTGGCAATGTCTCTAAAGGGGAGTTTAATGACTATATAAGGGTTACCGGACAGGTACAGCCAATGACAACAATTCAGATAAGTCCGTTGGAAGGGGGTGTTGTGCAGGAAATTGTTACAGAAGAGGGGGCAAAGGTAAAGAAGGGCGATGTTATTCTTGTATTGAGTAATGAAGGTCTTGATTTGCAGATTCTTAATTCGGAAGCCGAATTGGCCGAGAAGGAGAATATCCTGCGCAATACAATGATTTCTATGGAGCAGCAGAAATTGAGCGTTTATCAGGAGATGTTGCAGCTCAGGGTTGAAGTGCGCAGAAGCAGACGTGCCTATGAAAGTGCTAAAGAACTCTATACAGAAAAACTTATATCTAAGGAAGAGTGGCTTAAGGCAGAAGAGGATTACATGTTGGCAAAAGACAAGTTGGATTTGGTGGAGAATCGTGCAGAACAAGACAGCCTCTATAGGAGTGTTGAGATTGAGCAGATGACAGAGAGCCTTAACAATATGCGACTGAATATGCGTATGATAAGAAAAAGAAAAGACAATCTTACCGTAAGGGCGGCCATAGATGGTGAACTCGGATTGTTGGATGTTGTTCTCGGCCAGTCTATAGTTGCAGGAACAAAGGTGGGGCAAATCAACAGTCTTAATAGCTATAAGGTAGAAGCACAGATAGACGAGCATTATATAGATAGAGTTGTAGCAGGGCTCGAAGCACAATTTGAGCGTCAGAGTGAATCGTACAGCGCAGCCATAAGAAAAGTATATCCGGAGGTTAGAGATGGCAAGTTTAAGGCAGATTTTAAGTTTATAGGAGAACAGCCTGCAAACATACGTGCCGGACAGACCTATTATCTCAGCCTTCAGCTTGGCAGATCTGAAGAGGCGGTTTTTATACCTCGCGGAACTTTTTATCGCAATACAGGCGGACAATGGATTTATGTGGTTGATAAAGAGGGGGGAAAAGCCATTAAACGGAATATAAAAATAGGCCGTCAGAACCCTCAATATTATGAAGTGCTTGAAGGTCTTACACCGGGCGAAAGTGTGATTGTGGGAGGTTACGATAATTTTGGCGATAATGACGTACTTATTTTCAAATAGTATCAGAATAACTCTTGCAAATTAGATTGAATCGCATAAAACAGGATTCAAAAAGTAAAAGATTGAATAATAAACATTATTAAGATTATGATAAAAGTAACAGATTTAAACAAAGTGTTTCGTACAGAAGAGATTGAAACCATAGCATTGGACAGTGTATCATTTGAAATAAAAGAGGGAGAGTTTGTGGCCATAATGGGACCTTCCGGTTGTGGAAAATCAACACTGCTCAATATCCTCGGCCTTTTAGATAATCCTACAGGGGGAAGCTATATGTTATTTGGCAATGAGGTTGGAAACTTACGTGAAAAGGAGCGTACAAAATTCCGCAAGGGAAATATTGGCTTTGTATTCCAAAGCTTTAACCTTATAGACGAACTTAATGTATATGAAAATATAGAGTTGCCATTGAGGTATCTCAACATTTCTGCCGCAGAACGTAAGCAGAAAGTTAATGACATACTTAAGCGTATGAATATTTCTCATCGTGCAAAACATTTTCCACAACAGCTTTCAGGCGGACAGCAGCAGCGCGTTGCCATAGCCCGTGCGGTAGTCTCAAATCCAAAACTTATACTTGCCGATGAGCCTACAGGTAACCTTGATTCAAAAAACGGCAAGGAGGTTATGGATCTGCTTGCAGATCTCAACAATGAGGGAACAACAATAGTAATGGTAACCCACTCTCAGAAAGATGCCGCTGTTGCGCAGAGAATAATAAATCTGTTCGATGGCAGGATTGTAGGTGATGTAAAGAATGAATTGTAAAATGTTATTATAATATTAACGGGTATAATAACTAAAAACATATTTGTAATGAGATATTTTCTAAAATTATTCAGGGGAGCAGGATTGCTTAATCTGTTTGGAATGACTGTTGCCTTTGCATCTTTGTATATACTTATTGTACAGGTAAATTACGACTTAGGCTATAATCACAAGATTAAAGATGTAGAGAGAATATACATAATGAGTAGCCCGTCGTGGTTTGAGGCCGGCCGATATTCGGTGTCGTTTAACCGTCCTATTCCTAAGGCAATATTGGAGCAGGCCTCTATGGTTGAGAGTTACGGTGTGGCTTATATAGGAGATTGTAAAACTTATCTTATAAATGTTGGCGAAGGGGATAATGCCAGGGAGTATAAAATAGGGACATCTCAAATGACTCGTGGTGCATTGGATGTATTCGGATATGAACCTATAGCCGGAACTTTTGATGGGCTGGACAAGACGGCAAGCGTGGCTATAAGCGAGAAAGCTTCAAAACTTATGGGTGTTGGAGTTGGTGATGCAATAAAATTGGGTCGTAATATGGTTTCATATACAGTTACGTCTGTGTATAGGAATATGCCAATGAATTCCGATTTGAACAATATTGATGCTATATATTGCAATAATTTGGAAACAGAAAATGAAAATTCTTGGGGAGAGTGGAGCTACAATCATTTTGTAAAACTGAATTCATCGCTTAATAAAGAGGCATTTGAGGAGTATGCCTTTAAGGTGGTGACCGACCTTGTATTGGAGCGTGTGAAGAGTGCCCCTGAATCAGAAATTCCAACCGATAAAGAGGTTCGCGAATATATAAACAACTGCAAGGTTACATTGCAGCCGGTAAAGAATCTGTTTTATAACAAACTGATTTATGTCCCAGCCGGAAGAGTAGGTAATAAGACAACAACCATAACCCTTATGGCGGTTGCAATACTTATAGTTATAATAACTCTTATAAATTTTGTGAACTTTTTCTTTGCACAGGTTCCGGAAAGAATCCGTTCTGTAAATACACGCAAGATTCTTGGCAGTTCGAGAACCTCGCTTATTGGCGGTTTTTTGCTTGAATCCGGAATATTGGTTATTATCTCACTTTTGGCAGCCATGACCGTGATTGAGCTATTTAGAAGTTCTACGTATGCAAATCTCATAAGTTGTTCATTGGCATTTGGAGACAATCTCTTTGTTCTTATGCTTACTTTTATAGCGGCCACCATAATAACTATAGCTTCCGGTGTATATCCGGCAGTCTATATTACATCATTCTCTCCGGCTTTTGCTATAAAAGGGGTATTTGGTATTACACAAAGCGGCAAGGTTTTAAGATATTCTCTTATAGGATTGCAGTTCATAATTTCTCTGTCATTTGTAATCTGCTCATTATTCATTAAAAAGCAACATTCGTTTATGATGGACTATGATATGGGATTTAATAAAGAATATCTTCTTACCACAACAATTTCAATTAGTAACAACAGAGAAGCCCTTTCCGAAGAGCTTCTAAAGAGTCCTTATATAAAGGATGTTGCATGGGCTGCAGGCCCGCTTGTAAGTGCCACACGAATGGCTTGGGGAAGACCTTTTAAAGATGAGACCATTCATTTTGATGCTTATCCTGTTTCATGGAATTTCTTGAGCTTTATGGGTATAGATATTATTGAGGGACGTGATTTTTTGCAGTCAGACGAGAAAGGCGAAGGGGTATTTATCTTTAACCAGACAGCTAAAAATAAATTTAACCTAACTTTAGAAGACAGGGTGTCGGGGCACCAGGCCGAAACCGAAATTGTAGGTTTTTGTGAAGATTTCCAATTTAAACCGCTGCAATACTCTATAGCACCGTTTGCTTTTTATATATTTGGAAAAAATCCTTGGTGGGAGCTTTCTCAATTGTATATAAGGGTGAATGCCGGTACAAAGATGAAGGATGTAGTCTCTTTTATAAAAGAAACAGTTGTCTCTGTGGCACCTGAATATGATGTACAGGGAATAAATGTGCAATTCTTTGATGAAGAGTTGGGCCGTCAGTATACAAAAGAGAAAAATCTCTCAACGATAATAACCCTGTTTACCATTATTGCAATTATAATCTCGCTTATGGGTGTGTTGGGACTCGTAATTTTTGAGGCCAGATATCGCCGTAAGGAAATTGGAGTGCGCAGAGTGCATGGGGCTACAGTTGCAGAGATACTCGGTATGTTTAATCTTAAATTCATTAAGATATTGTTAGTGTGCTTTGTTGTGAGCGTGCCGTTGAGCTATATGCTTATGGAGCGTTACTTGAGTACATTTGCATACCGAACTCCTATGAGTATATGGGTATTTGCGGTGTCGTTTGTCTTGGTTGCGGCAATAGTAACAGCTGTTGTAACGGTATGCAGTTTTAAGTCGGCAACCGAAAATCCGGTAGACTCTTTGCGCAACGAATGAGGCATGTAGAGAAAAAAATGTATCTTTGCCCTGTTCTGCAATAGGGCAGAGGTGCATTTGTATTTTGTCTATAGAAATGTATAAGAAACAGGGAAAAATATTGGTTGTAGATGATAATGCGGGCATACGTAGCGCATTAAAGATACTTCTACCCATGTATTTTGAGGAGGTTGAGCTTATAGCATCACCAAATGAACTTGTTGCAAAAATCGAAAGATTCGTTCCGCATGCCGTTCTGCTTGATATGAATTTTCACAGCGATATAAATACCGGAAATGAGGGGCTTTTTTGGCTCGGGGAGATAAAGAACCGTTTTCCTGCAGTTGAAGTTGTGCTGTTTACGGCTTATGCCGATGTGCAGCTTGCCGTTGAAGGAATGAAGCGTGGAGCTTTTGATTTTATTGTAAAGCCGTGGAGCAACGATAAACTTGTTGATACCCTTTCGGCTGCTATAAAACATGCTGTAAAGCAATTGTCGGGAGAGAAAAACGGTAATAATTCATGTACGGCATTCTCTTCTCATACAACCGGCAGTAATACCATGATTTGGGGAACAGGTGAGGCTATGAGGCAGATTCATAGGACTGTAGAGAAGATAGCTCCAACCGATGCAACTGTACTTATTACCGGAGAGAACGGAACGGGAAAAGATGTGCTTGCAGGTGAGATTCACAGGCTGAGTATGAGAAACGGCTCTGCTATGGTGAGTGTAGATGTGGGGGCACTTACCGAGACGCTTTTTGAAAGTGAACTTTTCGGGCATGTAAAAGGGGCTTTTACCGATGCTCATGCCAATCATATAGGTAAATTTGAACAGGCTCACGGCGGAACTCTGTTTTTAGATGAGATAGGTAATATTCCTTTGCATTTGCAGGGAAAACTATTGAGGGTATTACAGAACAGATGTGTTGTAAAAGTGGGAGATACCACTCAGATACCAATAGATATAAGGCTTGTTTGTGCAACCAATATGGATTTGGAGCAGATGGTGCGAGACGGGCGTTTTAGAGAAGATTTGTATTATAGGATAAATACAGTGCATATAAAGCTGCCGCCTCTAAGGGAGAGGGTAGATGAGATTAAGCCGCTGGCCGAGAGTCTTTTAAGGCAGTTTGCGGCAAAGTATCGCAGAAGTGTCTCCTCTATAGATGCCAATGTGCTTGAGATGTTAAGGCTCAACCGATGGAAAGGCAACATACGCGAGCTCAAGAATTGTATTGAGAAGGCTGTGATTCTTTGCGAAGGCGAATCAATTGCCGTTTCCGATGTTTCGCTTGAGCATTCTGCTTTGGATAAAGAGTCGAGTGAATCAAATTACAGTAATGAAACACTCGAAATGGCAGAGGAGCGTATCATACGTTCTGCAATGAAGCGGTTTAACGGTAATCTTTCTATGGTTGCCAAATCGTTAAATATCAGCCGTCCTACTTTGTATAGCAAATTAAAAAAGTATGATATATAGAATTTGAAATGGAATATCCTCTGCTACCTATAATAATAGTGTTGTTTGTATTGCTGTTCTGCATTTATGCCGTTTATGCAAGGTATAAAGTATGTAAGAAACTCAATTATATGCTCGATGCGTTGGAGGATAAAGAGTATAATTTCAAATTCAGTGAAGAACTTCTTTTAAACAAATCCTTAAATAAAGCTCTAAATAGGTTAAGGGGAATTTTTGAGAAGGAGAGGAATGAACTTTTAGAGCAGGAGTCTTATTACGGACACATGCTCAATCATATAAAGACCGGTATAATTGCCATTTATCCCAACGGTAAAGTTGATTTTTCAAATAATCAGGCTCTTATGTTATTAGGAGTGGCTTCGCTTTCAAATATAAGACAGTTGCGCAGGATAAATTCCGAGTTGTATGAAAAAATAGTAGAGGTTATGCCCGGACAGGAGATAAAGGTAATTCTGTTTAACGAAACCAACAGGATGAATATATTGCTGTCGGCCTCTTACGCAACAATAAATGGAAATGAGATAAAGATTGTTGCGTTAAACGATATATCGGAGCAATTGAGTGAGAATGAGGCTGAATCTTGGAGTAAACTTACGCGGGTGCTTACTCATGAAGTAATGAATTCCATTGCTCCTATAGCTTCGTTAAGCGATATTCTTAAAAGCAAAGCAACAGAAGATGGGCTTAATGAAGATTATCAGGCCGGTTTAGAGACTATTTCAACATCTTCTCACGGGCTTATGAAGTTTGTAGAATCGTATAGAAATCTTACGCGTATAGCGGCTCCGGTTAAAAAAGTTCTTCTGCTTAAAGATTTGATAAATAATGTTATAAATCTTGTATCGGCGCAGGTGGCGGAGTCTAATGCCTCTGTTTTGTTTTCTGAGAAGCAAGAAGATATTCTCCTCTATGCAGATGAAGCTCAAATATCACAGATAATAGTGAATCTAATAAAAAATGCCCTTCAGGCAGGAGCAAATAGAGTTGAGATTGTTGCCGAACTCGATTTTATAGAGAATGTGGTAATACATGTAATCAATAATGGAACTCCAATAAGTAAAGAGTGCGGAGAACAGATATTTATACCGTTCTTTACAACCAAGCAAGAGGGCACCGGAATAGGACTTTCGCTGTCGAGACAAATCATGTGTATGCATGGCGGCAGCTTGCGCCTTACCGGTAGCGATGAAAAAGCCACTGTGTTTACTTTAACATTCAGATGATTACGAGATTATAATATTTTGTGCAGAATAGTTATTGATAAGTAAAACAGCCCAACAGATTTGTCTTAAAACTCTTCTGTTGGGTTGTCCGCTCTTTAATGTATGCCTTTTTTAAGATTTACAGAGAAACTGATAAGAGAGAGTCCTGCAACAATACAAGATACTCCAATCCATATTATAACCGCTTCAATCCCAAATACCATAGGGTATAGTATTATTACAAATGCGCATACTATAAGTGCAAGTGCCCATATTATGCTCCAACCCCAACCGGAGCCCTTTACACTGCTCATGTCTGAACCTATTCCTATAAGTGTAAACCCCTTAAATAACAGCCAGAATCCCAAGAAATAGGGGAGAGCGGCCGCAGTAATAGATGGCAAAATTGTAAGCAGGACACCAAGCACCGTTTCAATTATACCCGAAGCCATGAGCCATCCCCGTCCTTTTACATTTCTTGAGGCCGACATTATAATATAAAATATTCCCGAAATGAGTATTACTATACCAAAAAGCATAGACATTGTGAGGTAACTTATTACCGGAAATACAAAAATAAGCACTCCAAGGGCGAGCATTATAATACCGAGAGCAAGTAGAAGCCACCAATATTTAAGGCATCCGTAATATTTGTCGGTTAAATAATTTAAAATTTTTTCCATTTTTTTTAAAATTGAATAAATAATTATATAATTAAATATTTGTTAGGGCTAAAAGCCACATTTTTATGATTTTATAAAGGAATCTGTTTTTCTGCATTTAGTTTCGCCAAAAAATAAAAACTGATTTTTAAACGAAACTATATGTGCAGAAGTAAGATTCAAACCACTATTTTTAAGGCAGGCAAAGGGCATGCGGGAAAGGTGTGCGTCGGTTTTAAGTTTAAATTTGCATTGCTGTCTGTAATGTTGTCCTTTATGTATGGTCCTATTTGGGGGCAACGTCTTTCTGTTTCTACCAATCTTTTGAATTATCTTAATTTTGGAACAATCAACGGTGAGATAAGTTTAGGAATTTCACAACATTTTTCTCTTTATGTACAGGGAAAATACAATCCTTTTAATTATAAATACAATTACGGAACCCGACAGCTCAACAACAGGCAGCTCGCTTTTGCCGTTGGGGCAAAGTGGTGGCCATGGCACTCATATTCCGGCTGGTTTTTATCGGGTCAGACAGGATTTACAAGATATAATCGCGGCGGAATAGTTTCGCAGGATACATACGAAGGTGATGCTTACGGTGTTACAGTAGGGGCAGGTTATGCCCTTATGCTAAACAGACATATAAATATGGATTTTGGTATAGGGGTTATGGGCGGATATACCGATTTTGTAAAATATGCCTGTCCTTCTTGCGGAAAAATAGAAGATAAGGGAAAGAAAATATTCGTAGCACCAAATAATGTATTGGTGCAACTGTCGTATCTGTTTTAAAAAGAGAGATGTATGAGCTTTTATATGTTTTTTGAAAGAAAATTTTATGTGTCTGTAATCTTATTTTCAGCTCTTCTTTGCGGATGTACAAACAGGCATAAGATTAAGATGTTGGGGCGTGAAAATGCAGAAATAGGGGTATCGATGGCCGGTAACGATCAATTGCCGGTTTCTGTAAGGGACTCTTTATTAGAGCAGGCTCCTGAAGATAGGATAGCAGTTGTTGATATACAGGGTAAAGTGCTCATTATGGATGCTGTAAAAGACGAGGAGTCTGGAGAGATGGTAATATCAGACCGTCTGCAGGCCGTTGTGGTGGAGGCTAAATTTAGAAATGTGCCGGAGAGAAACGGGTATGTAGATATAGCTTTTGATGTCACGGTTCCACAAGCTATGCAAAATTCTGATTGGCAGGTAAGGTTGGCTCCTCGTTTATATTTTTTGTCGGATACCCTTAAACTTGATAAAATCTATATTACAGGTGAAAAATACAGGACAGCGCAATTGAGGGGTTATGAACTCTATAACAGGTTTTTAAAATCTATTATTCCGGATACTTGCAATTTTATAGATACCTATACAAACAGGCGTCTGTTAGATGTTTTTATAGAGCGTAATTTTACCTCTTTGGCTGCCCTTAAAAATGATACTTCGTTTGTAGATACTGCAATGGTGGAGAGTCTGTTTGGTGTTACGGAGCGTGAGGCTGTGGAGCATTATACAAAGCAGTTTCTTGTAAAGCGCAATAACCGTAAAATTGCCAACAAAGATAAAATGTATAATAAGTATGTAAAGATTCCTTTAGAAACAGAGGGTATAAGGTTAGATTCGGTAATTGCTTCTGCAGACGGCACTCTAAAATATCATTATGTGCATAGCCTTAGAACACGTAAGGGATTGCGTAAGGTTGATATGGTTATGGATGGTAAAATTTACAGGGAGAGTGAGGCAGTATACTCTATTCCGCAAACAGAACCGCTCACTTACTATATAAGTTCCATGTCTTTTTTTACCGATAACAATGTGCGGTATATCAAAAAGATAATAGCGCGAAATGCAGTAGCCAATACGGCTGCATATATAGATTTCAGGCCCGGAGATTCTGCACTGTGTGATACTCTGCATGAAAACCGCTCAGAATTGGGACGCATACGTGCAAATGTAGAAACCCTACTTTCTGATAAAGATTATATTATTGATTCATTGGTTATTACTGCGTCGTGTTCTCCGGAAGGAAGTTATTCTTTTAATATAAATTTGGCGGCCGACAGGGCAAATTCCATTAAGAACTATTTTGAAAATCATATAAGAAGTTATCGCGACAGTTTAAAATCCTCTTTCTGGAGCATAGACCTTACGGGTGATTCTGATACAGAATCGTATGAAAATTTGGAAAATATAGATTTTAACGCTCTTATAAAGACCTGTTCTATTGCCGAACATTGGAGCAAACTCCAAAATCTTATACGCTCAGACAGCAATATCTCCAATTTAGAATCCGTTGAAAGATGTTTTGCAGTTTCTGATCTTGATGAACGAGAGAAGGCTCTCTCTAAAACACCCGATTATAAGTATATAAGAAGTGTATTATATCCTCTTTTACGCACAGTCAAGTTTGATTTTTATCTGCATCGTAAAGGAATGATAAAGGATACGGTGCATACAACGGAAATTGATACACTTTATATGAAAGGGGTAGAGGCTCTTGCTAACAGGGATTATGAAGCGGCAGTAACACTGCTTCGTTCATATAACGATATGAATTCGGCAGTTGCATATATCTGTATGGATTATAATAATTCTGCGTTGGAGGTATTGCAAGGACTTCCAAAATCTGCGAAAAGAGATTATATGCTTGCTGTGGTAAATTCCCGGCTCGGGTTTGAGAGGCAGGCTGCGGAGTATTTTCTTCATTCTGTAGAGCAGGATTATGCCATGCGTCATAGAGGCAACTTAGATCCTGAAATCTCTTCGCTTATAAAGAAATACAATATGGGTGCGCTATTGGATGAGTTGTAACAACATATTATAAATAAATCATTTATTAATTTAAAACTTTAATTATGATACAGAATTTTAAAATTTCTGATTTGGCAAGGTGCACGCTTTGTGCTGCTGCATCTGTCTTTATTGCTTTAACTGCAATTTCTTGTGAAAAATCATCTGAGCAGGCAGATGAGAGGCAGCCAGAACCTGCAATTGTTTCTCTCTCTATTGTTCCTGAGACGAGGGCTTTTGGCAATACTCATGGGATTCAGTCCGATGATAATCTTGTGCAGACTTTAGAGTTCTTTATCTTTAGAGCAGAAGGTACAGATGCCGGTGTACTTGATACATATAAAAAGTTAGAAGGTGCTGAGCTGTCTTCTCTCTCCAATATTGAAATACAGAGTACCACAGGTGCTAAATTGATTTATGCGGTTGCCAATTCCCATAATACCGATTGGACGGGAGTTAAGACTTTTACCGATTTTGAAGCAAGAGTATCAGAACTGCATAATGAAGATTTAAAGAATTTTACAATGACTGGCAGCATTGAGGTGGTTTTGCAGGTCTCAACTTCTGTTGCATTTTCTATTTCGCGGCTTGTTGCACGTATAGGGCTTACCGGCATAAAGACCGATTTTGCAGGAACTCCGTATGAAGGCTCAGAACTTAAAAATGTAAAAATTTATGTTACAAATGTTTATGCAAACAAAAGATATTCGTCGGGTGCAAATGCAACAACACCTATTTTCTATAATTATAAAAAAGCTGTGGCTCAGGATATAAATTTATGTACAATGTCGGGTATGCTTTATGATGAGGTGGCAAATAATATTTCTGATGCCGGTTATACAGTACCGCACTACTTTTATTGCTACGAAAATATGTTAGAGAACGAAACTCCCGACAAACATTTTACAAGACTTGTGATTCAGGGAGATTTAAACGGGCATACCTATTATTATCCTATAAATATTAACAGAGAGGGATTTGGGTATTCTGCGGCAAACGGACACCTTGGAGTAAAGCGCAATACCTCTTACTCTTTAGATGTTACGATATGCCGTCCCGGTTCTACAGATCCTGATGATATTTTAGAATATGGTGTGCTTACTGCATCACTCAACGTGCTCGATTGGGTTACAGTTCCTGTTGTGTATGTGAATTTTTAAATCATTGTTTAATGTTACGGAAATTATCGATTATTTGCCTTCTGATAGCTGCTGTAATATCTTGTAATTCAATTAAAGAGGATAGAAGTAAGTGCCCGTGTTGGTGCTCCGTTGATTTTTCTTTGGTTGATTCCTCGATAGAATCACTGCATCTGTGGTTCTTTGATAATACAGGCAGGCTTCTTTGCAGGGATACGGTATATTCGTGGGAATATGGTGATTTTTACGAAGTTGAACTCAATAGGGGAGATGTAAGATGCTATATCTGGGGAAATTTGCTCGACAAAACACTGCTCAATGATAACAGTACATTGAGTTCGTCATTGCTTAAAGCAGAAAAGTGTGATGCCGATCCGCTCTATTTTTGCAGCAAAATCCTTGATGCAGGAGGTGAAACCTGTTGTGATACAGTTCTTATGAAAAAAGAACATGCGGTTGTTGATATACAGCTTAAAGGTGGGTATACTGCAGAAAATGGATTGTATATAAAACTTAAAGGGGGAACATTGGGGCATTATGTAAACGGAAGTTTTATTAAGGAGAGTTTTTATACATATTCTTATCCGCATACTAATGACTTAAAAGAATCATGCTTTTTTAGGTTCAGACTCATGAGGCAAGAGGTGCCGGAAGAGCTGTATATGACAATCTATACCATGTGCGACGGAAAAGAGGTTGAAATAAAGGATTGTCCGTTAGGTAAATGGCTTGTCGCTTCCGGGTATGATATGAAGGCCGAAGAACTCTCAGATGTCTCACTTATTCTGGATATTTCATTGGGATTTCTCTCTATCTCTACAGATGATTGGGAAACAACCGTTCCTGTAAAAATAGAGTTGTGATTTAAAGCATTGGTATTATGAAAATTGTTAATGTATATTATAATTGTTTGAGAGTGTGTTGCCGGAATATACAGTTTGGCAAGCTTCTTATTTTCCTGTTTTTTGTATTTAGCTTAGCTTTTGTGCCGGTTTCATGCTCGCATGATACTAAAGTAGCACAAGAGGAGATAATGTATGGCAGACGCGACAGCGTAATGCTCTCTTTTGGATATTCGCTTAATGAAGTAGTGAGTAAAAGTTCTGTGAATGAGTTGCTTGTGGAGAATATTAATTTATATATTGTAAATGAACAGGGAGATGTTGTCTCTTATGGATATTACAGCGGAAACGGCAATAGTATGGAGACTGTGATTTTAGAAAAAATGAAATATACAGTTTATGCTATTGCCAATGCCGGAAAACGTATTCATGCGGTGTCTGCATCTCAAATTGAGGATATTGTCTACCGTCCTAACGACATTTCGGCTATAGTTTCTCCTTCAGGAGCAGTGCTTATGTCGGGTAAAACAGAGCGGATGTTGCTCACAAACGGGCATAGGATTGTTATAAATCTTACGCGTTGTGTTGCAAAAATTGAGGTAAAGGCCGATTATTCTATGCTTAACGACGATGTTGATATATCTGTCAGGCGGGTAGCACTTAAAAATGTGCCGTTGGAAGTATCTGTTTTTGCCAATAATAAAATTGCAGGACCGGCAGATGCTGCCGATGGTTTGGTTATAGAGAATCCTAATGAGGATGAATTATCTTTAGGGTTAGTCTTTTATCAGTATGAAAATATGCAGGGAATGCTTCTGCCCGATAATTTAGAACAGAGTAAAAAGGCATGGCCTCAGGAAAGTATCTACTCTAAAACATGCAGCTATATAGAGTTAGAAGCCTCTTACTCTTCGCCTCGTAAAAGGGGAGATATTCTTTACAGGTTCTATTTGGGAACAGATATGGTGGCTAATTTTGATGTTATAAGAAACAGGATGCACAGCATTACTGTAAACTTTAGAGAAGATGGTGCTGTAGATGAAAACAGCTGGAGAGTAGATAATAGTAATATAATAGACCTTGTAACATCTATAACCATATCACCACAAACCTACACATTTAAAGCATTAGGAGAGGCATTGCAACTGTCGGCAACAGTACTTCCCCTTACTGCCGAAAACAAAGTGATAACCTGGAGCAGTTCAAACAATGATATAGCTACGGTAGATGCTTCAGGCAAGGTAACGGCATTGGCAGACGGAACATGTACAATAACAGCAACATCCACAGACGGAACCAATATCTCCGCAACCGCAAACATCACCGTTGACAGCAAGGTACCGGTTACAGGAATAAGTGTAACTCCAACAACACTGTCTCTATATCCTACCGAGACATCAACGTTGACAGCTACAGTCGTTCCCGCCAATGCCACAGTCAAGACATACACCTGGAGCAGTTCCAACAACGATATAGCTACAGTTGATGCCACAGGAAAGGTAACGGCAATAGCTGCAGGCAGCTGTACAATAACAGCTACCAGTACAGACGATTCAAGCAAGAAAGGCAACTGCAGAGTAACTGTAAACAATCAGGAGTTTTCGATTGATCCCGAAAATAAGAGTTTGTACGTTGGTGAAAGTTTTACCATTGCCTACACCGTAAAGCCGCCTGTAGCTCCTGTTTTTTTGTCATCCAACACCTCTGTTGCCACAGTCGATGCCACAGGCAAAGTAACAGCATTGTCGGCAGGTACGGCAAAAATTGAGGCAACAGCTCATGGTATTACATTGGAGTGTGAGGTTACGGTTGCCAATCCGCAGATTGAGTTCCCTGCTCCTGGCCGTGTGATGTATGACGGAGAGACTGTAACAATACCATACAGCAAGATAGTTCCGGCCGATGCCGATGTGGATATATCGTTGAGTAATGCCAATGCACAATTGGTGTCTCAATCGGCCACAGGTATTACAATTAAGGCAATCACACCGGGCAGCTGCACAATAACAGCCAAGTTAGGTCCTGCAACAGCAACTTACCTGCTTGATATACAAAAACTCACAATAACACCTGCAGAAACCTCTTTTACGGGATACAGATATTTCAAACATGATATAGGCTATACCATTACACCGAGTCATGCGGCGGCATTACCGGTTGCTATAAGGCTTACTTCAGGAGACTCCTATTCTCATTCTGCAGGAAACAGGGTCTGTTTTTGGTATGAGCCTGACCCAAAAACTAACATCAATACATGGCCGTCTTCTAATGAAACATTCACAGCTACATTGTATATAGAGGGTAGGGCAGATGTGTCGGCCAATGTGAATTTTAATATCAAAGAGGTAAGCATGGCCACCTCAATAGAAGCCGATGTGAATTTAGGACACAGGATTACAACTGCTGATTTACAGCTTGATTTGCCCGCACATGCATATAATAATGATTATCTGACTCTGAATTATTTAAAGGCTGCCCCGGATAATGAAAAATATCCTAATCCGTCAAGTTTGAGTGTCAATCTTCCGGCATCTACATTGACTATTGCCAATCCATGTTCAGGTAACGGAAAATTCAGACTTAGAGTAACAATAACCCCAGATGCTCCCGAAAAGGGTGATATCGCATTTATATCGCCGGACAATGCAACAGAACTAGATAAATACAAGGAAACGCAAGGGGAAGAATACTCTTGCACAATCACCCTTTACGAAACAGTATATTTGATTGGTTACGCCAAACCGGATAACAGAGAGGTACTTGGCGGCGGTTCTTCAACCGGAGGAAAAGTGACTGTAAATTATGTTAATGAGGTTACAGCCTGTTTTTATGCTCATCCGAGGTCTGTAATATTTCCAAACGGCGAAACCAATGTGTTTGTTCCTTTTTATTATGACGGCAACTTCTACGGAGGCGATCACACCGGTAAGTATGAAACCTATACCTTTACCTTCACAAAAGGCCACTCTTATCCGTATGTTCTTGATACCGGTACTTTTACGTTTACTGGTAATAATGTTCCTACGTACTATTTGAATTTCTTCCGTTTGGAACCTATACAAAAACATGTAGCCGCCACCGACTTCGATTCCTCCAATCCTAACGGTATTTATACAGCAGGTGTCTATCTTAATATCTATTCCCGTGAATTTTGTTCCGGGTTCTCAAGAGAGACTCTCGACTGGAGTAGAATTTTCTACTACATATACGGCTATTAATAAGGAGCTGTATAGTTTTCCTGATAGAACCCCGAGCATATATGAAAACAATAACAAG
>CAZULV010000023.1:0-34396 GCA_964621625.1 uncultured Muribaculaceae bacterium | reverse complement strand
TCGTAACAAGGTAGCCGTACCGGAAGGTGTGGCTGGAACACCTCCTTTTTGGAGCTGTTACTAACTGAAGATTGGTAGATTGCCTCTCTTCTTGCTGTTGGAATGCTATTAAATATACAGTCTCGTAGCTCAGTTGGTTAGAGCACCACACTGATAATGTGGGGGTCCGCGGTTCAAATCCGCGCGGGACTACTAATAAAAGTTCTTTAATTAATTGAAAAACTAAGAAACAATGGGGGACTAGCTCAGTTGGCTAGAGCACCTGCTTTGCAAGCAGGGGGTCAAGGGTTCGACTCCCTTGTTCTCCACAAGTTTTTATAAGTTAGGCCGTAGTGGCCGTGATTCGGGGGACTAGCTCAGTTGGCTAGAGCACCTGCTTTGCAAGCAGGGGGTCAAGGGTTCGACTCCCTTGTTCTCCACTTTCTAATTAAAAAACTATTTCATAATGTAAAAAAGCTGCCTTTTACGGGCGGCTTTTTTATTTCTATTTGTCAGTAAATCTATCTGTTATCTTTCTTTGATAAAAGTATTTTTATTACTACTTTTGCAAGTTGTTAAGATTTTATTACAATCTTTTATATAATCACTTGAAAATAAATATATTATAATATTAAGACACTATGGCAACAAAAATTAATTGCTTTATTCCGTTTAAGGATAAAGAACAAGTATTGGGAACTGTTAATGGTTTGAAACAAAATGAATTGGTATCTAAGATCTATTTATTGGCATCAAATGCGGCAGAAGCAGGCATTGAAGGTTGTGAAGTTATAGAAATCGATTCGTTAAACAGCACTGCAACCATTAAGAAAATTGCAGAAAAATCAGATGCTGAATACTCGTTGATATATACAAAACATACTACTTTGGAGTTGGGCTATTTTGCAATGGAAAGATTCGTGAGAATAGCAGAAGATAGCAATGCCTCTATGCTGTATGCAGATCACTATCAGATTGCCGAGGGTAAAAAAAGTGCAGCTCCTGTAATTGATTATCAATTCGGAAGTTTGAGAGATGACTTTAACTTTGGTTCGGTTTTGTTCTATAAAGCAGCGGCTTTAAAATGCGGTGCAAGCAGAATGAAACAGGATTACAAATTTGCCGGTTTGTATGATTTGCGTCTTAAAGTTGCTCAAAAAGGAGAAATATGTCATATAAACGAATACTTGTACTCAGAGGTTGAGAACGATAACCGTAAGAGTGGCGAGAAGATTTTCGATTATGTAGACCCTAAAAACCGTGGCGTGCAGATAGAGATGGAGCAGGCTTGTACAGAGCATCTTAAAGAGATTGGCGGTTATCTTGAGCCTAAGTTCAAACATATTGAGTTTAGTGAGAATAATTTTGAGTATGAGGCTTCTGTAATTATTCCTGTATTCAATAGAGTACGTACAATAAAAGATGCAATCAAATCGGTTCTTTGTCAGGAGGCCAATTTCAAATATAACCTTATTGTAATTGACAACCATTCAACCGACGGTACAACCGAGGCAATTAAAGAGTTTGCCGGTGACGACAGACTTATACATCTTATTCCTGAGCGTAAGGATTTGGGCATAGGCGGTTGCTGGAATGCCGGTGTGCATCATCCTAAATGCGGTAAATTTGCTGTTCAATTGGATTCAGACGATGTTTATTCAGGTCCGGATACACTACAGAAAATTGTAAATGCTTTCTACGAGCAGAATTGCGCAATGGTTGTAGGTACTTACAAAATGACCAACTTTAATATGGAGATGATAGCTCCGGGAATTATAGACCATAAAGAGTGGACTCCTGAGAATGGTAGAAACAATGCATTGAGAATTAACGGATTGGGTGCTCCAAGAGCTTTCTATACTCCGGTGTTGAGAGAAATTAAAGTTCCTAATACAAGTTACGGAGAGGATTATGCCCTCGGTCTTAAATTCTCAAGAGAGTATCAGATAGGCAGAATTTACGATGTGCTTTACAATTGCCGCCGCTGGGAAGATAACTCAGATGCCTCTTTGGATATTGTAAAAATGAATAACCATAATTTGTATAAAGATAGAATCAGAACATGGGAATTGCAGGCTCGTGTTGCTCTAAAGAAATAGTTATGGCAAATAATAATGGATTAACCAATAAAGCTGTCTACGATTTAATCGATAGGCAGCTTGCCGTTTGGCAACAGGCCAAAGATAATTACGAAGCCCTTAAAGGTGTTGATGTTAAAGAACTTGAAGTTGGCGGATTTAAAGTTAAGGTACAGTTTAATCCGGCAAGAATAGTTTCGTCGGCAGCAAAGGTAGACCCAAAGACAATCAAAGAGAGAAAGTGTTTTCTTTGTGGAGCAAACAGGCCTCAGATACAGGAAGGATTGCCTTTTTATGGCAAGAACTGTGAGTACAGCGTTCTTATAAATCCGTTTCCTATTTTCCCAAAACATCTTACCATTCCGGATGTAAGGCATGTAAACCAGATGATAGAGGGAGAAGATGAGAGATTTGGTGATATGCTCCTGCTGTCGGAACAACTGAATGACTTTATATTCTTCTATAACGGGCCAAAATGTGGCGCTTCTGCACCGGATCACATGCACTTTCAGGGTGGAAATAAAGGCTTTTTGCCGGTAGAGTACAATTATAATGGCTTAAATAAGAGCCTTTTGTGCGAAGCTGAGAATGTAAAAGTATATGCCGTTGAGAATTATATGCGTGGCGTTATAGCAATAGAGGCAACCGATAAGGATGCAGCTGTGGCGCAATTCAGAAAAATTCACGCTTGTTTGGAGGTAAAAGAGGGCGAATGGGAGCCTATGCTCAATATAATCTCTTGGAGTATAGAAGATAACGGTGTGGTAAAATATATTTCTCTGTTATTTATAAGAGACAAACACCGTCCGAGCCACTATTTTGTAGAGGGAGATGCAAATATTCTTCTTAGTCCGGCTTCTGTTGATATGGGTGGTGTTTATATTACTCCGCTCGAAAAAGACTATAATAAAATTTCGGGTAAAGAACTTACCGAGATTACAGATGAGATAGCAATTAGCAGCGAGACTTTCGGTTTCATAAAGAATGCCTTGAGAAAACAGCCTACAGTAAGCGTAGGAATCATGCACGAGAAGGAGATAGATTTTGAGCTTGGCAATAATTATATTTTCTCTCATCCAAATACTACACAAACTGTTGCGGTAAAAGGTTTGCAGCATGTAGCGGAGCAGAACGGCAAAGTGCTTTGGAACGGAAAGGAGTACAGCGAGTTGCTCTTTACGCCAAAAGGAATAGGAACATTCTGGCTTAAAGATGTTACCATTGGCGTGAATTTCCATTGGGAAAGAAAAGAGGACCAGAAGTTTGGCAATATCCTTAAAGTAATTGCCGAAGATGGAAAACTTACTGCGGTAAACATCATAGGTGTAGAGGATTATCTTACAAGTGTTATCTCGTCTGAAATGAGCGCTACTGCATCTGAAGAACTGCTTAAGGCTCATGCGGTGATTTCTCGCAGCTGGCTGTTGGCCCAGATAGAGAAGAACAAGGAGATAGTTGCTGCCAATAAAGAGTATAGCGCATGCACTCAAACAGAAGATGAACTCATAAAATGGTACGATAGAGAAGATCATGTAAACTTTGACGTATGTGCCGATGACCATTGCCAACGTTATCAGGGTCTTACAAGAGCCTCTACCGAGAAGGTGAGAAAAGCGATAGATGCAACATGGGGTCAGCTTCTTATGGATGGTAACAAAATTTGTGATGCCCGTTTCTCAAAATGTTGCGGAGGCGTATTTGAAGAGTTCCAGAATTGTTGGGAGCCTGTAAAATATTCATATCTTGTAAAAGTACGTGACGGTAAGAATCCTCAGGATATTCCGGATTTGACCATTGAGGAGAACGCTTATGAATGGATTATGAGTTCGCCTGAGGCTTTTTGTAATACAACCGACGGCAAAATTCTCAGCCAGGTGCTCAATAACTACGATCAGGAAACCGTAAACTTTTACCGATGGAAACAAGAGTACGGGCAGAAAGAGCTCTCTGAACTTATACTCAGCCGCAGTGGTGTTGATTATGGCGATATTCTTGATTTGATTCCGGTAGAAAGAGGCACCAGCGGACGTCTTGTAAGGATGAAGATTGTTGGAACAAAGAAGAGCATGACAATAGGTAAGGAGTTGGAGATAAGAAGAACTCTCTCTACATCACATCTTTACAGCTCTGCATTTGTGGTAGAAAAAGTTGGTGAAACAACAGCTTCAAACGGCGTTAAAGTGCCTGCTAAATTTATCCTTCACGGTGCCGGTTGGGGACATGGCGTAGGTCTGTGTCAGATAGGTGCTGCTGTAATGAGCGAACAGGGCTATAAATATAAAGAGATATTGCTACACTACTTTGTTGGTGCTGCAATAAAAGAAAGATACTGAAAACTAAAAGACATTTAAAATGAATATGAAAACTAAATCTCCTTGGCTGTGGGTTCCTACACTCTACTTTGCTCAAGGAATTCCGTACTTTATCGTAAACACCGTTTCTGTGATGATGTTTACAAAGATGGGCGTGCCAAATGGCGAAATGGCATTCTTTACAAGTTTGCTCTATCTTCCGTGGATGATTAAACCGTTCTGGAGTCCGTTTGTAGATATTATAAAGACAAAAAGATGGTGGACCGTTGCAATGCAGGTGATTATGGCTGCGGCATTCGTGTTGCTTACAATCACGTTGCCAACACCGGAGGCATCGCAAATAGCAACAGGAACAACTCCAATGAGTATGTTCTATATAACATTGATACTGTTTGTTATAACGGCTTTTGCCTCTGCAACTCACGATATTGCGGCCGACGGATTTTACATGCTTGCCCTTTCTCAGGGAGATCAGGCCCAGTTTGTTGGAATCCGTTCAACATTCTATCGTCTTTCGTCTATCTTTGGACAGGGCGTACTTGTTGCAATAGCCGGTATGATAGAGCTCAAGTATAACAATATTCCGCTTTCATGGCAGATAACAATGTGTGTAACAGCGGTTGTATTTACTTTGGTAACACTTTATCATGTATTTATAATTCCAAGGCCTGCAGCAGATAAATCTACATTGGGAGACAAAGAGGTTACGGCAGGTGCCATATTCTCTGAGTTCGGACGTACTTTTAAGACATACTTCATGAAAAAAGGAGTATGGTTGGCAATCATTTTTATGTTGCTGTACCGTTTGCCGGAGGCCTTTCTTATAAAGTTGTGCCAGCCATTCCTCGTTGCAAAAACAGAACTTGGAGGTCTTGGTATGAGTACTGCGGGAGTTGGTATTGCATACGGTACAATAGGAGTGCTCTTCCTTACCATAGGAGGTATTCTTGGTGGTCTATTTGCCGCGAGAGTAGGCCTTAAAAAATCATTGTGGATTATGGCAGCATGTATGACACTACCTTGTATAACTTTTGTATATCTTGCGATATTCCAGCCTGTAAGTCTTGCTGTAATTTCTACTGCAATTGCAATTGAGCAGTTTGGATACGGTTTTGGATTTACGGCATATATGCTCTATATGATGTATTTCTCAGAGGGTGAGTTTAAAACATCTCACTATGCAATATGTACTGCATTCATGGCTGCAAGTATGCTTATTCCGGGTATGTTTGCCGGTTTCATTCAGGAGGCTATAGGATATGTGAATTTCTTCTGGATGGTTATGGTCTGCTGTATAGCCACCTTGATTGTAACGTTCTTTGTAGATAGAAAAATAGACCCTGGCTACGGCAAAAAATAGTTTGAATAACGTTAAATTATAATTGACAGAAACTTATGAAAAAAACGTTTTTTGTGATATTGGCTGTTGTTGCAGTAGCATTTACAATGCAGGCTTGCTGTAACAATAATGTGGAGCAGAAGGAGACTGTTTGTGTAAAAACCGGTATAGATGTACTTAAAGGGAACGGTTTTGAACAGCTGAAAGGAAAAAAGGTAGGTCTTGTTACAAACCCTACGGGAGTAGATAAGAGCCTTGTCTCTACTGTAGATATTCTTGCAAATGCAGAGGGTGTTGAGCTTGTTGCATTGTATGGTCCTGAGCACGGTGTAAGAGGAAATATCCATGCCGGTGATCATGTTGATTCATCTACAGACCCTGCAACCGGCCTGCCTGTGTATTCTCTTTACGGTGCAACACGCAAACCTACAAAAGAGATGTTAGACAGCATAGATGCCATTGTATATGATATTCAGGATAACGGTTGCCGTTCTTTTACTTACATAAGCACTTTAGGCTTGCTAATGGAGGCTGCTGCCGAGTATGACAAAGAGATTATAGTACTCGACCGTCCTAACCCTCTTGGCGGAAACAAAGTAGAAGGCTGCTATGTAGAGCCCGGATATTACTCATTTGTAAGTCAGTTTAAAATTCCTTACCTGTACGGTCTTACAGTTGGTGAACTTGCAGTTCTGCTTAATGAAGAGGGCCTTGTTTTAGGCGAAAAAGGAGATAAAGGACCTTTCAAATGCAAACTTACAGTTGTGCCTATGGATGGCTGGAAGAGAGATATGCAATATGCTCAGACAGGATTACCTTGGGTATTGCCATCTCCTCACATGCCGCAGGCCGAGACAGTCCTTTACTACCCTGCATCAGGTATTCTTGGAGAGTTGGGATATATGTCTATAGGTGTAGGATATACTTTGCCTTTCCAAATTTTTGCTGCCCCTTGGATTGTGGCAGAAGATCTTGTAGCTGCTTTAAATAAAATGGAGATTCCCGGAGTGGAGTTCCGTCCGCTTTATGTAAAACCGTTCTATTCTGCATATAAAGGGGAAAATATAGGTGGTGTGCAGATGTATGTTACCGATTTTGAGAAAGCGGAACTTACCGCCATACAGTTTTATGTAATGCAGGCCATGGCAGAACTTTATCCTCAAAAGGCTGTGTTTGACAATGCAAATGACGGACGTTATAGAATGTTCGACTTGGTATGCGGAACAAATTATATAAGGGAAACATTCTCAAAAACAAATACTTTTGATTCTATAAAAGAGTATTGGAATAAAGATGTTGCCGCTTTTAAAGAGCTTTCAAAGAAATATTATATGTATTAATAATACGGCAATACGCAAATAACATAAATCCGGCTCAAAATGAGAGAGATTCGAGCATAAGCAAATCCTTCATTTGAGCCGGTATTTTATTTGCCTTAATCAGCACATCATGCACCGTATTGTCTTATCTTGTAGATGTATAATCTTAGTTCTTAAGGCAATGTTCCCCATTATTGTTTTTGGCAATTATACCCAATTATACCTTAGAAGTAATAATGTAAAAGTGTCACTTTCTGCATCATTGACATTTTCAGTGTTTTCTGTTGGTGTTACTGTTTATGCCGTTATTCCGGCGTTTCTGTTGGCAGAGGAGTGTCGGTTTCCGTTAGCGGTTCTGTTTCTTTAGGTGTTAACGGTTCACTTTCTGATGGTGCTGGAGCAGGAGTAATCATTTCTAATTGGGTCTCCTCTTCTTTGCTCAGGCTGTCCATTTTTTCTACATAAACGCTGTCGTGATTCTCCTTTTTCTTCTGGATGTCATCTATATTTCCGTTATTCTTTAACGCAGCATCTATACCAATTCTATAGATATTGGCAATCTGTTCGCGCAGATTTATTCGGGCACTATCTATAACCGTTGAAAAGACCGGCAGATTTTCGCTCTTGTATTGTGCTCGGCCTATCTTAAAATGAAAATCGTCGGCATTGCCGAATATCTTTACGCCAACCCTGAACGGTAGAGGAGATTGTAATATAGATATACTGTAAAGGAACGACATATCAAGGTTTTGCGTGCCGCTTATGGCAAATTTGTATCTGTCCATCTCTGCAATAAATGGAAATACCTCAATTTTATTGTCGTTCAAAAGCAGTTCAACAGAAATTTTATCTATATAGTTCTTTTCCCTGTTCTTGAATTTGAGCTTCTTGGCTATAGTAGAAAACGTCTCGCCATCCATAAGCACCAGATTCTCACCTTTAATTCTTGCCACACCCCTTAATGTAGGCAGAATTATATTCATTGCAGTATCTATTTTAGAAGTTGCGGCAACCTGACAGTTTACTACTCCTTCAAACGATTTGAGCATTGGCAGCAGCGTATCTACCGCCGGCATTATCTCAATAAGCCGCTCAATAGCCATATCCTTTATATCCAAATCAAAGCCCGTTGCAAGGTCGTCTTTGCTGCGTGTTGCATAAAAGGCGGTAAGGCTCATATTACCGGCCGTTGTAAGAGCTTCAAAATCGGTTATCTGCATACAACGGTCTTTTATAATAAGCTCTCCTGCAATCTTTTGCAATTTAAGTTTGGAGTATATTCCGTATTTTACATCTAACTTTAAATCGGCCTTTATATTGCCCGGAACAATAATTAGAGAGGATACTGTAGCTGTTGTATCACTATCGGCTACGGCTAAAGCCTCTGCTAATTTATCTTCGTCTGCAATTTTCGAAAGAGAGTCTCTATACGAGGCTTCGGTATCCATAAACTCCATTCCCGAATTTGCGGCAGTTATAAGCTCGTTAAGGTTAAGTGTATCTGAAACAATAGAACCGTTAATATCTATTATTCCGTTTCTAAGCATGGCTCTACGCAATCCTTCGGCCTTGCCGGTAAGAGCAAACTGCGATTGTCCTGCTGTTATTTTAGTATCTTTGAACTCTATTTTATCGGTTGTAAAATTAAAGTTTATATTTTGCATCCTTGTCTTTAGCGGAAAATAAGGGGTTGTAATGCGTCCGCTTTGGGCACTTATCAAACCTGTTATATTCCAACGGCGTATGAGTTCTCCTATAGATTTGTCTACCTTAAAATCAAAATCCTCACCTGCAAAGTCATTCTTGGCCGTATGCTCTCTATTTGCCATTCTTTTTGCTATATGATAAGCTATTAGAGAATCACGTTCTATTTGAGGATAAACGTTTTGTAAAGAATCAAGGAGTCTCTCCATTCGCACCTTACGCTCCCTGTTTGCTGTGTTGTTGAGTACAGCCTCAATGGTAATGTTTCCGTTTCCTATGCTTGCTCTGTTGAGCATATCCCTTGCCATAAGTCTGCGTGCCTGAGTGCTCACTTTAAGAACCGGAACAGAGTAATCCTCTTTATACGGCAGTATGCTAAAGTTAATTTTAGGGTCGCGCATTCTAAGTGCGGCCGAATCTGTGCCTCTTACATTTAGGGTTTTAGCAGAAATCACTCCGTTCAGAGGGTGTACCCTGCGTGTTGCCGTATCTCGTTTTAGAATATTTGCCGCCTGGTGCCCGGCAAGCCTGAAATTAGCCGCCGCAATCTTTACAATATCCTTATACTTAAAATATACAGAGTCGGCCGTTGTATTGGTAGCCAGCATTTTAGTACCCTTCTTTATTGAAGCGTCGGCAGTATTGCTTACCGCACCTACACCAATCCTTATACCAGAAAACATTGCATAAAAATCCTCTTGCGGTATAAATATTTTAGTGCTGTCGGTAGTTATTGCCCCTTTAATATCGGCATTTCCTATATTGTACATATTTAATTTGGATGCTCTTGATTTTACCGACAATTCTGCATTTATATCTCCTGTAAATACAGAGCCGCTTTTAGCTGGAAAAAGTGTGCTGAGCGTATCGAGAAAGGCACTCCCTTTAAACTGCATATCTACATAAGGATCAGAAGAGGCCAAATCGGATATTTTTCCGTTAAGAGCAAGTTGCAGTCCGCGTCCGTTTACAACAAATTTGTTTACCTCTATTGCTGCAGAATCCTTATTTACAGCCGAATAGTATGCTTTTATATGTGTTTCTATTTCATTTATGCGGGAAGCTCTCCCTTCAAACTCAACATAACTTTGAGGTATATCCAATAATGCCACAACCGACGGCATCTTTCCGGTCTTAAAGTTATAGCTTCCGTTTACATCAACATCTGCGGAGATGACAGCATTGCTCTTTACTTTGTCTATATCTTTAAATATCTGCGGCGGAATATATTGCAGCATCTCAGAAACTTTAAAGTTTTCCACTTTTCCGCATATATTATTGGTATAGAGACTGTCCGGTGTTATATTAAAATCACCGTTAAATACAACAGGAACTTTTGCAACTATAATCTTAAAATCCTCTAAAGAGCCTTTCAGGGCCTGAGTCGTGTCAAAAATTATCCCGCCGTTTATCTCAAACGGAAAATCTTTTACTAAAGAGGCATCGTTTATCTTTAAATCGGAGCGAGTAAGAGCCTCTACCGTAAATCTGCCCTTTCCATGACTTGCAATATCCAGAGAATCAAGTGTAAATATTGCAGACGACCTTTGCAGTGTGTCGCTGTTGGTGGCAATATGGTCTATGCCTATTTTAAAATTTGAAATATTTGCTTTACGGAATAATATATCTTCAATTGAGGTTGTGAGATTGCCCTTGAATACCAAACTGTTAAGGCTTATTTTTGCTGCAAGAGAATCTTTTAGACTGTTGTATGTTATATTTCCCCCTTCGCTTATGCCCAAATCATTCATGCTTATGCTCAGCGATGAACTCTCCTGCCCGTCTGCGCTCTCTTGCTCAGAGCAGTTGTCTTTAAATATGTTGTAGTTTGTAGAGCCGTCGGGGGCGGTATATAGATATATTTGTGGAGAAACTATGTTTGCCTTTCTTATAGTTACGTCTGAGCTCAAAAGACCGAGCAGCGATAAAGAAATATCAAAACTCTTGAATTTTAAAAGCGTATCGGCTTTGGCCGGTATTGTGTAAATACTTGAATTTCTTAGAGAGTCCAACGCTTTGGAAACAATCTCTCCGTTCTTTACAGATAGTGTTATGCGCGGAAAATTTTTGAATATATGCAACTCTATGGTATCTGTTTTTACATTAGCATTAAGGTACTCCCTGCTGTATGAACTTACCATATTGTTAAGATTGTCGGGAGTTAAAATAATGCGTATTGCAATTGCAACAATAAGTATAACAGCTATAAAAGTTGCTGCAAATATTGCAAGAGTCTTAAAAATTCTCTTTTTATTAATCATCTCTGTAAGAGTTTAAATAGGCTTAAAAATAAATTCTGACGGCTTTTGTAACTAAGTAACAGAAAAGCTATCTGCAAATATACTGCTTAGTTGTACCAAATGGCTGATAAATTAGAATATTTTTCCTTTACAGGACACAATAAAAAGATTGTGTACTATTTTTGCGGCGCAAAACTATTTTGGGTTGTTGCATGTATATATAGTGTGATGAAGAAATTTCTGTTGTGTTCCATATTTTTTCTCTCGGCTGTAGCCATGCTTTCTGCGCAAGTTGCAACTAAAATAAAAGGCATGGTAAAGGATGCCCATACAGGTGAGCCTTTGCCTTTTGCCGTAGTCTATTTTACAGGAACTACAGTGGGGGCAACAACAGATATGGATGGGTGCTATTATTTAGAAACCAGACAGAATGTTCCTCCAACAGTAACAGCCGAGTTGCTTGGTTATACATCTCAGGAGGCAAAAGTGGTTATAGGAGGCTTTACCGAACTCGATTTTTTATTGGAACAATCTTCTGAATTTCTTGAATCAGTTGTAGTTAAGGCCGATAATAAACGCATAAAAGCGTTCCTTAAAAGGATATACGAACAGAAGCAGTATAACGACCCCAAATACAAAGAAACCTTCAGTTGCAAGACTTACAATAAAATGGAGCTTGGTCTCACAAATGTGAATCCGCAAATGAAGAACAAGCTGCTGCAGAAAAATTTTGGCTTTGTGTTCACATACATGGATACCTCTGCGGTCTCCGGACGGCCCTACCTTCCGGTAATGATAACAGAAAGCTCATCGCGGTATTATCATAGGAAAAATCCCCCTTTATCGAGAGAAATCATAGATGCAAGCCGTATTTCCGGTGTAAATGAAGATTATTCATTGGCGCAGTTTACCGGGCAGATGCACGGAAAGATAGACCTTTACGATAACTATGTAGATTTGTTTAACATAAAGATTGCATCACCTTTGAGCGAGCACGGCCTTATGTTCTATGACTACTACCTTATAGACAGCCTAAATGTAGAGGGGCGTAAGACCTACATGCTCAGATTCCATCCCAAATCAAAATCAACACCCGTATTCGACGGCGAATTTTGGATAGATTCTACAACAATGGCTCTGCAACAGGCTCATATAAAATTGGTTAAAGGGGTAAATGTAAACTGGGTGCGTGATATGGTAATAGATGTGGAGAACCAATTGGTAAATGACTCCACCTGGTTCTACAAACAAGAAAAACTGTATGTAGATTTCTCGGTTACCATGCGCGACTCCTCTAAATTGGTTTCATTTATAGGAAACCGTACTGTAAATTACTCCAACCCCGAGTTTAATGAGCATATTCCGCAAGAGGTGCTTTCGTACTCTACAAATGTGGTAATAAACGAAGATGTACTCAATAACGATAACGATTTTTGGGAAAAAGAGAGACCTTTCATGCTTAGTCAAAAAGAGCAGAACATATATAATATGGTAGACTCTATAAAGAAAGTGCCGCTTTTTAATACCATTCAGGATATTGTATATACATTTATGTATGGATATTACGATTTAGGCAAGATAGAGATTGGTCCGTATTACAAATTGCTTAGTTTTAATGATTTGGAAGGAACAAGATTCCAGTTTGGGGCACGTACCACCACCGATTGGCACAAAAAACTGCGGCTTTCCGCCTATGTTGCCTATGGTACAGATGATAAAGAGTTTAAAGGGGGCGGAATTGTAGAGTATATGTTTAACCGTATGCCCGTAAGAAAGATAACTGCAAATTACAGACATGATGCGCTGCAACTCGGAGCTGGCGAAAATGCTTTTACCGAGGGGAATATCATGGGTTCTATTCTTTCTAAGGGGAGCGACAGACTTTGCATTGTAGATAAATTGAATATCTCTTACGAACACGAATGGCGGGAGTGGATTATAACAAAACTATACACAGAAACCCAAAAAATTACAGGAAACGGATATGTGCCTCTTTTGCATTCTAATGGAACAACGCACTATAATGCAATATATTCAACATCTGTTGGTGTGGGACTCAGGTTTGGTTTTAATGAAATTGTAAATAGAAAAAGGTTTGATGTAACTCGTTTTATGGGACGTTATCCTGTAATTACATTTGATTTTAGGGCCGGACTTAAAGATTTGTTTAATGGCGGTTATGAGTACTATAGGGGAGAGGGCGGTATAAGGTACAATCTTTCCATACCTCCGCTTGGAACTTCGTATTTTACTGTAAATGTTGGAAAAATATGGGGCAATGTGCCTTATCCTCTGCTTAAGATTCACGAGGGCAACGGAACATATTTTAATAATCCGGGAAGTTTTTCGTGTATGGATTATTATGAGTTTGCCTCAGACGCATGGGTAAGCTGGTTTTATGAGCATAATTTTAAAGGCTTTTTCTTAAGTAAAATACCTCTGCTAAAAAAATTGCAATGGCGCGAGGTTATCTCTTTAAGAGGTGTTTACGGAACATTGCGTAATGACAATAACGGAAGTGCAGAGTATTTTGCAAAAACAGATAATGCGGCCGGCAATATTGAGTGTGCAGAACTGCTCTTTCCTCACGGAATGGGTGGCGTGTCAAAGCCTTATCTCGAGGCGGGAGTAGGAATTACTAATATCTTTAGAATCTTTAGGATAGACAGCTATTGGCGTCTTAACCACAAATATAATTACCTTGGAGAGAAAAATACCTCATGGGTAATAAATTTTGGAATAGAACTCAAATTTTAGCCCTAATTATAAATTTAACAATGGTTGGTTCTAAATTTAAATCCAATTCCAATGTCAATTAGGGAATTTCTTATCAAGACAGTATCTACTCAAGTAATTTAAACCTTACTCTCCAGCGTCCTTGCCCGTTACTCTCTTGTGGTGCTGTAAAATCTGCACTTATAATTTTAAATGGCGCAATTTCACCTGTAGTTGCTACATGTGCCCCTATACATGCGCAGGCATCGTAGTTGCCTATGCGTACAATACGCAGCGTTTCAGAGGCATCCTCCGGTAATTTGCTTAAATCAACAATTGCGGCAGCCTCCTGTTTAGAAACAAACTCAATAGAAACAGGCATATTGGCGGCAATTACCTCATTTACACGCCGCTCTATTTCTGCTATCTGTTCCGGAGAAGGTTCCTGCTCTAATATATAATCGCACTTGCTCTTCTTTCTCTCTATGTGTGCATTATTTGAACGCCTGCATCCAAACATCTTAACCATTGTTGCATTAAGAATATGTTCGGCAGTATGCATGGGCGGATACTCCTCTTTATTGTGTGCATTTAAAACAGGCTGTTCCATAACTATTTAAAATATTAAAAACGCTACCAAAATTACAAAAATTATTTATAATGCAAGAACTACGTCATACACTGCAGGTCTATATCTTCTGAAAATCTATTCTCTATCAATCTATCCATATCCTCTGAATTTTTGTTGATTTTTCAAATGCGAAGATGCAAAAAGAATTAATAACCATAGAGTAACGCTTCCAAATAATCATTTAAAGTGCTACTTTTGCAGAGTATTATAGGAGTATTAAAACAATATTCAAGAAATATAGTATTCCGGAAATATTGAAATATTCAAAAATAACTTAAAGACAAACAAAACAACTCTATAGCATGAAAAAAATTACACTCAACTCAGGCAACATAGCAGTATTGCTTATTATCTGCATTTCATTATTATTCTCTGCAAATGTATGGGCACAAAACAGAACCAAGGTTGTGGCCCATAGAGGGTATTGGAATACAGAGGGGGCTTATGAAAATACACTGTCGGCATTAAAAATGGCACACGAAGCCGGGGCAGATGCCTGTGAGTTTGATGTAAACATGACTTCAGACGGTGTGCTTGTTGTATGCCATGGCCCTAAAGTGGGTGAAATACAGAATGTTCAAGAGGCTACATTTGCGCAGGTAATGGCCATTACATTGCCTAACGGAGAAAAAGTCCCTACACTCGAACAATTTCTTAAAGCCGCCAAAAAAGGTTATAAAGTAAAACAACCCGACGGCTCTGTAAAAAACGTAAAATTGCCGTTAGTTCTTGAGATAAAGACTCATGCAACTTTTGAAAAAGGAGATGAAGTTGTGGCAAAAGTCGCATACATACTAAAGAAAATGAAAATGGAGAGCCAGACAGATATAATATCGTTCAGCCTCGATATTTGTGCAGAAGCAGCCAGGCAATTGCCTAATGTAACGGTGCAATATCTTACAGGCGATAAAACTCCGTACGAACTTAAGAATCTTGGTATAAAAGGAATAGATTATCATCATTCACTCATGTTGCTTAATCCGGAATGGATAGAACAGGCGCATGATTTGGGCATGAAGGTTAATGTGTGGACCGTAGACGATGCCTCTAAAATTGAAACATTCATAAAATTGGGAGTAGACTACATTACCACCAACGAACCTGTAATGGCATTGGAAATTATAAATAAAATGAACTAAAATGAACTTGTGCGGCTTTATGTAATGTCTTAAATTTGGAGTCACAGAAATGTATATTTCTAAACTACTATGAAAAATATCTTTTATTGGCTCTTTGGTTTATTGGCTGTTGTTGCCGTATCATGTTCGAGCAAGGATTCACTGGAGCCTGAACCCGTTCCCGAGCCTGAACCGGAAGCTCCCTCCAAGATTCCTATAAATCTGTTGCTTGGCATAACAAAAGTAACGGAAAACGCATTTGATGCAAACGATAAAGTTGGTGTATATGTTGTAAATTACAACGATTCAATTCCGGGAACTTTATCCAATGGCAATAATCATGTTTCAAATGCCCAATTCACATATAATGGCAGCCGTTGGGCTGCAGGTTCCAACCTTTATTGGAAAGACGAAACCACTCATGCCGATTTTTATGTATACCATCCATACTCGGCCACTGTAAACAGTGTAAATGCTCATACAATAATATTAGACGCAGATCAAAGTATAGAACAGAATTATAAAGGCTGTGATTTCTTATGGGCAAAACATCCAATATATCTCCAACATCGGAGGCTGTAAATATTCAAACAAAGCATATAATGAGCGCAGCAGTAATAACGCTTGCCCCCGGAGCGGGATTTGCGCAAAATGACCTTGACTCAGATTCTGTAAGAGTAAAAATAAATCATGTTAAAACAGAGGCAAATATAGACCTTGCAACCGGAACAATATTTGTAGCAGGTACTGCCCAAAGTATTACTCCGCTATATAAAAGCGGAAAATATCATGCATTCATTGTACCTCAAACAATTTCTGCCGCCAACTTTATAACAGTAACAGTTAATGGGGTAGATTATAATCTTAATAAAGAATTTACATTTAAAGCAGGGGAGCGTCACTCCTTTACCGTAAAACTCAATAAATTAAGCGATGGCATAAATATAGGCATTGCAGGCTGGGATGAGGATGAAGAAGATAACGGCGGAACGGCATGTTAATGCTAAGCTCCATTGCTTAAGATACTCACTTGTTCACAGCATGTGGGTATATGTTTGTAAGATGCTATATTATTATAAGTATATCGTATAGTTGTTGTTATTAATAGATGATAGTATGAAAATATTCGGTTACATTAAAAGAACTGTTATAACAGCGTTTTTGTATATAATGGTATGGTCATGTTCTACAAATGAACAATTATCTACCGTAGAACTTAAAAATAGAAAAATAAGCCTTGAGGCAGAGATAAATCAGGTATCGGTAACCCGTGTAAACGATAACGGCTTTTGCGATGGCGATGCAATGGCTGTTTACATAGTAGATTACGAAGGAACTACTGCCGGAACTCTAAAGAACAGCGGCAACAGGGCCAATAATTTAAAGCATACCTATAACGAGTCTCAGAATAAATGGACCTCGAGTTACGATGTCTATTTTAAAGACAATAACACACCTGTAGATATTTACGGATATTATCCCGCAGGTTCTCTCGATGATGTTAATAAATACGATTTTACCGTGCAGCAGAACCAGAGTACCTCAGGTGGAAACGGGGTTATAGGCGGATATGAGGCGAGTGATTTTTTATGGGGTAAAGTATCCAATATATCCCCAACGGAAAACCGCATTACTCTGCCGTTTTATCACAGGATGAGCAGTGCCAATGTAGAATTGTTGGAGGGAGACGGCTTTGCAGAGGACGAGTGGAACAATCTGGCCAAATATGTTGTAATAAAAAATGTTAAACGCAAATCGCTTATAGATTTATCTACAGGAGTTGTAACTCCGGAGGGAGATGTGTTTGAAGAGGGAACGGTTCCATACAGAAAAGAGAGTACATTCAGGGCAATAGTTGTTCCGCAGATAATATCATCAGGAAAAGAGCTTTTTTCTATAACGGTAGGTACTGTGCCATATACATTCTCTAAGAGCGAAAGTTTTGAGTATATATCGGGCAAGATGCACAAGTTTACCATAAGGGTAGATAAAAAGAGTGTTACGGGAGAATTTGCTTTTACTCTTGTAAGCGAATCGATTACTGCATGGGAAAACGACGCTGTTAGCCACGATGCCACAATGCGTGAATATATAGTGGTTAATTCTGCCCCCGGAGCCCTTAAAGATTCTATAAAGGTATTAGGCAAAGATTACCGTAAATTACAGAGCCTTAAGATAACCGGCCGTATAAACAACGACGATTTCTATTTTATGAGAGACTCCATGAAATCTTTGACCTATCTTAACTTAAAGGAGGTTGATATTGTAAAAACAGATTATGCTGCTTCTCCTAATTGGGATGGTAAGATAGTGGAATATTCTAATGTCAGATGTATTCCAAGTTGTGCTTTTCAGAGATCATCTTTAAACAGAATAGTATTCCCCGATAGTTTGGATATTATTGGTGAGGCTGCTTTTGAGTATTCGTCATTAACAGGTTCGCTAATAATTCCTGAGGGGGTAAAGTGTATTGGCGGTAATGCATTTTATTGGTGTGGTATGTTAAACGGCAAATTAATTCTTCCCGTATCTTTAAAAATAATAGGCATTCAGGCTTTTTGTGGTTGTGAAAATATTGTAGGAGAACTGAATCTGCCGCATAATCTGGAATGTATTGGCGCATCAGCATTTAATAATTGTCGCAGTCTTTCTGGAACGTTGATATTGCCTGAAGATTTAGAAGTGATAGGATTACAGACTTTTTGTGGGTGCGGATTTTCAGGAGATTTAAAGATTCCCGATAAGGTTACTTCGATAGGTGAGCGCGCATTTGTCAATGTGCCTTTTAAAGGAATGTTAATACTATCTGATAATTTGCAAAATATAGGTGGCAGTGCATTTTGTCATTGTAAGTTTACAGGTCCTTTAGTATTGCCGAGTACTGTTAGTAATATAGGAAGCTATGCTTTTTACGATAATAATTTCATTGGAGATTTGGTTTTGCCAGAAGGATTATTGTTGTTAGGAGCAAATGCATTTGGTTGGAATCCTAATCTTTCAGGAATAATAACTATACCAAGTGGAATTGAGGTAATTCCTGAATCCCTTTTTGAATACTGCAGCCAGATTAATGGTATAAAGTTGCATGATGGTATAAATTATATAGGAAAAAATGCTTTTGCATATTGTTATCAATTGGGTTCTATTGTATCTATGGCGCAAATTCCACCGGAAGTTATGGCCGGAGCGTTTGACGGAGTGCCAAAAGATAATTTTACGTTAGAGGTGCCCGAGTCTTCTTTATCGGCATATAAAGCGGCAGTTGGCTGGTCCGATTTTAAACGCATATCGGCACACCATGAGTTGGTATGCCGTCCGTCACAGGCCGTTGCGCTAAATAATCGTTGTACTAAAACATTAGTATTGGATGCCGAGGGCGATTGGGAAGTTGAAAGCATTCCCGATTGGTGTTCATTGTCTCAAACCTCAGGAAGCAAAAAGACAGAACTTACACTTACAATATCTGAGTTGCCGGCAGGTTCGGAGCCACGTAGCGGAGAGATAGTCTTTAAATTAAAAGATAAGGATTATACTCACAGCTGTAACGTGAGCCAGTACAACTATAACTATAAAGAGAACGAGGTAATAACCCTGCAAAGGGCCTCTAAGGGGAATAACGGCGGCATTAATCTCGTTTTCCTTGGCGACGGCTACGACGGTAAAGATATAAGCGAAGGAAAGTATCTTTCAGATATTCAGGAACAGGTTAATAACTTCTTTGATATTCATCCGTATAAAGCCTACAAAGAGTATTTTAACGTATATACATCTATAGCGGTATCTCAGGAGAGCGGCATTGGTACGGTTAATACCATTAAGTATAATAAATTTGAGACCACCTATACGGGCGGAGTGGGGCTTAAATGTAATAATGAGGCGGTATTCTCTTATGTATTGGATATGAATACAACGGTAACCGAGAGCAATCTTGGAGAAACATTAATTGTATTGGTCCCTAATGCTACAGATTATGGTGGTACAAGCTATATGTGGTTCGACGGTTCTGCAATATCAATCTGCCCTAAAAGCAGTTTGCCTTATCCGTATGATACACGTGGCGTTTTGCAGCACGAGGCTTGCGGCCATGGGTTTGGAAAATTGGGAGACGAATATATCTATCACAATGCATTTATAGATGCCTGTGGCTGCCTTTGTTGTTCACATGCAGATGTGATTATGGATTGTAAGTTGCTTGGCTGGTACGATAATCTGTCGCTATCGGGCAAGATGCACGAAGTTCCTTGGAGCCATTTGATTTTTGATAGCAGATATTCAGATATAGTAGATATTTACGAAGGTGCTGCAGGTCATACAAGGGGTATTTACAGAAGCGAATATGCAAGTTGTATGAATAATAATATCTCGTATTTGAGTACTATAAGCAGGGAGAGTATAGTAAAACGCATAAAACGTTATGCAGGAGAGAATTATTCATTTGAAGAATTTGTATCTAAAGACAGCAGAGATGTAGGAACCGTTACCAAGAGTGCAGATGCGTTCTCTTCTACATTGTTATCTCCGCGGCAGTCTCATAGTGCTCCGGTAATACTGTCGGGTTCTCCATTACAAAACAAGAAAAGGTAGCGGTTGTGAATAATCTATTAATAATTAATGATTTAGAAAGTGTTTGAGATTATGAAACAGTATAAATTTACAATCTGTTTTATTGCTGCGGCAATTTTATTAATAGGATGCAGTAAAGAGAGTATATCGGTTAAAGAGAGTAATCAGATGATATTTTCGTTTTCGTATCCTAATGCTTCAAAAGTAACCGATACGGGGTTTGAACAGAATGATAAAGTGGGTATCTATATAACCAAGTCCGATGCCATATTGGAGAGTGCCGGTAATTATGTTACCAATAATATGCTCACATACAACGGACAAGATTGGAATGCACTGTATGCAATGTATTGGAATTCCGGAACATACAATATGTATGCGTATTATCCGTATGTTAACAATATTGCAAGTGTTACAGATATGCCGTTTAGTATCTCTTTGCGGCAGGATGTTTTGCAGAATTATATGGAGAGCGATTTTTTATGGGCATCCAAGAAAAATGTATCGGCAGGCAATACAGCCGTGAGCATGCAGTTTGCCCACAAAATGAGCCGTATAGTAATTAAATTGGTTGCAAGCGACGATTACGAGGGTACAATTCCGCAAGATGCAAAACTCTTTGTTCACAATATTATACCAGATGCAACAGTAGATTTAAACGTTGGCATTGTAACGGTAAACGGCAAGGCCTCGTCAAATACTTTGCAGGCAAGGAATCTGGGAAACAATATGTATACGGCAATAGTTGTTCCGCAGAGAATAAGCACCAGAGTCCCTTTTATTGAACTTATAATGGATGGGGTATCTTATCTGTATGAGAGTAGTTTTCTCTTTAAACAAGGTGTGCAGCATAATGTAACTCTTGTAGTATCAAAGAATCCTAACCAGATTAAGATTGAGATTGGAGGTGAAATAGAAGGGTGGGCATAGTAACTTGTAAAAAGTAAAAAAGAGGGTATCTTTGTAAACTCATGTGACCACAAAAACTTGTATGTCTTGCTTTAGAATAATTATATTGGTAGTAGTTTGTGTTATGCTTGCCTCTTGCAGGGAGAATAACACAAACTCTGTTTATGATATAGAGTATAAATATCCGTTAAAAGGCGGGATGTGCAGAGTGGTAACAAAAGAGGGTAAATTCGGCTATCAGAACGCCAAAGGGGAGATGATAATTAATGCAGTTTATGATATTGCATACGATTTTAACGAAGGGATTGCTGTTGTTGCCGTAGCAGATTCTAACGGTGAGTTAGGGTATATGGCAATATCCGATAACGGCAGTATATTACATACCGTTTCTATTAAAGATTGTATTTTGGATACTCAATATTCAAACGGTTTTTTACTCTATAAAGAAACAGCCACCGGGCGTTTTGCATATCTGAACAAATATGGAATACCACAAATATCTATGCCGCCTAATACGTTAAATGCCTCGCGGTTTGTAAACGGAAAGGCATATTTTGCAACAGCCGGCAAAAGTGGGTATATAGATACTTTGGGAAATATTATAAGTTCCTCAGAATTAAAGAATATTGTGGATGCAAAGAGCATGGAGAATGTGAGGGATATAGTAAATGCCGAGAATGTGGAGAGTGCCATGAGGGCAGAATACAAAACTAAATATGAGAAGGGGAATTATATTTTAAAATCAACGGTGTTGGAAGATAGGGATCTTGCGGTTTTTGATAAAAATCATCCGCTTTATTTAGAGGCAAAAAAGGTTTTAAAAGCAAATCTCGAGCCGCAGGATGCTGCCGGCAGTCGTCTTATTCTCAATTATATAGAGCATTTGAGAACATCCTATACCACAAAAGATATAGATTTCCTTGAGCAATTGTTTAGCGAGGATGCCCTTATAATTGTTGGTAAAGTTGTTAAGAGTGCAAAGCATAAAGAACTTGATATAAATAATAAATCAAAGGTCAGATATAATATTCTTAGCAAGAGAAGATATATTGCAAATTTAAAGAGGGTTTTTAGTGCAAATAAAGAGATAGATGTAAAATTCAGCGATTTTAAAATAATGAGACATCCAACCAGAGAGGGGATTTATGGTGTAAGATTGCGTCAGGCATATACATCTACTCTCTATAGCGACGATGGCTGGCTTTTCCTTTTGTGGGATTTTAGAAATGAGGCTATGCCTCAAATTCATGTGCGTACATGGCAGGAAAATATTCCGGGAGGGTTACCGCAAGATTCGCTTTTTGGAATAAGACATTTTAACCTTCAATAGTTAAATCATATATAATTTGCAACAGGCTATGAATGTTAAGAAGTATATAATTTATCGTACAACAATAATTTTTGGAGTTGTTGCAGCTATGTTTCTTATCGGTAGTAAAGCTGCAATGGCCCAGCAGTTTAGTGTAAGCTCTTTCAGACAATTAGAAAACGATATAACGGCTTATATTGCTCCTGTCGCAGATTTGAACGATGAGGCGTGCGCGCTTGTTAAAATTATGTGTAACAATGATTTTGCCTTTTCGTCTCCATTGGGAATAGTAAAAAGAACAAATGAAGTTGGAGAAGTATGGCTATATCTGCCAAAAGGGAGTGTATTGCTTACCATAAAACATCCGCAGTGGGGCGTTTTAAGAGATTATCGCTTCCCTAAGGTTCTCGAATCGAGAGTTACGTATGAGCTAAAACTCAATACTCCGGCATTGGAACTTCCTAAAGACTCTATAGTGGTTGTGCAAAAAGATACCGTGCTTGTACGTGATACGGTTATCTCTAAAACTATTGTAGAAGTTCCAATAGAAAAGGTAAAGGTTAAGAGAGAGCCTGTAGAATGGATGGCCGGAGCTTCTGTGGCTTTTGGAAACGGTTCTCCTGCTTATGGAGTGAGGGCCATAGCAATGAGAAAGCATGGTTTTTACATTGCAGGGTTATATAATTTTACCTCTATATCAAGCGTAGGTGAGTGTAATAGTGAGGGCGTTTCTACAGATGGCACTCAGATTCCGTATGATACGGGCAATGTTGAGTATTCTTATTTTGCAACTGTAGCGGGGGCTATTCATAAGATTTATAAAAATATATTGCTTTACGAAGGCGTTGGTTACGGGAAAATGGATGTTGCTTACGAGAAAGTTACTAATGAGTACTGGCTCAATAAAGATGATTCCTGTAAAGGATTTGCGGCAGAAATAGGATTGCTGTACAATATAAAGAGAATATCTGTTTCTGCAGGAATTGTTACAATTGCCGGGCGGTATTGGTTGCCGGAGGTGGGCTTGGTTGTCTCTTTCTGATTGTGCCTTTCTAATAGATAGCGTATTAATTAAGATTATCATGTTTTGTAAAGAGTGTTATATTAAAAAGGGTAATGTTACCAACTGTTTTTGGCAATTATACCTTAAAAAAATACTGTTTGGGGTAATATTACCGTTTTTGGTAATAATATGTTTGCCGGTCTCTTGTGAGGTTGGAACACCGCTAAATCTGCCGCCTGTGGTTGAGGTTGGCAATGCCGTTGAAATATCACGTAATTCTGCAACAATAGAGGGCGCGGTATCTGTTAATGGTAAAGGGCAGATATCCAAGTTGGTATTTAAGTATGGCAGTTCACCTGATAGTATTAATAAAACCATAGTGTGTAATCCTGCAGAGCTTAATCCTGTTGTAAAATTAGATAATCTAAAATCCGGCACAACATATTATTATCTTCTTGAGGCCGGAAATGAGACTTATACAGTATTGTCGGATACTAAAAATTTTGAAACAATTCCCAATCAGCCTCCCGTTATAAGTAATGTAAATGTGATTTATAACGGACTTTTGAGTGGGACATTTTCTTGCCTTATTACAGATAATGGGGGAGAACCTGTAAAAGAGACCGGGCTCTATTGTTGGAAACAGATTTCATCAGATAATATCTCCGAAGGTTCGGATAATGCCGTTAGAGTATTGTCGCATAGTTCTGATATTGGAATATTTTATACCAAACTTACCAATCTTGAGGCCGAAAGTTCTTATTGCGTGCAGGCTTTTGCCACCTCGTCGGTTGGCGAAGGACTCAGCAATATTGTAGTATTTACAACAGGAGCTCCTCAGGTTAAACTCGAAAAAGCCGGTACGTTGGCAGAAGTTATAGAAGAGAGTGAAGTGGTAAATTTAAAGAAACTGAGTATCTGTGGTAATATGAACGGCTCAGACTATGCTTTCCTAAGGGCAATACTTGGTGGCAATCCCAATCACAATGTAGGCAATAGCAGTCATCTTAAAGGGGTACTTAATTTTATAGATTTGTCGGAAACAAATATTGTAGAAGGTGGCTCTACATACGATGGATACAGATATACTGTTAAGGATGTTGTGTCTGCCGGTTTGTTTGAGGGGTGTGTTAATCTTAAAGAAATTTCTCTTCCAAAGAGTGCCTCAAAGTTAGAAACCGATGCCTTTAATGGGTGTACTAATTTAGAAAAGCTTATA
This sequence comes from uncultured Muribaculaceae bacterium, assembly GCA_964621625.1. Lineage (GTDB taxonomy): Bacteria > Bacteroidota > Bacteroidia > Bacteroidales > UBA932 > Egerieousia. Next base: position 9,958 of record CAZULV010000023.1, on the reverse strand, counting down.
ATAACAGAGAATATATCATCTATATCTCAGTCTGTAGGATGTGATTCTCTAAAGGAAATAGAGTGTATAGAGTCTAATCCATATTATTCTACTAAAGATGGAGTATTGTTTTCTAAAAACATGAAGGAGCTTGTTTGGTGGCCTTTGGCAAAACCTTTTTCAAAGACTTTTGAGTGGCCAAAATCGCTTGAGAAAATAAGGGAATATGCGTTTAGAGAATACTCTGGAGATTCAATAAATCTTCCTGTAACGCTAAAGGATATTGGGGCATACGCTTTTGCCGGCTCGTCTCTTGAGTCAATAGAGTTGCCGGAGGAGATTTCGGTATTGCCAAAGGGGGTGTTTCAGAACTCGTTAAACTTAAAATCTGTTACGGCAGGTTCTAAGATTGGCTATATTTCTGATTACAGCTTTGGTGGTTGCCCATTGTATTCTGTTTATATAAAAGCAGATACATTTATACCGTATGTGTCGTCAAATGCCTTTTACGGGGTAGATATAAAGAATTGCACGCTATATATAAAGAAAGGGGCTAAATCTCTTTATAAAAGCAATGCTTTTTGGTCTATGTTCGGTAATATTGTAGAGGTAGAATAAACTTTGCCGGAATAAATTCTTCTGGCTTCTTGCTTTAGGTTTTCCAATAATCTTTTGTATGATTTGCTCTGTTGTTGAACGGTTAAAGGAAAATCTTTATTTAAAATATCTTGTAACTCTCTAAATATTTTTGTTGTATCTGTCTGGCCATTAATGGTATGCAATAAATCCATGCACTCTTTGCTATACGCATAATTTCCAAAAGTAATGTTGTCTGTTTTAATAATGTCTTTAAATGGCTCTTGCTGTTTTACCGATAGAAAGTTTGTATAATTATAAATTGCAAAAGCAATTGCAGCGGCCGCAGAGGTTGAAATTGTCAGTACATTTTTTAGATTCCATTTTATCCTCTTGTTATTAAGCATTCTTTTTATCTCAGAAACAGAATAAGGCCTTTTGTCTCTATTTGCTTTTGTACATAGCTGTGAAATTGATAACAGATGTTTTATAGCCTGTTTATTGCTTAAAGACAATGCCATTTCTTGTATTACAATCCCCAACGAATATATATCTGTTCTTATATCAAGAGATGCTTTTGGGTCAGTGGCTTCCGGCGCAAGATAGTGCCTTGTTCCGGCAGGATTTTTTAATATTTCATAACTGTCACAGTCCGACAGTGAGAAATCAATGAGTTTTACATTGTATCCGTTATGCGTAATGAGAATGTTAGACGGCTTTATGTCTCTGTGCACAATCTGTTTGCTGTGAAGGTATTGCAGCGCATCGCACAACTCGTTGATTATTTTATAGGCCAAATTCTCTGTGAGTCGCTTTTGACTTATAAATTCCTCTAAAGTAATGCCATCTATATATTCCATAAGAATGGAATTGCCAAACTTTTGTGTGGGTAGCCAACTTATTGTTCGGCATATATTTGGATGCTCTAATTGAAATCCAATATTAAACTCTTTGTTTAAAGCCGTTTCGTAAAAAGCTGCTCCATGATACTGTTTTTGCAGTGATTTTATAATATGCAGCTTTCCGTGAATGGAGCAACGGTAAAGTTGACTCCATCCGGAACGCGATTTATAGATAAGTTTTAGCTCACCTATTACTTTGTTGTTTATATTAAGATTTTCAGATATATCGTTTGTAAAGCTCGATATAAAATCACTATTTGACGAACTATCCCAATTGTTCATTCTTAACAGTATTCAATATAGTAAGACCTCCGTTTCTTCCTGCAATAAACGGTTTTGTGCGTTGATTATCATGAATTACATAAGGCAGATAGAGCGGGTAACCAATATAGAAACAATCTGTTTCAAAACAATCTCCGGCCTGTAATTTAGAAGATTTTGCCTTCTCTATAGAGTATGTGTTGTTGCCATTGTACCGTATGAGCAAGTATCTGTTGGGAGACCATCCTATCTCTAAATATTGTCCTATTTTTAAATCGGAACTTGCAATCTGTTTTGTGCTAAAAAACGATGAATTATATGCTGGACTTGTCTTTAGCCATGCGCAATACTCTTCAAACGAATTATAGCCTACAAATCTGGATAATACATCTAAAGTATATTTTCTGGTGTTATGAGGATATTTTACATAACCGCACAATCTCTTTAATGTAGATGCTGAGATAACTTCTTCTGTGTGTTTATACAGGTATAAAGAAAACTCCTCAAAGTCACTTGGTGCATCCAGTGATTTTCCATATTTAGCTTTTACAGCAGAAACTAATTCTTGTATTTCTGGGTGAAACGGATTCATTATAAACTATAAATAGCTATTAATTATTATTTTGATTACATTATTTTGCAAACAGTGTTACTATATTTAGGGCAACTTCTACAGCCTTTTCCATACTCTGTACCGGAACATATTCGAGTTTTCCGTGGAAATTGTGTCCTCCGGCAAAGATGTTAGGGCAAGGAAGTCCCATAAATGAAAGACGTGCTCCATCTGTTCCTCCTCTTATTGGCTGTACCTTTGGCTTTATGCCGGCCATTTCCATGGCTTTTATAGCCTTTTCTATAATAAAGTAATGAGGTTCAACCTCTTTTCTCATATTGTAATACTGGTCTTTCAGCTCAACGGTAACAGAGCCTTCGCCATATTTCTTGTTTATGAAATCTGCACAGCTCTGCATAAGTGCCTTTTTCTGTTCAAATTTCTCTTGGCAGTGATCTCTTATTATATATTGTATATCGGCCTCTTCTACAACACCTTTAAATTGTGTCATAAGAAAGAATCCCTCGTAGTCTTGAGTATATTCCGGTCTTTCGTTTACAGGCAACAATGAATTAAACTCCATTCCTATAAGAGAGGCGTTACGCATTTTATCCTTTGCATAGCCCGGGTGTATATTACATCCCTGAATGTGTACTTTAGCTGCTGCGGCATTAAAGTTTTCATATTCAAGCTCTCCAATCTGCCCGCCATCAAAAGTGTAGGCATACTTTGCTCCAAATTTCTCAACATCAAAGAAATCCACTCCTCGGCCAATCTCCTCATCAGGAGTAAAGCCAATCTTAATTGGGCCGTGTTTGAAATTGGGGTTGTTTACAATATATTCTGCCATACACATTATCTCCGCAACACCGGCCTTGTCATCTGCTCCAAGGAGTGTTGTGCCGTCGGTAGTTATTATTGTATCTCCTTTATACCCTTTAAGCTCCGGAAAATCTGCAACATTAAGAGAAATTCCCTTCTCCTTGTTAAGGATAATATCATTTCCATCATAATTTTCTACAATCTGCGGTTTTATATCCTTGCCGCTTGCATCGGGAGCTGTATCTACATGGGCAATAAAGCCTATTGCAGGCACATCTTTGTCTGTAATATTGGAAGGGATAGATGCCATTACATAGCCGTGTTCATCTATGCCGGCCTCTATTCCCATATCTTTAAGCTCTTTTACAAGCAATTTAAGCAAATCAAACTCACGCTCTGCACTCGGAAAAGTTTCGCTTTCCGGATCCGATGTGGTTTCAACAGCCACATATCTTAAAAATTTATCTATAACTTTTTCCATATTCACAAAATATATACGTTATTCAATTTAATTGTTAAAAAAGCAACATTCCAAATCCCATAAATGCCATGCCTGCAATAACACCGGCAATTGCAACATGATGTGCGCCATAGCTTTCTGCGGTAGGTAGCAGCTCATCTAACGAAATATATACCATAATACCGGCTACTGCCGATAATATTATTCCCATAAGCGAATCAGACAACAACGTGCTCAACATAAGATAACCCAAAACACCCCCAATAGGTTCTGCTAAACCCGAAAAAGTTGCGTTGAGCACAGCTTTTCCCCTCTTTTTTGTTGCGTAATATATAGGTATGGCAACCGCAATTCCTTCTGGAATATTATGCAGGGCAATGGCAAAAGCAATACTTATACCCAAAGCAGGATTATCCATGGCACTTACAAATGTGGCCAAACCCTCCGGAAAATTGTGTACCGCTATAACAATGGAAGAGAGTATCCCCAATCTCAGCAATTTGCCAGAATCCGAACCGTTACCGTGCGGGCTATAAGAAGTTTCTGATATGTTGTTCTTAGTGGCTGAGTCATGCACTTGTAGGGTAAGCTCGTTTACTTCATGCGGATTTTCATAAGACGGTACTAAATTGTCTATGAGAGCAATGAGCCCCATACCTCCAAAAAACGAAATTAAAGCATAGAAAAGTCCCTGTCTCTCTCCATATATCCCCGACAGCGAATGCCTTGCCTCGGGAAACAACTCTACTAAAGAGATAAGAATCATCACTCCCGCAGAGAAACCCAAAGAGGCGGCAAGAAATTTTGGACTGAACCTTTTTACAAACATTATTACAGCACCACCTATGCCGGTGGCAAGACCGGCAAAAAGGGTGAGTAAAAATGCTTGTATATAAGTTCCTTCCATATATAAATCAACTATCTGGCGTTTGAATCCTCTTTAAGCGATGCATAAATAAGGAATGCAATAAGCAATAGATACATTACAAGTCCAAGATATTGCGCTCCTGCAGTCTCTGTCCATGCACCTACGCTCAAATCTACATTAGCATATCTTATTACAGCACTTACAACACCCATAAGGGCACCTCCGGCAATAAATCCGCTGGCAAGCAGTGTTCCTTTGTCGGTTCTTGCTTTATTAAGGCTTTCGTCTTTGCTTCTGCTGCCTACATACCAGGCTATTGCACCGCCAACCAATAATGGAAGGTTAAGGTCAAGAGGTATAAACATTCCCAAAGCAAAAGCCAATGCAGGAATTTTAAATGCATTAAGAACTAACGCCAATATTGCACCAATACCGTAAAGCAGCCATGGTGCGTTTCCTCCGCTCATCAACGGCTCGATAACGGCAGCCATTGCATTTGCCTGTGGGGCAACAAGGGCATTTTCTCCTGTAAAGCCGTATGTCTGGTTGAGGATAATCATTACTCCTCCAACGGTTGCCGCGGCAACGAGTGTTCCCAAAAATTTCCAAGTCTCCTGTTTCTTAGGGGTTGTTCCAATCCAATAACCTATTTTTAAATCGGTGATAAATGCTCCTGATACAGAAAGTGCTGTACATACTACACCGCCGATAATAAGAGCGGCAGTCATTCCGGCTGTTCCGGTGAGCCCGCTTGCAACCATTATTACAGAGCCTAAAATCAAGGTCATAAGAGTCATTCCGCTTACCGGGTTTGTTCCAACTATTGCAATTGCATTGGCTGCAACGGTGGTAAACAGAAAAGCTATGATTCCAACAACAAGCAGTGCGGTTATTGCATGTTTCAGATTCTCTACAACACCAAAATAGAAGAATACAAAGGTAACGGCCAGTGTTATTAGAACACCTATTGCAATAATCCTCATAGATATATCTTTCTGTGTTCTTATAACGTTTTTGTCTGCATCAGATTTATTGCCTTTGAGTTCCGATGCGGCAAGGCCAAATGCCGATTTAATGATTCCGGCCGATTTAATTATTCCTATAACACCTGCTGTTGCAATACCGCCTATTCCTATGTGCCTTGCGTATGTTGTAAAAATTGTCTCTGCGCTCATTTCTCCAACAGTCTGGGTAATTCCTGTACCCATCAAATCAATGACTTGTGCGCCAAAACAGATATTCATTAATGGTATTATAACAAACCATACCAAAAAAGAGCCGCAACATATAATAAAGGCGTACTTAAGGCCAACTATGTATCCGAGTCCCAAAACAGCTGCTCCAAGATTAAGTTTTACTAAAACTTTGGCTTTATCTGCAATTGCCTCTCCCAATGGGAGTACCTTGCTGCTGAATGTCTCTGCCCACCATCCAAACGTAGATACTATAAAATCGTAAATACCGCCAATAAGGCCGCTTACCAATAATAATTTTGCTCCGTTTCCGCCGGTTTCTCCGCTAACAAGCACTTGGGTTGTAGCTGTAGCCTCCGGAAAAGGATATTTGCCGTGCATATCGCTAACAAAATATTTTCTAAAAGGAATAAGGAACAATATGCCCAAAACTCCACCCAAAAGCGAACTCATAAATACTTTAAAGAAGTCTACGGTAAGCTCGGGATATTTAGCCTGTAATATATATAGTGCGGGAAGGGTAAAGATTGCACCTGCCACAATCGCACCGGAGCAGGCACCTATAGATTGTACAATCACATTCTCGCCTAATGAATTTTTTCTTTTAAGTGCTCCCGACAGGCCTACGGCTATAATTGCTATTGGAATGGCTGCTTCAAATACCTGTCCCACCTTAAGACCAAGATAGGCGGCAGCTGCCGAAAATATAATAGTCATTACAAGACCCAAAGAGACGCTCCACGCGTTAACCTCCGGGTAAACCTTATTTGGAGAGAGTATAGGTTCATATTTTTCTCCTGGTTTCAATTCTCTGGCCGCATTTTCCGGCAGGCCTGTAGTTTTTAATTCTTCCATGTATTTACGATTTTAGTATAGGAATACAAAAGTAATGATAAAAAGCAAAATCGACAGAAAATATTTTTATAAAAAATTAAAGTTGCTGTTTATTTAGCTTAATTGTTTGAAAAATAGCTACATGATGCCATAAATGCCAATAAACGTTATATAGAATTTTAAAAATTTTATAACTTTTTTTGAAAAAAGATTTGCAAAATAAAAAAATGTCCTTACCTTTGCAACCCGTTTGAGAAACGGACACGTTCATTGACAATACTGAGAGAAGAAACATAGAGGTAAAAACAAAGAAATAAAAAAGTCTGTAATAGAATAAAAATTTATTAGGGACTGCAATTTCAAGAGAAAGATTCAAGCGAATTAAGTTACAAAGGGCGAATGGAGGATGCCTAGGCTTCTATCGGCGAAGAAGGACGCGGACAGCTGCGAAAAGCTCCGGGGATCAGCAAACATGAAATGATCCGGAGATTTCCGAATGGGGCAACCCGTCATGCTGAAGGCATGACACACGAAAGTGGGCCAACGCAGAGAACTGAAACATCTAAGTATCTGCAGGAAAAGAAAGAAATAATCGATTTCCCGAGTAGTGGCGAGCGAAAAGGAAATAGCCCAAACCGGCATTGTTGCGGCAATACCGGGGTTGTAGGACTGAAAGATGTTTTAATTAAATGAACCGGAATGAACTGGAAAGTTCAATCGGAGAGGGTGATAATCCCGTACGGGTAAGTTTAGTTGGAACTATCAGTATCCTGAGTAGGGCGGGACACGAGGAATCCTGTCTGAATCAACGGGGACCATCCCGTAAGGCTAAATACGAATAGAAGACCGATAGTGAACCAGTACTGTGAAGGAAAGGTGAAAAGAACCGTGAATAACGGAGTGCAAAAGAACCTGAAACCATTCGCTTACAAGCGGTCGGAGTTCCTTTAAGGAATGACGGCGTGCCTTTTGGATAATGAGCCTACGAGTTGCGTTTCACTAGCGAGGCTAAGTTCTTCAGGAACGGAGCCGAAGCGAAAGCGAGTCTTAAGAGGGCGTTAAGTTAGTGGGAGCAGACGCGAAACCTTGTGATCTACCCTTGGCCAGGTTGAAGTTACCGTAACAGGTAATGGAGGACCGCACCAGTTTCCGTTGAAAAGGATTTGGATGAGCTGAGGGTAGGGGTGAAAGGCTAATCAAACTGGGAGATAGCTCGTACTCCCCGAAATGTCTTTAGGGACAGCCTCTACAGAGCTTGCATGAGGTAGAGCTACTGATAGGATGCGAGGGCTTCACCGCCTATCAAATCCTGACAAACTCCGAATGCGTGCAAGTGATTGTAGGGAGTGAGTCGCCGGGTGCTAATGTCCGGTGGCGAGAGGGAAACAGCCCGGACCAACGTCTAAGGCCTCCAAACGTGTGTTAAGTTGACAGAACGATGTTCGGTTGCAGAGACAGCTAGGATGTTAGCTTGGAAGCAGCTATTCATTTAAAGAGTGCGTAACAGCTCACTAGTCGAGCGACTGAGCGTGGATAATAAACGGGCATCAAACACACTGCCGAAGACATGGACTGCAAAGCAGTGGTAGGGGAGCATTCCAAACAGCGCAGAAGAAGTGCTTTGAGGTATTTTGGAGCGTTTGGAAAAGAAGATGTAGGCATAAGTAACGATAATGCAGGCGAGAAACCTGCACACCGCAAGCCCAAGGTTTCCTGATCAACGTTAATCGGATCAGGGTAAGTCGGGGCCTAAGGAAAACCCGAAAGGGTAATTCGATGGACAAATGGTTAATATTCCATTACCTGTGATATGAATTTAGGAGAGACGGAGTAGTGACACATACGCCGAGTGACGGAATACTTGGTTAAAGTACGTAGGTAGATCCGGTGGTTCAGAGCTACGGATGCTGATGTATGACAGTACGGCAAGTCTTCGGATGCGCCGATAGTTATGGTAAACAGACTTCCAAGAAAATCTTCGAAAGTATATCATATTACAGCCCGTACCGTAAACCGACACAGGTGGGCGAGGAGAGTATCCTCAGGTGCTCGAGTGAATCATGGCTAAGGAATTCGGCAAATTGACCCCGTAACTTCGGGATAAGGGGACCCTACGTAAGTAGGGCGCAGAGAAATGGCCCAGGCGACTGTTTAACAAAAACACATGGCTTTGCAAAATCGAAAGATGACGAATAAGGCCTGACACCTGCCCGGTGCCGGAAGGTTAAGAGGGGATGTAATCGCAAGAGAAGCATTGAATCGAAGCCCCGGTAAACGGCGGCCGTAACTATAACGGTCCTAAGGTAGCGAAATTCCTTGTCGGGTAAGTTCCGACCTGCACGAATGGTGTAACGATCTGGGCACTGTCTCAGCCATGAGCTCGGTGAAATTGTAGTAGCGGTGAAGATGCCGCTTACCCGCAACGGGACGGAAAGACCCCGTGAACCTTTACTGCAGCTTAGCGCTGATTTTGGATAATTGATGTGTAGGATAGGTGGGAGACTGAGAATATGGTACGCCAGTATTATAGGAGTCGCTGTTGAAATACCACCCTTTGGTTATTTGGAATCTAACTTCGCAAGAAAGACACCGCTTGGTGGGTAGTTTGACTGGGGTGGTCGCCTCCAAAAGCGTAACGGAGGCTTCCCAAGGTGCACTCAGCACGAATGGTAACCGTGCGTAGAGTATATTGGTACAAGTGCGCTTGACTGAGAGACCGACAAGTCGATCAGGTACGAAAGTAGGGCAAAGTGATCCGGTGGTCCGGCATGGGTCGGCCATCGCTCAAAGGATAAAAGGTACTCCGGGGATAACAGGCTGATCGCTCCCAAGAGCTCAAATCGACGGAGCGGTTTGGCACCTCGATGTCGGCTCGTCACATCCTGGGGCTGGAGCAGGTCCCAAGGGTTCGGCTGTTCGCCGATTAAAGTGGCACGCGAGCTGGGTTCAGAACGTCGTGAGACAGTTCGGTCCCTATCTGTTGTGGGCGTAAGAAATTTGAGGGGGTCTGTCCTTAGTACGAGAGGACCGGGATGGACGTACCGCTAGTTTACCGGTTGTGGCGCCAGCTGCACCGCCGGGTATCTAAGTACGGAAGAGATAAGCGCTGAAAGCATCTAAGCGCGAAGCTTGCCCCGAGATGAGATTTCTAAGAGGGTCGTTGAAGACTACGACGTAGATAGGCTGCAGGTGTAAAGGCAGTAATGTCAAAGCCGAGCAGTACTAATAGCCCGAAAGCTTAATCGCGGAAGCACAACTACAGATATGTCAGAGATGGTATATCGAAGACTTTTATGTTTCTCTCTCATTATTATAATATACTGTTTGTGTCAACCGCGTGTTGATATAGACAAGCAAAATATCATGGTGGTTATAACGATGGGGATCCACCTCTATCCATACCGAACAGAGAAGTTAAGCCCATTAGTGCCGATGATACTGCTATACCAAGTGGGAAAGTAGGTAGCCGCCAATTTCTGAGACCTTCAGTTATACTGAGGGTCTTTTTTT
>CAZULV010000022.1:0-38777 GCA_964621625.1 uncultured Muribaculaceae bacterium | reverse complement strand
CCTATTAACCACAACTTTACAAAATTGGAAAATTTCATGAGTTTTTTAACAAAAAACAAGTCGCTGCAATGCAGGAATTCATCCACGATTGCAGCGACTATACTATAAACTGTTATACCGGCAGAGTAACTCTGCTTTAAAATTTAATCCATGATATGATACATCAAATTACCTGAAGTGTTAATTCCATCTTTACCGTCATCAAATTGGTCACCATTATACTCAGCAACAACATCTGCTCCTGCGGTAAGTGTTCCTATTGTATTTACAGAATAGCAACCTCCTATAACCTTTGCCACATTACGACGCGCCTTTACACTTGTATTTTTAACGGCAATGTCCTTTACTGTGCATAAAGAGTTTGGGCCAACAAAACCTACAGCACCACCGCATTTATCGCCATCACGATCCGGAGACAAAAATTTTGCATTTACATTTGAATTGCTAACTACACAATTGCTTACTTCGCCCAATTGGAGATAACCACAAATTACACCTACATTGTGACCTCCTTCTACATTTGCATTATCGAGAGTAAGGTTTTTAACCGTTCCTGTTTTACTTCCATCGGCACCAACCCAACCAAAGAAGCCTATAGCCTCATACTCACTTAGATTTTGGCTTAGTGTTTCTTTAAATGACAAATTTTTGATAGTATTACCACAGCCATCGAATGTACCAGAAAATTGAGTTGCAGAAGTACCTATAGGAAACCACTCAACACCTGTAAGATCAAGGTCGTTATTAAGAACAATATATTTACCGTTATAATCTGTATAGTTTTGAGCAAAACGTTTAAGGTCTTCAACCGTATTTAATAGAACACTCTGAGCAGGTACTCCAATAGGCTTGCGTGTAATGGTATTATTTACAACATTAGCATCGGGAATCCGGCTATTGATAGTACCGTTTGCACGAATTGCGGCAATAGCATTTATTGATTTTGCACCACGCTTAGATGCGTAATATGCATCTATGATGTTATTGCTAACTTTAACAGAAGATTCTATATTTAAAGTTCCTGCCACTTTGCCAACAAGGCCGCAAACAAAGCCTGATTCATCTACAAACTCATGGTTAGAAAGATTGTTACCGGAAACAACTGTAGAACCTTTAATGTTTACAGTAGACCCGCCGGGTATAAATCCAACTAATGCACCAACAGACTGGATACCCTTAATTGTGGAGTTTTTAACCTTTACATTCTCAATGTTAACAGTTGTATTATTTTGCACATCGCCAATAAGAACAGCAGCAAAACCTGTAGGGTCGTTGGTGTATGCAGTAAAATTATTCACGGCCGTTACTCTCTCTAAAGTAAGATCCTTGATAGTAATAGTACTGCCCTGCTGAATAGTCTCACAAGTTAAGAGTCCTATAACGTAATTCAAATTATTGGGGAATTTATATTTAATGTTACTCAGTATTTTGCCGTTACCGTAAATTGTGATGTTAGAAGCTACACGAATAGTCGCTACTGCGTGACCTCCAAAGTCTATATCAGACATAAGCTTCACGTTTTTAGTAAGCACTCCACTACTACTGCCTCTAGTAGGGGTAGTAACACCAGCAAGCCAAGCCCACTCAGAAGGCTTAGACACCAAATAAGTACTACCATCTTCCGACAATTGAGGTACTTCTGCTGTTTCACCATCCCAAATAACAACAGCAGGTTCGTCGTTATCAAAATTAGGTTCAACAGCAACATTTATATCTACATCGCTGGTAAGAATATCTCCAAAAATATTGGTACGCCAATTACTACGAATAGGAATATTGTTAACACCATTTTCCAATACAATCTCAGCACCGGTTCCGGTACGGAAAGTAAATTTGGCATCTACAACAGGATAAGTGCTTTCAACCTGATTTTTAGCCGGGAATACATAACAGGTAGAGAGATATTTATAATTAACGCCAGAAACAGAGAAGGTCTCATTAGGAATATTAGCCATAGTATAGGTTATAGGAGCATCGTTAACCTCACAAATTTCGCCTCCAAGGGCATCAAATTTAGTAACGAAGGCACCTTCTCCCCTGAGTTCAACCTTTGAACCGGTAACTTCTATGCCGGAAGCCGTATATTGTGCAGGCGTAATTCCAACATTAATCTGAGCCAATGGTCGCTTAAGAGTTACGGTCTGAACATCATTACCTGTAACAGTGTACTCCATGTTAGCGGTAAATGCATCGCGATTCTCGGCATTATTAGCTCCATTATAGTTAATATTAACGTACATCTGTCTCTCTCCGGGAGTTACTGTATATGGAGCATCCGAAGCCTGTGCCCAGAAAGCGAGCTTATAAGTGAGTCCCTTAGCAAGGGTAAGATTAAGTGTACCGTCAAAATTTGGCTCACTGCCAAAAATTTTTTGAACTTTGTTAGGATCTGCTCCATTAGGATCTGCATCATGTAAAGCCATGTAATAAAGCGTTGTTGCTTTTGTACCATCTCCTACGGCTCGAGATGATATTGCATCCTCTGTTGAAATATTGAACGACACAACTGAAGTATCGTCAAATTGTTGTTCTATTAGTTCGTCCTGCGAACAAGATGCCGCAAACAGAGTACCTACCGCGGCAATTACTCTTAAAAAATAGTTCTTATACATAATTTAAATATTAAAAAGTGGTTATATTCCAGGGGGTTATTAATAATTAATTCTATCGGCAATGAATTTAAAATATTAGAGTATAATGTTATAATCTCCGCCATATGCCGGGTCTATACCTATTTCTCCCGAAATATTCTGCATCAGGAATTTTCCTCTTAACAAAGTATGCCTATTACGCTGCAGCGGCACATTAACAGGATTACTCATAGATAGTTGAACTCCATCTTTATCATAAATGCCTATCTTTATTGTTACTGCCGACTTTTTACCATTTACAAATACGTAATCAAAACCCATAGCAGCCTCCGAGTCGGTTAGTTTTTTAAGAGATGATTCAAACATTACTCCCGTAGAGGAGTCTACAGGCTTATCGCTGTATATACTATATGTATCCGGCATAAATCCCACATAATAAAACACAACTTTATAATCCTCAATATTCATGGATTTAGTTGGAGTTTTACCCTCTGATGCAGCATCGGTACCATTGGATTTGGAGAGAGTGCGTGTATACTCTTTATCTATAAAATCCAACACATCGGTGGTAATAAACTCAAACTTGGCAAGAGGACGTTGCATAGTTATATCAAGCGTATGGGTAGAATGCTCCATAACATCGGCAACAAGAGTTATGCTGCCCGAACCTCTAAAAGCATCTCGATAGTCACTGTTTCCAACGTGAGTGCCTTGCAATTTTATTCCGGCAAAGTTTGTAACATCGTAAAAACTATTTTCTCTATCGGTATTGAGCAAGTCTGACCATACCATAATATTGTATTTGCCCGACGGAAGTTCAATAGTAATTTCGTTGTTATAACCGTCTGTGATATCTTTTGTAAATGTAAATTCTTGTATATAATCCAACGTTGTACGCACATTCTCCAATATAGGATAGGCTCGAACAATATAGCGTATTTTACCATCGTTCAAATGGTTATCGTATGTTTTTTCATTTCCCTGTTCAATCAATTCTGAGTCTGTATACAGATAGTTCCATTCTGTTATATCGGTTTCGTAGTTAATCCGCAGGCTTAACGGCACCAATTTGGGCAATTCAGGCCACTCTCTAACATCACAAGCTGTAAGAAGCATGAGCGGCACGCATGCGATAGCACACAATAACTTTGTAATTGTTTTCATTGCCTGCCTCCTTTTCTATTAAGATTAAACGAATAAGAGAACGATACTGCAGCCTGGTCAATACCAAACCACGTTTTCTCAACACTCCCTACCATAAGGCCATCTTTTGTACGAGGAGTGTTGTTAAATTTGTCGTAATCTAACGAATAAGCTCCGGCGCCAAGTGAAAACTCTACCCGCCAATGATTATTTTTACCTATAGGCATACGGTAACCCATGCTCACGCCACCCCCAATAGCAGGCATATCTCCACATTGATAACGGTAATCACCGGCAAATGCAAGGTTGTAATATGCCAATCCAAAGTGAGCTCCGGCAAATAATCCGTCATTTTCATCTGAGAACCAATAACGTAGTTCCGGTTGAAGGGCAAATGTTCGTAACTTAAAGGTTGATTTTAAATAATCCCAAGCAGAATAATAGAAAGGGAGTGTAAAAGACCAGTGCCTTGCCAAATCTATTTCTGCAGCCACATTGGCTATTGCCATTCCCCACACTATAACATTTGTTTTTAAATACAATTTGCTGTTCCACTCCTCTTTTAGGCATACAGGCATCACAGTTATTGAATCATAGGCAATATCAATAGTTTCTATAGCAGATTCCTGTTTTATAATATTAGAAGTGATTACCGGTGCTTGAACAACAGGCAACTTATTATGGCAGGTAACAAATACTACATAGGCATTACGCATACGTTTAGAGAAAAGCTCATTTATTTTACGCCATACCCTGCCCTTATCCAATGCTTGCAACTTAACAATTTTGCTATCTGTGCTAATATCGGAGGAGTAATAATCTGCCGATTCGTCCTCTTCTAAAATAGCAATTACATCATCTTTGAAAGTCAAATCAGATTGCTCTACCAAATATTTTAAATAGTCCCATTGTACACAATTGTTTTTACGGGTAATCAGGCTGTCAGGAATATCTATTTTGTTACGTATAAATCTTTCAAGTGCATTAAGACGCTCAAGTGCCAGTTTGCGGTTTTTTTGAGAATTTCCATCGAGAGAGGCCGAGCCATATAGCGACATTTTAGCAAGGCTAATAGAGCTGCTGTTTCTAATATTCTGTATAAACTCCAATATATCATGCATTCCAACGATATTATCTGAGTATGCAGAATCTATAACGTTACTATTCACACGAAAATTAATGATAATTTCTGTATGTTTCTCCTGAGAATGCGCTACGCATGCACAAAACATAAAGAGAATCAACACTATACAACACTTTATAATACGCATAAATTGGATTATTAAGTCACTTCTCTTGAGAAGAGAGATAAATTTTCTGCAATTATACTAATTTTCTTGTAAATAACAATTGATTATCTTCAAAAAAAAGTGCAAAAATTTTAAAATTGTTTGACCATTGTGCCTTTTGTTTTGCAAATATCCCGTTGTTAATGGGATAAACCGTTTGTTATCACTCCAAACATTAGCATAAACATCTCTTCTCAAGAGATAGTTTTCTCTTCTCAAGAGATTTCGCACTCAACAATCCCTCAATTTCTTATAGTGATTTTAGTATTATGCGGTTCGCTTTATCTATTGCCATTGTATCTAACGATGCCAGATAGATACGTGTTGTAAACTCTGAGTCATGCCCCATTCCCTCACTTATTACAGACAGTGGAATATTTTTGCTTTTGGCTATACTGGCCCAGGCGTGGCGTGCAACATACAGTGTAAGTGGCACAGAGAGTCCCAACTTTTGACCAATTACTTTTAAATAGGAATTTATACTGTGCGAGGCATTTATATATTGCTTGCGTTCTTCTATACTGCAAGACGGTTTTATAATAGGCAAAAGATAAACTGAATCAGATGTTTCGTATTTATCTACAATATCCTGCATACATTTTTCCCACTTTATAAGCAGTTTCTGCCCCGTCTTGCGTCTGCGATATGACAAAATGCCATTCTGTAAATCTTTTTTACGCAGATATGCAATATCTATAAATGACATCCCGCGGGTATAAAAGCTAAACAGAAACATATCTCTTGCAAAATTTAAAGACGGGTTTATTGAGAGGTCCATATCCTTTAGCTGCTTTACAACTTTTAACGGAACGGCACGCTTTACCGTTTTATCTACCCCTGTATAAACATGTTTAAACGGGAATCTCTGTATGGCTAATCCCTTTTCTACTGCTCTGTTATATATGGCCCTAAGATTTCGCATATAGAATGACGACGTATTAGGAATCACCTCATTATTACGCAAATAAGCCTCATACGCCATCATTAGTTCAGAATCTATATCGGTTAAAGACAAATCTCTGTTATTTCTAAAGCGTTTGAAACTGCTCAGTGTTGTACTGTATGTTTCGGAAGTCCTTATTTTGCCCAATGACTTTAAGTTATCTATAACCTGCCCGGCAAATTGGAAGAGACTGTTGTTTGGCGTTTTTACAGAGAATTCAGCTATTATATCATCAGACGAATAATCAATAAGGCTATGCTCAAAGCAGGAAATAATATAAAGAAAACGCTTGACATCTGCTTGAATCTTATCGTTTATATCTAACAAGTAACGCTGCCTGCTTTCATTGAATTTTGGCAGTATCACTTCCGACAAACGGCTGTTCCACTCGTAAGCGTAAAGACGGTAGCCGGTCTTTTTCTGACGGGCTACACGATTATGTATTATCTGATAAAAAATCGAACCTTGTCCGCCATCAACAGTTGACAGCCGGAACTTTATCTTTATTGTTGCCATATACAATCGGGATTTAGTTATTTTGATTAAATTTACTGCTACCCCGATTGCTTTTTATGGATTATAAATATCTGAAAATGACTCTATGATTCCCCTTTTTTATGCGGATATGCTATACGCGCATGATATATCTCTCCGAGTTGCTTTTTGAATATGGCTTTTACTATATTTATATCACGTATAGAAATATCGGCCCTTACCAATTGCGAATCGGATATACGTTGGCTTAATATACCGTCTACCAATTTTGATATGCTCTCTACAGAATAATCCTTTAAAGAGCGGGAAGCCGCCTCTACCGCATCGGCCATCATTACAACAACCTGCTCTTTTGTAGTTGGAAGCGTACCTTTATATGTGAACTCCCCTACTTTTGATGGGTCTCCCCCTTCATTGCAATACTTTGTGTAAAAATATCCTGTTTGGGAACATCCGTGATGCGATGTTATAAAATCTATGATAATCTGTGGCAGATAATATTTTTTTGCAAGTTCAACACCTGCCTCCACATGCTTTATTATCTCTTTGGCACTCTCCATTGGCGAGAGGTCTTTGTGGTATTGTATTCCAGGAGCTTCATTTTCAATAAAACATTGCGGATTACTAAGTTTTCCAACATCGTGATACATTGCTCCAACCTTAACAAGCCTTGCATTTCCACCTATTGCGGCAACAGCCCTTTCGGCTAAATTTGCCACCTGTAAAGAGTGCTGGAATGTACCGGGCGCTTTACGCGCAAGCTCCTGAAGAAGAGAATTGTTTGTATCCGACAAATCCTTTAGAGTTGCACCGGATACCAAATAGAATATCTTTTCGAGCAAAAACACAAGCGGATACACGGCAACTACAAAGAGTGCATTCAAAAACAGATAAAGCAATATATTATAATTAAGCTGCTCTAAAGAGCCGAGTTCTATAAGTTCAAAAGCTATATGCACCAACAATATACCTATGAATATAAGCAGGGAGTTCATAAATTGCAGCCAGCCTCTGTTTAAATAGGAAAAAGACACAAGCGCAACACCTCCTGCAAAAACGTTGAGCATATAGAGCTCTATGCCGTACTCGGTCATAAGAAGTAGCGGCAAAAGAGAAATCATATAGATAGGAAAGACCAGTTTTGCATGAAAAAAAGCCATCATATAGAGGGCAAATACAGCAAACGGAACACTAAACAGATATGCAGCAGAGACATTTCTTACAGCAACTGTTATAAGAAAGGCAAGCAGCACTATAAACAATATAAAATTGAACTGATTGCTCTTTTTAAGAATATCTATATCTACAAAGTATATGGTTACATACATCAATGACAAAATTATAAGCACAAAGACGGCATGTCCTAAAAAGAGTTGCCAACGGCTACCTGAATACCCCATACTTAGCTGATATTCTGCCTTATACGAATCTAACAGTTGTTCTATTTCGGCAGTAATGGTCTCACCCTCCGACACTATAAGCTGGCCTGTATAAATCATCCCTTTTGTTGGAGAGATATAATCTACAGCCTCTTTATGAAGCAATTTTGTTGTTGTTTGGTCGTAATTGAGGTTTGGAATAAACAGCTCCTTTATCTTTAAACTCTGTAATACAGAATCTACATTTAATGACGGGAACTTGGCAAGTATCTCTGATTTTACAAACTTTTCTGCTGTATTTTGGGTATATAGCGAAGACTCCGGCACTTCTGTTGCCCTTTTGCCACGCTGCAGAAAGATGTAGTTTGAATTATCTATTTCTACCTCAGAATCGTAGAGTGTTGCTGCCTTTGCCGGCATTACACCGTGTCGGTACACGGTTTTAAAGACACCGGAGATAGCTTCGGCCAACGAATCAGGTGTATTTGATTCTACTAACTGTCGGGTTAATTCCTGAAGCTGGGTGCTGAGGATATTTACATCATATATATAATAAGGTATAACTTTTGACGCAGCCAAATCTTTCTCTTTCAACAGCTCCGCCTCTGTTTTGAGTATGGGAAAATCTATAGGGGCTGTTAATGTTTCGTATAGCCAAGGCCTTCCTTTATGGTAATCGTATTGGAATTTTCCCTCATTGGGAAAGCTGAGCATCATTATTACAAATGCTATGAATAAACTTATGTATACTATCTTGTTCTTAAAGACAGTCTTTGTTATATGAATACCGTTATTTTCCATAAGTGCAAAATTAGGAATTTTTTTTTCCTGAGCAGGTTATATCATGATTTTTAATAAAATTTTAAAGAGCTTCTTATGTATCCAAAATGAATTGCTATTTTTGCACTCGCTAAAGAAATATCTAAAATAAATAATATGACTAACTTAAATTTCTTAAAAATCGGAATTGCCATAGCATTATTTAGCATTGGCAGTGTTGTTTGCGGTTGCAGCAGCAATGCACAGCAGGAATCTGCATCTTTAGAGCCGGAACTGATTGTAATAGAATCATCTAATCTAAAATGCAACGACTCTATTCTTGTATTTACCCCGGCGTGCTGCGGTAAAACAGAAGTTTCGGAATCAAAAACTTTACCTACTCTATTTTTGCTGCATGGTTGGAGCGGCTGTTATAAAGACTGGAGCAACAAACACGACATTCAGCAGATAAGCAACAGAACAGGGTTTAGAATTATTTGTCCCGACGGATTTTACAATAGCTGGTATCTTAACAATACCGATACAACAAAAATGCAATGGCGTGCCTTTTTTGATAACGAGTGCTTTCCATTACTCAAAGAGAAATATGCACTTGTTCCCGACAGCACATTTATTACAGGTTTGAGCATGGGCGGACACGGTGCCGTAAATCTGTTCCTCGACCATCCTGAAAACTTTAGAGCAGCCGGCAGCATGAGCGGAGTTCTTGATCTGCAACTTACAAGCCTGCGCGATACCGAGTTGGCAAAAGTGATAGGAGATAAAAAAGAGAGAGTGGATTCTGAGAGCGCAGCCAAAAGAATAATTCCTATGGCAGAGCAACTGAAAGCCATGAACAAGCCAATTATCGTAACTTGCGGCTACCACGATGTGTATGCTAAATGTACAGAGGTATTTTCTCAAAAATGCCGCGAACTCGATATTCCGCACATAAAGATACTCAGCCCGGGCAAACATTCATGGCCATACTGGGGCTTTGCTTTAGAGCAGCATCTTTGGCATTTTAACAAAATACTCAATAACGAGAATCTCGGATACTAATAAGGTGTCTGATTTTAACAAATAAAACGAGACAAGAGAACAGGCAGTAATGAATAAGAAAGTAATTATATTTTCGGCTCCGTCGGGTGCCGGTAAGAGTACTATTGTAGGACATCTTTTAAAGAAATTTCCGTTTTTAGAGTTTTCGGTATCGGCAACAAGCCGCAAGCCTCGCGGACAGGAGGTAAACGGCAAAGATTACTATTTTTTTACAACAGACCAGTTTGAGTCTAAAATTAAAAACGGAGAATTTGTTGAGTACGAAGAGGTTTATGCCGGCTCTTATTACGGCACTCTAAAAAGTGAAGTAGAACGTATTTGGGATAAAGGAAATATAATTGTCTTTGATATAGATGTTAAGGGGGGTGTTAATCTTAAGAAATTGTACACAGCCAATGCGTTGGCTGTGTTTATACAACCCCCGTCTGTAGAGGTTCTTAGAGAGAGACTTATTTCGCGTGGTACAGATAGTGCACAGGATATAGAGAAGCGTGTTGCAAAGGCAGAAGAGGAGTTGGGGTATGCAGGCAAGTTTGATGTTGTAATTACAAATGACAATCTCGGCGATGCCCTTGCACAGGCAGAACAGATTGTTTCTGAGTTCTACAACAAGAAAAATTAGAGACTATGCGCTGTGCCCTCTATTTTGGTTCATTTAATCCGTTGCATATAGGTCATGCTGCAATTGCGCGTTATGTACTGCAAAATTGCAATATAGACTCTCTGAGGCTTGTACTCACCCCAATGAATCCATTCAAAAGAAATGATGTATCGCTCACAGATGTGCAGCAGAGATTAGCAGACCTTAAAGAATCGGTAAAAAAATTTAACGAAGAATTGGGATGTTGCAGCAGATTAGAGATTTCAACGGTTGAATTTAATCTGCCAAAGCCAAATTATACATACAACACTTTGGAGTTTCTAAAAAAAAGCGAACCGGAAAACACCTTTGTTATAATAATGGGGGCCGATAATTTGGCCGCAATTGAGAAATGGTACAAAGGTCTGGATATTTTAAAAGAGTACGAAGTGTGGGTTTATCCGCGGAAAGGGTTTGATACCCGTATGCTTTGCAATAAATATGGAGCTACATTTTTGGATGCCCCTTTAGTTGATGTTTCTTCTACTATGATACGCGAAGGAGAGAGAGAGGGAATAGATATGAGCAAATTGCGCTACTGACAAACGCATTGCCTGATAGGTTACCATTACCGGTTGATTAGCAATATTATTGCTACATATTACTACAAACGCGCTTATTAGCAACACTATTGTTAATAAGCGCGTTTAGCTTATACATTTTCTGAATATCTCTGAGACCACAGGAGCAACAATTGTCATCTGCTCTTTCTTTACAGGGTGTACGAATTGTATTGTGCGCGAGTGCAGACAGATACTGCCGTCGGGATTAGAACGAGGAGCTCCATATTTGAGATCTCCCTTTATAACACATCCTATTGCAGAGAGCTGTGCCCTTATCTGATGATGACGTCCTGTATACAGTAATACTTCCAACAGAAAATATCTGTCGGTCTTTTTTATGAGTTTATACTTTAGACGCGCCTCTTTTGCCCCGGCTTTTGGAGCAGGCCATGTGTATGTTTTGTTCTGTTTTTCGTTTCTGGTAAGATAATGTTTAAGTTCAGCCTCCTCAGGATGCGGCATATTGCAAACCAATGCCCAATACGTTTTATGCATCTGCCCTTCGCGGAACGCCTTGTTCAGACGTTCCAGGGCTTTTGAACTCTTTGCAAATATAACGGCTCCGCTTACCGGACGGTCGAGACGGTGTACAACACCAAGGAATACCGCACCGGGCTTTGAATCACGCTGTGCGATAAACGCTTTAAGCTTCTGGGCTAAACACTCATCTTCTGTTTTATCTGCCTGTACAATCTCACCTGAGCGTTTGTTAAAAATAAGCAGATGATTGTCTTCGTAAAGAATACGGGATGTTATATCGTTAAACTCCTTCTCCGGAATTTGTCTGTAAATATTATTTTCCTGGCTATCGGGCATAACTCTTCTCTTTTGTGTATCCAATACGCCAAAGAATCAATATTGTTCAGATTCGTTAGGAAAATCTCCGCTTTTTACATCGCTTACATAATTCTTAAAGGCCTTGAGGTACTCTTCGTACAAATTGCCATATCTGCGCAAGAAACGCGGAGAGAATGTATTGTTAAGTCCTAACATATCGTGCATTACAAGAACTTGACCATCACACCATTTACCCGCGCCAATACCTATTGTTGGAATACTCAGGGTTTCAGAGACTTTTTTTGCAAGCTGTGCCGGAATTTTCTCCAATACTATAGCAAAACAGCCTGCCTGCTCAAGAGCGATGGCATCTTCTAAAAGTTTTTTTGCCTCGGCCTCTTCTTTTGCCCTTACTGCATAAGTCCCAAACTTATGTATAGACTGAGGGGTAAGTCCGAGGTGTCCCATTACCGGAATACCTGTTGAGAGAATACGCTCCACAGATTCCATAATCTCTGCACCGCCTTCCATTTTAACAGCGTCGGCCTCAGACTCTTTCATTATTCTTATAGCGCTTCTTACAGCCTCTTTTGGATTTCCCTGATAGGTACCAAACGGCATGTCAACAACCACTAACGGATTTTTTACGGCACGCATAACGCTCTGCGCATGATAAATCATCTGATCTATGGTTATTGGCAATGTGGTTTCGTGTCCTGCCATTACATTAGCGGCAGAATCTCCTACCAATATTATATCCATTCCTGCCTGGTCCACAATTCTGGCAGATGTATAGTCGTATGCTGTAAGCATGGAGATTTTTTCTCCGCGCTGCTTCATTTCCAATAATTTATGAGTAGTAATTACTCTTGTAGAACTTCCTGTAGACATATCTATATTCTTTTGTAAATAACCTTTGTATCTGTAAATTTGCGGCAAAGGAAGCACTTTCTTATGAGATAAACAACATATCTTGTGGCAGAACTTGCTTATCAATCTCAATTTTTACTCCGCATTCATAGTTGCTTTATACCAAAACCCGACAATATGTCAGTTGAGAATTTTGGCACAATCTTGGCGTTAAGAGTTGCCGTAACCCGTTAGGAAAACGGCAAAATGAGATGCTGTCGGGTTAAAAAGTGAATATAAATAAGTAATATAAATTTTAAGAATTATGGGAAAAATTATTGGTATTGACTTGGGTACGACCAACAGTTGCGTTGCAGTTATGGAGGGCAACGAGCCTGCAGTTATCATTAACAGCGAAGGTAAAAGAACAACCCCTTCTGTAGTAGCATTTACTGAGAACGGTGAGAGAAAAGTGGGAGATCCTGCAAAAAGACAGGCTATAACAAACCCTACAAACACCATTTTCTCTATAAAGAGATTTATGGGTGAGACTTACAGCCAGATTGAAAACGAGATTAAAAGAGTTCCTTATAAGGTAGTTAAAGGGGATAACAACACTCCAAGAATAGACATTAACGGCAGATTGTATTCTCCGCAAGAGATTTCGGCAATGGTTCTTCAAAAAATGAAGAAGACTGCAGAGGATTATCTTGGACAAGAGGTTACAGAGGCAGTTATTACAGTTCCTGCTTATTTTAACGATTCTCAGCGTCAGGCAACCAAAGAGGCCGGAGAAATTGCAGGCCTTAAGGTTAGAAGAATTATAAATGAGCCTACCGCTGCAGCTCTTGCATACGGTCTTGACAAAAAATCTCAAGAGGCTAAAGTTGCAGTATTTGACTTGGGTGGCGGTACATTCGATATCTCAATCCTTGAACTTGGCGATGGCGTATTTGAGGTTAAATCTACAAACGGTGATACACACCTTGGCGGTGATGACTTTGACCATGCAATTATCGAATGGCTCGTTCAGGAGTTCAAGAATGATAACGGCGGAATAGATTTGTCTAAAGATCCAATGGCTCTTCAGAGATTGAAAGAGGCTGCAGAAAAGGCTAAAATAGAGCTTTCGAGCCAGACTACAACCGAAATCAACCTGCCTTATATCATGCCTGTTGACGGTGTTCCAAAACACTTGGTAAAAACTTTGACACGTGCAAAATTTGAGGCATTGTGCGATTCGTTAATCCAACGTACAATAGAACCTTGCCGCAAGGCTTTGCAAGATGCAGGTCTTTCTGCTTCTGATATTGATGAGGTTCTTTTGGTTGGCGGTTCTACACGTATCCCTGCAATTCAGGAGATTGTTAAGAAGTTCTTTGGCAAAGAGCCTAATAAGAGTGTGAATCCAGATGAGGTTGTTGCAATAGGTGCTTCTATTCAAGGTGGTGTATTGTCGGGAGATGTTAAGGATGTGCTTTTGTTGGACGTTACTCCTCTTTCATTGGGTATTGAGACTTTTGGCGGTGTATTTACCAAACTTATTGAGAGCAACACCACAATACCTACACGTAAATCGGAGGTATTCTCAACAGCTTCTGATAACCAGCCTTCTGTAGAAATTCATGTTCTTCAGGGTGAAAGACCAATGGCAAGAGACAACAAGACTATAGGCCGTTTCCATTTGGATGGAATTACACCTGCTCCAAGAGGTGTTCCTCAAATTGAAGTTACATTTGATATTGATGCCAATGGTATTTTGAATGTTTCTGCAAAGGATAAATCAACCGGCAAAGAGCAAAAGATTAGAATTGAGGCTTCGTCTGGTCTTTCTGAGGAAGAAATCAAGAGAATGAGAGATGAGGCTAAAGCAAACGAGGCCAAAGATAAAGAGGAGAGAGAGAGAGTAGATAAACTCAATGCTGCCGACGCTCAGGTATTTGCTTCTGAAAAAAATCTTAAGGAGTATGGCGACAAGATTTCTGCCGATAAAAAATCTGCAATTGAGGCAGCTACAAATAAACTTAAAGAGGCCCACAAAGCAGGTAATGTTGCAGAGCTTGACAAACTCATGGAAGAGTTGAACAATGCATGGCAAGCAGCTTCTGCAGATATGCAAGCCGCAGCCGGAGCACAAGGTAATCCGGGAGCAGGCGCACAGGGCGCAGCCAATGGCGGTGCAGCAAACGGCAGCACTTCCGGCAACTCAGGCAAACAAGACGGCGAAGTAACAGACGTTGATTTTGAAGAGGTGAAGTAAGTATCGGTAAATAACGATAATCAATAATAGAAAATAGGGTGTAGCTCAATGAGTTATGCCCTATTTACATTCAATCTATTTGTTAGTATGTCAAGGCGAATTTCAAGCCAACAGCCTCAGAAATCATAATGAAAGTGGAGAGCTGCATATCGGTTTCGTTTCTTTATTACGAATTTGTATCACTACCTAAATCGTCCTACATCATTGATGATAGATTTCTGTTCTGAATTAACCTTCTTGCCACCACCGAACTTATATGTAAGTTTAAAACGCACCAACTGCGTAACAGATTTAGTGTGTCGGAACATCGTTGAAGTTGAGTAATGGTAGGTTCTATTATGCTCCAATTTATTGGCAATATCCTCTACGCTAAGCG
Source organism: uncultured Muribaculaceae bacterium (assembly GCA_964621625.1). GTDB lineage: Bacteria > Bacteroidota > Bacteroidia > Bacteroidales > UBA932 > Egerieousia. The sequence continues at coordinate 23,651 of CAZULV010000022.1, read as the reverse complement.
AAATAAGCCAATACTTCTTTTTTGTCAGATAGTAATCAACGCCAAAATCCAACCACCAATAGGTGCGTTGTACATATTGAGCGGTGGTGCGTTTCGGGTAGTAGGCGAACTGACTATTGAACGATAATCTGCTCGTAACATCATACTGCACGAAGCCTGAAATTCTTGTATCCCAAAATGCGGCTTTAGCGTATGGATACTCATAGCCATTTTTAGGATTTACAAGTTGGTTGTAATTTACGGTCACCTCGATATTTCCGTACAACTTCCGCTTGAAAAGAGCAAAAGGTATTGTAAACTCGGCAAAATAGAGATTGCGGTCGGCGTAATTAACATAGGTATATGATGTTATGTTCTCCTCTTGCTGTTGAAGTATGCTAGTATATAGGTCGCTGTTATGTTGGTATCCAATTGCTAAGCGGGCATAAGTCCAATAATAACCAACATATTTTATCGAATATGCCTTTGTCGGGTTCAGATAGGGATTCCCTACAGAGTAAGAATGCGCTGTTTCGTATCTTATACCCGGGTACAGATATGAATAGTCTGGGCGGCTGATGCCTGAAACAAAGTATAGCGTTTGGCTTATATTCTTTGCTCTATGAGTAAAACTTAATGTAGGAAATATGTTAAAATAGTTGTTATCAACCAACTCGTTAGAATTATCGTTCTTTGTTGTATAGTTTGTCAATTCTCCTCGAATTCCTGCATTCATATAAAACTTATCGCTGAACTTATGGGTAGCATTGAGGTAGAGAGCATATAAATTCTCATTTGCTCCAAAGTCATTTACAGACCTAACCCATGCCGGAATATCACCCGAATATGCGACACTGTTTTTTAGGTTTCCAATATCCATCTTAAGGCCGGCTGACAATGATATTTTACTAAATAGTTTAGTTAAATCAGCTTTGATAATATGCTGCATACCCGCTGTCTTATATCTCGTATGCAGACTCGACGTATTGCCATTGATAGCATACTCATCACGAACTCCATTACTACCGTAGATTAAACCGTAGTTCAGTTTTAGCTTTAAACTTTCGTTAAACGAGGCGGCATATTCAATAGTTCCAGAAAAGAGGTCGTCATCAGTTGTACCATCTCTCATAGTAGATGTTAGGCTATTGTTAAGAGAATAGAGCGAATTATCCGTAACATCCGAGTTCATACGCTCTTTGTAAGCGTAGAGATTGATGTTGAGTGAATGATTTGGCACTATCAACCATTCGATATTTGCCATAGCCGAGTAGGTGTTAGATCTGCTGTAAGAGTCTCTGTTCTCCAACAGAGATACTGAGTTGTAGTATATCGTACTATCTTGCTGGTCGTATGAGATAACACCATTGGCGTATTCTAACATACCGTAAATATTGACATTGCCACTTCGTGCTATGATATAGGCACTACCTCCGCCGTCCCAATTGTTATGACGATCAATAGTTCCTGCGGAGTTGATTGACATATTCCATCCATCATTTTGGCGTTTGGTTGTGGAGATGTTGATTACAGGACCTGTTGTAGCATCATAGCTTGAACTTGTAAATGAGTTTAGCTCCACATTATCGACACTCTCTATGGGCATAGCCTTCAGTAGACTTATGGCTTGAGCCGCTGAAAGGCTCTGTTTTCGGCCATCAATATAGAGCGTCGCTTGCTGACCATTGAGTGTAAGGCCCTGCTTTTGGCTTGCCGTTACACCTGGAAGTTTATTAAGCACTCCCGTAATATCCGCACCCACATTACCTTTTATTTGGCTAACATTGAAACGAATGTTGCCTTCATCTGTGATTGAGGTAATAGGTTTCTCTCCAAGCACAACAACTTCGCCAATCTCTGAAACATCTGCTTCCAACACAAAGTCAATAGATTCTGTTGTAGGCAGTGTAATAGGTAATTGCTTGTCTACATAACTGATGTGGGTTGTATGCAATATAGCATTTCCTGAATAAAATGTCGAAATCTCAAATTGACCATTATTATTAGTAATAGAATGAACAATTACTGTTAAATCCGGTTTAATTAAAGATATGATTGCGGCACAAACCGGCTTATTTTCTGAATCAACAACACGACCTTTGATAATATTGTTTTGAGCAAAACCAATCTGTGTGACAAATAACAATATAAGCACAATGACTAAAACCCCTCTACCTTTCATAAGTTACTAATTAGTAGTTAAATGATTACTATCACGCCTTCGTATGTATTATCTTGGAATTCACATAATATATAGTATACACCCTTTTTCAATGCGCAAAATACAGGTTGCGAAAGATCAGACAAACGATAATAAAGTGATAATTCGGTTGATGCCTCTCTTATATACAAATTAACATCATATACAAAATTTTCTGAAAATAGAAATAAACATTCATCGGAATACGTGCAATCTATCCAACTAATAATAGATGTTCTCGGTCTATTAGTATTATTCGAAGAAATGTGTAATCTAGTTGTTTGGCTTTGTGAGATTGCTCCATTATTTTTTTGAGCAGATAAATTGCTTGTTAACGAGAAGAACCCAATAAGGCAAATAATCATAATTTTTTTCATAATACAATGTGTTTTGATTTCTAATGCAAAAGTAAAGGGTAACATACAATACTACACCATTTTAGGTGAATAATAAACTATCCAAGCATACTTTTAAATCACTTATATTCAATAATATAAATAGCGGATAGAAATTAAAATCTATCCGCTACTATTACTAGATATAATTGTTTTATTATCAACAATTTACAGCACCTCGTCTTTAAAGATAAGTGATTACTCGCTGATTATCAGCAGCTTAACTACAAAAATTGCGTAAATATATTTTTTTCTCGTGATAATTTACGATTAATTTTTTGTTTTAATCGAGATTTTCGGTTATATACAACCTCTAATTTCTCATTGATAAATATACTTATAGCACGAGAAGAAAAGCCGGCAACAGAATAGAGATATAATATGCAATCAGACTCTTTCATATCAGGAAAAGTTTCTCTAAAACGAATCATCAAATTATTACGATAGGTATTTATAAAACATTCTAACTCCTTTAGAGTTTTCTTATCATTTCCCAGCCCGTAAACCAAATCCATTACATTGGTATATATTTTATGTTTTTCATTAACTGTTCCTTGGTACTCATAATAAGCACTACTTAAGCGATCAATAGTTGCAAATCTTTGTTCAAACAAGGTGTTGATTGCATTCTGCATAGCTAAATTTTCTAATTCTTTTAATTCAATTCTTTCATCATAGGAATGTTGTAGATTTTGAGTTTCATTCTCTTTTGCTTGAAGCATATTTTTTAGATTTGATGCTAAAAGCATATTGGTTTCAATTTCTTTATTTTTAGATTTAAGTCTTAATGACATTATTATACTTACTAATATAATTACAGTTACAAGGACAAAAATTGCAATAATTTTTGTATTTCTTTCATGTTGTAAATCTTTCTTTTGTATAGTATGTTCGTAATCCCAGTAATTAGAAACGGCTGCTGTGACGTTTTGATTAATCACAGTTCTTAAAATTTTGTCTTGAAACCTATGTTCTTCTTCCAGTGCCTTTAATGCATACTCATAATTTCCAAGATGTTTACTGATTTCATATGGAAGCCACAGTTGAGTTGTATCATCTTGAATTATTACTCTCATACATTTTTCTGCTGTATCAATTTCTCCGATACTCAAGTATGATAATCCTAGATTCCTATAATCATCCGAATTAACTTTATTAGGATATTCGTCTAGTATTGTGCTATAAATATTAATAGCTTCGTTGAACTGATTATTTGCAAAATATGACATTCCGACCAACCTCATTCCATCGATGATAAGATCTTCATTTCTTTTTAAGCGTCCTAAATTAATCACTTCATTTGCCGTGTGTATACTTAATTCATATTTGTGACAATTATGATACGCACGTCCTATATCCCATAACGCCCAATCACTATAAGTGTTAATTCCTGATTTATTAAAATAATCGTACGCTTTAAGTGCATAATTTAAACTCTCAACATTATTGTATATATTATTATATATATCTGAAAAGGAGCGATATATTAAGCCTAAATAAAGATTATACCCAAACGTAACAGCAATTTTTTCAGCTTTCAACAAACTAGTTATGGCACTTGAATACTCTTGTGAATTTTCATGTATACGGGCTAAATAGTAATATGATAGCATTTTATTGTAGTCATCTTTACTGTTCTTATAAAAATTCACCGCAATCTGTATTTGGGTATCATCTTGTGTGTCAATATAGTTTTTATCTTGAGCTTGAACACACAATAGCGAGTATAAAGCCTTGTCTGCGGATAACTTCAGTGAAAGAGTGTCTATGTTTTGAAGAATATATAATGCAGAATCCGGTCTCTCCATCATCAATTCTTTGGCGGAGATTAAATCGGGATGTTTAGACTCATAATTGTTACATCCCTCCATTAAAATTGTTGATGAAAATATCGCTACAATGAATGTACTATTAATTATCTGTTTTATACTCACCTGATTCATAGCGTAAAGGTAGTTAAAATCTCCTAATTGCAGATATAAGCAGTGCTTTATTTATTTACTATTATTAATTATAGAATTTACCCTCATCGTGCTGAGATCGGGATAGAGTCAGAAATGCTCTACCATTCCTTGTCGGAACATCTTCTAAAGAATGTCGTTGATGCGTGTGATAAGACAATTCGCCTTGTTCAGTTTCAAATCTGAATACCCAGAAGGGTGCCGTCCTATGTTGGCTTCGGTAACAATATCAGAATCGTATAGCGTTATGAATTGTCTCTGATGTCTGGATATAGTTATCGTGTCTGTTAATCTTTTTAATGAGTGCGTCAATGGTATGATTTACTGTTACGACACTCTGGCTACGACCATTGCAACAAGACAAAAAATTAAGCTACAATACCTACTCATTAAGATAACAACCTCCATTGTTCAATATCTTATTAATGCACAAATTACCTATTTTTTATATATTTGCGTCCCGAATTATCATTGGTCATAACCGTTTTACATTATTAGATTAATTATTAGATTATATATGAACAGAAGCCTTATACTGCCTATTGCAATATTGTTCGGACTCTTGTTCCACCATTGGTGCAATACATTGGTTATTATTGTTCCGTATCTCATATTCAGCATATTGTTGCTCAATTTCACGGCAGTGGAAATTAAAAAACTCAAACTTATACACATGAGTGGAATGAATATAGCCCTGCTTCTGTTCCAGATTTTGGTAAGTTTGGGAGGGTTTCTTTTTGTAAACGGGTTATGGGCAGACGAAATTGTTGCGGAGGGGGTATTAATAGCGGTTCTATGTCCGGTTGCCGCCTCTTCTGTTGTAATTTCCTGTCTTTTAGGGGCAAACAGAGAGACTGTAACCGCCCATGTAATTTTGGGTAATCTTATGGTGGCGGTTGTTGCTCCAATCTATTTTTCATTTATCGGACAGCAACAGGATATGCCGTTTTTGGATTCATTCCTTTTAATATTAAAACGTGTAAGTCCTATAATTGCATTTCCGTTCTTTGTTGCATTGGCCTTGCAAACATTTTTACCGGCAGCAAATTCATTTATAAGCAAATACAAAAGTTGGTCGCTCCATCTGTGGGCTTTGGCACTTGCCATTACCTTGGGACAGACAATAAATTTCATATATATGCACGGCAAAGAGAACATTAACAGCATAATAGTGTTGGGTATTGTCTCTATCTTTATCTGCGCTTTGCAGTTTGGAATTGGAAAACTTATAGGAAAGAGATATGGCGATACTGTTGCCGGAGGCCAGATGCTCGGTCAAAAAAACTCAGCACTTGGAATATGGATGGCAAATCTATATTTGAGTCCGCTTTCATCTGTTTCAATTGCATTGTATTCCATTTGGCAAAACCTGTTCAACAGCTGGCAAATGTACGTACATGACAAAAAGCAAAAACAATCTCAAAATTTACAATAACAGACAACTTCTACAAATAATCAGCAGCGACATATTTTATATTGCAGCTTCTTTGTACCTTGCTCCTTAGCTATTTCAAAACAGTGGCTGCTATCTGAGAGACCGTATTCACAACCAAAATTATCATATATATTGCGGGCCAACAGGCCCATTGTCATACGCATATTTATCTCAACAACAGGAACAAAGAGATACTCCGCATCTGTATTTTCAGATTCTAATCTTTTGCATACAAACTGGTCTACACCAACAAATCCTTCATATCTTCCGGCTACGCTATATTTTAAAAAATCAATTAACCCGTTTTTTACAGATTCGAGTATTCCATCGGGCAGATATTTCTCTATCCGTCTCTCTATAAACTCATTACTTGCCAATATATTCCCCTTATAAGCACCGTTTTGCGAATAAAAAAGCGAATATCCTAAAAATTTTACACCATCCCCTACCCTAAACAGCATGGCAGATTCCAATACCGGAGAAAACCTCAGCTCTGCAATCACGCAATCATGCTTTTTTATAAGATTACGACACCATCCCCTATCGCTATGCGAAAGTTCATGAGATACAAACCTTATCCCTTTTCCGCTACCCGACAGCGGGGCTTTTAATACAATATCGTTATATTTTACAAGAAAACTCTCAACATCATCCAACGACTCTGCTGCTACGCGATATTCCGGAGACACAAATATATTTCCGTGGTTGTTATAAGACTCTATTCCGGCAATATTATGGCATAGGAACTCGTGCGCCTGCAATGCAATGCGTCTATGGGAAAGCTCCGCAATATTCTGCAGCTGCACATCAGACGGCAGCAATCTTTTATCATAGCCTAAATCAAGCAACCTGTTACGCAAAACCTTATTCCAGCCCCACGGCACAATCTTTTTCATATTATCGGCATCGCTGTCGAGCCCATGCATGAATTTTACTATATCGGCACAATCGCGTCCAAAAGCCAACGCGCTTTCCGGTGGAACATAATGGATATCGCCGTTATCCAGACATAAATCATGCTCGGGATTAAAAATATACATCTGTCTTAAATTTTATTTGCGGTAACAAAATTACAACAAGTTACTTGTCAATCCTATGATTTTTGTATTTTTGCAAAACCTCACCCCTGCTTATGAATTTTCTTAAAGAACATAAAAAAATAATGTTTGCGGTAGCAATTGCCATAATTGTTGCCACAACGCTTACCCTAAACAGTAAGGAGAAAAATAAATTAAAGCAAGGAAAGCCAAACAAAGAGATGCCGGTTTCGCTCAACAATTTAATAACCAATTCAATGAGCGACATTCCACAAACCAAAAAATTAGATGCCGCAATAATACGGTTCATGCGCTACTGGAATATTAAAGGGGGCTCTTTTGCACTTATGCGTAACGACAGCCTGCTATATGCAAAAGGGTACGGTTACGCCAATATAGAAGATAGTATAAAGTGCGAGGTAAAACATCTTTTTAGAATTGCCTCTGTTTCAAAACTCATTACAGCAGTGGCTGTTATGAGGCTCAACGAAACAGGTGCTCTTGATTTAAATGCCAAAGTTTTTGGAGAAGAGGGTATTCTTAATGACTCCATTTTTCTTAATTACAGGCATAAGAACATTAAGCAGATTACAGTTGAACACCTGTTGCGCCACACCGGAGGATTTTCAAATCCGCACGGAGATGCCGCATTCAATACAGAATTAGTTGCAAAGTGGTTAGACAGGAATTTGCCATTAACCATAGATGATATGGTTGAATACGCTTCACGCAATAAACTTAGGGCAAGGCCGGGAGAATGGTTCGACTACTCTAATCTTGGATACATAGTCCTTTCTAAAATAATAGAAAAAGCCTCCGGGATGCCTTACGAAAAATATGTAAAAGACTCTGTTTTAACGCCTATAGGGTGTTACGATATTCATTTGGCAAAAAATTTTGCATCTGAATTAAGAGAAAACGAGGTAAATTATTACGAAGTAAAAGAAGCAGAGCCTGTTCCGGCATTTGACGGCAGTGATACATTGGTAATGAAGAGTTTGGGCGGGAATGATGTTCGCGGCCTATACGGAGCAGGAGGCTGGATTGCCTCACCGGTAGAATTGCTCAAATTTATCTCGGCAATAGACAAATGCCCTGTAAAGCCCGATTTTCTCTCGGCAAAAAGCATAGATTTCATGACTTTATCTGACAAGCGGCGACGCCCTGCCGGATGGTCGAGCGCGAACTCGCGCGAATGGCATCGTACAGGCTCAATGTCGGGCACAAGTGCAATGATAAAAGTACAAAAAAACGGTTATTCATGGATTTTCATATCAAACAGTTCATCATGGATTGGTCCGCGTTTAACCAAACAGATGAACAGCACTATATCACGTGCAGTATCACGTGTAAAGGAGTGGCCTAAAACAGACTACTTTAAACTGCAAGAAAATTGATTTTTGCTAAAATTTATAGGGCTTCTTGCTTCTGATAGCGCATTTTTTATAAATTTGTATGATTCATCAAAAACATCATACATTATGACAACTCAAAGAATTCTTGAAATTTTTAAAGAGATACTCACAATTCCGCGCGAAAGCGGACACGAAGAGCATATTATAGCCTATCTGCAAAATTGGGCAAAACAGCACAAACTCGAACACAAGACAGACGAAGCGGGAAATGTTCTGATTATAAAACCGGCTTCACAAGGGTACGAAAATGCCCCAACCGTTGTCTTGCAGAGCCACTCAGATATGGTTTGCGAAAAGAATGCGGGTGTTGAGCACGATTTTGCAAAAGATCCTATAAAGGCGGTAGAAGAGAACGGATGGCTCATTGCAAAGGATACAACACTTGGTGCAGACTGCGGAATAGGCATGGCTGCACAATTAGCTGTTCTCGAAGATGATACGCTAAAGCATGGAAAAATAGAGGCCCTTTTCACAACAGAGGAGGAGACCGGACTTACCGGAGCAATGTCTCTCAAGCCGGGATTCATTACCGGGAATATACTCATAAATTTAGATTCAGAAGATGAAGGAGAACTCTTTATAGGCTGCGCCGGAGGAATTGACACTACAGCTGAGTTTAAATACACAACCGTTCCTGCAACACAGGAGTATATAAAATGCGAGTTCAGGATTTTTGGCGCACAAGGAGGACACAGCGGAGACGACATAGACAAAAACAGGGCTAATGCTGTAAAGATATTGGCAAGATTCCTCTATCAGGCTCTATACAAACATGACATTGAACTTTACGAAATAGACGGAGGCAACAAAAGGAATGCGATTGCCCGCGAGGCATACGCTGTGATAGGCTTTAAGAAGCGTGATAAAAATTCCATTCTTAAGATATTCAACAATTTACTAAAAGAGGTAAAAGAAGAATATAGAAATACCGACAGCAACGTAGACGGTTCTGTGGGCGAAGTTGGAATACTTGATGTAAAATCGGGCAAGACAATAGGTGCACCTGTAAAAGCTGTAGACCCAAACAGTGCAGCATCTCTTATATATGCCCTTTGTGCAGCTCCGCACGGAGTTATTGCCATGAGTTCCGACATGCCTGGATTAGTAGAGACATCTACCAACCTTGCATCGGTAAAAATGCTTCCTAAAAACATAATAAGAGTTGGCACAAGCCAGAGAAGTTCTGTAAACAGCAGCCGTCAATATGCGGCACAACATGTTGAGGCATGCTTTGCGTTGGCAGGAGCTGTTGTAAAACACAACAGCGAATATCCCGGCTGGAAACCAAAGTTAGACTCACATATTCTTGAAGTATCAAAAGAGGCATACAAGAGACTTTTTGGCAAAGAACCTATTGTAAGAGCCATTCATGCAGGCCTTGAATGCGGACTTTTCCTTAATATCTATCCTAATTTAGATATGATTTCGTTCGGTCCTACTCTACGCGGCGTACATGCTCCAGGAGAAAGGCTCGAACTTGCATCACTGGATAAATTCCGCAAACTTTTAGAAGAAGTAATAGTAAACCTAAAATAACGTTTCCATAGAGAAACTTTAACTGTAAAACATTATGAGCATTATCGTTGCGCCGTCAATGCTGTCGGCAAATTTTGGAAATTTAGACAAAGACGTGGAGATGGTAAACAGCTCCGAGGCCGGTTGGTTTCATCTCGATATAATGGACGGTGTTTTTGTGCCAAATATATCATACGGATTTCCCGTAGTAAAGGCCATGGCCAAAAAGGCCAACAAGCCGTTGGATGCACATCTTATGATTGTTGAACCCGACAAATATATCTCACAGTTCAAAGACTTGGGCGTTGAATGGTTAAGCGTGCATTACGAAGCATGCACCCATCTTCACAGAACAATACAGTCTATCCACAATTTGGGAATGAAAGCAGGAGTTGCACTCAATCCGCACACATCGGTAACTCTGCTCGAAGATGTGCTGTGTGATTTGGATTTTGTCTGCCTCATGTCGGTAAATCCGGGATTTGGCGGACAATCGTTCATTGAGCATTCAACCTGTAAAATAAAGCATCTTAAAGAGATGATTTTAAAACAGAACAGCAAATGTCTTATTGAGGTTGACGGAGGCGTTACAACAAAGAATGCACGCATGCTCGAGGAGGCCGGAGCAGATGTTTTAGTTGCGGGAAGTGCGGTGTTTGGAGCTTCAGACCCTTACGAGGCTATTAAGCTCATAAAGGGGTAATACGATTATATTACATATTTTATCTGCTGGAAGGCATATTCATAAACAGATCCGTCTGTCTTTTCGAGAATAAGGCAGCCGTATCTGTTTATGCCTTTTATTCTGGCAGTTATACGATTATTTCCCTCTTCTATAAAATCATGGTACTCACCTAATCTGTACAGACAAGAAAGATACTCTGCGTTGAGTTGCTCACCATAACCGTCTCGCAACTGCTCATAAAGCTCAAACAGGTGTGTAAGAATACTTTCCAGTTCTTTTGGTCTGTCCAATTCCTGTGCCCTGTCTTTTATCTCCCCAGCGGCAATATTACCGGATTCTAAAATTACCGATGTTGGATTAGGCGCATCTGCGGGAAATACAGTCTGATTTATATTAACCCCTATACCCAAGATACTGGCTGACAAATTGGCACCGGAAACCGAATGCTCTATAAGGATTCCGCAAATTTTTTTATCTCCAACATAAATATCGTTAGGCCATTTGATTTTTGCGCTCAAACCTTTATCTTTCAGATACTTTACAATAGCCAAAGCCGTTATCTGCGAAATGGAGAACTGAGAGGCAACATCTACAAAACAGGGGCGTATAAGAACACTGAACAAGAGATTAAGGCCACTGTCGCTTCTCCAGACATTACCCCGCTGTCCGCGTCCAGACGTCTGATAATCAGCCACCCAAACACTTCCTTCAGGAGCATCCGACAACTCTCTTGCAGCTTGAAGATTTGTAGAATCTATGCTGCGAAACCATTTTATATTAAGTTTTCTGTACATAGTTTTATTGGCGAAAAATTTGCAGTATATTTGCGAGTTAAAACCCGCATGGCACAAAGCCTTGCAAAAATATAAATTATCGGATTATTTACATTAATAAATTACATAACGTGGTTACAAAAAAGACTGATGCAACAAAAGCAGCCACCAAAAAGACTGCAACAAAAGCGGCTTCTGCCCCAAAAACTACAGGTAAAACCGCCAAGGGGAGCAAAAAGAGTGACGCAACAAGTGAAAACACTATAAAAATTATTGATACAGACGTATTTGAAGTAAGAACAATAGCAGATGCCATGCTCGACAAAAAGGCAAAGAATGTATGTTCTTTAGATTTAAAGTCTTTAGGCACAAGCATCTGCGATTATTTTGTAATCTGTAATGCAGACTCAACAACAAATGTGCTTGCTATTGCCGACAATGTAGAGGAGGAGATGATGGTAAAATGCAACCGCAAAGTGGTGAGGATGCAGGGCAAAGAGAATGCTTTCTGGATTATTCTCGACTACTCAAATATAGTTGTGCATATTTTCCAGACAGAATATAGAGAATTTTACAGGCTCGAAGATTTATGGGCCGATTCAAAAATAACAAGATACGAAGAAGAGTAGAACCAAAAAGACAATTATGCAGAAACAGGATAATAATTCAAAACTTAAACCGCCAAAGCTAAAGCCGCCAAAATTCAATGTCATGTGGATTTATCTTCCGCTCCTGATGTTGATTGGCTATATGTACTTTGAAGGTTGGAAAGGTGGAGAGCCGCTCAAGACAGAGTGGTATAAAGTTAAAGAGGAGATGATTCCAAACGGAGATGTAGAAAAGATAACCTATATACCAAATGAAACCAAAGGCGAAGTTACAATAAGGACCGACAGTCTTAAAAAATACAAAAACCTTTTTGGAGGAAGAGAGCCAAAATACAGCCCTCATTTTTATTTTGAAGTTTCGGATAATTTTGACTCAGAACAGCAGCTTGCAGATGCAAGGGCAGCACTTCCAGATGAAAAGAAATTTAGCATAGAAACCGAGAAGAGAGCCAATTATTTCAGACTTCTCGATTGGCTCATATTCCCATTGCTAATTATTGCATTATGGTTCTTTATGATAAGACGCATGTCTAAAGGCGTTGGTGGCGGAGCCGGCGGAGGAGGAATATTCAATGTTGGAAAATCGCAAGCCAAACTCTTTGATAAAGACAATAATATAAAAGTAACCTTTAAAGATGTAGCCGGATTGGAAGAGGCTAAGGTAGAGGTTATGGAGATTGTTGATTTTCTAAAAAATCCTAAGAAATATACAGCACTCGGAGGAAAGATTCCAAAAGGAGCTCTGCTTGTAGGCCCTCCGGGTACAGGAAAAACTCTCTTGGCAAAGGCTGTTGCCGGCGAAGCAAATGTTCCTTTCTTCTCTATTTCGGGTTCTGATTTTGTTGAGATGTTTGTTGGCGTAGGTGCATCACGAGTAAGAGATTTGTTCAAACAGGCAAAAGAGAAGGCTCCGTGCATTGTATTTATAGATGAGATTGATGCAGTGGGAAGGGCTCGCAGCAAAAACGGCGGATTCTCATCAAACGACGAACGAGAGAATACTCTTAACCAGCTCCTTACAGAAATGGATGGTTTTGGAACAAACTCCGGAGTAATAATACTTGCAGCAACCAATAGGGCCGACATACTTGATAAGGCTCTTATGCGTGCCGGAAGGTTCGACCGTCAGATTAATGTAGACTTGCCTGAACTTAAAGAGAGGGAGGAGATTTTTGAAGTTCACCTTAAAAAGCTCAAGTTAGCAGATAATTTTGACAAATCGTTCCTTGCTAAACAGACTCCGGGATTTTCCGGTGCAGATATTGCCAATGTATGTAATGAAGCGGCTCTGATTGCAGCACGCAGAAATAAAGAAAGCATTGAAAAACAAGACTTTCTCGATGCAATAGACCGTATAATAGGCGGACTCGAAAAACGCAGTAAAATAATATCGCCGCAGGAGAAACGTACTATTGCATTTCATGAAGCGGGACACGCAACCGTGAGCTGGCTGCTGCCGCACGCAAACCCGTTGCTTAAAGTAACAATAATTCCGCGCGGACGCGCTCTTGGTGCGGCATGGTATCTTCCGGAAGAGAGACAGATTACCACAACAGAGCAGATGATGGAGGAGATGGCGGCCACAATGGGCGGACGTGCTGCTGAAGAGATTATAAACGGCAAGATTTCAACAGGTGCATTAAGCGATTTGGAAAAGGTAACCAAACAGGCATACGCCATGGTAAGCTATTTTGGAATGAGCGAAAAGATTGGACATGTGTCGTTCTATGATTCTCAGGATTCTGGCTACAATTTTAACAAGCCTTACAGTGAGAAGACTGCAGAGTTGATTGATGCAGAAGCCAAAGAGCTTATTAATAAGGCTCATGAAAAAGCTATAGAGATTCTTAATGCCAACATGAAGGGCTTTACGGAGCTTGCAGAACTTCTGCTAAATAGAGAGGTAATATTCTCAGAGGATATGGAGCGCATCTTTGGTCCTCGTAAAAAGAACGAAGAGTCTAAAACCACTGAGAATAAAGATACTGAAAGCACCCTTTCAAACGTTTCTCCAGATGGAACATCTGATGAAACAGCCAAAACAGAAGTTTCCGGAGAGACCGGCACCGAACCGGCTTAACCGTTAATCGTACAATATGAAAAATTTTATACTACGTACCGTAAGCGGATTGGCATTCATCATTATAATGATTGGCGGCATTCTTTGGGGAGTGCTGCCTTATGCTGTTATAATGAGCCTGATAATAGCAGCCATGATGAATGAATATATGAATTTGGGATTAGGCAAGGGGTATGTTTTGCACAAGACTCTTGCTATAACTTCCGGAATATCATTTTTTATAGCATCCATAATTGTACTGCTGTATGATGTAAGTGCCATGTATCTTACGATTCCGTTGCTCCCTCTGCTTGGAATTTTTATTCTAAATCTCTACATAAAGGAATTTAATATACATGAATCGGAGACAAATTCAGAGGGTACAGCCATAAGGAAGGCAAACGGATATGAGGTATTTCCTTTTGCAATAACCTCATTCATCTACATTGCATTACCGTTTTCTATGTGTAATATCATTGCTCTGCATTCAGGCAGTTACAGCGGACACGTTTTGCTCTCTATGTTTATAATACTTTGGGCTTCTGATGTTGGAGCATATTGCACAGGCTCTACATTGGGACGTTATTTTGGCAAAAAACTTTTCCCGTCAATTTCACCTAAAAAATCATGGATGGGCTTTTGGGGCGGTCTGTTATGCTCTGTTATAGCGGCAATTATATTACAATATGTAGAATTGTTGAAAATTAACCTCTGTGATGCCGTTGTACTTGCAATAATAATTTGTACCTTTGGCGTTTGGGGAGATTTGGCGGAATCACAGCTCAAACGCAATTTTGGTGTTAAGGATTCCGGAAGCATCATGCCGGGACATGGCGGCATGTTAGACAGGTTAGACGGAGCACTGCTCGCATTTCCTGTTGCCATAATATACCTGATTTTCTTTGTATTAAGATAGATTTATAGAAATTTAAAAAGATAAACCTACAAACTATTTATATATGCGGATTCATAAGGAAGGATACGGCATTATAGCCAAAGCGTTTGGTATCATTGCCGTTATTGTCTTTTGTGTATTTTTACTGTTAGGCTGGTGTGCAATAACGAAGGTGTCGATTATAGCCGGTGTGTTGATTTTCTGTTTTGTTGTAAGATTTTTCAGAAGTCCCAAACGCATTTCTGTTATTGATGAGGATTCTGTAATTGCAGCTGCAGATGGTAAAATCATAATCATAGACGAAGTGGAGGAGAACGAATTTCTCAAATGCAAGTGCATAAAAGTCTCTATTTTCATGAGTATTTTTAATGTTCACGTAAACTATTATCCGGTTGGAGGAAAGGTAATATACAGCAAACATCACCACGGTGATTATCTTGTAGCCTATTATCCAAAGGCTTCGGAAAAGAATGAGCGTACCAGTATTGCTGTAGAGACAACAACCGGCAAAAAAATTCTGTTCCGTCAGATTGCAGGATATATAGCAAGAAGAATTGTGTGCTATGCCAAAGAGGGCGAACAGGCTAATCAATGCAATCAGGTAGGATTTATAAAATTCGGATCACGAGTTGATATTTTTCTTCCTACAGATTCTAAGATACAGGTTAAGGTTGGCGATAAAGTAACCGCCTGCCAAACAATAATAGCCAAACTATCAAAATAATAACGGCAAGCACAATAAAATATTGCAGATAAACAATACGGGTTGGAGCATCAATGGAACTCTTTTGTAGTTCGTTGCCTTCCAATCCGTTTTTCTGTGCATATTTGGCAAAGGCAAGCCATTCGGTCAAACAGAGTGTATCTTTCTTTAAAATAACATCATTAAGATTCTCTACCGGCCTTCCGTCTTTATATTTTGGTTCTGCAGAAAGCAAGCCAAATGATGAGCTTTTTAGCATACCTATAAGTTTGGCTGTGTAAAGTCCTGTTACAACAGGGTAAAGCCTTCTCTTTTCCAACGGTTTTCCATTCACATATACCTTTGTAACACGTGTAAACGGAATCTTATAGCGGTTATATTCAAAACTCATTCCCGAAAAAAACAGCCGCGCATCCTCCATACCTCCGGCCACAGAAGCATTGAGTTCGCAAATATCTTTAAGTTCATTTCCGCTTAGATAGGCAAGAACCAACACAGCACCATCGGGTGACACACCCAAAGAGAGCATGTCAAAAATAGTATGATTGGTAACAGGCCCACGTTTCAATTCCTTTCGTATCACACCGTACGGAACAATTGCCACAATATCCGAATCATCGGTAAAGTCCTTAGCAGCCTCTCTATAACTATCCGAAACAAGTGCTCCTAAAAACATATTGCCGGCGGGTTCTATTTTTAAAGGAATATCAGACGACAAAAAAGCAATAGTATCGTCAAGTTCCACATTATCCGCCGTTTTTCTGAATCTATCTTTTACACGTTTATAATTAATATCTACCCAATCTGCTATTAATGAATCTTTTGCAATTTGCTCAGATAGTTTTATAAGCCTATAGTCGGCCAACGAATCTCCGCTAAGGAGAATCTCGCCAAGATAGCCGTTCTTTGAGCCTGCAGAACCTATAACGGTATGACCGTAAATAATCGGTTTTTCTATAACTTCGTGATCATGAGCACTTACTATAGCATTTATCTGAGGAACGGCATGAGCTAAAATGCCATCTTCTGTTTTAGCCTTAAGCTTGTTGCTGCCGGAAGACATTTGAGGAATCTGCTTACCCAAAGCCCAAAGTGTTCCGCCATGAGAAAGGCAGATTATATAATCGGCTCCGGCTTTTTGCAATGCCATTACAGATTTCTTAGCGGCCTCTATCCTATCGCTTATTACAAGGCTGTCTTTACATAATATACACGATGCTGCATTCTCACCCATAAGCCCGAACAGTCCTACCGAAACGCCATTACATTGCAATACAAGAGTATCTTTTAATTGCGGTATTCTGTTAAAGCCATTATTATAGGCTGCTTTAAGATTAGATACAAGAAACGGAACTTTAACCCCGCACTTATGTGCGGTTTCAAACATATTTACAAGAGCCTGAACTCCAAAATCAAAATCGTGATTGCCAAATGTTATTGCATCATATCCCATTAGAGACATGGTTACATATTCAAAAGCATAATCACAAAAAAGAGTGTGATACACAGAACCTCCTGCAATATCACCGCCATCTACCAATACAACAGGGAATCCCTCTTTCTCTAACCTTGCACGCTCCTGCTTTATGAGGGTTGCCATACGGGCATAATCTCCGCTTGAATGTATATCGTTTGTAAACAAAACTGCCAATTTTTTAGAGCATCCTAAAGGGAGAGAATCTTTAAGTACAGTTTCAGATGCCCTAAGAGGTATGTTCCCCAAAAACAAAAGGAGAACACTGCCAAACAGCATTCTCCTTGTTAGTTTACAAAGCTTTTTATAATATGAATATTTAGAGTACATTATTTTACATATACAGCCATTTCATCTGCCAATTCTTTGGCCTTTTTACCTGCCACAACTGCAAAATCGCTGCTTTTATCGGCAAATATTATACCTCGCGATGAATTTACAAGCAAACCGCAGTGCGAATTTAAACCGTATTTTGCAACTTCTGCAACAGTTCCGCCTTGTGCTCCAACTCCGGGAACTAAAAAGAAATGCTCCGGACAATATTCGCGTATCTCTGCCAATTTCTCGGGGCGAGTAGCTCCAAGCACAAACATGGTGTTATCTTTATTACCCCATGTCATTGCCTCACAAATTACCCTTTTGTAAAGAGGCTCTCCGCCGGCAAGTTGCAATTGTTCAAAATCATTTGCACTTTTATTTGATGTAAGAGCAAGAATTACAGACCATTTACCCTCATATTCAAGAAACGGTTTTACAGAATCGCTTCCCATATAAGGTGCCAATGTTACGGCATCAAACTGCATCTTTTCAAAGAAAGCACGTGCATAACGGCTTGCGGTATTTCCTATATCTCCGCGTTTTGCATCTGCTATAACAAATATCTCAGGATAATTCTCCTTTATAAACTTAAGAGTCATTTCGAGCTGAATCCATCCGTCGACCCCCTCTGCTTCATAAAATGCAAGATTGGGTTTATAAGCAACGGCATATTGGGCGGTATGCTCTATGATGGCTTTATTAAATTCAAATACAGGATATTGTTTATCTTTTACACATTCAGGCAACAGCATTGGGTCTGAATCGAGACCCACGCACAAAAAACTCTTTTTGGCCTTTATCTGTTCGTATAATTGCTGATAATTCATATTGTCGTTTTATAAATTTACTTGGTATAATATTTATAGAACAGAGCTATGGATTCCATTCCCCTGTAGAATTGGCTCAACAGATAACTCTCATTAGGTGAGTGTATTGTATCTCTCTCAAGGCCAAATCCCATAAGCAGAGGATTAACACCCAAAATGTTCTGCAAATCTGCAAGAATAGGAATACTTCCGCCGCCGCGGCTTGGAACCGGCTCTATAGAGTAAACCTCCTCTATTGCACGGGCTGCAGCCTTGTAGGCATTAGAAGATACCGGAATAAGGAATCCGTTTCCGCCATGATGAGGAATTACCTTTACTCTTACCCCTTTTGGAGCTATAGAGAGAAAATGCTCCTCAAAAAGTCTTGCTATCTCGTTACAATCCTGATTTGGAACAAGACGCATTGATATTTTTGCATGAGCAACCGACGGCAATACGGTTTTTGCACCTTCGCCTGTATATCCGCCCCATATTCCATTTACATCTAAACATGGGCGTATGCCTGTGCGCTCTAAAGTGGAGTATCCCTCTTCTCCTTTAACATCATCTATATCTATAGATTTCTTATACTCATCTAAATCGAACGGTGCTCTTGCAAACATTTTGCGCTCCTCGGCTGTAAGCTCCACTACATTATCATAGAAGCCTTTTACTGTTATTCTGCCCTTATCATCTATAAGTGAATCTATCATTGAACAGAGGGCATTTATAGGATTGTTTACAGCTCCGCCATAATGTCCTGAGTGCAAATCTTTATTAGGGCCTGTAACCTCAACCTCTACATAAGCCAAACCTCTCATTCCGCAATTAATAGATGGAACTTTCTCAGAAATCATTGTTGTATCTGAAACAAGGATTACATCGCATGCAAGCATCTCTTTATGCTCTTCTGCCCACTCTGCCAGACTTGGAGAGCCAATCTCCTCCTCTCCCTCGAGGATGAATTTTATATTGTGCTGCAGTTTGCCCTCGGCAACAAGGTATTCAAAAGCCTTTACATGCATAAAAAGTTGTCCCTTATCATCATTTGCGCCACGTGCATAAATTGCACCGTCACGTATTTGCGGCTCAAACGGCTGCGACTTCCAAAGATTGATAGGATCTACAGGCTGTACATCATAATGGCCGTAAACCAATACAGTAGGCAATTCCGGACTAACTTTTTTCTCGCCAAATACAACAGGATGACCTTTTGTCTCATATACTTCTGCTCTGTCGGCCCCGGCTGCAAGTAATAATTCGGCCAGTTTCCCGGCACAGGCATACATATCCTCTTTATTTGCCGCAGATGAACTTATAGAGGGAATCCTCAATATTTCAAACAATTCGTTTATGAATCTCTCTTTGTGTTTTTCTATATATTGCTTCATGACTTATATATTTTATTGTATTCAGTTAAGTTACAACAATGTTCCGGTAAATTTTGCAACCTTCTCCTTTGCATAAGAGAGCTTTATAGAGAGTGTCTTTTTATTTTCCGACGGAGTATTGTACATGGCATCGAGCATAATTGCCTCACATATAGAACGCAAACCGCGTGCTCCAAGATTATATTCTATAGCTGTATCTACAATAAATTCAAGCACATCATTATCTATAGAAAGTTTTATCCCGTCCATCTCAAACAATTTCTTATACTGTTTTATAATGGCATTCTTTGGTTTTACCAATATATCCAACAACGCTTCGCGAGTAAGAGGGTGCAGATATGTGAGCACAGGCAAACGTCCTATTATCTCAGGAATAAGTCCGTATGATTTTAAATCCTGAGGCGCAACATATTTGAGCAAATCCTTTTTATCTATTGACGCCGTCTTTTTCTGCGCGCCATAACCTACAACCTGAGTATTCAGACGTTGCGCTATCTTTCTCTCTATTCCCTCAAACGCGCCGCCGCAAATGAACAATATATTGGTAGTATCTACAGCTATCATCTTCTGTTCCGGATGCTTGCGTCCGCCCTGAGGAGGCACGTTCACAACATTTCCCTCAAGTAATTTGAGCATAGCCTGTTGCACACCCTCACCCGACACGTCTCTGGTTATAGAAGGATTATCGCTCTTGCGGGCTATCTTGTCTATCTCATCAATAAACACGATTCCCCTCTCTGCAAGCTCTACATTGTAATCTGCCTCCTGCAAAAGACGCGTAAGAATGGTCTCAACATCTTCGCCTACATATCCGGCCTCTGTAAGTACAGTTGCATCAACTATTGCAAACGGAACATTCAGAAGTCGTGCAATGCTTTTGGCCAGCAAGGTCTTTCCTGTACCTGTAGGGCCCACAAGCAAAATATTTGATTTCTCTATATCAAGCTCGTTTGCATCACCGGACTCTTTGCCACTCCTTTTGCGGCCTCCCATATACCTTATACGTTTGTAATGATTATATACAGCCACCGACAGGAACTTCTTTGCTTCGTCCTGCCCTATAACATAATTATCCAAAAATTCTGTAATCTCCTTTGGCTTTAGCAATTTAAAATCATCCGAAGCCTCAACCGCAGCCTTTTTGGCTTGAGCGAATTGCTCATTTGCATACATATACGCCTGCTCTGCACATTCATTACATATATATCCGTACATGCCGCCCATAAGCAGGTCTACTTCGCCCTCTTTTCTTCCGCAAAAAGAGCACACGGGCATATTTTCGTTATGTTGTTTTTTAGACATTTCTATCCTCTTGTTTTATCACACCTGTTTTGCACCGCCTTTACCAAGAATTTCATCTATCATACCATATTTAAGAGCCTCCTGAGCTGTCATCCAGTAATCTCTGTCGGCATCTTTCTCTATCTGAGCCAATGATTTTCCGGAATGATTTGATATAATTTCATACAATTCCTTTTTGAGCTTTATAATCTCGCGGGCAGTAATCTCTATATCCGATGCCTGACCTTCGGCCCCGCCCAACGGCTGATGTATCATTACCCTTGAATGAGGAAGCGCACTGCGTTTTCCGGCAGTACCTGCAGTAAGCAGAACAGAGGCCATAGAGGCAGCAAGTCCTGTGCAAATTGTTGCAACATCAGACTGTACAAGCTGCATGGTATCATATATTCCCAAACCGGCATAAACCGAGCCTCCGGGAGAGTTTATATAGAGTTGTATATCTGATTTTGAATCTGTAGAATCCAAAAACAGAAGCTGAGCTTGAATGATATTTGCTACATCGTCCGAAATAGGAACTCCCAAAAATATAATCCTGTCCATCATAAGGCGCGAGAATACATCCATTACCGCCACGTTCATCTGACGCTCTTCTATAATTGAAGGATTTATATATGCGGCACTTGCCGAGTTAAACCTATGTAACGCCAATGAGCTTATTCCCAAATGCTTGGTTGCATATTTTTCAAATTCACTTGCCATGTTTTATCTTTTATAATTTATATAGTCCTTTTTAACTACCGAAACACAAATATAGTTATTTATTACAAGAAATCATTTTTGATTTTTTCAGTTTACAACAGCAAAACACATAGTGGTAAATAACACTGCTATAGTCTCCTCTTTATTAACTTATCATACATAAACAGGTGAGAAGCCCTTTCGGTCTCCTCACCTGCTTATTTAAAATCCTTTATACAGCCAAAGGATTAGTTGTTCAATTTTTGAAGTTCGTCAATTGAAATTGATTTTTTCTCCAAAGAAACCACCCCTTTAACATATCCGAGAACCATATCTTCCTCTGTCTTTTCATATATTCTTCTACCCTCTTTCTCGTTAGAAAGGATTGTGTTTGCATAATTATCCAACTGTTCCTCAGGAACATCGTTAAGTCCGTACATTGCAAACTGCATTTTTGCAACACGTTTTGCTGCCGCAAGAAGATCTTCTCTCTTTATCTCCATCTTTTGCTCTTTTACAATATACTGACGGATAAGCTGCCAACGGAAATCTTTAAGGAACAACTGGAAATCCTTCTCAATCTCTTCCATTGTGAATTTACCCTCGTTAATGGTATAAAGCCATTTCTTAAGGAACTCCTCTGGAAGCTGGATATTTGTTTTGTTCAAAAGATACTCTCTTGCATCAAGCATAAAACGGTATGCGCTCTCCTGCTCATACTCCTGTTTGATACGCTCTGCAATTTTTGCATCAAAACCTGCCTCATCCTTTACAACATCCTTTCCAAACATTCTGTCATAAAGATCCTGGTTCTGTTCTGCCTCCACAAAAGTCTTTATCTCCTTGATGGTAACTTTCCAAACAGGCTCAACAGTTGCCAACTCCTCTTTCTTTACTTTAAGCAGAGCTGCTCTGTCGGTCTCATTTGTAAATGTTTTGTTTACATCTACTTCAAAGCTATCGCCTGGTTTCTTGCCAAGGAAATTCTTTTTATCGTCTTCGTTTTCAATAGTTTTAAGAGTAATATATGTACCCTCTATCTTTGTTTCGCCCTGCTCGAGATCTGCAACGATAAAGTCCTCCTCATGAATCTCTTCTGTATTCTCAAGTTTACCAAACTGCTTTAACATGTTTGATTTATAAGTTTTTACAGACTCATCTGAAACCTCAACATCGTATGAAACAATCTTATCATCTGCAGAAAGTGCAAGCTTAACCTCAGGAGCAAGTGCTATATCAAAAACAAACTCATAAGCCTCATCGTTCTCCCAATCTATAGATTTCTGTTTCTCATCATTTGGAATAGGCTCTCCAAGAATATTGAGTTTATTTTCTGTAATGTAATTATGCAAAGCCTCCGAAATAAGAATATTTACGCTGTCTGCCAATGCAGAAGTACCATACATTTTCTGAATCATTGACATAGGGGCCATACCTTTACGGAAACCCTTGATATCTGCTTTACGGCGATAGTCGTTCAAAGCCTTCTTGACTTTCTCTGCGCAATCCGCTTTTTCAATATTGACATTCAACTGAAACGTCAAATCATCAACTTTTATTTTATCTACTTTCATCTGTATATATTTGTTTATTTCTTTTCAATTATCTTAATCTATACCTACAGATCCGCTCTCAAATTCAGACCTCTGGAAAATAGTGCGCAAAGGTAGTAAAATAGTGCGTAATAGCAAAATTAGAAGCTGTTTTTAGTTTCATTTTAAACCTGACAGATATTTTTACAAATATTTTTTTTGCATTTGTAAAAAATATGTTTACCTTTGCAATCCCAATCACGGAACCTGCGGGCGTGGCGTAATTGGTAGCCGCGCTAGACTTAGGATCTAGTGCCTCACGGCGTGGGGGTTCGAGTCCCTTCGCCCGCACAAAAGAAGATGATTTGTCGATGCTTAAACAGACAAATCATCTTCTTTTTGTTTTCAGACGAGCCTAAGTTTATAAACCATAAAGGCTCACCCGCTAAACCCTGTGGGGAGTAAAAATTACGCATAAATTTTAGACAAT
>CAZULV010000021.1:0-39186 GCA_964621625.1 uncultured Muribaculaceae bacterium | reverse complement strand
GGGTCTATAGAACAAATATAATTTCTACTATGTGTAGATTTTGTTAAGCAACCATTCTGTGGCTGGAACAACATTTATAGTATAGTCATCCTCTTTAATTGTCTCATGCTCTTCGAATGTTATAAGCGTAAGATTGTTACATTTAAGTTTCTTGGCAGCATTCTTTAGTCTTCTAATCTCTCTATTGCGTGTTTTTTCTGTGGAGATATCATATGATACCTGTACTAACTCTTTTACATTGCTATCATTTGCTATAACAAAATCAACTTGCGAAGATGTTTCCTTATAATAGAAAACATCACAAAAGAGCGGCTTATAGCGGCGCATCAGCTCAATGCATACAATATTCTCCATCTTCCAACCAAGATTTTCCAATGAAAAATTATCCTCGCGTTCAGTGACAAATGCAGTATCAACAACATAAATCTTCTCGTTCCTTACGCGATCTTTGCTTTTATATGAGAATCGATTAACTCCTACTAATAAGAAAGCTTCTTTAAGGTAGGAATAATAGTTTTCTGCTGTATGATTTGATACCCCAAACAGTTCACCCACCGTTTTTGCAACAAACTCCTGACAATAATTATCGGCAAGATAGGCCGCAATTCTTCTCAACGCCCCTACATTGCGAACCTTGAAGCGTTTTGCTATATCATTCTTGATGATGGCATCCAATAATCCATTAATGTAACCTCTACGATTACTCTCATTGAATAATTCCGGGAATCCGCCTTGTTGAAGATATTCATGCAGAGTGCTTTTGCGAATACCCTTAGCTTTTGTTGATAGCGAAGTGGTATCTATCTTTTTCATTGCACAATACTCGGAGTATGAGAAAGGATAGAGTTCTACTTTATTATTTCTCCCTGTCAGATGTGTACTCAATTCCTTACTGAGCAATTTAGAATTAGAACCTGTGATAAACAAATGTATTTTCTGGCGAAGCAACCGATTGACAAATAATGGCCAACCTTCTATATTCTGTATCTCATCAAGGAACAGATAGTCGAACTCACCATAAGTCATATATAATGCTTCAAGCAAATGGTCTAAATCGCTTGCCTTCATATCCTTCATTCGGTTATCATCAAAGTTTACATAGGCAAATTCAATCTCCTTTTGCTTAAGGAACATTTCGCATAATGTTGATTTTCCACATCGTCTTACACCTATCACAACCTGAGCTCGATTGCTCTTTAAGTCAAGTTGTGATTCTTCTGGACGTGAACACAACTTTGAGTAATCATTTACCAGCAACTCTTCACGCTGGTCTGCTACTATTGATAGTAATGTTAGAGTATTCATTATTCATATTATTTTACTGTAAAAATAATTCTATTTCCATAAAATGGCAAATTTTGAGCAATCTATTTCCATAAGTGGTGAATCTTTTCCATTTTTACTTCCATAAATAATATGTAAATAAAAATAATTTGATTTTTTTGCAAGTGAGACGTGTTTTGGCATGGTAATTGTAATATCTTATTGCGAAGTTTTTTCATAGTTTAAGTTTAGGTTAAGTAGCGAGGCCGTCCCATCTGTTGGGAATGGTCTCGTGAAGTTTTTAGGCTATACCTTTCTACTTAGTAGTCTCATTATAGGCATTTTCCCCCATAGGGCTTATCGGGTGAGCCGTTTTATATATATTAGCAGAATACCATATATTATTCCCTGTAATACAAGTGTGATTATCTCCGGACCTGCCGATGCAAGTGGTGCTCCCATACTGTTGAGTTTTATGTATCCAGTTATTGCCGGTGAACAGGGGAATACGTAGTAGAGTGCCTGCCAGAATATTGGCATCTGTTCCCGTGGAAATGACATTCCGGAGAGAAAAATAAGTCCTACAGAAAAGAATGGCACAATGAGCGTGATGCTCTCGGAGTCCGGAATGAATTTAGAAAGCAAAGTTCCGGCTATTGCCGTTACTAAAAGAAATAGCAGTATAAATGGAAATATCTGTAGCAGATTGCCCAAAGCCGGAAGATTAAAGATAATTGGCACAAGTCCAATTACAAATATAGATAGTAGAGCGTAAAGTGCTGTAAACAGTATGATTGGCTGTTGCCATAGGTTTGTGTTCACAAGTGTGCAAGCCCAATTGTTTTTATGGCAGAGTTTGGAGTAGCCTTTGTTGCCATTATTTTTGCTGTTGTTCTTTTTACTGATTTTCTCTTTGCGTTCATTATTTTTAACATTGGTATTTTTACGTTCTCCTGTATATACGCCTATAGCCATGAGCATTGTCTGAAACAGTGCTACTATAAATACTACCGGAATAAGGAATGTGGCGTATCCTCCCTGTTGATTATACAAAGGTATTCCTGTAACTGCAACCGTTGGGGCTTTGGCCAATGCCAATTGGCCGGCAGGCGGAAGCCTGCGGGCAATCTGCTGCCGGTATTCATCATTGATTTGTGTCATAACTCCTACGGCACTGCTTTGAATCTTAAGATAATATAGTAGCGAAGTTGTGGTTCCGTATAATTGAAAAACACTCTCTTTGCCTTGCCCTATTCTTTTTTCAAAGTCGGCCGGTATATAGATTATTCCGCGTACTTTTTCTGTATTTAAAAGTTTGCGGGCTGTAATATAATCTGCAGGATTCCCGTAAACATTTACCCCTTCTGTTGCATTCAGATATGATGTATATTTTCTGCTCAGTTGTGTTTTACTCTCATCTACAACTGCAACCGGAATCTCCTTTACCGTATTGGGCAGATATAGCATATTGTAAAGAAGGCTGTAACCCACAGTTCCTCCAATCGCAATAAGCAGTACGCTGTAGATGTTTGGCAAATTAATGAATCTGCTCTCTTTGTAAAGCAGGTTGCATATTTTATTGTATGAGATAAAAAACAGAGGCATAATAAACAGACCTATCATTATAAAGTCTTTTAAAGAAAAATACAATGGCAGAGAATGGTAGGCTATATTATGGTAAATATGGGTAAAGTGCCGTATGGGAAAAATGTAGGCCGATACGCGTACCCACAAATCCATCTGTTCTATAGGAAAAGTGACTCCGCAGGTTGTTGCTCCCAATGCGCCAAACATAGAGGCCATGCTTATGGCTATAGACATGTTGGGAATAAGAATTATAAATAACGTGCCGAGCATCATTGTAGCCGCAGTAAGCATAATTCCGGCTATTATAAGCGCAAACAGATTGTTGCCTGTGGGAATATCTTTTACAATAAAGCAGATAAAATTTGCAAATAGAACATGTGCACAAAAAATCATAAAGTATGGAAAGAGCTTGCCGGCTATTGCAATAACAGGATTGCCTCCGGCTGTATGGAGCCAATCTCCGTAAACTGAAGAATCTTTGATAACGGAGCTGCTGCAATCCGAATTTTTATTAAAAGAGTGCTCCCTCTGCATGATTCGCTCGCTGCCTATTACATATACTGTAAATACAAGCATAAGGATTTGCAGGAATACAAATATAAAAGGGTATGTTATATATGTAGAGAAATTTAGCGCAGGATTATAAAGCGGAACAGCAGTCTCTTCAAACGGCATTGCAACAGCCTTTACCTGTGCTTCTGTAAGTCCGGCAGCCATTCCGCTTTCTCCTGCAAAACCGGCGGCAATATTGCTGAGTATCTTTAGAAAGGCCCCGTTAAGCTCTTCGCCTGCTGCCAATACAGATTTCTGGTAACAATAAACAAGAGCAGGAGAATCACAGTTATACAGATGCCTGTTAAAATCTGGAGGAATAATAAGATAGCCGTATATCTCCAATCCTTGCATTGCTTTATGTGCCTCATCTTCATTTGTGTATATATGCTTTTCCTCTACATTCAATACTGGAGAGGCATCTACATCCATTATAATTTGGCGTGTGAGGTTGCTGTTTGTATAATCTACAATCCCAACAGGAAGGTTCTCTATCTGTCCGTTGCCAAAAACTGTTGAAAGAAAGATGGTTGTAAAGAGAGGAATTATTATCAATACAAGAAAATAAAGCCTGCGCGAGGCAATAATCCTGCACTCTCGCCTTACTGTAGCACAAAATCTATAAGACATGTGATTCATGGCAAAATCTGCTATTCCTCCTAACTTATCTCAACCAAAACACTCATTCCCGGGCGCAGCTCATTTATCAGATGCCCGGAATCTGCGTTTGCAGGGGAGAGTACCTTAATAGGATGCCCTTTTATTCTAAATGTTACAATGTTATACATATTGCCCTCTTTAGATGATTGCCAATTGGCAAAACTCCCTAACGGCGACATATAATACACTTTAAACAATATTTCGGCATTTGAAAGGGCCGGTATAATTGCCTTGAAATTGCTTCCCATTTTAAAATGGGGCAGCATCTCTTCCTTCACATTAATTACGGCGTAGCAGCTATCTGTAACCACAATTTCCATAATTGGAGTTCCAGGCATTACAAGTTCCCCTTCCGACGGATATATTGACCCTATTTCTCCGCTTTCAGGAGCGGTGAGCTGGGAATCCGATAAAACAGCCTCTACCGCCATTACTCCGCCTTTGGCCGCATTCACCATTGCGCGTGCGCTCTCCCTGTCTTCTGCCTGCGCTCCCTCTTTTGCCATAAGATACTCATAATAAGCGGCCTTTTCTGCCGATTGCGCACTCTTGTAAAGAGTCTCCACCTCTTCCATGCGTTGTGGTGTTATAATACTGTCGGCAAATAATTTAAGGCTTCTTTCCATTGTAGATGCCGCTAACTTGCTGTTTGCCTTTGCCGCTTCCCATACCTGTTTGAGCGATTTAATAATCTCGTCTCTTGTGCCGGAGTCTATTTTCCGGTTCTGATATATTGCAACATTTTCCATTGCCGACGCTGTTACAAATTGAGCATACGCCTCAGGACTGTTTATACGCACTAAAGTATCCCCCTTCTCTACATGTTCCCCCTCTTTAACATAAAAACTGTTTATGCGTCCGAGCAATTTGCCGGATATTGTAATCTGTCCGGCCTCTATTCTGCCCTGTATAATCTCAGGCTTTACCCTAAAAAATATAATTCCCGCTATAGAAATTATGGCCATTACCACAATTATTATAAAAACGGTTACAAGTAATTTTCTCTCTTTATCCTCTATCATATTGCTGAGTATTAATAAGATGTCAATGATTTATATATAATATTATCGTTACGGTTTATGTAATTTGTAAACCTTTTGCTCTCATTGCATAGTGCAAGTAGGGCCGACAGTGCAGTATCATATCTGAAATAGGCTGTTGCTGCGGCTGTTCTCATTTTGGCTAACTCAACATTGGCATTTACCACATCTGTAGAGGTGGCCATGCCCTCCTTAAAACTCTTTTCCCTTATCTTTACAAGTTCTGCGGCAAGTTCAATAGATACTGTTATAGTCTTTAGGTTCATTTGTGCATCTGAGAGCTGCATATACAATTTGTCGGTGAGAAGATAGAGATTATCAATAGCCTGATTTTTTTCTATTTCCAGATTTTCATACTCTTGTTGTGCTATTTCGGTAGATTTTTCTCTGTTGAATCCGTCAAATATATTCCATGTAAAAGTTGCACCTATAACATTTGAGGGAGAAAGATTGCTCGGAATATTGTATGAATACAGATTCTGTTTGCCAAAAGCTGCAATTGTTGGCAGATAAGAGCTTTGGGCAATCTTCTTCTCATTTGCAGCTATTGATTTGCGCTGTTCTATAAGTCTTATCCCCGGATTTGCAGTTGCTATTATTGGTTTGAATGCCTCTTTATTTGGCAGAGAGCTGCACATGAAAAAAGGTGAGACAAAGAGAATCCCTGTATCTTGCGGTTGCTCTATATTTAAAATCGTAAATAGTGAATTTAGGGCAATAGAGTCGTTGTTTTTTGCACCCGACAATTCGTTTTGGGCCTGTTGCCATGCAACTTTGGCAACAAGCATCTCGGCTTTGGTTATCACTCCGTTCTCTAAAAGTCTATTTGCATTGTTGTAGAGCTTTTCCATTGCCTGCAGATTTTCTTGCATTACCGTTACAATCTCACGTGAAAGTTTTGCCGCATAGTAACACTCTATAAGCTGCACAATTTGCGACTCTGTGGTAATCTGCTCCAATAGCGAGGCCGATTCTACTGCCGATTTTCCAATTCTGTTTGCATATATGCGCTTGCCGCCTGTAAATACAGGCCATACTATAGCCGCATCTATTGTTGATACGTTTTGGTCAAGCAGAGGAAAAGAGAACGTGTAGTTTCCTATAGGTCCTATGATTTCAGATAAATCAGGAATAATCTCTGTTACAGGTTCTGCAAGCTCTTTTATGCTCTCCTTTGCCTCAATTTTATTGGAAAAATGTACGTATGCTCCGGTTGCGGTTATAAACGGATACCATGCCGCATTCAGCTTCTGCTTTCCGGCTTTGGCAATTTCTACCCCTTTTCCTGCCTGTTTTATAGGGTTACTGTTGTTTTGCAGTATCTCTATTGCACTCTCTATGCTCAGCTGCTGCCCGTGTAGCACGACAGGTGTAATAAAGAGTACCGCAAAAGCAGAAAACATTAATGCTGCAACATATCTGTTCATATAAATATCTGTATTCAAGTGTTACTTGTATATTTAAGTACTGCTTGAAGTAATACAGATGTATGGCCGATTTGTTCAGCGGGTGTGTTTTGTTTACAAGTAGATATGTTCTGTTTGCAAGATTGGTCAGATACGTTTATTACTTCTCTGCCTTACGGCTTCGTAACATAATATTGCGGCTGATACAGAGACATTGAGCGAGTCTAATTCGCCTATCATTGGAATCTTTATTTTAGAAGTGGCGGCCTTGCGCCAAAAATCTGTAAGACCGGTTGATTCTGTTCCCATAACTATTGCAGTAGGGGAGAGCATATCGGTATTGTAATACCACTCCGAGTCCTGCAGTTGGGCTGTAAATATATTTATTCTGTTTGATCTCAGCCATTCAAGAGCCTCTTCGTTTGTGCAGGCAACAACCTGTACTGTAAATACGCCTCCAAGGCTTGCACGTATAAGATTTGGATTGTAGATGTCTGTTAAAGGGTCGCATACCAGTACAGCGTCTGCACCGCAGGCATCCGCAGTGCGGAGCAATGCTCCGAGATTGCCAGGCTTTTCTACACTCTCAACAACAAGAATAAGAGGGTTTTTCCATTTTCTGTTTAGCTTTACCTCTTTGAGAGTGAGCCTTTTGCTCGCTACAATTGCTACAATTCCCTCTGTGTTTTCTCTGTATGCGATTTTAGAATATGCAGCTCCGGATACCGAAAAGATAGCCGGAACTGCTGTATTGCAATTCATGGTGTTGAACATGCTCTCTGCTCTGTTTTCAGAAAATATCTGAGGGTTAAAGAAAACAGACTGCACAGAGTATCCGTTTTTTATACAGGCTTCAATTTCACGGACGCCTTCAACCACAAAAAGGGAACGGTTGCGACGCTCTTTAGATTTCTCAATGAGCGTAACAACCTCCTTAATCTTTGGGTTTTGAGCAGATGTGATTTCCTGTATTACCATGTTATTTATAACTTTCCGGTCTCATTTGAGGGAAGAAGAGTACATCCTGTACGGCAATGTTGTTGGTCATGAACATTGTAAGACGATCTATTCCTATACCCATTCCGGATGTAGGCGGCATACCGTATTCGAGTGCGCGTACAAAGTCCATATCTATAAACATGGCCTCGTCATCGCCTTTATCTTTAAGTTTGAGCTGTTCTTTGAACCTCTCCAACTGGTCTATAGGGTCGTTTAGCTCGCTATAGGCATTTGCCAACTCTTTTCCACATACAAACAACTCAAAACGCTCTGTGAGCTCTGGATTGTCTCTATGTCTCTTTGTAAGGGGAGATGTGGCAACAGGATAATCTGTAATGAATGTAGGCTGTATGAGGTGCTTCTCGCAGTACTCTCCAAATATTGCATCAATGAGTTTTCCAACTCCAAAAGAAGGATCTACAGGAACTTTAAGCTCTTTGCATACATTTTTTAACTGCTCCTCGTTCATTCCTGCAACATCTACTCCTGCATACTCTTTAATTGCCTCTAACATAGGAAGTCTTCTGAACGAACCGCCAAACTCAACCTCATGCTCTCCGAATTTTACCTTTGTTGTACCGTTCACAGCCATTGCAACCTCTGCAAGCATCTTCTCTACAAACTCCATCATCCAGTTGTAATCCTTGTATGCAACGTATATCTCCATACAGGTAAATTCAGGGTTATGGGTTCTGTCCATTCCCTCATTGCGGAAGTTCCTTGAGAACTCGTAAACACCAGGATAACCTCCAACTATAAGTCTCTTAAGATAGAGCTCATTGGCAATACGCAAATAGAGCGGCATATCCAGTGTGTTGTGATGTGTTATAAACGGACGGGCTGTAGCACCTCCGGGAATAGGTTGTAAAACAGGTGTTTCAACCTCAAGATAACCGTGAGTGTCAAAATAACGGCGCATGGTAGAGATAATCTTTGCCCTTTTTACAAAAGTCTCCCTTACATGCGGGTTTACTATAAGGTCTACATATCTTTGTCTGTATCTTAATTCAGGGTCTGAGAAGGCATCAAAAACCTCTCCGTCTTTCTCTTTTACAATAGGAAGAACACGCAACGATTTGCTCAAAACTGTAAGTTCCTTTGCGTGAACCGATACCTGTCCGGTTTGAGTAACAAAAACAAATCCCTTTATTCCAATAATATCTCCTATATCCAACAGCTTCTTAAAAACAGTATTGTAAAGGGTTTTATCTTCTGTCTGACAAATCTCATCTCTTTTTACATATACCTGAATTTTGCCGGTTTCATCCATTATCTCTATAAAAGCAGCAGCTCCCATTATCCTGCGGCTCATTATTCTGCCGGCTATCGATACATTCCACTGTTCTTCATTTTGCGGATTGAATTTTTCTGTAATCTCGGCAGCTTTTGCGTTAATATCGTAAAGTGCGGCAGGGTAGGGTTCAATCCCTAATTCTCTCATCTGCACAACGGCATTTCTTCTGTTAAGTTCTTGCTCGTTAAAATTAGCTTCCATATATATTTTTCTTATTTGTTTCTAAAGTAGCAGAATCGCAAAAGTAGTAAAATTTTAAAGAAAATCTATATAGATAGTAAATAAAATGAGTATCTTTGCGAGCTATGGAGATAAATAATCTGGATAGAAAATGGATTGTAAGGGATCCGGGCAATCCGGTCCATGTGCGCCAACTCTCACAGGAGCTTGGCGTAGATGCTGTGTTAGCCAGTCTTTTGGTTCAACGCGGCATAACCACATTTGCTCAGGCAAAAAAGTTTTTCCGTCCGGATTTGTCTATGCTGCACGACCCGTTTCTCATGAAAGACATGGAGGCGGCAGTAGACCGTCTGCATAAAGCAATAAAAAAGAATGAAAAGATTCTCATTTACGGCGATTATGATGTAGACGGAACAACGGCCGTATCATTGGTATATCTGTTTATAAAAAAACATCTGCATGGAGAGGTTGATTATTATATCCCCGACAGATATGATGAGGGCTATGGTGTATCTTACAAAGGCATAGATTGGGCTCATGAAAACGGTTTCACCCTTATAATCTCTTTGGATTGCGGCATAAAGGCTGTTGAGAAGGTAAGATATGCAACGTCTAAGGGGATAGATTTTATTATATGCGATCATCATCTTCCGGATGAGGAACTGCCTGAGGCTGTGGCTACATTAGACCCTAAGCGTGAGGATTGTTCGTATCCTTTTGATGATTTGTGCGGTTGCGGTGTGGGATTTAAATTTATTCAGGGTTATGCTCAGAAATTTGATATTCCGTTTGAAAAGATAACTCCGCTGTTGGATTTGGTGGCTGTGAGCATTGCTGCAGATCTTGTATCTGTAACCGACGAAAACAGAGTACTCGCCTTTTATGGTCTTAAGCAGATAAACGAAGCTCCGAGCAAAGGACTTCTCTCCATGATAAAATTGTGTGGGTTAGACAAGCACAGGATAACCCTCGATGATATTGTCTTTAAGATAGGACCGCGTATAAATGCGGCAGGCCGAATGGAGAGCGGACGTACGGCCGTGGATTTGCTTACTTCTCGTAATGATGAGGATGCCATAAAGATTGGGGCAACCATAAATGTGCATAACAACGACAGAAAGAATATAGATAGGGAGATAACCATTGAGGCAATAAAAATGGCCAGGGAGCAGGAGGGGTTTGCAAACAGAAAATCCACTATTGTATATAATCCTTCTTGGCACAAAGGTGTTGTGGGTATTGTAGCAAGCAGATTAGTTGAGGCTTATTACAGGCCTACCATAGTGCTTACAAATTCAAACGGCTTTGTAACCGGTTCTGCCAGAAGTATTCCTGGGTTCGATTTATATGAAGCCATTGAGCATTGCTCCGATTTGCTCGAAAACTTTGGCGGACACACTTATGCCGCAGGACTTACTCTAAAAGAGGCAAATTTGCCGGAGTTCATGCAGCGTTTTGAGATGCATGTAAAGGCTAAGATTACTAAAGAGATTTTAACGCCTATAATACATATAGACTCGTTCTTGGAGTTCAAGCAGATAACTCCAAAATTCTTTAGGATACTCAAACAGTTCCAGCCTTTCGGGCCGGGTAATCTCTCTCCGGTGTTTATAACCGAGAATGTGTACGACAACGGAAACGGACGTAAGGTGGGTACAGATAACGGGCATCTTAAACTTGAACTTATTCAGGAAGATGAGCCTTATCGTCATATATCTGCAATTGCATTTAATAAGTCTGAGCACTTTGAACACATGCAAATGGGTAATCCCGTAGATATATGTTACTCTATTGCAGAGAATTACTATCGCGGAATAGCCAATATTCAGTTGAGAATAAAGGATATTCATAATCGCGAAGATATTATCTGATCTCCTTTTAGATTACATTTAATATATTGTTCACTATCTGTGGCAGGTTGCCCTCTTGAGTGCTTATTGTAATGTGCGCGCAGGATTTGTATATCTGTTCCCTCTGATTCATGAGGTTTGCTATATGTTCTATAAGCTCGCTGTCTGATTTGCCTTGCAGCAAAGGGCGTTGGGCGGTATTGCGTTTAAGCCTTCTTGCAAGTTCCTCTTTTGTACAATAAAGATATATGCAACGGGTACAGGTGTGTATTAACTCTGCACAGGTTTTTTCTGTTACCGTGCCTCCCCCTAAAGAGAGTATCATGTTTTTTGAACAATCACCGGTATATCTGTTAATGATTTCCTGCAACGCGAGCAGTTCTTTTTGCCTGAATCCCTTTTCTCCTTCTAATGAAAAAATCTCGGGAATGCTTTTATGTTCCCTCTGCTGTATATACAAATCGAGGTCTATAAAATCATAACCTGTAATTTTAGCAAGGAACTTGCCAATGGTGCTCTTGCCGGCTCCCATAAAACCGCATAGTGAAACAATCATGGTACTATCTTCTTAGTGTAGCAGTTTCGTGTAACAGTATGGTGGTTTGTTGTATATCATGCAAATCAGAACAGTGTCATTTCCTCGTCATCGGAATTGTCTGTGGCGTTTTTGGAGACATTATCTCCGGTCTGCTCATTTCCTGCAATGTTGTTATCTGTTATAACGCCCACCGCTGTGCCGTTCGCTGTGCCAGTCTCATTTTGAGTAGCTGCATTATTTGTTGCGGAGGTTTCGGCCTGTTCTGTTTCGGTAACTTCATCCTCTTTCTGCAACGGTTCAATGAATCTGATACGTGCAACTTCAAATGTAGTGGCTTTCTTGCCTTTGGCTTTGAATCCCTTTTTGCCTATAAACTGTTCAACATCTATGTATTCAGGTGTTCTCTTCTCATGTTTTCCGCCAAACTCTATAAGTACTTGCGGATACATCTCATCCGATATTTCAACAAGGTATGAACCCGGAGCATCTGATATGAAAAGGGTTGCCATACTGTTGCTCGGCTCAAAAGCAAAGCGTTTTATGTAAAAATCCTTTGATTCGCCGTCGAAATAGATTGCACTGTATGTTTTTGAACTGTCGAATTTTACAACTTTAAGAATCTCGCCTTGATAACGGTTGCTCAAATCGTAGTTTGTAGTGTAGAAGTTACCGTCTTTGCATATTGCTAAAATACGGTCGTCGTTGTGAAACTCTCCGAGCAGTATTCCGTGGGCATCTTCGTTCAAACGGTTAATATCCGGGTCAAACCAGATAGGCTTGCCGCCTATGGTGGAAATACCTTTAGATTTAAGCTGTATCTTATGCAACGGGTTCTTTGATAGAATATTACCCATTGAACCGCGTCCCTTTACAGCTATTGAGGCAAAATCAAACTCAAAAATGAGTTTCTTTAGTTTTGGCCGCGGTTTAAGGAATATTTTTAGCACTTCTGCCTCTCCGTTAGGATTGGCAGAGAACCATAATAGCTGTGAATCCGGCTTTCCTTGGGTTACATCGTACTCTTTATCGCGTGTAACACCGGGTATTGCAAAGCGTTTTACGTAAATGTTACCATTCTTGCCGTCGCGGTAAACTGCATTGTAAATAGTGCGCTCATCGCCTTTTATATACACCCCGGCATGTATTATATTCTTGCCTATAAATGATTTGTCGGCAATTCTTGTAACTGTGTATTTTCCGTTCTTTAAGAAAACTATTATGTCGTCTATATCGGAACAGTCGCATATATACTCTGCGTTTTCATCTTTTTTGAGGTCCATGCCAATAAAGCCCTCTGCCCGGTTAATGTAGAGTTTGGCATTTGCAACAGCCACTTTGGAGGCCTCTATTGTCTCAAAATTGCAGATTTCTGTAATGCGTGGGAATTTGCTTCCGTATTTCTCCTTGAGATTTGCAAAATAGGATATGGTATAATCTGTGAGATTGTTTAGATTATCCTTAATCTCAAGCATTTCCGCTTCTAATTTTGCCAATTTCTCCTCAACTTCCTTTACATCGAATTTAGATATTTTTCTAACAGGCTTTTCTACCAATTTTAGAATGTCGTCCATTACAATAGGGCGGTGTACACATTCCTGGAACTGTAACATGGCCTTGAATACCTCGTCTAACTGCTCATCCCAACTTGCAGCCTCCGTTTCGAGAATACGGTATATCTTGTTCTCAAAGAAGATTTTCTCCAAAGAAAAATAGTGCCAACTGCTTTCAAGTTCGTTAAGCCTTATCTCTAACTCCATTTTAAGCAGGTCGCGTGTGTGGTTGGTGTTATATTTGAGAATATCATCCACGCCAATAAAGTGCGGATGTTTATCCATAATCACACAGGCATTAGGCGATATTGAAACCTCACAATCAGTAAAGGCGTAAAGTGCGTCTATGGTCTTGTCCGGAGAAATATCGTTGTGCAGGGTAATAAGTATTTCGGCCTCACGTGCAGTGTTGTCGTCTATCTTCTTTATTTTTATTTTCCCTTTATCATTTGCCTTTATTATGCTCTCGATAAGCGCCGCTGTTGTTTTTCCAAACGGAATTTCGGTAATTGAGAGGGTCTTCTTGTCTATTTTGGTAATCCTTGCCCTCACCTTAACGGCTCCGCCTCTGAGTCCTCTGTTGTAACGCGAACAATCTATGAGTCCGCCTGTTGCAAAATCGGGAAAAAGTTCAAAATCTTCACCTTTAAGGTAAGCTATAGAGGCATCTATAAGTTCGTTAAAATTATGTGGCAGAATTTTGGAGGCAAGTCCAACAGCAATACCCTCTGCGCCTTGGGCAAGCAGTAACGGAAATTTTACAGGCAGATTTACAGGCTCTTGATTACGTCCGTCGTACGAACTCATCCACTCTGTGGTCTTTGGATTAAAAACCACATCGTTTGCAAATTTGCTCAAACGAGCCTCTATATAACGTGGAGCTGCAGCACTGTCGCCCGTGAGAATATTACCCCAGTTACCCTGACAGTCTATCAAAAGTTCTTTTTGTCCCAATTGAACAAGCGCATCTCCTATAGAAGCGTCTCCATGTGGGTGATACTGCATGGTCTGGCCTATGATATTGGCAACCTTGTTGTATCGTCCGTCATCAATCTGCTTCATGGCATGAAGAATACGTCTCTGAACAGGTTTGAATCCATCTGTAATATGCGGCACGGCACGTTCGAGAATTACGTACGAAGCGTAATCCAGGAACCAGTCCTTGAACATTCCTGTGAGTTTGTATTTGTTCTCGCCATCGCTTATAAGTTTGCTGTATTTGTTGCCGGCCTCCTCTGTGCCGTCAATCATGTCTTGAGAATTATTTACTTCTTCCTCTTGATTCTCTGCGTTTTCTGTGTATAAATCTTCTGACATTGGGGTGAGTTTTTGAGACAAAATTCCTACAAAGATAATCAGAACTTGCGAGAAAAAGGCAGATTTTTTTGTAAAAATTCAAATCCCCGACGGATGATGCAATTATGGCTAAAATAAAAATCCGGCCCTAAAGTAAATTCTTGGTAGTTGTAGAATTTATGACTTTGAGCCGGTATTTTATTATTTAAACCGTTTACTGTGCAAGACTTTTATTACTGGATATAACCGAACCGTTTAAGTTCTTTTTTGTCTTCACGCCAGTGCGGATCTACCTTTACAAACATTTTAAGGAACACCTTTTTCTCAAAGAATTTTTCCATGTCTTTGCGAGCTTGTGTTCCTACTCGTTTGAGCGATAATCCTTTAGGTCCTATTATAATTCCTTTTTGGGATTCGCGCATTACAAGTATAACCGCCTCTATATTGTAAATATCCTCATTCTCCTTAAAGCTCTCTATAAGTACCTCTGTACAATACGGAATCTCTTTTTTATAGTTTAAAAGAATCTTTTCACGTATTATTTCCGAGGCAAAAAACCTAAGGCTCTTATCTGTAAATACATCCCTGTCGTACCATGCAGGCTGTTGTGGAAGCAGTTCTACAATACGTGAGAGAATAGTAGACAGATTAAAATTGTTTAAGGCAGAGGCCGGAAATATTTCTGCAGCCGGAACAAGTGAGTGCCACTGTTCAACAAGCTCTGTAACCTGTTGCTGGTTAGATTCGTCTATCTTGTTTATTACAATAAGTACCGGACAATCAACTCTGTTGAGTTTGTCTATATATTCACGGTTCTTGTCTATCTTCTCAACAACATCGGTTACATAAAGTATAATATCGGCATCGCCTATGGCGGTATCTACAAAATTCATCATGCTCTCCTGGAGCATGTAATTAGGCTTTAGGATTCCGGGAGTATCGGAGAAGACAATCTGATAATCATCTCCGTTTACTATTCCCATAATTCTGTGGCGGGTAGTCTGGGCCTTTGCCGTAACAATAGAGAGCTTCTCGCCAACAAAAGCATTCATAAGTGTAGATTTTCCTACATTGGGATTACCTATTATATTAACGAACCCTGCTTTGTTTATAGTATTTTCCATAACTGCAATCTTTAATGTTTCAGATGGATAACTAACTATTCAAATGAGCCGATTTTGAGCATTGCAACCTCCTGCTCGGTAAGGAATCTCCACTGTCCGCGTCTGAGGTTCTTTTTGGTAAGTCCTGCAAAATATACTCTGTCCAACTTCTTTACTTTATATCCCAAATGCTCGAACATACGGCGTATGATACGGTTTCTGCCCGAATGAATCTCTACACCAACCTGTGATTTATCTTCATCTATGTAAGAAATCTCGTCTACGCTTATAGGGCCGTCTTCCAATACTATGCCTCTTGTAAGTTCGCTCATGTCTGTGCCCTTTACATTTCTGTCTAAATGCACATGGTAGATTTTCTTTTTCTCAAAAGAAGGGTGGGTAAGTTTGTCGGCCAATTCTCCGTCATTTGTAAGCAAAAGTACTCCGGTAGTGGCTTTGTCGAGACGTCCTACAGGATAGACTCTCGCCTTGCATTTGCCCTGTACAAGTCCTACAACTGTTTTTTCTGCATACGGGTCGCTTACTGTTGTA
Organism: uncultured Muribaculaceae bacterium; assembly: GCA_964621625.1. Lineage (GTDB taxonomy): Bacteria > Bacteroidota > Bacteroidia > Bacteroidales > UBA932 > Egerieousia. The sequence continues at coordinate 23,316 of CAZULV010000021.1, read as the reverse complement.
ACAAAATCCTTTGGCTTGTTCATTACAATGTAGACTTTCTCCTCTCCTTTAATGCGTTCGCCGTTGAATTTTACAACATCGTTAGGAAATACTTTAGTTCCCAACTCTGTAATTATTACATCGTTTACAGAGACTACACCGGCTGTTATATACTCGTCGGCCTCTCTTCTTGAGCAGATTCCGCTGTTTGAAATGAATTTGTTCAAACGTACTCCGTCTTCTGCACTTTTTGGAGCTTTTGCTGCTTTTGTGGTTTTAGGAGCAGAAAACCGTCCTCTTGTAATATTGCTTCTGTAACCCGACGGTCTTGTCTCTTTCTTTGAGAAAGAATCGGTAGAGCGGTTTTTGCCATAAGCACCTCTTGAAGAGGATGCTTCACCCGGCTTTCTGTATGAACGCTTTGCCTGGCCCTCTTCTGCAGGCTTTCTGTATGAACGTTTTGCAAATCCGTCCTCAGAAGATTTTCTGTATAAACGCTTTACTGAGCCTTCTTCAGCTGAGTTCCTTCCTGAGCCTTCGGCGGCTGAGTAGCGTGTTCTTCCGGCAGGCCTTCCCTGCGGAGCTCTTTTTGGACCGCTGCCTGCGGCCGCTGAGCTTCTACGTCCGTTACCTCTTGTAACAGAGCGTCTTTCTGTATTATTATTTCTCATGAGATTATATTTCGGCGGCAAAAATAGTGATAATTGCTTGAATTTCATCAAGTAATTTTGGGTAAAAAGTGTAAAATCATTATTTTTGAAGCCATCTTTATTTTAGATATTGTGCTATTGTTGTTTAACTGATTGAAGGAGATAGAGATATGTCTGCGAGTTTTTTCTTTGAATTGTCGCCGGTTGTGCGGGAGAATTTTAATGTGGCAATCAAGTCTATAATAACAAACAAGCTGAGGTCTGTACTTACCATTTTAATTATAACCATAGGAATAACCTCTTTGGTTGGAGTGCTTACAGCAACCGATGCCTTAAAACATGAGGTTTTTGCAAATTTTGAGAAAATGGGCACAACCTCGTTCTCAATATCTTCCCGCAGATTATCTTCGCAGTCGGCACAACAGATGCGCATACGTAATCCTCGAAGTATTTCTTATTTTCAGGCCGAAACTTTTAAGAAGGAGTTTGATGTGCCGTCTGTGGTTTCTGTTTTTACCTATATTACAAATATTACTGCAAAATATGGCAGCAATACAACCAATCCTACTGTATATGCAGTTGCGGCCGATGAAAATTATCTCAAATACAAGAATACTTCGGTTTCGCGCGGCCGCTATTTTACAGGGAGCGATATAGATGCTTCGGCTTTTGTCTGTGTTATTGGAATGGGAGCTGTAAAGGCTCTGTTCAATAATAATGAAGATCCGCTTGGAAAAGTGTTGTCTTTGGGAGGCATACGTTACGAAGTAATTGGTGTAACTGCCGGAATGGGAGGCTCCTATGGGCGCAGCGTAGATAATGAGATTATTGTTCCTATATCTAATGCACGTTCTTATTTTATGTCTGCAGGCACATCCTTTAATATAGGATTGTTCCCATGATTTATTCCGGCAATGCTGCAAATAGTGCCAAAAATGGCAAAACAAACGATGTTTCCGGCAATGCAGGAGAGGCCCACAATAGTGCAGATGACGTTTACGCAAGTGTGAGTGATGTGTACGGCCGCGCCGAGCAACTGTTTCGCTCTATCCGCAGGCTTTCACCTATAGACGAAACCGATTTTACTGTAAATAAGAGCGATGCCATGATAGAAGAGCTTACCCAAATTATGAATGTAATTACAATTGCAGCAGCCATAATAGGACTCATAACTCTTTTGGGTGCGGCCGTTGCCCTCATGAATATAATGTTGGTATCTGTAAAGGAGCGCACGCGTGAGATTGGTACAAGAAAGGCCATAGGAGCCTCGGCGTTGCGTATAAAGCAACAGTTCCTTTGGGAATCTGTTGTAATAAGCCAGGCAGGATGCCTGCTTGGAATCCTCTTTGGAATACTTATAGGCAATGCCACAGCCTTGCTTATGGGGGCCTCTTTTGTAATTCCGTGGATATGGATGCTCTTTGCTGTTGCGGTATGTCTTGTTGTGGGAATAGCATCGGGCTACATTCCGGCAGTACGCGCGGCTTCTCTCGACCCTATAGAGGCATTGCGTTACGAGTAGCAGGCCCGTTTGCCTATCTTAGTTTGAATATATAAGTGATTGTTCCTTCCTGAACGGTTGGAGCAGAGGAGCTTACATTAAATACTGCTTTGTATGCGGCATCACGGGCCGCTTCCCACAGACGTTTGTCTTGAACAGTTGTTCCTGCAGCACCCGGCACGGCTCCGGTAACTTTTCCGTATTGGTCTACCAAAATTTTAACAACAACTTTTCCCTCGTTGTTTACAGTATATTGCGGAAATGGGAGAGAACCTACTACATTTCTTCCTTTAAGTTTTGCCGACGGTTCTCCATCTGTATCGCCTACACGTGTATTGCCCTGTGGATTACCACTTTTAAGCGCATTGGAAACTCTTTCTGCCGTTTGGGCGGCCAATGTATCTTTCTTTTTGTTATTTGCCGATGTAAAGAGCGCGCGCTTGTCTATGGTAACCTTTTTGGGTTCTGGTTTTTCTACATCGCCGTCGGGTCCTATAGATGTCTCTGTTCCCTCTGTGGGTTTTTTGCTAATCTCTTGTGCTTCAGATTTTTGAACAAGACGAATCTCCTTTTCCGGGTCTGCATTAACTGCCTTAGGTTCGTTCCCTGCCTTTACCTCAATTGGCTTTACCTCTTCAGGCTCGGTAAAATCCAACAATATGCCCATCTCCTCAGGTGGAGGATATATATATTTGAGTCCTGCATTTACAAAGACAAAAAGAAGCGCAATGTGAAACACCACGGTCATTGCCGCTCCAACGGCAATACTTTTCTTGTCTCTCTTCTCGGGAACTCTCATAATATTGGCATAAATTCTATTCTGGCGAAGTTGCCAGAATTACTTTATATCTGTTTCTTTTTCCTATATTCATAAGATTTACAACCTGTTCTATAGGAACTGTCTTGTCGGCATAAATAGAAAATGTGGGGTCTTCGCTCTCCATAAGCAACTTTTGCAGAGCCGGCTCAATATCTGAGAATTTTATCGGAGTACTCTTGCCGTTTATGTGGTACGAAAAGGTGTTTTTATTCTGATAATGTTTTATAGAAACGCTAACCTGCTGTTTGGCCGAAATCTGGTTTGTGCTTTTGGGCAGCAGCAGTTTTAGTGCATTGGGATTTATCAGGGTTGATGTTACGAGAAAGAATATGAGCAGCAGAAATACAATGTCTGTCATAGACGACATGCTAAATGAAGCCTCTGCCTTTGCTCTTTGTTTTATAGCCATATTCTTGTAAGTTATTTAATTGTATATTTGGGCATCTGCCTGCTATTTGGCAGGTTCGTGCAACAGGTCCATGAATTCTATTGTATTGTTCTGCATCTTGAACACAAGGTCAGAGACCTGAGATGTAAGGTAGTTGTATCCGAAGTATGCCATAATTCCAACAATAAGACCTGCAACTGTTGTTACCATTGCTGTATATATACCGCCCGACAAAAGAGTTATATCTATGTTGTTTCCTGCCTGAGCCATATTAAAGAAGGCTTGAACCATACCCATAACCGTACCGAGGAATCCAATCATAGGGGCACCTCCGGCAATTGTGGCAAGCATGGGGAGACCCTTCTCGAGACGTGCTACTTCAACATTTCCCATATTCTCTACAGCTGTCTGAATATCTGAAAGCGGGCGTCCTATGCGCTCTATACCCTTCTCTATAAGTCTCGAAATTGGAGTATCTGTCTCCTGACAGAGTGCAACGGCCGATTTTATCTTACCTTCGTGTATATAGTCTCGTATATCTTTCATGAAATTCTCGTCAATTGCAGAGGCCTTTCTTATTGCCCACCATTTTTGCCCGAATAGGTAAATTGTAATAATCGAGAGCAGAAAGAGCGGAATCATGAGCCAACCGCCCTTTAAGGCCATGTCTATTAACGAAAATGAGAGCTCTTCCTGTGTAGGAACGGCCTCTGCCGCTACGGCGTTAGCCTGTAATAAAGTTGTAAGTAACATATATCAGATCTTTTTATTTTATCAAAACAGACTGCAAATTTAAGAAGCAGTTTTGAATTTTCAATAGGGGTATTTTACCTCTGTTAAAAAGAGTGCCTTTCCTGGAACCGATTGGCCGGCGCAACACCTGTTTTTAAGTTGCAGCATCTCTTTTATCCACTCAGGATTGTGCTTTCCTGCTCCAACCTCTAAGAGAGAACCCACCATAGCCCGTACCATGTTGCGCAGAAAGCGGTTTGCAGTAACGGTAAATACAAACTTGTTCTCTGCTGTCTGCTCCCATGCTGCATGCGTTACATTGCATATAGATGTTTTGTTGCCTCCGTTTACCTTCTCAAGACTGCTGAAATCCTGCTCGCCTAAAAAGTACTCGGCTGCTCTGTTCATAATGGCAATGTTCATGTTGCGCGGGTGTACATATAGTGACATATTTTCTGTAAACGGATTCTTTTCTGTATGTACATAATATTTGTATGTGCGGCTTATGGCATCAAACCTCGCATGTGCCGTATCGTGGACCTTGAAAATTTTATGTACGGCAATTTCGCGCGGCAGAATGGCATTCATTTTGTATGCCAAATGTGTCTCGTCTTGTATAACCGTTTGGCTGTCAAAGTGAGCAATATAGTTTATGGCATGAACTCCGCTATCTGTTCTTCCGGCTCCGGTTACAGAAACAGGCTCTTTGAGCAGAGTGCCAAGAGCTTTTTGGAGTTCTTCCTGTACGCTGTTTGCGTTTTCTTGAATCTGCCATCCGCAAAATGCGGCACCGTTATACGACAGACAGATGAAATACCTCATAAATTTTAACTATTTTTGCACGTTTTTTATGGCGTAAAGGTAGCTTAATAAACAGCCCTGTCAAAATAAAAACTTGTTTCTGACAAAAATTAATAAATATATAAACCTGTTATGGAAACCGTAAATATAAAAGAACTTAACGACAGAATCCAGAAAGAGAGCGCTTTTGTAGATATTATCACAATGGAGATGAACAAAGTGATTGTAGGACAAAAACATCTGGTAGAAAATCTGCTTATAGGACTTCTTGCCGACGGTCATATTCTGCTCGAAGGTATGCCCGGATTGGCAAAAACATTGGCTATAAATACTTTGGCCAATATAGTTGATGCAAAATTCAGTCGTATTCAGTTTACTCCTGATTTGCTTCCTGCCGATGTTATAGGAACTATGATATACAGCCAGAAGAGCGAGCAGTTTCAGGTAAAGCAGGGACCGATATTTGCAAACTTTGTTCTTGCCGATGAGATAAACCGTTCTCCGGCCAAAGTGCAGTCTGCGTTGCTTGAGGCAATGCAGGAGAGACAGGTTACAATAGGTGACCAAACATACAAGCTCCCAAAACCTTTCCTTGTAATGGCAACCCAGAACCCGGTAGAGCAGGAGGGTACATATCCGCTTCCGGAAGCTCAGGTAGACCGTTTTATGTTAAAGGTGGTTGTTACATATCCTAAAAAAGAGGAGGAAAAACTCATTATAAAGATGCACAATGCAGGTTCGTTCCCTAAGGCATCTCCTGTGTTAAAGCCCGAAGATATAGTAAGGGCCCGTGCTGTTGTTAAGGATGTGTACATGGATGAAAAGATAGAGAAGTATATTGTAGATATTGTATATGCTACACGTACTCCAGAAGAGTACGGTTTGGAAAAATTAAAGGATCTTATCTCTTACGGAGCATCTCCTCGTGCAAGTATTTCGCTTGCAATGGCATCAAAGGCTTATGCTTTTATTAAACGTCGCGGATATGTTATCCCTGAGGATGTTAGAGCTGTATGCTATGAGGTTTTGCGTCATAGGATAGGCCTTACATACGAGGCCGAAGCCGAGAATATTACAACAGAAAACATTATTACCGATATAATAAATACCGTAGAGGTTCCATAGCAGTCTCTTATGCCTGACTCAATAATATTTAAAAGATACGATTTTATAGTTTCAGATTAAGCTCAGAGAGTTTATGGATAATGATTTGTTAAAGAAGGTAAGGAAGATTGAGATAAAGACCAGATCGCTCTCACATCAGATATTTGCCGGAGAATATCATTCTGCATTCAAAGGGCGCGGAATGGCGTTTTCCGAAGTGCGCGAATATCAGTTTGGAGACGATGTCCGCAATATGGACTGGAATGTTACGGCCCGTTTGCGTTCTCCTTATATAAAGGTATTTGAGGAGGAGCGCGAAATGACTGTGGTATTGCTTGTGGATGTAAGTTCTTCCGGTATATTTGGTTCTGTATCAAAGAGTAAAAGAGAACTTGCTGCTGAGATTGCCGCAGTGCTCTCTTTCTCAGCTTCAATAAATAACGATAAGGTTGGCGCGCTTTTCTTTAGCGGCAAGGTAGAAAAATTCATTCCTCCCAAAAAGGGAAGGAGTCATTTGCTGCGTATCCTCAGGGAACTTCTCGAATTTGAACCGCAAGACAAAGGTACAAACATATCTGAGGCGTTGAGGTTTCTTACAAATGCAATAAAGAAGAAGTGTACCGCATTCCTGTTGAGCGACCTACTCGATGTAGACAGCCAGAGCAGGCCAAATTATGAGGAGGCTTTTAAGATTGCGGTTAACCGTCATGATATATCTGTAATAAATATTTATGACCCACGGGATAGAAGTATTCCGGATGTGGGGCTTATAAGGGTGCACGATGCCGAGAGCGGAACAGAGTGTTGGGTTGATACTTCCAACAGAGCTGTAAGGGAGTATTATAACAGTTGGAGTGTTGGAGTGTTTGATAAGGCAAAACAGCTTTTCAACAAATTTAAGGTAGACTGTGTTAGCATAAGTACAGATCAGGATTATGTTAAGGGCCTTATTGCTCTGTTTAAGGGAAAATAGTATATGGGTTTGAGAAAGAGACGTATATAATATTTGTGAGAATAAAAGTAAGAATATGAACAAAATAGGATATATAGCAGGGGGTATTGCATTTCTGTTGGCACTCTCTTTTGGAGAGATGCTTTTTGGGCAGCAGATAGAGCCTGTGAAGCAGGTGCAGCAAGAGTCGCAGCTACACCAAGGGGGGCAGATGCCGCAAGGGTTGCAAAGAGAGCATGAACTGCCTAAGTCTCAGGAGCAAAGCCCTCAGGTAAAATCAACGGCGGTATCAAGAGATTCAATACTCATAGGTGACCAGGTTCTCTGGAGTACAAGATTTGAGTTGGCAGAGAGTGATTCTTTGGAGATTTTTCCGTATGCCGGAGTTTTGGAAAGAGATACGGTTGGCAAAAGAATAGAGATAGTTTCTGATTTTAAGCTTGATACACTCTCTGTTAAAAAGGGAATCAATGAGTTGGAGGCAAAGATTCTTTTAACCTCATTCGATAGTGGCTCGCATAAGTTGCCGCAGCCTCTGTTTATTGTAAATCCTCACACAGAAGATACGTATGCACTTATTTTTGATACTCCTGTATTGGAAGTGAATACAATTCAGGTAGATACAACAGGTTTTGTGCCTATGGATATAAAAGGCCAGGTGCGTTATCCTGTTACCGTTGGTGAGGTTATTCCGTGGGTGCTGTTGGGTATTTTTATTGTTGCAGCGGCCTATATTCTTTATCGCTACATAAAATACAAGAGGGATAACAGGGATTTCTTCGGACGGCCTATCGTGCAGGACCCTCCTCATATAGTGGCTTTGAGAGAACTCGACAAACTCTACTCGCAGAAATTGTGGCAGAGTGGTAAAGAGAAGCTGTTTTATACCGGAATTACAGATACTTTGCGCGAGTATATAGAGAAACGTTATAGATTTGGAGCAATGGAGAAGACCTCTTCCGAGATAATGGAGAGTCTTGCTTCGCAAAATATAGAGAGCAGGCTTTACGGAGAGTTGGATGAATTGTTCAAGGTTGCAGATTTGGTTAAGTTTGCCAAATATTCTCCATCCGCAGGTGAGAATGAGGAGGCTATTCCGCGAGCCGTAAGGTTTGTAAATTCAACATTCATGCAAGAATTAGAGGAGGAAAAGGAGGCTAAATAGTATGTTTTTTGAGTATCCAGGATTATTGTGGCTGTTATTGTTGCTTATACCGGTAATAGCCATATACATATACAGAGAAGTAAAGGGTCTTAGACCTTTTCTTATAGTTTCGTCTGTTACACCTTGGCAGCACAGAGGCGGAGGATTTAAAAAGGCATTGCGGCATGTGCCGTTTATTTTGCGTACAATTGCTTTGGGCTGTATAATAATAGCGATTGCGCGTCCGCGTTCGTCATCTACATTTGAGAAGGTAGATACAGAGGGTATAGATATAATGCTTGCACTCGATGTCTCTACAAGTATGCTTGCACGTGATTTTACCCCTGACCGTATAAATGCAGCCAAAGATATTGCCATACAGTTTGTGGCAGGCCGTCCTTCCGATAGAATAGGTGTTGCTGTATTTGCCGGAGAAAGTTATACACAATCTCCTCTTACTACCGACAGAGCCACTCTTATAAATCTTATAAAGGAGATAGATTGCGGAATTATAGAAGATGGTACTGCAATAGGAAACGGACTTGCAACAGCTGTTGCAAGACTTAAAGATTCGCAGGCAAAAAGCCGTGTTGTAATTCTGCTTACAGACGGAGTGAATAATGCCGGAGAAATTTCGCCGCAGATGGCTGCAGAAATAGCAAAGACTTATGGAATAAGAGTTTATACCATAGGAGTAGGGGCAATGGGAACGGCTCCTTATCCGGTGCAGACACCGTTTGGTATAGAATTGCAACAGGTAGAAGTACAGATAGATGAGCCGCTTTTGGAGAAGATTGCCCAGGAAACCGACGGAAAATACTTTAGGGCAACAGACAATACCAAACTGCTCGAGATTTATGGTGAGATAAACAAAATGGAGAAGAGCAAGACTCTTGTTGATTCGTTCCCTTTATATAAAGAGCTGTTTATGAATTTTGCATTGGTGGCGTTGGCCGCCATAGTTTTGGAACTGCTTTTAAGATTATTTGTTGTTAAACAGATTCCAGATTAAGGAGAGTGTGATATGATACAATTTGCTACACCGCAATATTTGTTGCTTATATTTATTATTCCTCTGTTCTTTCTCTTTTATGCCCTCTATCGCAGAGGTCGCAGAAAAAAGTTAGAGGCTTTGGGCGATATGGCTGTTCTTGAACATCTTATGCCTGCCCGTTCGCGTGCAAAAGGTTGGGTGAGAGTATCCTTTTTTGCAATAGCATGGTTTTTCTTTGTAATAGGTCTTGCACGTCCGCAGATTGGGGCACGTCTTAAAGAGACAAACCGAAAGGGGGCCGAGATTATGATTGCTCTCGATGTTTCAAACTCAATGCTTGCCGAGGATTACTCACCAAACAGGCTTGAGAGGGCAAAACTTGCAATATCCCGTTTAGTAGATAAGTTACAGGGTGACCGTATAGGCCTTATAGTGTTTGCCGGACAGTCTTTTGTGCAGTTGCCAATTACAACCGATTATGTATCTGCAAAGATTTTCTTAAACAGTATAGGTACCGAATCTATACCTGTTCAGGGAACTGCTTTGGGTGATGCCATTTATACAGCAATGAGAAGTTTTAGCGGGGAGGGGCAGATGGCTCAGGGAAATAAGGCAATAATACTTATTACCGATGGCGAAAATCATGAAGATGACCCTGTAACGGCAGCAACTGCAGCATGGCAGGAGGGGATAAGGGTGTTCTGTATAGGAGTGGGCTCTGCAGAGGGTAAACCTATTCCTGTGAATGGAGATCTTTTAAAAGATAAGGATGGCAATATTGTAGTAACCAAACTCGATGAAGCTGTTTTGCAAGAGGTTGCCGATGCAGGACACGGAGCATACGTAAAAGCAGGAACTGCCGAATTTGGATTGAATCCTATAATAGACAGGCTGAGAGAGTTGGAAGATCAGGAGTTTAAGTCTCAGGTGTTTGAAGATTTTGATGAACAATATATGTACTTTTTTGCAATAGCATTAGTCTTTTTCCTTATAGAATTTCTTATAGGAAACAGAAGGACCGGAAAAAAATTGTTTGCAGCGGTGTTTGTGCTGTTACTGTCGGGCTATGCTGCAAATGCCCAGACCGACAGAAAAGAGGTAAGAAAAGGCAACAGACTGTTTGAGAAAGAGAATTATAAAGAGGCAGAAGTGGAGTATAGAAAAGCCCTTATAAAGGATTCTGTATCTGTAGCTGCAAATTATAATCTCGGAAATACACTCTACAGAATGGATGATGCTGCAAATGCTGAGAAAAGTTATACAGCGGCGGCCGATACTGCCGGAAAAGTTCCTTTGGAGATTGATTGGAAAAGAGGTGAGGTAAAGCATAGAAAAGGTGATGCCTCGGCAGATGTATTTCATAATTTAGGAAATACATATCTTGCCCAAAAGAAATATGCAGAGGCGGTGGAGGCTTTTAAGAATTCTTTAAAGAGGAATCCTTCTGATATAGATACAAAGACAAATCTGGCTTATGCGCAGAAAATGTTAAAAGACCAGCAAAATCAGCAGAACCAAAATCAGGACCAAAATCAGGACCAGAATCAAAATCAAAACCAGAACAACCAGGATAATCAGCAGGATAAGAATAATCAAGATAATAAAGACAACCGGGATAATAAAGATAACTGGAACAATCAAGATAATAAGCAAGACGGGGATAATAATGATAATCAGCAGAATAAAGATAATAAACAGAACGAGGATAATAAAAACAATGAGGGACAAGGCAATCCTCCAAAGATAACTCCTCAAGCTGCAGAGCAGATGCTTAAGGCTATGCAGGAGAAGGAGAATCAGACTCAGGACAAGGTTAATAAAGAGAAAGCCAAGGCTTTGAAATCTAAACAAAAAGAGAAAAATTGGTAGATATGATTTTAAATAAGTTCCATAGCCGTTGCAATAAAAAAGAAAGAGCGGTTTCCTTTCATGTAAAAACGGCAATATTAACACTTCTGCTCAGTATTGCAGGAGTTTGTGGTGCATTAGCACAATCATTTACTGTGAATGCCCCTAATGTTGTAGAAAAGGGGGAGATTTTTAGAGTTGTATATACCGCCAATGCCGATATAGAGAGCTTTAACACTCCTACGTTTACCGGTTTGGATTTATTGGCAGGCCCTACCTTGTCACGTATGACAAGCACTCAAATTATAAACGGAAAGCGCACAGACTTGTATGAAGTGAGTTATACTCTTATGTTGAGGGCTACAGTTACAGGTACTGCAAAGGTCTCTGCAGCTTCTGCTGTAATAGGGGGCAAGACATATACAACAAAGGCCGTTGATATAGATGTTGTTGAGAATAATATTTCGTCATCTTCTGCGCAAACTCATTCCGGGAGTGTTACAGGCAATGCCTCCGGGCAAAATCAGGGTAGCAGAAGCTGCAGAGGGGAGATTTCTTCCGATGACATTTTCTTAAGGCTCTCTTTTAGCAAGACAAAAGTTGTAAAAGGCGAGCCTATTGTTGCCACACTTAAACTCTATACCAAAGTTCCTATTGCAGGTTTTGAGGATATAAGATTTCCGGTTTTCAACGGATTCTGGAGTCAGGAATTAGAGACTCCTCAGAATATAAATTTCGTTAGGGAAAATTATAATAATCAGATATATAATTCGGCAGTTCTTAGAAAATATATGTTGCTTCCGCAGCAAACCGGAGTAATTACTGTAGATCCTGCCGAGATGGTATGCCAAATACAGATTCGCACTTCGGGTGGAGGCCGTAGTCTGTTTGATGATTTCTTTGACAGCTATCAGACTGTAAAGAAGAGACTCTCTACCTCTGCTGCAAAAATAGATGTTATGCCTTTGCCGTCGGGTGCTCCTGCTTCATTTGGCGGTGGAGTGGGCGATTTTTCAATGAAGGTCTTTTTGAGCAGAGATAGTCTCAAGGCTCATGAAGCGGGTGCTCTTACCGTAGAAATATCCGGAAGGGGTAACCTTAACCTTATAGAGACTCCAACGGTTGAACTTCCTGCGGATTTTGAGAAATATGATGTAAAGACTACAAACAATTTTACAAATGGGGCAGGTGGAATGTCGGGCAAGAAGATTTTTGAATTTCCGTTTATTCCAAGAAGCGAAGGGGTGTTTGAAATACCGCAAGTGCAATATTCCTATTATAATATAGAGTCCGGAAAATATGTTACGTTAAAGAGCTCTCCTCTCACACTTAAAGTGTTGCCGGGCGATAATATTTCGCAAAGCGGAGCAGGAATGATTTCTGGCGTAAACAAGCAGAGTGTTGCCAATCTTGGCAGTGATATACGTTATATTGCAACTTCATCGCCGGGACTCATGGCAAAAGGTTCTTTCTTTATAGGCAGTATATGGTTCTTTATAGTAGTTGTATTGATTATTGCTGCCGGTTTTGCTATGGATAAAATCTTGTGTATAAGACGCAGACTTAAGGGAGATATAAAGCGTACCCGTAACAGAAAAGCCAATAAGGTTGCTAAAATGCGGCTTAAACAGGCTCAGGAGTATCTTAAGGCAAATCTGAATGCTCCATTCTATGAAGAGTTGCATAAGGCCATGTTGGGATATATAAGCGATAAGTTGGCAATTCAGTTTGCTCAGATGCAGCGCGATACAATAAAGGAGGTTCTGTTGGAAAAGGGTGTAGAGGAGGAGAATATAGCATCATTTATGGAGCTGCTCGACAATTGTGAGATGGCGCGTTATTCTCAGGATGGAGGAGCGGTAGCAATGACCGAACAGTACAATAAGGCCATTGAGACAATTTCTAATCTCGAAAACAGATTGTAGAGACCTATAAGCTAGTTTTAATATTTTATAGTTAGAATATGAAGAAGATTATATATATAGTATTGTTTTGTTTTGGTGTACAGGCCTTTTGCAATGCGGCTTGTGCCGCAAACAGAGATTCTCTTTGGGTAAGAGGAAATGATGCCTACTCTTTGGGAGAATATGCAAAGGCTCTTGATATTTATCGGGAGATAGAGAAAACCGGATATGTTTCTGCAAAACTATGGTATAATATGGGTAATGCCTGTTATAAACTGCAGGAAGATGGTCTTGCGATTCTCTATTACGAAAGAGCACTTAAACTTGCTCCGTCAAACAGAGATATAAAGAACAATCTGGAGATAGTGCGCCTAAAGACATTAGATAAGATTGAGAGCGTGCCTGAATTTATTTTAACTACTTGGGTAAAGGATTTGCGTAATGCAATGTCTTCAAACAGATGGGCCTGGGTTGGTATTGTAATGTTGGCAGTTACGGTTTTGTTGCTACTTGTGTTCCGTCATGCTCCAAAAACTTCTCAAAGAAGAGTGTCATTTATATTGGCGTGCGTTGTCTTTGTTTTTGCAATTATTGCATTCGTATTTTCGTTTAACCTCAAAAGCGATGCAGTCAATTCCGATTCGGCAATAGTGCTTGTGCCGGTAAGCAACATAAAGAGTGCTCCAAATTCAACCGGTGGAAATCTGTTTATCCTGCATGAAGGAACTAAGGTAGAGGTGCTTGAAAGAGTGGGACAATGGAGTAGGATAGAGTTGTCAGACGGCCGTCAGGGTTGGATGGAAAGCAAAGATTTTGAAATGATTTAGAAACTTTTGAACATAACCTGCATATTATGATTTATAAAAAGACTATTTATTTGGCGGCCGCTCTGTTTATGGCTGCCGTTTGTTCTGTGTTTGATGCGGTTGCCGTAGAGCATGTAGAGAAACAGAATAGTGAGAAAGGTAGTTTTACGTTTGCCTATTTATCTGATATACACATTGCCGAGGGGGCAAAGAGTGTAGAGGATGTACAGGCGTGTATTGCCGATATAAATACTAATTCTCTGATAAGTTTTGCAATTTTTGCGGGAGATATTACCGAGTTTGGAACAGACGAAGAGATAGCTCTTGCAAAGTCTATATTTGACGGACTAAACAAGCCCTATTATGTTGTTGCCGGAAATCATGATGCAAAATGGTCTGAGAGCGGCTGTAATACATTTGTAAAGGAGTTCGGTTACGAGGAGTTTGAGTTTGATTGTGGCGGAATAAAGTTCATAGGAACAAATAGCGGTCCTAATATGAGAATGGCTCCTGCGTTGCTTCCGCGTGAAAGTATGGTATGGCTCGATTCTCTCTCTAAAAGCATAGATAAGGAGCAACCTGTGATTTTTATAAACCATTACCCTATGGATAGTTCTATGCTTAATTACGGTGATGTGCTTGATATTCTTAAAAGAATGAATACTCAGCTTATAATGAACGGGCACTGGCATGTAAACAAATCAATGGTGTATGAGGGGATACCGGGAGTTATAGGACGCTCTACAATGTGCACAGGCAAGGATGGTCCGGGGTATAATATTGTTAAGGTAGATGGCTCTGTAATTACATTCAGTGAGCGTATAGCACCTGGAACAAAGGCTGTTAAGGCAGAAGCTGTAGATGGAGAGAAGGGGGTAAAGAACAATAGCGGAAGAGTTGCCGTAGAGGGGCGTACCAAATCTCCATGGCATACATTGCGTATGAGCAGAGGTCTTGCATTTGATGCCGGTGTAGAGTATCCGCGCACAGACTTTAAAGATAATGAACGGTATCCTAATGTAAAGACTGTGTGGAAAATACAGGATAAGAGTGATATAGGCTCAGGTGCAGTTATGGTAAAAGATAAAGTTGTTTATGCCAATACATCAGGGATAGTGTATGCTCTTTCTGCATCAGACGGCAGTGTTTTGTGGAGTTACAAGACCAATGGCAAGATTTTCTCTACACCTGCAATATCAATGGGATATGTTGTTATAGGCTCTTCTGACGGTTATATTTACGCGTTGGATGTTGAGAGAGGAAACTTAAAGTGGAAATACAAATGCGATAAGTCTGTTTTAGGTTCTCCTGCAATATTGGGTGGCACTGTATATATTGGTGCATCCGACAATTGCTTTAGAGCATTGAATTTGCGTACAGGTGCACTTGTATGGCAATATGACGGTATAAAAGGCTTTGTAGAGAGCCGTCCGTATGCCGACAAAGAGCAGGTTGTAATAGGCGATTGGGCAAATACTCTCTATTCATTTGCACCAAAGAGTGGAAAAATTCAGTGGACATGGACAAATGGCAAGGGGCGTATGTTCTCTCCGGCAGCAGTTTTTCCGGTAAAGGCCAATGGCAAGATATTTATAGTTACTCCGGAAAGAGTAAGTTATGCAATTGATGCAAAGAGCGGAAAACAATTGTGGCGAGCCCGTGGAGGACGCGAATCAGTGGGGCTCTCTCCAAATAAAGATACATATTATATAAAGACAATGCTCGACAGTGTATTTGCATATTCAACAGTAAAAGGAGAACCGGAGCTTATTTGGACATCAAATGCGGGATTCGGCTATGAAATAGCTCCTACACCTATAACTTCTATTGCAGGAGAGGGCAAAGACAAAGCAGGACTGTTGTTTGTGCCAACCGATAAAGGAAACATAATTGCATTAAACTGCAAAGACGGCTCGGTTGCATGGAAACACAGATTCTCTATAGCTCTCATAAATTATATCCAACCTCTTGGCGGCGGCCGTATTTTGGTTAGCGCAATGGATGGATATGTTGGAATTTTGGAGTATTAAATAAGTTCAAATTTTGAACTTATGAGTCTTTAGTTGGTATTTGGGCTACTTGAGGTATTCATCCCTGAGTAGTCTCATTCCAACGGTTGCTTTCTCTTGAATTTGTGTAAAGTTTTTTATTCTCAGAGACATAGGTTGTGGATCTATAAGAAAGATTCTGCAATTTGTATTGGCATAGTGTATAAGACTCGCGGCCGGATATACATTGAGTGATGTTCCTATTACAATAAGTATATCGGCGGTTTCAACCTCTTTTGCCGCACGGCCTAATTGAGGAACACTCTCTCCGAACCATACGATAAAAGGACGTAACTGGCCTCCGTCGGGAGCTATATCTCCAATATTAATATCGTTATAGCCTATATCATAGGTTGTAAATTCATCATTTACGCTGCGGGCCTTTGTGAGTTCTCCGTGAAGATGTATAACCT
Organism: uncultured Muribaculaceae bacterium; assembly: GCA_964621625.1. Classification (GTDB taxonomy): domain Bacteria; phylum Bacteroidota; class Bacteroidia; order Bacteroidales; family UBA932; genus Egerieousia. Next base: position 7,232 of record CAZULV010000021.1, on the reverse strand, counting down.
TGCTGCTTCCGGCTCTTTCATGCAGATTATCTACATTTTGTGTAACCACGCAAACGTTAAAATCATTTTCGAGCGATGCTATAATTTTATGGGCTTCGTTTGGTTGTGCCTCTTTAAGAGCTTTGCGTCGTGCGTTATAAAAATCGAGCACAAGTTCCTTGTCTCTGTACCATCCCTCTATAGAGGCTACATCTTCAACTTTGTATTCTTCCCATAATCCGTTACTGTCGCGAAAAGTCTTTATGCCGCTCTCTGCGCTTACGCCTGCGCCGCTTAGTATTACAATTTTCTTCATGATGTTTAGATTATTTTACAAAAAAGTAATTGGTAAACCACAATTTTAGCAACGGGTCTATGAATACAGCCTCCTTGTGTTCATTAAATGTTATTATCTCTTTTTTAGTAAGGGCCTCTTTAAGTCTGTTTACATTGGCCGAGGAGTTGAGATTGTATTTGTCGAGAATATCTGCAGAACTAAAGCGTGTAACCCCCTCCAATACCGCCTTTATAAACCTTAGCTGGTGTTTGCTTAGTCCGTAAGCTACCGAGTGAAACATAAAATCATGCAGATTTATAAGCGATTGAAGGGCTTCCGGCAATACCTTGTCGCTCATATATCCCTGTGTCATATTATAACATATTGCCGCAAGATGCTGAGCATACCAAGGGTCTCCATTAACCATATTGTAAATTTCTTCTGCCTGTTCATGCTTGATAACCTTTCCGGTTTTAAGAAAACCTTTTACTATAAAGTCTGCAAAAATATTCTCGTCAATAGGCTTTAAGTCTATTTTCTGTGCAAATCTGTAGAAATATTTGTCGTGCTCAAAAATATGGTCCATTGCATTTTTGCGCTCTCCTGTAACTATATAGCTTATTCTGTCATGCGTTTTCCATATTTTCTCAAACAGATTAAATATACGTTGAGGATTGTCAAATAGCAAAATATCCTGAAACTGTTCAAAATAGATTACTATATGCACGTTATAGTCGGTGGCAATGCGTTGCGGCAGATTGAGAAGCTCCTTTATCTGGCTGTCTGTTAGCAAATCCTTTGTGGTATATGCAAATTTTGTAGCATTCTTGTCTTCTGTATCAAATATATACGGGGCCGACGGAATATACCTGTTAAGCATATTGTTCCATTCCATTGGAGAATGTGCAAAATGTGAGAAGATTATATTGGTATATTTTAGCATGAACGCCTCTATACATCTTATATTAAACAGATTCATTTGCAGAAGCCTGTAATTGTATGACTCCTGTTTTAATCTGTTGAGTGAATTATAGATGAGTGAACGTTTGCCTATTCGCGCAGGTCCATATAGCAATATGTTCTCTTTTTTCTTTATTGTATCACAGAAAAATGCAACCTCTCTGTTGCGTCCTATGAATGTATGGCCCGTTACGTAATTGGTATATTCAAATGGCGAGTCCATAATTTAACAAGGTAAGGTTATAGGTTTATAATGGTTTTATGTGCCAACAAATATACTATTATTTAAAAAAGTAACAAATACGTTATTAAAAATAATTGAAAGAAAGTTTTGCAGGATTGATAAAATATACTACTTTTGTAGTCCCAAAATATAATAAAAGGTAGATAAGCTATTGAATAAGAGTTAATTATGTATTTTATATTAACCGCTTACTATCATAACCATAAAAAATAAATTTATGTACGCAATTGTAGATATTGCTGGACAACAATTTAAAGTTGAGGCGGGTAAAAAGATTTATGTAAACCGTCTTAAAGAGGAGCCGGGTGCATCGGTTTCTTTCGACAAAGTTTTATTGACCGACAATGATGGCGCGGTTAAAGTAGGAACTCCTTATGTAGACGGAGCAGCTGTTAAAGCTACTGTTCTTGAGCATTTGAAAGGTAACAAAGTTATCGTTTTCAAGAAAAAACGTCGTAAAGGATATGACAAGAAAAACGGCCATCGCCAATGTTTAACCCAAATTCAGATTGAATCAATCGCTTAATTAAAAAATTAGATTATGGCTCACAAGAAAGGTGTCGGTAGTTCAAAGAACGGCCGTGAATCACATAGCAAACGATTAGGCGTTAAATTGTTCGGTGGACAAAACGCCAAAGCTGGTAACATTTTGGTTCGCCAGAGAGGTACAGTTCATTATCCCGGTTCAAATGTTGGTATGGGTAAAGACCACACATTGTTCGCACTTATAGACGGTGTGGTTAAATTTACCAAAAAAGCCGAGAACAAGTCGTATGTGTCGGTAATGCCTTTTAACAACTAAGAGGATTGCTTGACGGTAATGCATAGAGGAGCATCCTTGAGGGTGCTCCTTTTTTATTAAGATAATGATAAGAGAATTAAGATATGCTTACGCTTAAATTATTGAGAGAACAGCCACAGTTTGTAACAGAAAAACTGTCTGTAAAAAATTTTGATGCAAAAGAAATTGTAGAAAAGATTCTTAAAGCCGACGAACTCCGCAGGGCATCTCAAACAGAGATGGATGCAATTCTTGCAGAGCAGAACCGCAAGGCAAAAGAGATTGGTTCGCTTATGAAAAGCGGTAATAAAGAGGAGGCAGAAGCTGTAAAGAGACAGGTTGCGGAGCTTAAAGAGAAATCAAAAGAGTTGGAGAGTGTTATGGAAGAGAAGAACAAGGAGATGTTAGACAATCTTGTACTTCTTCCAAATATTCCTTGCGATATAGTTCCTGCCGGAAAAACTGCAGAAGATAATGTGATTGTAAGAGAGGGTGGAGAAAAGCCGCAATTGGGCGAAAATGCCAAACCTCACTGGGAACTTGCCAAATCATTGGATTTTATAGATTTTGACTTAGGTGTAAAGATTACAGGTGCCGGTTTCCCTGTTTATAAAGGCAAAGGTGCTAAAATACAGAGAGCACTCATCTCTTTCTTCCTCGACAGCAACACGGCTGCAGGTTATCAGGAGGTTCAGCCGCCATTGGTTGTAAATGAGGCTTCGGCATACGCAACAGGCCAGTTGCCAGATAAAGGAGAGCAGATGTATTACGTTAATTTGGATAATTTTTACCTTATTCCAACTGCCGAAGTTCCTGTTACCAATATTTATAGGGATTGCATCCTTAACCAGTCTGATTTTCCTGTAAAGATGACTGCATATACACAGTGCTTTAGGAGAGAGGCGGGCTCTTACGGAAAAGATGTTAGAGGACTTAACCGTCTGCACCAGTTTGATAAAGTAGAAATAGTACAGCTTTCACTGCCTGAAAATTCATACGATGCACTCGACGGCATGGTAAAACATGTTGAGTCTTTGGTGCAGGCATTGGAATTGCCGTACAGAATTGTAAGGCTTTGCGGTGGAGACATGAGCTTTACCTCTGCACTTACATACGATTTTGAGGTCTATTCTGCTGCACAAAAACGTTGGTTGGAGGTGAGTTCGGTTTCTAACTTTGAATCATTCCAGGCCAACCGTATGAAGTTGAGATACCGCGATGAAAACGGTAAAATACAATTGGCTCATACGCTTAATGGCAGTTCTTTGGCTTTGCCGCGTATTCTTGCAGCTCTTATAGAGAATAACCAGACTCCGGACGGTAAAGTGAGAATACCTCAGGTGCTTCAGAAATATACCGGATTTTCCGTAATCGACTAATTTGATGTATTGTACCCGATGGTTGCATCATTAAAGACGGAAACCGATAAAATAATATTGGGAATAGACCCCGGAACCCGTATTTTGGGTTTTGGGGTCATTCATGTAAAGGGACGAAAGGCTTCGTATGTAGATATGGGTGTTCTTAATCTTAAAAATGAAAAAGATCACTTTGTAACCCTAAAGAAGATAACAACAGAGGTTTTAGCCCTTATAGAGAAATTTATGCCCGACGAATTGGCCATAGAGGCCCCATTCTACGGCAAGAATCCTCAAGTGATGCTCAAATTGGGGCGTGCTCAGGGGGCGGCTATTGCAGCTGCACTTATGAGGGATATTCCCGTTTTTGAGTATGCACCGCGCAGCGTAAAACTTGCCGTAACCGGAAAAGGCTCCGCCTCAAAGGAGCAGGTGGCGGTATTGGTCCAAAAATTGCTTGGCATCTGCAGTCCGCAGAAATATGCCGATGCTACCGATGCCCTCTCTATAGCCATGTGCCATTTTTATCATCGCACTGCATTAGGACCTGTTGCCGGAAAGAGAGAGGATTCGTGGGAGAGCTTTGTAAAAAATAATCCCGATAAGGTAAAAAAATAGCTTTTTAAATTTAACTTTTGAGGAATTATACAGTCAAAGCAGCGTAATTATTAAAAAATATATCTTTTCTATGCTTAAAAAATATTTGTCAGGATTGATTCTTGTCTTTATAGGAGTTGTATTTTCTAACACATCAGCTCTTGCCTCTATTTCTGAAGACCCGCAGGTGGGCACTGTTGCAAAGGGAACTTATCTTAAGGCCATACTTATAGACAGTACGAGCCGTAATCCGGTGGAGTTTGCAACAATATCTGCAAAATACATTGGCGAACAGACCTCCAATAAATATGCGTTGAGCGACGATAAAGGTGTTGCCGTTATTCAAGGTATGAAGGTGGGGCGTGCAACCGTAAGCATAGAGTATATGGGCTATAAAACCAAGGTACTTACCGTTGATATTAAAAAGGGAGCTAATGATTTGGGCGAAGTGTTTATGCAGGAGGATGTGAATCTGCTTGATGCCGTAGTGGTTTCGGATGTGGCAAATCCTATGGTGGTAAAGAAAGACACAATAGAGTATAATGCCTCTTCTTTTAAGATAAACGATACCGATATGTTGGAAGAGCTTATTAAAAAACTTCCGGGTGTAGAGGTTGGAACAGATGGCTCTATTACAGCAAATGGAAAGACTATCAATAAGATAATGATTGATGGAAAAACTTTCTTTCTCGATGACCCTACTTTGGCTACAAAGAATCTTCCTGCCAAAATAGTTGAAAAAGTGAGAGTCGTAGAGAGAAAATCGGACCAGGCAAGATTTACGGGAATAGATGATGGTGAGGAGGAGACGGTCTTGGATTTGGGCATTAAACGGGGAATGATGAACGGTTGGTTTGGAAACCTTGCAGGCGGTTATGGAACAGAAGACAGGTTTGAGGCAGCCGGAATGATAGGGCGTTTTACAAACAAGACCCAGATAAGCATTATAGGAAACGGAAACAATACAAATAACCGCGGATTTACAGATATGGCAGGCTCAATGATGGGCGGAATGCGTGGTGGAAGAGGATTCTTTGGTTCAGGAAAGGGTATTACCACATCTTATATGGGTGGTATAAACGCCAATACAGAAGTGCTCGACGGAAAAATGGATTTGTCGGGAAATGCACTATATAGTGGAAGCGAGCTTGATGTTGAGCAGACAAAAGATAAAACAACAATGCTCTCCAATGGGGTAAGCATGTTTACTCACGAAAAGGAGAGCGAGGTTTCAAATACAGACGGATTCAGGTTTGGAGGAGAGATGGATTATTCTATATCGGACAAGACATCGATTCTCTTTAGACCAAACATAAATATAGGCAGTGGAAGCTATAACAGTGTTAATGAGTTTTATACGCTTACCGGTACAGACTCTACCAATGCCGGTGGAAGCAGAAACTATGGTGAGAATGATTCTCAGAAGTTTGGCGGAATGCTGTTGTTCAGGCAGAGACTCGGAAAGCCCGGCCGTACAATATCTCTTAGAATAAATTACGACTATTCAAATAATGATCTTACCGGATATAACCAGTCTGAGACTTATTATTTTAAAAACAATCTGAGAGACTCTTCGTCTATTATAGACCAGATGTATCTTCAGAATGAGAAGAGCAACTCTATTGGAGGTCGTCTTTCTTATACCGAGCCTTTGGGAAAGAATTTTTTTGTAGAGGGGGCATACAGGTATAATTATAAAAAGACAAATTCCGATAAGGATACATATAATAATGTAAATGGAGAATATAGTGAGCTTGATACCGATTATACAACCCATTATGAGAATGTGTTTATAACCCAGCAGGCCGAGCTTAACTTTATGAAGCAGGAGGATAAATATAATGTTACTGTTGGAGCAAGTGTGCAGCCATCTACAACCAAGAGCATAGGGCGCAGCAAAGATACTACGTATTCGGTTGTGAACTTTGCCCCGTCTGTAAGATTTGATTATAGATTTTCTGATGATAAATTTTTGAGAGTGAGGTATATGGGAAGAACATCGCAGCCGAGTATAAGCCAGTTGTTGCCTATTGCCGACAATTCTGATCCTCTGCAGGTTACCGTTGGTAATGAGGATTTGAATCCTGAGTTCTCTCATAATCTGTTTTTGGAGTACCGAACAAACAATAGAGCCAATTTCAGTTGGTTTGGTACAGGTATCAATGCTTCTTATACAACAGATAAGATTGTTGCAAAGAAGTATTATACAGATGAAGGTGTGCAGGTTTCTACTTACGACAATACAGGTAAAGGGGTATATTCTGTGAACGGACGTGTAATGTTTAACAGTGTGATTGCAAAATCAAACTTCTCAATAACATCATTTGGCGGAATACGATTCGGAAACGGAATAAGCTATGTGATGGAGAATGGTGATTTTGTAGAAAATATTACCAAAACGCTCTCTATAAATGAACACCTGAGGGTAACTTATAGAAATAATTGGGCCGAATTTATAGTTGGCGGCAGAGTAGGATACCAGAACGCCTGGTATACGGTAAGTACAATGGATAAGGTTGAAACTTGGACAAATGCGGTAACCGGTTCGGTAAATGTTAATATACCGGGTGGTTTTAATGTAACATCAGATATAAGCCATACATTCTATATAGGTTATGACGACGGATACGGCAAATCTTCTACAATGTGGAATGCTGAGGTTTCAAAGACTCTGTTTAAAAATTCGGCAACCCTAAAAGTAAAGATTTACGATATACTAAAAGAGGCTAAGAGTTTGAACAGGACAACAACTGAGAACTATGTGCAGGATGTTATAAGCAATACTTTGGGGCAATATGTTATGGTAACTCTTACTTGGAGATTCGGTAACTTTGGCAATATGAGGAATATGAGAGGCCCCGGCGGAAGATTTGGCGGCGGCCCTATGGGACCTCCTCCGGGTATGGGCGGGCACAGAAGATAAACCATTGATAAGAATAGATATAGGAGGGGTGCTCCCCAAGCACTACTCTTTACAGAACAAAGGGGCTGTCTAATAACCAAAGTTAGGCAGTCTCTATTTTATGCACCATATCA
>CAZULV010000020.1:0-40648 GCA_964621625.1 uncultured Muribaculaceae bacterium | reverse complement strand
TCCGTTTCTTGTATGGAAACGGAATAAACATTGATGATGTTAGAGAATGACAAGACTTCTGTTTCTTATAATGCTGATATTCTGCAGCGGATATCTGCATGCACAAACTGTGCATAACAAGAAGGATTCCGTAAAGATATACTTTGGGCAGGGAAAGAGCAATCTTGAACCTGCTTTGGGCAGAAACATGTCTTCACTTAACCGAATAAAAGATAGCTTGTACACCGGTTCTGCTCATCCTGCCTACAGACTTAGAAAGGTTCTCGTTTCAGGCGGAGCTTCTCCCGAAGGAAGCATAGCGGTTAATGAACGGCTGTCTGAAAAACGGGCAATGGTGTTGTTTGAACACCTGTCGGGTTATGATACATTACCGGATTCGCTTAAAACGGTTGATTTTGTAGGACGTGATTGGAACGGCCTTATATGGTTGGTAGAAAACGACCCCGCAGTTCCTTACAAAGAAGAGACATTGCTTCTGTTGCGAGAAATTGCCCAAGAGGTAAAACAAGGCATCTCCTTAAAAGGAGACCATAACCGGCGTCTGAAGAGTTTACACAACGGTATTCCGTATAACTATATGTATAAGAGACTCTTCCCGGAACTCCGCGCCTCATGGCTATATCTGTGGTACGAGAAAGTGTGGAATCCTATATTACCAAAGTCTGTGCCTGTACAGGAAAACCTATTTATACACTCTCTGACGGATACCGTTTCGGTGCAGATTATCAATACAACCCCTGCTCCAACTTGCAAGAAATGCAAGAATTTTTACATGAATATAAGAACAAATATGCTCTGCGATGCACTGTTGCTTCCGAATATAGGAATAGAGTTTTATCTTGGAAAAAACTGGTCTGCGGCTGCCGATTGGCTGTATGGCTGGTGGAAAACAGACCGTAGCAAATGGTACTGGCGAGCATACGGCGGAGATATTGCCATACGCAAATGGTTAGGCAAGGCAAGCCGCAAAAAACCGCTTACCGGCCACCATTTAGGCCTTTACGGACAAATCTTTACCTATGACTTTGAAACAGGCGGACGTGGTTATATGGGTGGCAAGCCGGGAGGTACGCTTTGGGATAAGATGAATTATGCTACAGGAATAGAGTATGGATACTCGCTCCCTATTGCCAAAAGGCTTAACATAGATTTTGCCGTTGGTATAGGTTATTGGGGAGGAACGTACTATGAATACATTCCTCTTAATGGGCATTATGTATGGCAATCTACCAAGCAACGTTGCTGGATAGGGCCTACAAAAGCCGATGTCTCTTTAATCTGGCTTATAGGCCGTAAAAATTTTAACGGCAATAAAGGAGGTGGGTTGTGAAGAGAGCCGTAATCGTATTCTTGTTTGTTTTGTGTTTCATTCTAACAGCGTGCGAACATAAGGAGCTCTGCTTTGAGCATCCTCATTTTAACTTATTGAGGGTTGAGTTTAACTGGAGCAGACTCCACGGACACGAAAAACCGCAAGGCATGCGGGCAATTTTCTTTCCATTATACGATGGCGGAGAATCGTGGGTTTTTGATTTTCCGGGTGGAGAGGGTGCTCTTATAGAATTGCCGGAGAACGATTATGGAGTTATCTGCTTTAATTATGACACCGACGGTATTGTTTATAAGAACAATAACAGCTATACAGGTTTTACAGCTTATACTCCTGATATGCAGTTACCCGATGGAAAGCAGGCGTATGCCACTCCATCATGGCTGTGCGGAGACCATATAAACATTATAGAGTTGAAAAACAGCACCGAAACAGCAGTGCAAGTTGTTACACTGTTTCCGGAAACCATGGTATGCCGCTATACATTTGAAGTAAACGGTATCCGTAAAATAGAACGTGTAGACGGTGTTATGGCAAGTCTTTCGGGAATGTCGGGAGAGTTGCTCATGTCTGAAAACAAATTGCCCTACGGACTTTCGGAGAGCCTGCTTTTTAGAGGAGAGGTTAGCGGTGATAAAATCACAGGAGGGTTTTACACATTCGGGTATTGCCAAGAACGCATAGAGCCTAATATTTTTAAGTTGTATATTAAAAGCAAGGCCGGAAAAATATTTATGCACGAACAGGATGTTTCTAAACAGATATATGCTGTACCTGTTTTAGGGCATATAGGTAATGTGCATATGGTCATGAACGTTAATTTAGAAATTACAGATGACCACGCAAGCGGAGATTATCCCGGATTTGATATTGACGTAAATGATTGGACCGATATATATGAAAACATTAATTTTTAAATTATTACTTGATTTATGTTTAATAAGTTTTTTTCTTTAACAGCATGCGCTTTTGCGATATTGCTATTTGGTTGTTCTGATAAAGAGTTGGAAAATGTAAAAACCTCCGAGAATAATGCAATAGGCTTTCATTTAGTGAGTAATGCAAGTGAAGCGGTATCGCGGGCTGTTCCCACCACACCGTCAAATCTCACATCAACAAGTTTTGATGTATTTGCCTTTACAGAAGACGGCAATTTATTTATGGGCAGCAATGATACCGATTTCGCTCATTATGGAGTTAAGATTGTACATGATGGCAGCAATTGGGTTTATAGTAACCCTGATGAAACTCATTATTGGCCTACTACCGCACTTAATTTTTATGCAGTTAATCCTGTAATAGATACTAGTAATGAAATGTATGGCAACTATTTATGGACTATTACTAATACCAAACAACAGATTAAATATTCCTGCATAGATGAATATCATTCTACAAGTAATCCTAAGAATTTAGATGTAATGTATGCCATTGCTAAAAATCAAGAAAAAACAACAAATTCAGGAAAAGTAAAATTTAAATTCCAGCATATATTGTCACAAATCGTATTTAATGCAAAGACCGAATACGCCAATATGGAGGTAGATATAAAAGATATTAAAATTCATAATATCAAGTTCAGTGGAACTTTTACATTTCCCGAGCCTGAAGGTTCTGCACAAGATACACCTACCCCTACAAATAGTAATTGGGATCTTTATGACGCTATTATGTCTTCTTCTTGTATTGTAAATAACAAGAACATCACTGTTACCGGAAATGCAAGTACTACCGATATCTCTTCTGAATCCCCATTTCTGATTGTTCCGCAGCAACTTACCGCTTGGGTTGTTAAAGATGCCACAGGTAATGTTAAAACCAAAGCCAATGCAGATGAGGCAAAGCAATGCTATTTAGAAATCTGCTGTAAGATTAAACAGGAAGGAGCATATCTTTTTGCATCCGAAGGTGATTACGGGACTATTTATGTGCCGTTTGGTGCTACGTGGGAACCAGGCAAGCGCTATGTATACACATTAATATTCGGAGGAGGATATGACGAGCATGGAAATCCTATTCTTACTCCTATACAATACGATAATCCAACTGTTGAGGGATGGATTGACACACCTCTCACCTCTTCCATATGAGATTAACTTATCTAATAAGAAGCCACTGCCTACAATTGAGATAGGCGGTGGCTTAATATAATAGTATCCACCGTCTTAATAAATAAGTTTATTAGGATAGGTAATGTTGCAGACTTCTCCTATATATTTTGTCGGGATAAAATTTTTATATTCCGGTTGTGGAAACTGCTTGATTTTTATCAAATTTAACGGCTGCTTCTGCTTTTACGCTATAATTTTACTATTTTTGCAGCCTAATTTTTAAAAACACTCTAAATAATGGCTCTTAAATGCGGTATTGTAGGATTGCCTAATGTAGGCAAATCAACTCTATTTAATTGTATAAGCTCAGGAAAGGCGCAATCGGCAAATTTTCCATTCTGCACCATTGAACCAAATATAGGTTCTACAATTGTTCCAGACGACAGGCTTCAGATTTTGGAAAAAATTGTAAAACCGCAACGCGTTGTTCCGGCTACAGTTGAGATTGTAGATATCGCAGGCCTTGTAAAGGGTGCGAGCAAGGGAGAAGGCTTGGGTAACCAGTTCTTGGCAAATATAAGGGAGACCGATGCTATTTTGCATGTTTTAAGATGCTTCGACGACCCCAACATTGTGCACGTAGACGGCAGTGTAGACCCTGTAAGGGATAAAGAGATTATAGACACAGAGCTGCAACTAAAAGATTTAGAAACCATTGAGAACAGAATAAACAAGGTTCAGAAACAGGCTCAGACAGGCGGAGACAAAACCGCAAAGAAATTATATGAAGTTCTTGTAAAATACAAAGACGCACTTATACAAGGCAAATCGGCAAGAACCGTAACGTTTGACAATGCAGAAGATGAGAAACTTGCAAAAGAGCTGTTTCTCCTTACCAACAAACCTGTAATGTATGTGTGCAACGTAGACGAAAACAGTGCAAAAGACGGAAACAAATATGTAGAAGCCGTACGAGAGGCTGTAAAGGATGAGAATGCACAGATTCTTATTATTGCAGCTAAAATCGAGTCGGAAATAGCAGAGCTTGAGAGTTACGAAGAGAGACAAATGTTCTTGGAAGAGATTGGTTTGGAGAAATCCGGAGTACAAAGGCTTATCCGCAGTGCCTATGCTCTACTTAATCTCGAAACATTCCTTACCGCCGGCCCTCAAGAGGTAAGAGCATGGACATATAACAAAGGAGACAAAGCTCCTCAAGCCGCAGGTGTAATCCACTCCGATTTTGAAAAGGGATTCATACGTGCAGAGGTCATTAAATTTGATGATTATGTAAAATACGGCTCAGAAGCAGCCTGCCGCAATGCAGGAAAACTCGGTGTAGAGGGCAAAGAGTATGTTGTACAGGATGGCGACATTATGCACTTCCTATTTAATGTTTAGGCCTATAAACTTCCGTTCCAACGGTGCCTAAATAAAAGATAAGCACTTGCAGATTTGCAAATTATGGTATAATTACCAAGATTATAGCATTAAAAAAGAGATTAGAAGAACCGTTTCTACTAATCTCTTTTTTGGCAACATTACCATTTTTAACGCATTCTATTGTAATGCGTCCATATTCTGCCTGTTATATATCTGCTTCCCTTCCGGCGTATAGATATATTCCAATCGCTGCGCGTAAACTTTTTCCACCTTATTGCGCACCATCTTCATAGTGCTGTTTATCATTTGATTCTGCTCGGTAAAAGGTTCTGCTAAAACAGCAAATGTACTCGGGAGCCACCTATGCGGAAACATGGTTTCCAACTCTCCGCCTTTACTGAATTGCGCAACATCGGCAGCAATCTTATCTATAGCCGCCTTTTTTCCCTCTTCGCTCTCCCAAGAAAGACCTTTTTCTTTAACAAATGCCTTAAGTTTCTCTTTATTCGGTACTATAAGAGCTGCTGTATACGGCGACTGATTATTATATAACATAATCTGGTCTATACTTGCCGAATGTTCAACCATAGCCTCCTCTATTCCCTCCGGACTATATTTCTCTCCATCGCTGCCAATGAGAAGGCTTTTAAAACGGCCCAATACATATAGTAAGCCGTCTTTGCCCATATAGCCCAAATCTCCGGTATAAAGATAACCCTCTCTTAATGTTTCAGCCGTTGCTTCAGGATTTTTCCAATATCCGGCCATTATATTCTCCCCTTTTACAACAATCTCCCCCTTTTCACCAACAGGCAAGGCATTTCCCTCTGCATCGCATATTTTTAAATCAATAGGCTTTACCAAAACTCCGCTCGAGCCAAAACGGTATTTACGCGGCCCGTTAGAGGATAACACCGGCGTTGCTTCGCTCAATCCATAACCCTGAAACATAGGCATTCCTATTGCACAATAGAATTTTTGCAAATCCTTATCGAGCAAAGCCCCTCCTCCAATAAAGAATCTGAACTCACCGCCAAAATTTTCACGCACCTTAGAGAACAAAATCTTATCAAACAGTGCCACAAGCGGTTTAAGAAGTACTCTTAGACCTTTATGCTCGGCATTGCCGTTTCCGTTATAGATTTGGGCAACATTAAGCGCAAAATTGAACAATTTTACAGTTGTTTCGCCTTTTGCCTTAATTCCGTTCTCTATATTTTTCTTAAACGTTTTTGCCAAAGCCGGTACGCTCAAAATAAAATGCGGCTTAACCTCCTTAATATTCAAAGGTATATTCTTTAAAGTCTCCATACCGGTACGACCAACCTGCACCGTTGCCGCGGCCGCCCCTTTAGACATCATTATATAAAATCCTACAACATGCGCAAAACAGTGATCCAGCGGCAAAATAATAAGAGTTCTCCAACTCTGGTCTATATCAACAAGAGTAAGAGCCTGCTCCACATTTGCCGTATAATTACGATGCGTAAGAATAACACCCTTAGGATCCGCTGTTGTACCGGAAGTATATGTAATTGTTGCATAATCATCATTTTTTACCGACAGCCCCACAGCCAAAAACTCCTCTAATGTATGCGAAGCCAAAAAACCGTCTCCCATTGCAATAACCTCTTCTATACTGCACTCCTTTTCTAAATAGCTCTCCTGCGCATCAAATACAATGATTTTCTCAACCAAAGGAAGCTGTTCTTTAATGAGACGTATTTTTTTAAGTTGCTGACCCGATACCATAATATATTTTACCTCGGCATGCACAAGCCTGAACAACAAATCATTACTCTCTTCCAATTTTACCGATAAAGGAACATTTATTGCTCCTGCATAAAACATTGCAAGCTCTCCCATCACCCACATATTTCTTCCCTCAGACAAAAGAGCCATGGTATTCCCCTTCTTAACACCCAAAGCCTGAAGACCGGCTCCAATTCTATATACCTGCTCCCGTACCTGTTTATATGTAGTAGGTTCAAACTTTTTACCTGTCTTTTCCAATAAAAACGTATTGTCGGGATAAGTATTTACCGACAATTCAAACAAATCAACTAACGTCTTTTTCATTTTACAATCAATAAAATCCAAAAAAGAGGTTGTCTAAACTCTATTTTAGGCAACCTCCTTAAATTTTAAAGTAAAACCCGACAGATTTTCGGTCTCTGCCGCCTTTACCAATTAATATTAGAAGAATTTATATCTCTGATCCTCTACACCTGCCTGCTCAGAAAGAACAGCAGGAAGCACACGGCTCATAAATGAAACCTCTTGAGCTTTTCTCTGTTTGGCATCATCCTCTGTATAGAAAGCACCAACCTCTTTACCTTTTATAACAAAGTAGTAAACACCAATCTCTCCAACAACAGGTCCTACAAGCTCTCCCTCTTTAGCAGCAGCAATAGCACCTACAAATTTAGGATCGAGCTGTTGAGAAGTAAGAGACGAGAATGCTATACCGCTTCTGTGGCTTACAGTTGTTCCAAGTTTTTCGGCAACAGCCTCAATATCAGTTACACCTGCAACCGATTCTTTAGCCTCGGCAGCAACTTTTTCGCCTTTTTTCTCTGCCATAAGGATATTCTTTATTTGAGATGCCACTTCATTAAGACTTGCAACGCCACCCTCATGCTCACCGGTAATGGCAACCACAAAGAAGTATTTGTTATCTACAGAGAGAATTGGAGAAACATCTCCCTTTTCATTCTCGTTAATCCAACGAACAACCTCTTTTGCCTTCTCGTAATTTGCAATAGTCTTTGCAGACGGCAACACTCTCATTGCAGGATAAGAGGTAAGATTCAACTCTTTAACAGCATTATTAAACATATCAAGTTTACCATCACACTTAGAGACCAATTCATTTGCCTTTGCATAGTAATCTGCGTATGTCTGTTTGCCTGCAACAGCCTCTTTAACAAGAATTGCAACCTGGAATTTCTCCTTCTTGCTTGTATTCTTTGTAACCTTTACAAGGTGTGTTCCGTAGTTTGTGGTAAGCTTCAATACTTTATTTACAGGCTCTGTAAATATAGACTCAAAACCAGGAATAAGATATTGCTGTGTCATCCAACCCAAATCGCCTGCCTCTGCAACATTGGTATTTTTATCGGCAGAATACTCTGTTGCCAAAGCAGCAAAATTTCCACCTTTTTCAAGAACCTTCATAAGGCTGTCTGCCTTGTTTGCATCTGTTCCCTGAAGAAGGATATGTTTTACAAACACCGAATCCGGAAGGAATTTATGATCCATCAAACGTGCTGCAATATACATGTTGTCTTCTTGATAAGGAGCGAGCACATCACCAACTTTTGCCTTTTCTGCAAATGCAGCAATAGTATCAGACAACATATTAAGCTCTTCTGCTTTAAAGAAATAAGGGTTATAAGCCTGGTCAGAATTGCGGGCAAGGAAGTTTTTAATGTTAGATGTAGTTGTAAACTCCTCATAAACCCTGTTAATACTGTTCTCTGCCAACTCAAGGTCTTCTGCAGAAGGAACAACCTCAAACACAACATACTCAACATCTTTACACTCTTGCTGTTTGTAATTGTGCTTGTTGCTCTCATAATAATTCTTTATTTCCTGATTGCTCACGGTAATTGTTGAATCAACCGCAAAAACAAAAGGTTTTACAACAAAATCAACATCATAGGTTGTATTGTTGTCTGCAATACTTCTGTTAAGTTCAACCGGATTTACAATTGTACTCTTCTCCAACAAAGAAACATATTTTGTAAGCAACTGGTCCTTTCTCATGTTATCTTCGAGATAATCCCAGTACATTTTAAGCTGACCGCTCTGATCCTGCGATATAGCCTGAACAAACTGCACAACTTTAGTCTTGTCAAAATTACCGTTTTCGTCTCTGAAAGACATTTCATTTGCAAGAACAGGTGAAATACCGCTTCCCTGAGTCATATCAAAAAGTTCATCCTCGCCAAGTTTTATACCCGCATCATCTATAGCCGGCATAATTACTCTGTCTGCTATTTCATCCTGCCATGCAGAAGAGTTTATCATATCCTGAACCTGATCGTTTGAAGCCGAACCGTTAGACATCTGATAAATTTGGGTAAAATAATCAACTTTTTTCTGATAATCCTGATAAGATATGGCCTCACCGTTTATCTTGCCCACATCATATTTTGATGAAAACATAGACAAAGTAGACTCTAAAGTACTCGGATCAATAATGAACGATAATAACGCTAATGCAATGATGACGGTAATAAATGCCCCCATCTTAACGCGTATTTTCTCTAAAACTGCCATTTTTATAATATTTTAATAATTTTTCTCTTGATTTTATTGGAACTGCGAAGATAGTAATTTTTACTTTAAATCATTGGAAACACTCTGAGAAACTATTCAAATTTAAACAGTTTCTCTATTTTTTAAACCTCTATTCCATAATTTTAAGGGCTACGGTTTCAATCCTGTTCTTTGCAGTTTTTAATATCGTAAAAGAAAACTTACCAAACTGCAAAATCTCTTTATCTTTAGGGATATTCTCATTATTATACACAATCATTCCGGCAATAGTCTCATACTCATCTGATTCCGGCAATTCTATCCCATATTTCCTGTTTATCTCCTTAACCTCTAACCGCCCCGAGAAAATATATTCATTCTCCGAAACCTGTTTATCTATAAACTCCTCTTTATCTAACTCATCGCTTATATCTCCAAAAATCTCCTCTATAAGGTCTTCTAAAGTAACAATACCGGCCGTGCCGCCATATTCATCCCTAACCACAGCCACCGACTTTTTGTTTTTTGTAAAAAAAGCCAACAAACTCTGCGCCCCCATCTCCTCAGAGACATAATCTATACTGCGAAGCAACTCTTTAATAGTCTCTTTTTCATACTTAAAAAGATCTTTTGAGTGTACATAACCTATGATATTATCTATATTCTCCTTATACACCATTATACGCGAATAGCCGGATTCAACAAACATAAATATAAGCTCTTTTAGAGGCTCGTCTATATCTATTGCCGTTACTTCTGTACGAGGAATCATACACTCTTTAAGCTTTACCTTACTAAAATTGAGCGCATTCTGAAAAATTGCCATATCGTTTGCATGCTCGCTTTCCTGCTCTTGAGCCCCGCTCACCTCATTGGAAAGGTGCATAAGATCGCTTTTGTCAAACAGAGTTTTATTAATTGCAGCAGACCCTTTTATTCCAAATATTCTTATTATTGCTTTCGACAGATTTCTTGTAATAGCTGTAAGCGGATAAAAAAGCCAATAGAAAAAGATAATTACCCAATACAGTGCAGAAAACACTCCATTAGGATTAAGCCTGCTCAATGCCTTGGGTAAAAACTCTGCGGTAATAAGCACTATAAGGGTGGCTATTACAGTCTCTATAGCCAATATACCCCCTAATGATTTTGTAATATGCTGCTCAATAAACGGATCTAAAATATTTGCAGCCGCTATTCCGTATATAACCAAAGCAACATTATTTCCCATGAGAAGGCTCGAAATAAGCTCATCTGGATTCTCTATAAAACGACTCATTGCAATGGCATACCGCCTCCCCTGATTCTTATCTAATTCAACCTTAAGCTTATTGCAGGAGAGAAAAGCAATTTCGTATGCAGAAAAAATTGCCGAAAAGACAAGCGCAAAAAAAGTTATGATAAAATTTCCCATTTCAAATACAGGTTTTAATTACAAGAGACTAATTCTCTTTTACCGTAAGGGAATTTGTACTTCTGTCTGTCATCTGCGGCCCTATAAAATTAGCCATATCTACATACGACGCAGAAGCTGAATCTTTTATTATTCCGTAACTATCAAAAGGTCTGAGAATATTAGCATTTCTTGCCATCTCATCGCTCTCCATTCCAAATCCCTGCATAAAACCCTCAGGTGAGTACATCTTTACAAAACAGTGCGTAAAGATTTTCTTCTGCTCCCTGTTCCAATAAAGGGTATCGGTCTCCATTCTCTCGCCTTTTATAAAATTCTTTATAACAACATCTCCGTATGCCTCCCATTTTTCGTCAGACTTTGTTGTAATATGCTTGGCTATACGGGAATGTATATGAGTCTCCAACAGACCCTCCTTATTATATGCATACACATCAAACCCCTCGGGAAAAAGCTCGTATGAAACTTTTGTTGAATCATTCTGGAAACGCTGCATTAGCTTAGCCTCCATTCTCATTTGCAAATCTCCGTTATTTGACTGCACGGCATACATATCATTTACGGTCTGACGGGGTATTGTATTAATATCAATTATCTCACCCTCAACCGTTTTATCTCCACAAGATACAACAAAGGTAGCAATCACAAATGCAATTGCTACCAATGATATTTTTTTTATGTCAGGATACTTCCCAAACATATTATTTATTTGTTCTTACTGTAGTTGTAGCGCTCATTCCGCTGCAAGAAACTGTAAATGATTGGCCGTCTGTTAAATCATACATGAAAGCATCCTCCATAGTAGGGAAGTATACACGACAGCTACGCAAAAGCTCATCTACATCTGCAGCCAAAGCAGGGTCTGCATTTTTAGCTTTCTGCAAATAATCTGTTGCAACCCAGAATTTTGCTCTTTGCTCTATCTCGTTTCCACCGCATTTTGCCTGATACCAAATTGTTCCAATAAGAAGGTTTGCTTTTCCTGCAAGAGCTTCATTTTTCTCAATTGCAGCTTTTGCTGTCTGTACAGCTTTTCCGTACTGATTCATTTTCTTGAACTGGAATGTAGCCATTTCGAGCAACATATCTGCATCATCTGCATCTCCAGACTCATCACTGTCAATAGCATGCTGCAAATATTTTATAGCCTCTTCATTCTGATCTTTGCTTGAGTGTAATTTATAAAGAAGACGTGCAGAGCTAAACGAAGGCTCCAACTCATGAAGTTTTACAACAGAGTTAAGGAACAATTCTGTATCTACACAGTCACTGCTTGACAAAAGGCTTGCAATTGATTTTACCAAAGCAACATCAGAAGAGTTTGACTCAAAACGAGGAGCAAAAACTTTAACAAGATTATCACAGTTTGCAACACCGCTCATAATAAACGCATTCTCAAATGTAGCCTGTCTTACTTTATTATCCTCTGTAGGATTAGCATCTACAATAGCACTCAATTTAGGAGAAAGAGTAGAGTATGTATTCAAAACCTCCTCGTCTGTCATCTTGCCGCTCTTGTATAAAGCCTGAGCTCTGTTCATCTGCATTACAAGCAAATCAGGATTTATGCTGCTGCCAGACATCTCAATAACTTTTGCATTCTCGTCATAAGCAGATTTATCATCCTCCGCAAGATAGTTCATCATATCCATAACTTTCACTTCCAATATCTTAACACGGTTTTTAGGATAAAGCTCCGCTCTTCTGTCGGCAACCATTATAAGAGAATCTATAAGTCTCTGTTTACGAGCAGGATCTGCCTCGTTCTGGATAAGGTATCTCAAGATTTTTGCACCCTCTATATACATGTTCTGGCTAACTTTTGCCGGACATGTCTCCATAGCTTTTTTCCATAGAGGAGCTGCATCTTTATAGCTACCCTGTCTTAAATAATCTCTATAGAAATTAAGGCTGTTTACGCAATTGGCACTATCAGGGCCGAATCTGCCTTGTGAAAACGCCGAGACAGAGCCAAATAACATGGCTGCTGCCATTACCAAAATGTGAATTGTTTTCATAATACGTATTATCTGTTTTTAAGTTTTTATTATTGATGTTTTTCTATTGGTATCTATGTTTTACAAACCAAATGTCGTGCAGACTTATATTTATAAAAAACTGAATATATCTTTCTCGCACGAGATTGTTTTTGGTTGAACCTCTCTGCCCAAAATCAACTGCTAAATTTACAGCATTATACATTCTATATATAGGAAGAGACATTCCAAATGTTAATCCTGCAGAATTAATCTGCTTTCCGCCCACTTTAAGATACGACTGCTCATAATATGCACCAATCCTGTAAGTTACCCTCTTCATATAGTATCTTATATCGTATTTGTTTGGGATAAATTCAAATCCTGCCTTATAATAACTTGCAACAGTTGGTTTATATTCTATTCCTGAAACTTTCTCTGCAAACTTTGCATCAGACCAGTCTTGTCTCATATAATCTAAACCAAAAAGCCATTTATCTCTCTTTCTCACAGAGAATCCTACAGCCAATTCATCCGGTATCTTAATCTTGGCATTTTCATTCAAATTGTTAAATATTGTATCTATAGCAGCCCCCTTTGCGTATGCAAACCTTGTGAAATCACCCTTGAGATTAGCCGCCATCCTATATGTTGCACCAACAGTAAGATTTATATTCTTCTCTTTGTTTATAGTTCCAAAATATTGCAAACCTATAAGTGCCGACGAAGCACCCAATGCATAATCCCAGCCTGTTTCTATACTTCTGAACCTTGTGCTTGAGTTAAACAGTATATTGCTATATCTGTCTATAGATCCAAAATAATATACATACTCCGCCCCTATGGAGAAATTCTTAAGGAAATTCATTGCAGCTCCAATAAAGAATTGGTTTACACTTCCTGTTCCGTACTTCTGATATTTTATATCTCCATATTGTGATACAAGCTCGGGAGAATCTTCTGTTGCCTCAAACTTGTATCCTATGTCGCTATAAGGCGATATTCCCAATATAAGCGCAGACTTTTTGTAGATTGGCGCTGTTATGAGAATATTATGCATATTAAAGGTATTGTATGCAGTATTGGATTTTTTATCTGAATTGTAGAAATTTCCCTGATCTATTCCAAAATCAAGCATGAACGACAAAGTATCTCTCTCTGTAATTGATGCAGGGTTAACATAATTTATAAATCTATTGTCTCTTAATCCTACACCTATACCGCCCATGGCTCTGTTTAATGCGGTTCCCTGCTTTTCAATTTCACCAATTCCAAAAAGGGAATACGGAGTATAAGTGCCCAAAGCATCAGTTTCCTGCGCTTTAAGATTAAAGCAGCTGCCAATAAACAACGTTAATAATAAGTAACAATAAACTCTAATTTTGTTTTTTTGCATAATAATCCGCTATTTGAGCCAAACCCATCAATACTAAATTAGGGGCAACAAAGATGGCACTTTTCATTTTTTTTGCAAAATAAAATGCATCTCCGCCTGTAAAAACTATAGTATGATTAGGATATTGTTTAATGTATCCCTCTACTTCAAACATCAGACCAAAAACAACTCCGGCAGAAATTGCCCCTTTTGTATCTACCCCAACATCAGGAATACTCTCTTCGGGTTTTATAAGTGGAAGCCTTTTTGTAAATGTATTAAGAGCTTTAAATCTGGTTGTTAAACCTAATGATATATTTCCTCCAAAAAAAGTTCCGTTCTTGTCTATAAAATCTACGGTAAGCGCTGTTCCAAAATCAAATTTTATACACTCCTTACCCTTAAAAAGCATTGCAACCGCCAATGCTCCGGCTATTCTGTCGGCACCAAGCCCTACTGCAGGAAATTGGTAATTCAAATCTACAGGAAGTTCTGTTTTATAATCGAGAACTATCAGTTTTTTACATCTGCCGGCTAATAATTCATTTAATTCCGGATTATCCTCACGTACATTGGAAAATACTATAACATTAATATTCTTGCCTTCTAAAACAGACAAAATAAAAGAGCGGATATCCTCATTGTTTGCATTTTTACGTATATCTGTGAGAATTCCTCCCTCCTCAAAAGCAACCTTGCAGTTAGAATTGCCTAAATCTATAAGAAAATTAACCATGGCACAAAGATACTATTTATATCAATTATACACAGCTTTTTTCATTTGACCTACAATATTGTATGCCTTCTCCATATTATCAATTCCCATAACACGCAGTAATAATTTGTTATTCTGCTCTTTCAACCGTGATTTTTGAGGATTACTGTTTATATAGCCTAATATCTTGGAAAACAGCTCAGATTTATAATATGGAGAATTTTGGTTAGTTACAAAATAGGCAAGCATTATACCGTTTTTAATAACTATTCTTTCAAATCCTAACTTTATTGCAATATGTCTCAATCTCACAACGTAAGTAAGCTGTACAAGCTGTTCTGGCAATTCTCCAAATCTGTCTCTCAGCTCTTCTGTAAATTTAACAAGACGCTCTTCCGACGTTATTGTATCAAGCTCTTTATACAATCTTATCTTCTCAGAAATCTGAGGGATGTAAGTATCAGGTATAAGCAACTCCAAATCTGTATCAATAGAACAATCTGTAATGAACTGCTCCTCTGTTTTTATCGCATCTCTATAAATAAGGCTGTTTGACTCTCCCTTTTCTATCTCCTTTATCCTTAGCTTATCATCACTCTCCTCTTTAGCATACTCCTCCTGTTTTATCTCCATAAACGCCTCGGAAAGTATTCTTTGATATGTTTCAAAACCCATATCTGCAATAAATCCGCTCTGCTCTCCACCCAAAAGATTGCCTGCCCCGCGTATATCCAAATCTTGCATTGCAATATTAAAACCGCTGCCTAAATCAGAAAAAGCCTCTATAGCCCTGAGTCTGCGACGCGCATCATCTGTAACAGAAGCCATAGAGGGAACTATAAGGTAGCAGAAAGCCTTTATATTTGAACGTCCCACACGCCCTCTTAACTGATGCAAATCGCTCAAACCAAAATTCTGAGCCTGATTTATTATTATGGTATTTGCGTTTGGAATATCTATACCGTTTTCAACAATGGTAGTTGCAACCAACACATCATAATCTCCCGCCATAAAATCAAGTATTATCCCCTCTAACTCCTTAGGATCCATCTGTCCGTGTCCCACACATGTCTTTATGCCCGGGCATATTCTCTTTATAATATCTTCTACCGCAAGAATATCCTCTACCCTATTGTGTACAAAATAAACCTGTCCTCCCCTCTCTATTTCAAATTTTATTATATCCCTTATAAACTCTTCGTTAAAATCTATAATTTCTGTCTGAACAGGAAGCCTGTTTGGCGGAGGCGTATTTATTATAGACAAATCCCTTGCACCTAAAAGCGAAAACTGCAGTGTGCGCGGAATAGGTGTTGCAGTTAAAGTAAGAGTATCTACCGACAATTTAAGCTGACGGAGTTTTTCTTTTGCCGCAACTCCAAATTTCTGCTCCTCATCTATTATAAGCAAACCCAAATCCTTAAAAACAATCTCTTTATTTAGCAATCTGTGAGTACCTATAATGATATCTATCTTACCCTCTTTAAGTCTTTCCGCTATAGATTTTATCTCTTTAGCGGTTTTAAGCCTGCTTATATACTCTATATTACAAGGAAA
This sequence comes from uncultured Muribaculaceae bacterium, assembly GCA_964621625.1. Classification (GTDB taxonomy): domain Bacteria; phylum Bacteroidota; class Bacteroidia; order Bacteroidales; family UBA932; genus Egerieousia. The sequence continues at coordinate 24,584 of CAZULV010000020.1, read as the reverse complement.
ATCTTTTAATCTCCCTTTAAATGTCTTATAATGTTGGAGAGCCAAAATTGTGGTTGGAACAAGAAGTGCAACCTGCTTGCTATCTGCAACAGCTTTAAAAGCCGCTCTTACGGCAATTTCTGTTTTTCCAAATCCTACATCACCGCAAACAAGTCTGTCCATAGGATAATCACGCTCCATATCACCTTTTACGGCAACAGTGGCTTTAAGCTGGTCTGGAGTATCTTCATACATAAAAGAGGCTTCGAGCTCATGTTGCATATAACTGTCGGAAGAGAATGAAAAACCTTTACTCGAACGACGTTCTGCATACAACTTTATAAGATCTTTTGCTATATCTTTTACTTTTGATTTTGTTGTGCTTTTAAGTTTTTCCCATGCGCCGGTTCCCAATTTGTATATTTTGGGAGGTGTACCGTCTTTTGATTTATATCTCGAAATCCTATGAATACCGTGTATAGATACAAAAATTACATCATTATCCTTATAGATAAGTTTTATTGCCTCCTGCACCTTTCCGTTTATATTAGTCTTTACAAGACCTCCGAAAATTCCCACACCGTGGTCTATATGAACAACATAATCTCCTATTTGAAAAGCATTTAATTCATTTAAAGTAAGGCGTTCGCTAACCGGAACTTCACGTTTTATTTTTACTCTGTGATATTTATCAAATATTTGATGGTCTGTATATAGACACACTTTAACATTATTATCTATAAAGCCTCCGTGTACAGAATATTTTATCTCCTCAAAAACAGGAATTTTATCAGGAGAATCACCTTCATTATGAGCGAATATACTGCGCAAACGCTCAATCTGTTTATGATTATCACTGCTTATAAAAACTTTATATCCCTCAGAAATCCTATCTTTTATATTATTTAAAAGGAGATTAAAATTCTTGTTAAACGAAGGTTGTACAGATGTGTTATAATCTATCTCATGTATTGATTTAAAACCTGTTGACTGCGTAATTCCCATTGCGGGATTCTCAAAATATACACTCTTGTATTTTTCTGCTTCAATAAGGCACTCTTTAAACTGCTCAACAGAAGATATGTTTATATACCTGTCAATCCATACAAAACACTCTCTCTTTATATATTCAAAAACAGATATACTCTCCTGCTCTGTAAAACAATCATTTTCGTATATATTAGGAAATATCTCAATACTGCTCAGATTACCCGAAGAACGCTGCGTATTTATATCAAAATGCCTTATACTCTCAATATTATTTCCAAAAAAATCAATTCTGTAAGGTTTATCATCGGAAAAAGAGAATACATCTATAATTCCTCCTCTAAGTGCAAACTGCCCAGGCTCACTTACAAAATCTACCTTCTCAAAATTATAAGCAAAAAGAGTCTCCTTTATAAATTCATGCGAAAGCGATTCATTTACAGAGATTTTTAGAATATTATCAGACAGGGTTTTATTATTGAGTATCTTTTCATTTATTGCACCCGGATAGGTAACCAGTACAATAAATTTACCTTTAAAATCACCTCCATTAAAATTACTTAGCGCACTTATAGCCGCACTTCTCTGGACCTTTTGCGAAGAATCCTTTATAGTACTTATTCTTGCTGTTCTATAAGAAGAAGAGGGAAAATAGAATACATTATCCTCTCCAAGTATATTATAAAGGTCATTTGAAAAAAATTGCGCATCTTCTCTATTAGGCATCAATACAATATGAACACCTTTATTTAAAGATTCAACAGCGTCGGAAAAAGCGTAAGCTTTAGATGAAGCATGCAATCCATTTAAAACAACTCTTTTTTGCCCCTCATCTTTTAAAAATGCAACTAATTCTTTTTGAGAATATTGCTTAGAAAATATATCTTGAAAAACCAAATTCTCCATTTAAGGTGCAAAATAAGTTAAGTTTTTAACAACTATCAAGAAAAGCTGTTGAAATCTTATTAATATCGCTGTTAATAAGATTTAATAACAAATCTAAAAAACAATGAACATTTTGTATATATAGCAGGATAATCGTATAAAACAAGAATAATTATCAATACTTTTAAATTTTTACAAAAGCCGTTATCAACATAGTAATGAGTGTTTATAATTCAGACGTATATTTATTAACATATGTTAATATTTTAAATTATTACATTAATACATAATATTTTAATGTAATTTAATCTGTTAATAACAGTGTTTAAATAATAAGTAGTTATAAACAGCGGTGTTAATAAAAACAGTTATTAACATATCAACAAACAATAATATAAAACAAAAGATTTAATAAAAAATAAATTTATATTTGTAATATGATTTCAGTTGAAGATAAATTTGATCCGAGAAAAATTTCCGAGTTTTCGGAAAAAGATATAGAAGGTGTAATAAGGCCTAAAGAGTTTGAAGATTTTTCAGGACAAGAGAAGATCCTGGAGAATCTTAAAGTTTTTGTAAAGGCAGCCAAATTACGCGGCGAGTCTTTAGATCATGTACTGCTCCACGGTCCTCCCGGTTTGGGAAAAACAACACTCGCTAATATCATTGCAAATGAATTGGGAGTTGATATGAAAATTACCTCAGGTCCTGTGTTGGATAAACCGGGTGATTTGGCAGGACTCCTTACAGGTCTTGAATCCGGAGATGTACTGTTTATAGATGAGATACACCGTCTTTCTCCTATAGTTGAAGAGTATCTCTATTCTGCAATGGAAGATTTTAGGATAGATATTATGATTGACAAAGGACCAGGAGCACGTTCTGTACAGATTTCGCTAAATCCTTTTACTTTAGTTGGAGCAACAACACGTAGCGGACTCCTTACATCTCCTTTAAGAGCACGTTTTGGAATACAGTGTCACCTCGAATATTACGATTCTAAAGTATTGCAACGTATAGTTGAAAGAAGTGCACGTATTTTAAATATAGAGACAGATACAGATGCCGCTTTAGAGATAGCATGCAGAAGCAGAGGAACTCCAAGAATAGCCAATGCACTTTTAAGACGTGTGAGAGATTTTGCGCAGGTAAAAGGCAGTGGAAGAATAGATTTGGCAATAACAAAATATGCTCTTGACGCACTTAATATAGATAAGCGCGGACTTGATCTTATGGATAACAAGATACTCACAACTATAATAAATAAATTTAAAGGCGGGCCTGTTGGAGTTAGTACAATAGCAACTGCTGTTGGCGAGGATGCAGGCACATTAGAGGAGGTTTATGAACCGTTCCTTATAAAAGAGGGGTTCATACATAGAACACCTCGCGGAAGAGAGGTTACAGAACTTGCATATAAACATCTTGGATTATCTAAATACAACAATACCGATACATTATTTTAAATACCTTTCAGGTAAACAGATAATTTATGTGTATTATTATTAAATAATCACTTAATAAAACAGAGACTATGAGAAAATTTATTTTATTGGCAGGAATACTTACAATTCTATTTTCATCTGATTTATATTGTTGTACATCTGCAATTATTTCGGGAAAGGCTACTAAAGATGGAAGACCTCTTATGTGGAAACATAGAGACACAGGAGAAGAGAATAACAGGATTGACTATATAAAAGGTCCTAAGTATTGTTTTATAGCTTTAATAAATTCTCCTGATATGTTGCCCGAAGCATGGAGCGGAACAAATGAAGTTGGTTTTTCTATAATGAATACAGCTTCTTATAACCTTAATTACGATAATGTTCCGAGCGAGCAGATGGATAGAGAGGGAAGAGTTATGTATGATGCTTTGGGAAAATGTAAAACCCTTGCAGATTTTGAGAAACTCCTTAATAGTTATAAGAAACCTTATGGTGTAGAGGGCAACTTTGGTGTTATAGATGCTTTTGGAGGTGCTGCATATTACGAAGTTGGAAATTACGGCTGGAAAAAAATTGATGTAAATGACCCTATTATAGCCCCTCAAGGTTATCTTGTATATGCCAATCATTCATATAACGGCAAATTAAATGATGGTATGGGTTATATAAGGTATACTAATGCCGACAATATTATAAAAAATCATATAGGACGTGCCGGTGAAATAACACCTAAATGGATTTTCCAGAATCTTTCACGTTCATTCTATCACTCACTTTTAGGGATAGATTTGGTTAAGGATAATGATATTCTCCAAAAAGGTAGCGGATGGTTTATAGACCAGGATTTTATTCCTCGTAAATCTTCTACTGCAGTAACAATAATAGAAGGAGTTAAAAGCGGAGAAAACCCTCTTAATACAACAATGTGGACAATACTTGGTTATCCACCGGTATCTGTTGCAGTTCCTTTATTTGTAAAAGCAGGAGAAAATCAGCCTTCATGGATGACTGCAAAAGAGAAAGAAAATGCACTCATGTGTGATATGGCCCTTAATTTAAAACACAAGGTATTTGCAGTAAAACGCGGAAATGGAAACAGATATATGAATTTTAACCTTTTATATAATCCTTGCGGAACAGGCTATATGCAACAGCTCCGTCCGGTTGAAAATTATATATTTGAGCAAACTTATAAATTTACAGAAGAAAACAGAGATAAAGAGTATAACTCACAATCGTTTAATGCTTTCTATGATAATATATTCGAGGAGATAGAAGCTGCGTATAATAAACTTAAATAAGCGCTTAATTTAAGATAATAATGTAAAAATGCCGCTTTTACAACATTATCATATATAAAAAAACGGGCCCGAATAAAGGCCCGTTTTTTATTCACTATCATTTCTCTATTTTTAAATTTTGGAATGCAGTTATTAGTGCATCCGAGATTCCTGTAAATACAATCCTTACCGCCTTTACTTTATCCTTTGGCTTAATAACAGAAATTCCGTATTCAAAATTATCCCCTTTTATAAAAAATTCTCCATCATAAGAGTACTCAACATACCCCTGAGTAACACTGTAAAAAGTTATATTAGGAATACCTGTTTCTATAGTAATTTTACTGCACTCTACAGGTTCTTCAAATGTATAGAGAACAAAATCACCGGCCTGTGAACGCCTGTTTATTCTCCAATATTTACTAAAGTCGTAACCTGTAATATTTGACATAGGAAAATTTTTATTTGTCTCTTCGTCTGTATACGAGCTTTTTATTTTAACCTTAGGCTTTATATAATTATAAAGTTCTATATTAGAAGCCCCTACAGCCACACTTCTGTATGTATCTTTATAAAATGTTGCAAATCTGAATTTTTGAGGCTCAAAAGTGGTTATATCTCCTGTGTATATATTTGAAGTGTTACAAGGCTCACTTCCATCTGTTGTATACCTTACAACAGCCCAATCATACGGAAGTCTTACTTTAAGTCTGTTATCTTTGTAAACAACATCCGGAAACGGAACTCTAAATGCAATTCCCATATTAAACATTCTCTCATAATGCGTCTTTGTAAGTCTGTAATAGAAATTATTATAATCCTTATTCTCAGGATTTGTCCATCCTACTTCTGAAATAGCGCATAACCTTGGAAAGAATTGATACTCCATAAATCTGTGCGGTCTGTCGAGCAGTTCACACCAGAGATTTCCCTGAACTCCAAGAACCAATTTTTCCTGTTCAGGTGTAAAATCATTCATTTTTATAGGGTCTAATTTATATGTACTGTCTAAAGTAACTATTGCAGCCCAATTGTGTCCTCTTTCATACTTAGACTGTTTCATATCAAGATAACAATATTGTGCAGGAAGGAATACCGTCGGTTGTCCATTTTTTACTGCATTTGCAGCCCTTTTCATTGAACCCCAACCATAAACAACAGTACTCGGCTGCAATTCTCCCCCTTTTATAATCTCATCCCAACCAACAAGAACTCGGTTATGTGAATTTACTATCTTCTCCATTCTTCTCACAAAATAATTCAATAACTCAATCTCCTGCTTCATTCCCATTTTCTTCATAAAATCCTGACAGATAGGGCAATTTTTCCAATTATCCATATTTACCTCATCTCCGCCAAGATGTATCATTTTTGAAGGAAAAAGAGCAACAAGTTCTTTTACAATATTACCTATCATCTCATAAGTCTTCTCATTTCCAATACACCACACATTATTTATCTCTCCGTTTACGCTCATTGTTTTATTTTCGTTTATACAACCAACATGAGGATATGTATGTATAACGGATTTACTATGTCCCGGCATATCTATTTCGGGAATTATTGTAATATTTCTGTCGGCTGCATATTTAACAATAGCCTTTATCTCTTCTTGTGTATAATATCCTCCGTATCTCTTGTCTCCCGAGCCGTATGCAGGAGGAAGTACCTCGTTAGGACCTCTCCATGCCCCTTTTTTGGTTAAAAGAGGGTATTTCTTAATCTCTATTCTCCAACCATTATCATCTGTAAGATGCCAATGAAAGGTATTTATCTTATGATAAGAAATCCAATCTATAAAATTGTAGATTGTTTCTATCGGAAAAAAAGTTCTTGAAACATCAAGTCCTGCTCCTCTGTATGTAAATCTTGGATAATCATTTATCTCAACACAAGGAACTTCTAATTTTTCATATCCCGAGTCTTTACTGTAAACAGATGCGGGAAGAAGCTGCAAAAGGGTCTGTACTCCATAAAATGCTCCTCCGGCATCAGAGGCTGTTACGGTAATTTTTTTTGGCGTTACAATTAGAGAATACCCCTCTTTTTTAATTCCCGACAAATTATCTACATTTATTTCTACGCAGTTTTCATTACCTGAAACCCCTTTTACATTTATTCTGTCTCTAAGAAATTTTACCGCAAAACCTGCGTTTCCCTCTATAGAGGTATTTTCATTAAAGATAAATTTTCCATCTGTTATTTTAACCTCTTGAGGTTGCGGAATAAGATTAAGTTCACCGCTACACTGCTTGCCATTATTTTGTGCCAAAGCAGAAAAAGCAATAGAAAGCATTAAAAAAAGATATGCTAAAGTTGGTTTTAATTTCATATCAGAGTTTTTATTTGTATTCGCTTGTTTATTTTAATTTTCCTTGGAACCCTACAGAATCTCTTCCGGGAGAAGAAAGTTTAAGAAGTGTATATCCGTTATCATAAATCTGAAGTATACACTCCCATTTTTCATTTATGTTATCGTTTTTAAAATAGAAAAGATAATAAGTGCATTCGTTCTTTAAATCGGTCTCTTTCTGTATACTTACAGGCTGTTCGCTTGTATCTATAGAGAGTCTCTGTCCTCCCATTATAGGAGATGTTGAATTTCCCATATAAGGAAGATACATAGATACTTTGCCATTTTGAAGTTTAACATAATAACCGTCTGAAGAGCTTTGTGATGTAGTACCCATAGGGTTTATTCTGTCTACCACTATATACAGGCTGTCTTTTTGAATGCAATTCATTATATTTTGCGCACGCATCTGTTTGATTTGCGCTCTTGTAAGTTTTTTTTCTGTAGTATTCTCTTTGGCTCTTTTTTGAGCATTACAATTGTTAGAGTATGAAATCATCATCCCCAACAGTAGAATAATTGCGATATGTTTCATAAGAAGTTTTATTAGAGCCGTAAAGATAGTAAAAATCACACTCTGATTGGCGTTATATTAAAATTCTTATTACTTTTTACCCGATAATTATCAATAATTTATAATAATTGTTTGATAATAATTGGTTATTTGATAAAAAGTACTCAAATTTGTAGAAATTTTTCTATAAAAAACTAATAATGGCCGAAAAATTAATATCACACATTCCTGAGGGGCCTTTGGCTGAGAAATGGACAAAGCATAAGGCTCAAATTCGCGTAGTTAGTCCGGCTAATAAGCGCAAATTAGAAATTATAGTAGTAGGTACCGGTTTAGGTGGTGCGTCTGCTGCTGCTTCATTAGGCGAACTTGGATATAACGTAAAAGTTTTCTGCATCAGCGACTCACCAAGACGTGCTCACTCAATAGCCGCTCAAGGTGGTATTAACGCTGCAAAGAATTATACCAACGATAATGACTCTATTTATCGTTTGTTCTATGACACAATAAAAGGTGGAGACTACAGGGCAAGAGAGGCAAACGTATATCGTTTGGCCGAGGTAAGTAATAATATTATAGACCAGTGTGTTGCCCAGGGTGTTCCATTTGCAAGGGATTACGGCGGATTGCTCGATAACCGTTCATTTGGAGGTGCACAGGTAAGCCGTACATTCTATGCCCGCGGTCAAACCGGTCAGCAGCTTCTTTTGGGTGCATACGCTGCACTAAACCGTCAGGTTGCAAAAGGTTCTGTAAAATCATATCCTCGTCATGAGATGTTGGATTTGGTTCTTATAAACGGTGAGGCAAAAGGTATTATTGCAAGAAATATAGAAACCGGAGAGATTGAAAGATTTGGAGCTCACGCAGTTGTAATAGCAACAGGTGGTTACGGAAACGTATTCTTCCTCTCTACCAATGCTATGAACAGTAACGGTTCTGCTGCATGGCAGTGTTACAAGAAAGGTGCTTTCTTTGGAAACCCTTGTTTTGCACAAATTCACCCAACCTGTATTCCGGTTCACGGAACACAACAATCAAAACTTACTCTTATGAGTGAGTCTTTGAGAAACGACGGAAGAATCTGGGTTCCTAAGAAAAAAGAGGATGTAGAAAAACTCAGAAAGAAACAGATAAAAGCTTCTCAAATACCGGAAGAAGACAGAGATTACTATTTGGAGAGAAGATACCCTGCATTTGGTAACCTCGTACCTCGCGACGTGGCTTCAAGAGCTGCAAAAGAGCGTTGCGATGCCGGCTTTGGTGTAAATGAAACAGGTCTTGCCGTATTCCTCGATTTTAAATCTGCAATAGAGAGATTGGGTGAGAAGGTAATTACCGAAAGATACGGTAACCTATTCCAGATGTATGAGAAGATTACAGATACCAATCCATATAAAGAGCCTATGATGATTTACCCTGCAATACACTATACAATGGGTGGTATTTGGGTAGATTACAATCTTCAGACAACAATCCCTGGATTGTATGCAATTGGAGAGGCTAACTTTAGTGACCATGGCGGAAACCGTTTGGGTGCGTCGGCACTTATGCAGGGTTTGGCAGATGGTTACTTTATCCTTCCTTATACCATTGGAGATTATCTTTCACACAAATTTGCAGAGCCTAAGACAGATACCAACCATCCTGCATTTGCAGAGGCTGAGAAGGCTGTTGTTGAGAAAATCAACAAACTATTTAGCATAAAAGGTAAAAGAACTGTTGATGAGATTCACAAAGAGCTCGGTCTTATCATGTGGGATTATGTAGGTATGGCAAGAAATGAGGCAGGTCTAAAGAAAGCCATAGGCCTTATAAGAGACCTTAAGAAAGAGTTCTGGAGCAACGTATATGTTGCAGGTGAAAATAATCACTTTAACCAGGAGTTAGAAAAAGCTCTCCGTCTTGCAGATTTCCTTGAAATGGGAGAACTTATGGCTTTGGATGCCCTTAACAGAAAAGAGTCTTGCGGAGGCCACTTCCGTGAAGAAATGCAAACAGAAGATGGTGAAACCAAACGTGACGACGAGAACTTTATGTATGTTTCGGCTTGGGAATACAAAGGAGAAAACTCTGAGCCTGAGTTGCATAAAGAACCTCTTAACTATGAGTTTGTAAAACCGTCAACAAGAAACTATAAAGACTAAGAAACTATTTAGATATGGATTTAACATTAAAAGTTTGGCGTCAGAAAAACGCAAAAGAAAAGGGACATTTCGAGACTTATCAAGTTAAGAATATCTCTCCTGACAGTTCATTCTTAGAGATGATGGATATCCTTAACGAGCAATTGATTAAGGAGAACATAGATCCTGTTGCAGTGAACAAAGGATGTAAATCAAGCGGCCCTGTAAGTTTTGACCACGACTGTAGAGAGGGTATCTGCGGCGCTTGCTCATTATACATTAACGGAAGGGCACACGGCCCCGACAATGATATTACAACATGTCAGCTCCACATGCGTAAATTCAAAGATGGCGATACCATTACAATTGAGCCTTGGAGAAGTGCCGGTTTCCCTATTATCAAAGATTTGGTAGTAAACAGAAACGCATTCGATCAGATTCTTCAGGCCGGTGGTTTCGTATCTGTAAATACAGGTGGCGTTCCCGACGGTAATGCTATTCCAATTCCTAAAAAAGACGCAGACGAAAGTATGGATGCTGCATCTTGCGTAGGTTGCGGTGCTTGTGTAGCAACATGTAAGAATGGTTCGGCAATGTTGTTCGTATCTGCAAGAGTAAGTTCATTGGCTCTGCTTCCTCAAGGTAAAATAGAGGGTGCAAGAAGAGCAAAAGCAATGGTTGCAAAGATGGACGAGTTGGGATTCGGTGCTTGTACCAATACCCGCGCTTGCGAAATGGAATGTCCTAAAGGAATATCGGTATCAAACATTGCTCGTTTGAACAGAGAGTTCCTTTGCGCAAAATTGAAAGACTAACTAACTCTTGTTAGGGTTTATTTATTATTGGAAATCCCGGATCAAAGTTTATTTTGGTCCGGGATTATTCATATTTAGTGGCTACATTGCAAATTTCCATAAAATCAAATAGGCCAAGAGTGTTGTCTTGCGGAGTTTTTCCCAATGAATTTTATCCGGAGTATCTGTAGGTTTGTGGTAATCTTCATGCATAAAATCTTCCATCCAGGCAATAAAAGGAACATTATGAGCGGAGAAAGGGGCGTAATCGGAACCGCCTTTTCCGTTGCCTGTACGCTCATCTAAAAGCACTTGGAACGGAGTAGGAACAGCACCTTGTAATTCCTTGCATGTATCAAGCAAATATGGGTAATTATTGTTCCATGCAAATGTAACACCCGGATTTTCAGGTGTAATTGTACGTCCTACCATATCAAAGTTCATATAGAGAACAGCAGACTCTTCCAACGGTTGTGTATTTGAAGAAAATATATTTTTGTCGGGCCAAACAGAGACAAAGTATCTGGAACCGAGCAATCCTTTCTCTTCGCCATCCCATGCACAAAAAAGAACAGTATACTCCGGTGTTATATCTGCGGCTTTCATCATCTTTGCTAAAGAAATAAGAGCAGCAATTCCCGAAGCATTATCATCGGCACCGGGATGTATTCCAATACCATCTTTATATCCAAGGTGATCGTAATGTGCGCCTACTATAATATATTTATCGCTGTTTTTGCCCTCTAAACGTGCAATTACATTACACATTTTTTTAGGATATATTCTTCCCTTTCGCGGTTCTCCTATAGCCTCTTTAAGCGTCTGTTCTGTTATAGGTTGCAGCACAGGAGAGTATCCCGCTCTCTTTAACTCTTTATAAACAAACTTCATGGCTTTTTCGCCCTCTTTTGTTCCGGCCTCACGCCCTTTTAGTTTGTCTTGAGTAAGATAATTTACAATCTTTTGTGCATAACGAGTGTTATATACATTAAAGCAGTCTGATGCACTTTTACTCTCGGCCTGAGCAGATGAATCTACAGGAACAGATACAAATAGAACAACTGCCATAAGGCCGGCCAATACAGTAGCGTAAAATTTACTTATATTCATAGATAAATTTACTTTTAATTTTAAAAAATAATGTGTTATTTATTATTACTCTTTTTAGAGTTTGTAGAATTTCCTTGTTTAGAAGATTTTATTGCCTTTGAGACTTTTTTTGGCTTCTCCTGTTTCTCTGTTTTTTTTACAGATTTACCCTCTCCTTTAGTGATTTTCTTTTTTGATTTTTTATTATAGTTTGTATCCCAGATTAATTCATAATCAATGAGTTTTTGCTCAAGATTAACCTTTGAAACCCTTATCCTTACTTTATCTCCAAGCGTAAATTTTATTCCGGAGGATTTACCTGTAACACAATAATTTTTCTCGTCAAATAAAAAGTAATCCTCTTTTATATCACGTAAAGAGACCATGCCCTCTACTTTAGTAGGCTCTATCTCAACATAAATACCCCACTCGGTAACACCTGAAACAGTTCCATCGTACTCATTACCAACTTTATCCTGCATAAATTCCGACAATTTGTATTTTATGCTTGCACGCTCGGCATCTGCTGCCAATTGCTCTCGGTTAGACGAATGCTTGCACAGTTCTTCGTATCGCTTTTTATCCTCGCTTTTACCTTTATCTAAATAATGAGCCAATAATCTGTGAACCATCATGTCGGGATAACGGCGTATAGGAGATGTAAAGTGCGTGTAATATTTGAATCCCAAACCGTAGTGCCCTACATTATCTGTAGAGTATTTTGCCCGAGCCATAGAGCGTAGTGCAACAATCTCTATAGCACCGCATTCCGGCTTATCTTTAACCTTTCCGAGAAGTTTGTTAAGCTCTTTTGCAACCTCTTTTCCGTTATTGGTATCACCCATTGCATAACCAAAGTGCTTAATAAAATCTCGCAGATTCTGAATCTTATCATAATCAGGCTCTTCATGAATTCTATACACAAAAGTAGGGTCCTTTATTTTAAGTCCCATAGCAACATAAGTTGCCACAGCTTTGTTTGCTAACAACATAAACTCTTCTATGAGCCAATTAGCCTCTCTCGTAACTTTTTGCCTTACATCTAAAGGCCGTCCGTTTTCATCTACAATAACCTTCATTTCCGGCCGTTCAAAACTAATCGCTCCATTGTTAAAACGTTGTTTTCTGAGTATTGCAGCCAGTTTGTGCAGTGTTATTACGGCCTCTCTTACCTCCTTTTCAGAAGCTGCTCCACGCGGTTTTTTTGCAGGTTTATTATTTGGAATATCTTTAGGGTCTTTTCCCGACGGCTCAGCCAGTCCGGCCTCCTCCAAAATCTGTTGTGCCTCTTCGTAGGCAAAACGTCTGTCGGACTTTATAATTGTGCGCCCAAACCAACTATTTATAAGTTTAGCCTTATCATTCATCTCAAAAACGGCCGAGAAAGTGAGTTTCTCTTCATTTGGTCTTAAAGAGCATAGATTGTTTGAAAGAGCCTCAGGAAGCATAGGAACTGTACGGTCTACAAGATATACAGAGGTTGCGCGCTCAACAGCTTCTTTATCAATAATATCACCCGGTTTAACATAATGCGTGACATCTGCAATATGCACACCTATTTCTAAATTTCCGTTATCTAATCTGCGCAAAGAGATAGCATCGTCAAAATCCTTGGCATCGGCAGGGTCTATTGTAAAAGTGCATACTTTTCTAAAATCTCTGCGAGACTCAATCTCCTTTTTAGAAATTTTTATTGGAATTTTGGCAGCGGCCTCCTCTATCTCTTTTTCAAAACGGTATGGCAACCCGTATTCTGTTAGAATTGCGTGCATCTCGGTATTATTGTTGCCGGGTTCGCCAAGAATATCAATTATTCGTCCTACGGGAGCATCCATTCCCGGCTTCCACTGCTCAATCGTAACGGCAACTTTAAATCCTTGATATTCATCCTTTACCTGCTCAATAGGAACATTTATATCATACGGCATATACTTGCTCTCCACAATCACCCATGCCTTGCGGCCTATTATCTGCAACACTCCTATGTATGGTTTGGCAGAGCGTTCAAGAATCTCAACAACCTCGCCTTCCATTCTGCGATTATCATCTTTGAGCTTTGTAACAGCAACCCTTACTTTATCGGCATTCAACGCTCCAAGCAACTTTTTGGCAGGAACAAACACATCCTCTTCTCTGTCGGGAATACTTACAAATCCATACCCTTCGCGGCCCATTATAACGGTACCTTCAAGCTCCTCAATAACCCTCTTTTTATGTGTAGAATGTCCTCTTTTAGAAAACTTTCCTTTACTTGTTCCTTTTTTCTCTCTGCGCCTTGACGCTCTTTTACTTTTGTTGTTTCTATTTTTGTTCATATTGATTAACTTTGCGCGCCGGTTTCTGTTCATATAAGTAAGCATTAAGCAGCTTTAAAGTTCATGATAAACTGTAAAGAACAGCGGTTTGGAACAGAATCGATCTAAATACGAAATTAATAAAAATTCATAAAAACAGAGGAGGAAATATGAATAAAAAGGTACTTTTAATGATTCTCGACGGATGGGGAATAGGAAAGCATGACAAAACCAATGCAATATATACCGCAGGGCAGCCTAATATCGATGCCCTTATGGCAAAATATCCAAACTCACAGTTGTCGGCAAGCGGAGAAGATGTAGGACTTCCTGCCGGACAAATGGGAAATTCTGAGGTAGGTCACCTTAATATTGGCGCAGGAAGGGTTGTATATCAGGATTTGGTAAAGATAAACAAAGCCTGTGAGAATAAGACATTATTGGAAAACAAAGAGGTTAAAGCTGTTTACGATTATGCCAAAGAGAGCGGAAAAGCGCTGCATTTTATGGGATTGCTTTCTAATGGAGGCGTTCACAGTTCAATAGATCAATTGTTTGCATTTCTTGATGTGGCAAAGCAGTATAATTTAGATAAAGTTTATGTTCACTGTTTTATGGATGGCCGTGATACCGACCCTAAAAGCGGTAAGGGATTTATAGAACAACTGCAGGCCCACATGGCGGTATCTACCGGAAAAATAGCCTCAGTAATAGGACGTTTCTATGCTATGGACCGCGATAAAAGATGGGATAGAGTTAAAGTTGCATACGATTTGTTGGTTAAGGGAGAAGGTGCTCTTACATCAAATCCTGCACAGGCAGTGGAGGCATCATACGAAGCAGGTGTAACAGACGAGTTTATAAAACCTGTAAAAGTAGAGGGAACTGCAAATATAAGCGAAGGTGATGCAGTTGTTTTCTTTAATTTCCGTAACGACAGAGCCCGTGAAATAACCTCTGTTCTTACTCAGGCCGATATGCCTGATATGGATATGAAAACCATGCCTTTATACTATTGCTGCCTTACTCCTTACGACGATAAATTTACAGGAGTACACATACTGTTTGATAAAGAGAATGTACATGATACTCTTGGCGAAGTTGTTGCAAAGGCGGGTAAAAACCAGTTAAGAATTGCCGAGACAGAAAAATATGCCCATGTAACCTTCTTCTTCTCAGGCGGACGCGAAGCTGCTTTTGAAAATGAAGACCGCGTTCTTGTGAACTCTCCAAAAGTTGCAACATACGACCTTAAACCGGAAATGAGCGCACCTGAAGTGGCAGATGAGCTTATAAAAGTGTTGAATACCGGAAAAGAAGATTTGGTAATACTCAACTTTGCAAACGGTGATATGGTTGGCCATACAGGCGTTTATGAGGCAATAACAAAAGCTGTAAAAACTATAGACGGTCTGGTTAAAGAAGTTGTTGATTCGGCAGTTGCAAACGGATACACCGTATTAATTACAGCAGACCACGGCAATGCCGACAATGCAGTAAATTCAGACGGAACCCCAAATACAGCCCATTCGCTTAATCCTGTTCCTTTTATTGTTGTTGATAACGACATAAAAGAGGTTAAGAATGGTATTCTTGCCGATATAGCCCCTACAATACTAAAACTTATGGGAATTGAACAACCTGCCTGCATGAGCGGAACACCGTTGGTATAAGCAGGCCAATGAAGCCCAAAACAGGGCAATAACATACAAAACATAGAAGAAGCCGACTCAAAAAGAGCTGCTCCACAAAGTAAAATTTTTGGAATACAGTTCTCAAAAAGCCGGCTTCTTTATTGTCTTCTTACAACCTTAAAAGGGGTATTATCGCATATTCTAAAAACAAGCTAATGTTGCCAAAAACAATAAAAAAATATCGGAGCAAAAGAAACTTTGCCCCGATATTTTTTTACTAATCTAATTGTTTAGACTATTATTTTAATTCTGCTTTTTTAGCTTTTTTCATGTTCATATCATATACAACAGGTGTACCTACGAATATAGAAGAGTAAGCACCTACAACAATACCAACAATCAACGCGCAGGCAAAACCTCTGATAACTTCACCTCCAAACAGAGCAATGGCAATCATAACCACCAAAGTAGAAGCCGATGTATTTACGCATCGAGCCAATGTACTGTTAAGAGCTTCGTTAATGTTTGTCTTTAAATCACGTTTAGGATACAGAACGTTGTACTCGCGGATACGGTCAAATATAACCACAGAGTCGTTTATAGAGTATCCTATGATTGTAAGCACAGCTGCAATGAAAGTCTGGTCTACATCCAAGCTGAACGGCAGTATTCCCGAGAACAAAGAGAAGAAGCCTATAACTATAATAGTATCGTGCGCCAATGAAATAACACCGCCGGCACCCCATGTCCAGTTCTTGAATCGGGCTGCAATATAGAGGAATATTGCAAGCAACGAGAGAATAACAGCCACTACAGCGTTTCTCTTTATATCGTTTGCAATTGTAGGACCTACTTTATCTGAACTTATTATACCGTTAGGATTGTTTACGGTTGATATAAAGTCATCAAGAGACATATCTGCCTGATAGAATCCTTTCAAAGCATTGTAAAGTTTGCCTTCAACCTCTTTATCTACCTCTGTAGAGTTGTCCTCAATCTTGTATTTGGTAGTAAGTTTCATCTGGCTCTCACCACCAAACTGTTTAACCTCTACAGTCTCACCGAACTCGGCATTGGCAGCGCTTCTTATCTGCTCAGCTGTAACGTCGTTATCGAAACGGAGAACATAAGTTCTACCACCGGTAAAGTCTACACCATAAGAGAAGCCTTTAAATAGAATAGAGGCTATGCTTATAACAACAACAACCGACGAAACAACGTATGCAGTCTTGTGGAGTTTTACAAAGTCTATCTTGGTGTTCTGCAAGAAGTTTCTTGAGAATTTGTTATCAAATGTGATATTCTTGCCTTTGCTCAATCTGCTCTCAAAGATAAGACGGGTAATAAAGATTGAGGTAAGCATAGAGGTGATGATACCTATTACCAATGTGGTTGCAAATCCCTGAACAGGACCTGAACCAAAAATTGCCAATACGATACCTGTAATAATAGTTGTAAGGTTACCGTCTATAATTGCAGAGTAGGCATTGCTGTAACCGTCTTTTATTGCGGCTCTCAACTGTTTACCGGCTCTCAACTCCTCTTTCACACGCTCATATATAATAACGTTGGCATCCACAGCCATACCCATTGTAAGAACCAAACCTGCAATACCCGGCAATGTGAGCACAGCGCCAAATGAAGCCAATGCGCCAAACAGGAACAAGGCATTGCACAACAATGCAATGTTTGCAGCAATACCGGCTCCGTTATAGAACACTATCATATAGGCAAGAACCAAAAGGAATGCAAGAACAAATGAAACAAAACCTGCATTAATAGACTCGCTTCCGAGGCTCGGTCCAACAACCTGTTCTTGGATAATTGTTGCAGGAGCAGGAAGTTTACCGGATTTTAACACGTTTGCCAAGTCTTCTGCCTCTGTAATGGTAAAGTTACCGGTAATTTGAGAACGTCCGCCTGTAATCTCAGACTGTACAGTAGGATAAGAGTAAACCATACCGTCCAATACAACAGCAATCTGTCTCTGAAGATTATCTGCAGTAAGTCTTGCCCAAATGCGGCTGCCCTCTGCGTTCATTACCATATCAACCATAGGAGCTCCGCCTGTATTGTTGTAGGCAACAGAAGCATCGCTTACCATGCCACCGTCTAAAGGAGCTTTGCCATCGCGGGTATTTGCCTTAATAGCAACCAATTCATAAATAATACCCGACGGATCGAGCTGACTTGGTTGAACTGTCCACATAGGAATAAGCTCAGATGGGAAGATAGCCTTAATCTGAGGCATATTCAAATATTTGTTAATAAGAGCAGTGTCTTTGTAGTGTGCTCTACCCATACATGCGCCGGGAGCGAGCTGTCCGTTATATACACTCGGATTAAGAACCGCAAAGAGCGGATTCTCTTTTGCCCATGCAGCAGCATCTGCATTGAGACTGTCGGCTGCAAGAAGTTCAGAAGCTGCATCCTTAGCAGTTGTATCTGCATTTTCCTCTGCCGACTCTTCTGTGAGAATATCTTTAAGGGTGCTGTTTGCCTCTGCGAGGAATTGGTAAACCTCAGAATTTTCGTATGTAGGCCAGAACTCCAAAGAAGCTGTTCCTTGAAGGAGTTTTCTTACACGTTCAGGCTCTTTTACACCCGGAAGCTCAACAAGGATTCTGCCGGTATTACCTAATTTTTGAATATTAGGCTGTGTAACACCAAAACGGTCTATACGGTTTCTTAATACGTTGAAAGAGTTTGCAATTGCGCTCTCAGCCTCTGCGCGTATAACCTTTATAACCTCATCGTTGCTTGTCTCGGGTTTAATCTTGTCTCGCATCTCGTATGTGCCAAAGATAGAAGACAATCTCTTGCCGGGAGCAACCTCTTCCCAGCTTTGAGCAAACAGGGTTATGAAATCTTCACGGTTGGTAAGCTCTTTCTTCTGAGCCAACTCCATTGCCTTAACAAAATCGGCAGACTGGTTATCATCTGAAAGGGCCTTGATAAGGTCTTTCAATTGAACCTGAAGCATAACGTTCATACCGCCTTTAAGGTCGAGACCCAAGTTAATCTCCTTCTCCTTAACATCTTTATAAGTAAAGCCTAAGAATACTTTTTCAGATGTTATAGAATCAATATAAAATCTGTTTTTTTCTTTTGCCAAAGAGTCCAGATAGTAGGCTTTGTCAACCTCCGGAACATTGGCGAATGCGGCACTCTGCTTCTCTGCTTCTACAGCCGCGTTGGCATACTCTTGTGCCTTTTTCTCCTGATGAGATGTAGCCCATGTGAAAGATAATTGGTACACGCAGGCTATCGCGATTAAAATTGCCACAAACTTGATGGCTCCTTTACTTTGCATGTGTTATATAGTTTTAAATTATAATTCAGATTAAACCAAAGCACGGTTATCATAAAGTAAGGTGCAAATGTACAATTTTTTCCTAATATATAAAGTATTTCATATCTTTGTTGTTACATTTTTGCGTAAATTAATGAAAAAGGATCTAGGAATATTTATTGTTGTCTGGGTTGCTGTTTTATCTACGGCAACCTCTTTTGCTCAAACAGACAATAATGCAGAAAACAGAGCCCTGTCGCACCATAAAAAGTATGAATTTGAACAGGCTATAAACATATACAAAAGCCTGTTGGATAAATGTTCAGACTCTTTAATGCGTATTAGCTTGGAAAACAAGATTATACAGAGCGAAAACGGTCTCAGCCTGCTTGATTTTGCTTTTGAACCGGAAACCGTAACAAAAAGGGAATTTGCAAAAAAAGATTTTTTCCTGCACTATCCCGGCTTTGACAACGGCTCATGGATTATGCTTCCAAAACAGTTGTCGCCCGATACTTTAGCCATTTCTGCAGGAGAATTTCCTGTAATATTCTTTCCAAACAATGCAAACAAGCTCTTTTTTAGTGCGCCTGATAACAGCGGGTCGTGGAATATCTATTTTTCGCAACTCTTAAATGATACGCTGTGGAGCGCACCAAAAATCCTGAACGAAAATGTAACATCTGCGGGAAATGAAATATTTCCCATGCTCAGTTCTAATGGCAAATCTCTTTACTTCTCATCCAACGGACATTACGGAGTTGGAGGGTATGATCTTTACGAAAGTAAATGGGACGAGGAGCTTGGTGATTGGGGCATACCTCAGAATATGGGCTTCCCCTACTCTTCTCCCGATGATGATTTCCTTTTTTACAATACACCCGACGGATTTTACTCACTGTTTGCCTCAAACCGCAACTGTGCGGCAGATTCGCTTGTGGTATATGTTTTGGAGTTTGAAAATGTGCCTCTTAAAAAGCGTGTGACACCGGCCGAGGCATTGAGAATATCTCTACTCGAATCAAATAACGGTAAAAAGGCAGAAACTGCTACTGTACAGGAACTTAATGATAGTAATAATGATTACAGCCAATATACTGTAGCGGTTAATAAAGTGCGTGATTTGCAAAAGAAAATGAAGGATGCAATAAACCGTCAGGATGCAAACAGAGTGTTGTATAATACATTAACAAACCCTGACGATTTAAAGGCTCTTGAGATAAAGATTGCACAGCAGGAGGTTGAGATGCTTTCTCTTCAGAATGAGACCAATGCGGCCGTAAGTGCCTTGCAACAGCTCGAAATGGATTTTTTGGCAAAGGGGATATTTATTCCTGAGGTTGAACCTCAGGCCGGGGCAGATGAGGAGTCCGGCGAAGATAGTGCAGGTGTTTTTGCTTTTGCCAACGGAAAAATGGGAATGGCTCCTGCTATGAATGTTGAGATTCCTGAGCCGGAGGTCGATTTGTCGTTTAAAATAACAAATGAAGATGCGGTAATTGTTGATATAAATGATTTTCCTGACGGGCTTGTTTATCAGATACAGCTCTTTACATTGAGCAAAAAGGCCTCTTTAAAAGCTCTTAAAGGGTTGAGTCCTGTTTTTGAAAGAGGCAATGCGAGCGGAAGATATGTTTATTCGGTTGGAACTTTCCGCAAATACAACGATGCGCTGTCTAATCTTAACAAAGTAAGAAAGAGAGGATTTCCGTCGGCCCTGATAACTGCATATAAAGATGGAAAGACAATTAATGTTAAGAATGCGCGTGCGCTGGAGAAAAATATTGCAGAATCGGCAGTGTATCAGGTTACTATAACAGGATATACAGAGTCTTTACCGCAAGAGGTATTGGCGGTGATAAGGGCTACAACCGAGAAGGATATTGCAAAAACGGCAGATGGAGGTACAATAAAATATGTTGTTGGACCGTTTGGCAGGGAAGATGATGCAAGATTACTTGTTGTTGCTCTTAAAGCGGTATCCGACAGGCAGATAGATGTAGAAAAAGTAGAGAAATAATTATACTTATGTGGGCGCTTATTATAACTCTTATTGTGGTGGGGCTGCTGCTCCTTGGTATTGAGGTACTTGTAATTCCCGGTTTTGGTCTTACAGGTATCTTGGGAATAGGGTCTTTTATAGCTTCGTGCTATCTTGCATTTGTAAACTTTGGAGCTATGTGCGGACTTACGGTAATTGCAATAAACGTTTT
The DNA here is from genome assembly GCA_964621625.1 of uncultured Muribaculaceae bacterium. Classification (GTDB taxonomy): domain Bacteria; phylum Bacteroidota; class Bacteroidia; order Bacteroidales; family UBA932; genus Egerieousia. The sequence continues at coordinate 3,696 of CAZULV010000020.1, read as the reverse complement.
GCTGTTTATTCTGCTTATAATGTTTGTATTGCGCTCTGGAACATGGAAAAAGTTATCTCTGAGTACCAATATAAATTCAAAAACCGACGAGCTGCCGCAGGATAAAGGGCTTGCAGTTGGAATGAAAGGAGTTACTCTTACCAGACTGGCACCGGGCGGACATGCCCGCATAGGAGATGTTTCAACAGAGGTGTTTTCTCGCGGAAGCCTTATTGAGGCGGGGCGTAATATAGAAATTACAGAAGTTGAGGAGAATAGAATATTTGTTAAAGAATACTAACGGATTATAATATTATGGAAGAAGTTGCATTACTCGTTTGGATTGGAATTTCAATAGTAGCACTTTTGATTTTCTTATGGTTTTTCCCTATTACACTATGGTTTCAGGCTTTGATATCTGGAGTAAAGATATCGCTTGTGCAATTGGTGCTTATGCGTTGGCGTAAAGTACCTCCGGGAACAATGGTAATGGCTATGATTACAGGAACTAAGGCTGGTCTTAAGCTCAATGCCAATGAATTGGAGGCTCATTATTTGGCAAAGGGCAATGTGCCTAATGTTGTAAATGCGTTAATTTCTGCAGATAAGGCAAATATCTCTTTAAACTTTAATATGGCTGCGGCAATAGATTTGGCCGGACGTGATGTTTTTGAAGCGGTGCAGATGTCGGTAAATCCAAAAGTGATAAACACTCCGCCTGTTACAGCCGTGGCAAAAGATGGTATACAGCTTATAGCAAAGGCCCGCGTAACAGTTCGTGCAAATATAAAGCAGCTCGTGGGTGGTGCCGGAGAAGAGACCGTTTTGGCTCGTGTTGGCGAGGGAATAGTTTCATCTATAGGTTCTGCCGATTCTCACAAATCGGTTCTCGAAAATCCAGATTCAATCTCAAAAGTTGTGTTGCAGAAAGGCTTGGATGCAGGAACGGCTTTTGAAATACTCTCGATAGATATTGCCGATATTGATATTGGAAAAAATATTGGAGCTGTTTTGCAGATAGACCAGGCTAATGCCGACAAGAATATTGCTCAGGCACGTGCAGAGGAGAAGAGGGCAATGGCTGTTGCTCTTGAGCAAGAGATGAAGGCAAAGGCGCAGGAGGCTCGTGCAAAGGTTATTGAGGCAGAGGCCGAAATACCAATGGCAATTGCCGAGGCTTTTCGCAGTGGTAATCTTGGCATAATGGATTATTATAAAATCAAAAATATTCAGGCCGATACACAGATGAGAGAGAACATTGCCAAATAATTTGATTATTTGTTTGTTCTTCAAAAAAAATTGCATACATTTGCAGTCCCAATTGACGTTTGTGCAAACAGACACCTGTTGAGGGGATTTGGTGAGATGGGTGAGTGGCTTAAACCAACAGTTTGCTAAACTGTCGTACGGGTAACCGTACCGGGGGTTCGAATCCCCCTTTCACCGCAAAAACTGGCGTAACTTTTCATCACTGATTTGTTACACCGGTTTTTTTTTGTTCCACTTTTTGAATCCGGTACAACTATAATACAAATTGGCTCCATTTTACCGAATAAAATAACACCAAACATAAATAAGATTTAGCAGTTCTTCAATACAAAAAATACTATTTTTCAACGAAGACATACAAATGGTCAAACCAAAAACGTTATTGTTAGCACCAAAGCGAGTTTGTTACAAATATGTCACCAACTCAACACTTTAACCGGCTATTTGCCATTCTTTGCAATATAAATAAAACATATTCTAATATTGTTTTTTAACAAAATTTCCATATTCTAATATGTTTTTATATATTTGCCAAAGCTAAAGGATATAAGTATGAATTGCGACGTATTATACAGAAATTCCCGACGTCTGATAATGCATCAGAGTCTTAAGTTCAAGAGAGAATTATACAGTAAGATTAACTGGAATGCCCGTTTCATTGGAATTAAGGGACCTAAAGGAGTCGGTAAATCCACCATGCTTCTTCAATACATTAAGGAGAATCTGAAAGATGAGAATGTCCTGTATGTATCCTTGGATGACATGTGGTTCGCAACCAACTCCATTACGGACTTGGTTGAATACCACTATGTCAATGGAGGTACACACCTGTTTCTCGACGAGATACACAAGTGCACCCATTGGCAGACATACATAAAGAATATCTATGACAACTACCCTACTATGAAAGTTGTCTTCACCGGCAGTTCGATGCTTCAGATTGAGAAGGAAGAGGGAGATCTTTCAAGAAGAGTGGCCATGTACACAATGAATGGAATGTCATTCCGTGAATATTTGAATTTCGAGGGCATACTCAACCATCCGGTAATAACATTGGATGATCTTCTCACCAAACATGTATCCATTGCATCAGATATTACAGAAAACATCAGAATCATCCCATATTTCAAAGACTACTGCAAATTCGGATACTATCCTTTCTATAAAGAAGACAAAGTAGGATTTCATGCACGCCTGAACGAAGTTTGCCGACAGGTGATAGAAAGCGACATTCCATCAGTAGAAAAAGTGGAATACGTCACCATTCAAAAGTTAAAGAAACTGCTGATGATTATTGCACTGCAAGTGCCATTTGTACCCAAGATGGATGACCTTTATACCCAACTAGAGACAACAAGAGAACAAGGACTTAAGCTACTGGAACTACTTCGGCGAGGAGCATTGCTAGGGCTTCTCAAGACCAAAATAAAAGCGGTAAAACAAATGGCTGCCCCTGAAAAGATGTTCCTGGACAACCCTAACCTCATGTACGCTTTCAACAAGAATCCTGAGATTGGAACCATTAGAGAGACCTTCTTCTACAACCAGGTAAGCAAAGTTGCAGAGGTATATTACCCTAAAAAAGGCGACTTCCAAATAAACGACAATATAATTATAGAAGTGGGTGGAGCAGACAAATCCTTCAACCAGATCAAGGACATACCAAACAGCTACCTTGCTGTTGACAATGTAGAATTTGGCAGAGGGAATAAAATTCCACTCTGGTTATTCGGATTTCTTTACTAACAGCACCAACGCTAAAGATAAAAATTCAACTTCACTCTACAAAACAAAAGGAATTTGTACTTGTTGTTATGGTGTATTTTTTGTAGTTTTGCCATTGGACAATAATGATATAATCCATGCCAAAAATTTACGAATACTTCGGATTCATTTTCTTCTTTTTCTCTAACGAGCACGAACCTATTCACGTGCATGTTATGAAGAGTGGATGTCAGACTGTTTTTGAACTGATTCTGATGGACGGAGAATTGCAGGAGATTCGCACAAGAACAGAGGCAGGATATCCCCTTCTTAGCGATAAGGATAAAACTATAGTAGAAGATTTTATCAGAGCATACTACAAGAACATCGTAGAAAAATGGATAAACTTCTTCGTACTCAAGAAGAGAGTACGTTGCACACAAATAACTAAAAAGGTAAAATAGATAGTCATGGAAACCACAAGACTTTACATAGTACGAGCTGAATATGCAGGGGACGTTAGTCTTCGCATTTTCTTTAGCGACGGTACATCCCAAACAGTGGATTTCAAGCCATTTATTCTTGCCAATCCACATCCTCAGTACAATCGTTACATCGAACCAAAGAATTTTAAGAAATTCACAATAGAACAGGGCAATGTAGTATGGGGCAAAAATTGGGACATGATTTTCCCTATTGAGCAACTACATCAAGGTGTAATCGCATAGAAAATAAAAGAGAATG
>CAZULV010000019.1:0-42855 GCA_964621625.1 uncultured Muribaculaceae bacterium | reverse complement strand
CTTATTCTTTGAGCAGATGCGGGCGAAGCAGGCGGGTGCGTGACATGGATTGTTCCACTCCCTATATGGCTTATCGGGTGAGCTTATTGTTATTACAAGGAGATTATTCTTACAATATGTCGTTGCTTAGAATTTTGGTGAATTTTATGGCACCAACAGATGAACGCAGGTGATTTCCATCATAGAAATCGTTATCGGTAAATCTATTATCCGAAAAATAATCATGAACATATACATTATTTTTGTATTCGTCAATTTTATCTAATGCAGAATACATTAATTGCAGTTGTGAACTATCTGCAAGAGTACAATATTCATCTAATGATGGTGGTATTACAATATGCAGATTAACACTGTTTTCATGGCATAATTGTGCAATCTGTTCCAAATATTTTATGTTTCTCAGATAAACCTCTGTTGCACTTTTGTAGTAATATTTGGTATGTTTATCTACCATATCTTCGAGCTCTCCATATTTCTTTTCATCCTCTTTCATTCCATCTTTGGCATGGTCAAGGCCTAAAGAATCGCACATGACAGTTTGTTTGTTGGAGATATAATGCTTTGTAAATTTTTTGAATGCAAGATGCCCCGTAGAGAGAAATTCGGAATAATGAATCCAAGATGTATTTTCTGTTAAGTTAAGATAGAGATTATAGTATGTAATCATATCATCTTCTGTTTCTCCGGTTACAGGTTGTAGCTCATCTTCCCACATTGTCCTGTAGCAGACACCCAATAGTATATTTTCCAGATTAGGCATTGAGTCTATGTATTTGTCAAGAAGAGAATAGTTGTAACGTAGCCATTGGCCTCCAAATGAAAAATTGAATGAACTGTCGGCAAAATAAGAAGGATCAAACCCGTTGTTCATAACAGAACTGCCTAAGCACAAATGCTTTATTTCTGACAGATTCTCTTCAATTATGCTACGCTTGAAAGTGTACGGATTTGGTACATTACGCAACATTATCTCTATACCTATTCCTATAACAAACAATGGAACTATAAAAAGTAGTGTCTTCTTTATAAATGTTTTCATGCCAAAACTCAGAACTGAAAATAAATGAAATCTTCCTGTACTCCTTGTAATAGAAGTGTGCCTATAAGCAATATATAATATATTGCCCAACGTAAACTTTTGTATTTTAATATATTATTGTTCTTATTGCAAGTCTGTAGCTGAAGTCCATGCTGTTTTGTGCGTTGTAGCCATTCTACAGAGAGCAATAATAATATGTATACTAAAATCACAGGATCAAATTCCGGAGAGGAGAACGTGAATCCGGTAATCATACCATAGATATAATCAAAGGCCTGATATGTGTTCTCCGCCCTAAAGATAATCCATCCTATAACTACCAATATGAATGTAATTGCCATTTGTGCAGTTTCTTTTAATGATGGAAGCAATTTATTTGGGGCGACAGTGTTTTTGTACTTTTTACTGTCTATAAGTAACCATGGAATAAACAGTAGTGCGTGATATAATCCCCAAATAATGAATGTGTAGTTTGCACCATGCCATATACCGCTTACTAAGAATATAATGAGGGTATTGCGTATAGCTTTTTGTTTGGAACATCTGCTGCCGCCTAATGGAAAGTAGATATAATCTCTAAACCACGATGTAAGTGATATATGCCATTTACGCCAGAATTCTGGTATATTCCTCGAAAAATATGGAAAGTTAAAATTCTGCATCAGATTTATTCCAAATAGTCTGGCAGTGCCTATAGCAATATCGGAATAACCGGAAAAATCACCGTAAATCTGAAATGTAAAGAATATCGCACCCATAAACAGGTTAAAACTATCTAATGTCTGATACTCTGCAAATATATGATTGGCGGCAAGAGCACAATTGTCGGCAACAACAACTTTTTTGAACAGACCCCAGAGGATTTGCCTCATGCCATCTGTTGCTTTTTCAGAATCAAATGTACGAGATTTGAGGAATTGTGGAAGCAAGTTTGTGGCCCGTTCTATAGGACCTGCTACAAGCTGCGGAAAAAAACTTATGAATGCAAAGAATGCAACAGGGTCATGCGAAGGTTGCATTTTTTTGTTATATACATCTATCGTGTAGCTTAATGCCTGAAATGTATAGAAACTTATACCTACCGGAAGAAGTATATCCAATGTTACCCAGTCTACCTCAAATCCAAATATCCTGAACATTGCAGCAAAGTTCTCACCAAAAAAATTGCAATATTTAAAATAGCACAGTATCAATAGATTGAGTATGATATTAGAACTGCATACTATTTTCTTTTTTGTATTGTTGTTGTCGAATTTTTCTAAAAATATTCCACTTGCAAAACCACAGGCGGTAGTAAGGGCTATCAATAAAAGGAAACGCCAATCCCACCAGCCATAAAATATATAGCTTACAATAATTATAAATATGTTCTGTATCCGTAGAGATTTGAATACAAACCAATATAAAATAAATACAATAGGTAGGAATATGAAAAATTCAACGGAATTGAAAAGCATAATTAGTTACGTTGTAAAGTGGCCGCAAATATAGTGAAAATAGCCTGATTGTAGCTTATAGTGGTTTTTATTTACCCGACATTTTGTCAGATTTGCTTTAATGGTATATCATTTGATTTATAGGGCGTACAATAAAATTATAAAATTATGATAAACGGAAAGATAGGGGTTACCACTGAGAACATATTCCCTGTTATTAAAAAGTTCTTGTATTCTGATCATGAAATTTTTCTAAGAGAATTGGTTGCCAATGCGGTTGATGCCACACAAAAGATGAAAGCTGTTGCAGGAATGGGCGAATTTACCGGAGAATTGGGCGATTTAACCATTAAAATTGCTGCCGATGACGCAAATAATACACTCACAATTACCGATAGAGGTATAGGTATGACTGCAGAGGAGGTAGATAAGTATATAAACCAGATTGCATTTTCGAGCGCAGGTGAATTTTTAGAGAAATATAAAGACCAACTCAATAGTATTATAGGTCATTTCGGATTGGGTTTCTATTCTTCTTTCATGGTTTCCAAGAAGGTGGAGATAAGGACATTGTCGTGGAAAGATGGGGCTAAAGGTGTGCTTTGGAGCTGCGACGGTTCTCCTGAGTACTCTATGGAAGAGATTGAAAAAGAGGATAGAGGAACAGAGATTAAATTGTATTTGGATGATGATTCAAAGGAGTTTGCAGGAAAAGCAAAAATTAATGAGCTTTTAAATAAATACTGTAAATTTATGCCTGTTCCGGTTGCTTTTGGAAAGGTAGAGGAGTGGAAAGATGGTAAATATGTTGAAACAGAGCAGGATAAGATTATAAATGATACAGCTCCACTCTGGGCCAAAGCACCGAGCGAAATTAAAGAAGAGGAGTATTTGGATTTTTATCACAAACTCTATCCTATGCAGGACGACCCGCTCTTTTACATTCATTTGAATGTGGATTATCCTTTTAATCTTACAGGTATCCTCTACTTCCCTAAGATTAAAGAGCGAATGGAGATAAGTCGTAACAAAATACAGCTCTACTGCAATCAGATGTTTGTAACCGACTCAGTAGAGAATATTGTTCCTGATTTTCTCACATTGCTTCATGGTGTAATAGATTCTCCCGATATTCCGTTGAATGTATCGAGAAGTTACCTGCAAGAAGATTCAAACGTAAAGAAAATCTCAACATATATTACAAGAAAGGTGGCCGACAGGCTTGAAGAGATTTCCAAGAATGACAAAGAGGCATTTGAAGCCAAATGGGATAATCTTAAGCTGTTTATTGAGTATGGAATGCTGTCGGATGAAAAATTCTTTGAAAAAGCCAGAAAATTTGCACTTTTAAAGACAGAAGACGGCAAATATTTTAATTATGAGGATTATAGGAAACTCATTGAGCCTGAGCAGACAGACAAAGACAAAAAAGTGGTATATCTCTATACAACAGACCCTGTTGCGCAATATACTTATATTCAAGATGCTAAAAATCGCGGGTATCAGGTGCTTGTATTTGACAACCAGTTAGATGCTCATTTTGTAAATCTGTTGGAAAGCAAACTTGAAAATTCAAAATTTGCACGTGTAGATGCCGATAGTATAGACAATCTTATTCAAAAAGCCGATAAGGAGAAACCTAAACTCGAAGGCAATGAGGTTAAAGAGTTGTCTTATATATTTGAAAGCGTGCTTCCTGAGGGGGCAAACTATAATGTACAAGTAGAGAATCTTGGTGTAACATCGGCTCCGATTCTTATTACACAGAGCGAGTTCATGAGACGATACAGAGAAATGTCGGCTCTTGGCGGAGGTTTGAATTTCTATGGAGAAATGCCTGATTCATATAATGTTGTGCTCAATTATGAGAATCCTCTTATTAAGAAAATCATAGAGGCTAAAGAGGCTCAGACAAAGAGTGGAACCGATGAGATAAATGCCAAATTGGCTGCAACCCAAAGCTCTTTGGATGCGTTGGCAGAGAAGAATAAAGATAAAAAATATGATGAGATTCCGGTTGCCGATAAGGATGAGAAGGAGCGTTTGAATAAAGAGGTTGAACAGCTCAACGGACAATGCAAGGATGCAATGGCTAAATTTGCAGGAAACAATACCCTTGTAAAACAGTTGACGGACTTGGCCTTGCTTTCAAATAATATGCTTAAAGGAAAGGAGTTGCATTCATTTATAAAGAGAAGTTTGGAGATATTAAAGTAATTGCTTTAAAAAAATGTAAAGGCGGTACACATTTGTACCGCTTTTTTTTACCTTTGACGCACTAAATACAAAGGGGTGCCTATAACGGCTGAGATTATACCCTCGAACCTGATGCAGATAATGCTGACGTAGGAATTGTGTATCGTTTTTTATTTCTGGCTCTTGCAGCCTCGCTTAATTTTTACAGTTACATATTTGCTATAGGTGTATAGAGGCCGTCCGGCTCCCCGCATTATACGTTATTGCTATGAAAGTGAATGTAAATGGGAAACCGGTTGAGACAACTGCATGCAACATAGAAGAGTTGCATATTCAACTCAAATTGCCTCCTGTGGTGGCTATTGCTTTAGAAAACAGGGTTATACCGCGTTCTGAATGGGCAAGTCACGCTCTTGCGGATAATGACAGCCTTATAATTATAAAAATAGCCTGTGGTGGTTGATATGGCTGCAGATAAAATTTACGGATTCTCTTGGAGAGAGGCCGCATCCTTACAGTTTATAACACATTTTACGTTAAAATATTCTTATGCAGACTCTGCCCGTATGGCTTTGGAGGGGGGATGTCGTTGGATTCAGTTACGTATGAAAGAGTGTTCTGAAAATGAAGTCTTTGATGTGGCAAAAAAAGTAAAGCAAATGTGCAGTAAATATTCTGCCGTTTTTATAATTGATGATTATGTTGGAATTGCCGGAAGGGTTGGAGCTCACGGAGTACATTTGGGGCTGAATGATATGCCTATATCTAAAGCCCGACAGATTCTTGGCAGCAGTTTTATTATAGGGGGCACCGCAAATACATTTGCGCATGTGCAGGCGCACGTGGATGCAGGAGCAGATTACATTGGCTGCGGTCCGTACAGGTTTACCACCACCAAACAGAACTTGAGTCCTGTGCTTGGGGCAGAAGGCTATATCTCTATAGTGCGCCGTATGCACATGGAGGGCATCCGGTTGCCCATTGTTGCAATAGGCGGAATAACTTATAACGATATTCCACAACTGCTTGATACAGGTATTGACGGAGTGGCCTTGTCGGGTTCTGTGCTTAGAGCCAAAGATCCTGTTGCCCAAATGCAACAGATTGTTAAACTGATACATAATAAACAGAATATATATGAAACCTTTAGTAATTGCAGGCCGTGAATTTACTTCGCGCCTGTTTCTTGGAACCGGAAAATTCAGTTCCAACACATTAATGGAGCAGTCGATTCTTGCATCCGGAACTCAAATGGTAACCGTAGCCATGAAGCGTATAGATCTTGATAATAAGGATGATGACATGTTAAAGCATATAGCACACTCGCATATTAACCTTTTGCCTAATACTTCAGGTGTGCGTAATGCTCAGGAGGCTGTGTTTGCAGCGCAGATGGCACGCGAGGCTTTTGGAACCAATTGGCTAAAGCTTGAGATTCACCCTGATCCGCGTTATCTGCTTCCAGATTCAGTAGAAACCCTCAAGGCCACGGAGCAACTTGTTAAAATGGGTTTTGTTGTTTTGCCTTATTGTCAGGCAGATCCTACACTCTGCAAACGGCTCGAAGAGGCCGGTGCTGCAACCGTGATGCCCCTCGGTGCCCCTATAGGCTCAAATCTTGGACTCAGAACACGTGACTTTTTGAGAATAATCATAGAGCAATCGAATATTCCGGTAATTGTAGATGCCGGAATAGGTGCTCCGAGCCACGCGGCAGAAGCAATGGAAATGGGTGCAGATGCATGTTTGGTAAATACGGCAATCGCTATAGCCACAAACCCGATTCAGATGGCAGAAGCATTTAAGAATGCTGTAATTGCAGGACGAGAAGCATACGAAGCCGGGCTTGGAGTGCAGTCTGTAAATCTTGAGGCACAGGCGAGTTCTCCACTTACATTGTTTTTGGAGTAGTAATATGGAACAGAGAATAAAATACTCCCGTTCAAAGAAAGTGTACATGAACGGAAAGATATATCCGTATGTAAGGGTTGGCATGCGCAGTATAGAACAGCTTCCAACAATATCTATAGATGCTAATGGCGGAAAGTGTTATATACCAAATAAAGATGTGCTTGTTTATGATACAAGCGGACCTTTTAGCGATCCGGAAACAGATATAGACATAAAACAAGGTCTTCCTCGCATGCGTGAAGTCTGGATTAAAGAGCGAACAGATGTGGAACAGCTTGGACAATTTACATCTGAGTACGGACGTATAAGGTTAGAAGATAATTCTTTAACATCTCTCCGCTTTGAGCATATAAAGTTGCCTTATAGAGCAAAAGATGGCGCAGCTATAACACAGATGGCTTATGCAAAGCAAGGAATTATTACACCGGAAATGGAATATGTAGCAATCCGCGAAAATATGAATTGTGAGCAGTTGGGGATAAAGAGTTATATAACTCCTGAGTTCGTAAGAGATGAAATAGCTGCCGGTCGTGCTGTACTTCCGGCCAATATAAACCATCCGGAGGCAGAACCTATGATTATAGGGCGTAATTTCCTTGTTAAAATAAACACCAACATAGGAAACTCTGCAACAACTTCAGATATAGACGAAGAGGTAGAAAAGGCAATATGGAGTTGCAAATGGGGAGGGGATACGTTAATGGATCTCTCTACCGGTAAGAATATACACGAAACCCGTGAATGGATTATACGCAATTGTCCGGTACCTGTTGGTACTGTTCCAATTTATCAAGCCCTCGAAAAAGTAGGAGGACAGGTAGAAAAACTTACATGGGAACTCTATAAAGATACGCTTATAGAGCAGTGTGAACAGGGAGTAGACTACTTTACAATTCATGCCGGAATACGTTTGCATAATGTGCATTTGGCCGATAAACGTCTCTGCGGAATTGTAAGCAGGGGCGGCAGTATAATGAGTAAATGGTGTCTTATACATAATAAAGAGAGTTTTCTTTATGAGCATTTTAATGAAATTTGTGATATTCTTGCCGGATATGATGTGGCAATATCGTTGGGAGATGGATTGCGTCCTGGTTGCATTGCAGATGCCAACGATCGAGCTCAATTTGCAGAACTCGATACATTGGGAGAGCTTGTACAACAGGCTTGGAACAAAAATGTTCAGGCATTTATAGAGGGTCCGGGTCATGTTCCTATGGATAAGATTCGCGAGAATATGGAGAGACAGATAGAAAAATGCCATGACGCTCCGTTTTATACACTCGGACCTATAGTCACAGATATTGCACCGGGATATGACCATATAACTTCTGCCATAGGAGCAGCCCAAATAGGCTGGTTAGGGGCAGCAATGCTCTGTTATGTAACGCCTAAAGAGCATTTGTCTTTGCCAAATAAGGACGATGTGAGAACAGGTGTTATAGCATACAAGATTGCAGCACATGCTGCAGATTTGGCCAAAGGTCATCCCGGTGCACAGATACGGGATAATGCGTTGAGTAAGGCCCGATTCGACTTTAGATGGAAAGATCAGTTTGATTTGTCTCTGGACAGCGAGAGGGCAATGGCTTATTTTCATGCCGGGCATCATACCAGTGGAGAGTACTGCACAATGTGCGGACCAAATTTCTGCGCAATGCGCCTAAGCCGAGATATACGTAAGGAATTTGCAGATAAATAGATAATAACCGCTTAAATATATCATAATTATGTTCTCTGACTATCTGAAAAACATTTCATGGGAAGATACTGCAAAGGCAATATATTCAAAGACCGAAGCCGATGTAAAGAGGGCTTTGGGTAAGAGCCGATGCAGTGTAGAAGACTTTATGGCTCTCATATCTCCAGCTGCCGCCCCATTTATAGAGGTTATGGCACAATTGAGCCGCAAATATACAGTAGAAAGATTTGGCAAAACAATCTCTATGTTCATACCGCTGTATCTTACAAACTCATGTACAAACTCTTGTGTATATTGCGGATTTCATGTTGCCAACAAAATGAAGCGCACCATACTTACACCACAAGAGATTGTAAATGAGTATAAAGCAATAAAACATCTCGGACCTTTTGAAAATCTACTTCTTGTAACCGGTGAAAATCAAGCGCTTGCCGGAGTTGATTATATAGCCCGAGCCTTAGATTTGGCAAAACCCTATTTCAGTAATTTGAAAATAGAGGTAATGCCTTTAAAAACAGAAGAGTATGTACAGCTTATAAAACATGGTCTAAATGGTGTAATCTGTTTTCAGGAAACATATAACAAGGCTCGTTATAATATTTATCATCCTCGGGGGATGAAGTCTTATTTTGAGTGGAGAGTGAATGCACCCGACAGGATGGGAGAGGCAGGTGTGCATTCTATAGGTATGGGGGCACTTATCGGGCTCGAAGATTGGCGTACCGATATAACAATGCTTGCCTATCATTTGAGGTATTTGCAGAAACAGTATTGGAAAACCAAATACAGCGTAAACTTTCCGCGTATGCGACCCGCTGAGAATGAGGGATTCAAGCCTAATGTTATAATGTCTGACAAAGAATTGGCACAGGTTACTTTTGCCATGCGCATATTTGACCACGATGTGGATATCTCATACTCTACACGAGAGCCTGCTTTTATACGAGACAATATGGCTGCTCTTGGTGTAACTACAATGTCTGCCGAAAGTAAGACAGAACCAGGAGGATATTATTCATATCCACAGGCTCTTGAGCAGTTTCATGTAAGTGATGACCGTACTGCTGCAGAGGTGGAATACGCTCTAAAAAGTATTGGAATAGAACCTGTATGGAAAGATTGGGATGCCTCGTTTGATTTTATGTGTACAAAAAATTGTAACTATGGAGAACCGATTAGATAAAGCTGCCGCGCAACGTTATGCGCGTCAGCTGATTCTTGATGAGATAGGGGAGCAGGGGCAGCAAAAACTCGCCAAGGCAAAGGTACTTGTTGTGGGAGCAGGCGGATTAGGTTCGCCTATATCTCTCTATTTGGCATCAGCAGGCGTAGGTACTATTGGAATAGCCGATTGCGATACTATCAGACTGAGCAATCTTAACCGGCAAATTCTTTATAACGAAGGGCAGATAGGATTAGATAAGACCGTGTGTGCTGCAGAGGCTTTGAGTAAATATAACAGTTCAATAACTATAAGAACACATAATGAGTATATTAATGCAGATAATGTGCATAAAATAGTTAAAGAGTATGATATTGTGATAGATGCGTGTGATAATTTTCTTACAAGATATGTTGTGAGCGATGCTACCGAAAAACAAGGTATCCCATATATATACGGGGCAATAACAGGATTTGAAGGGCAGGTTTCTCTATTTAACTACGGTCCTTCGCCAAAGAGTTATCGTTCTTTGTGGCCTGAAGAGGAGCGTATGCTTCTGATAGAGAATACAGAAGCCACAGATATACTTAAAGGTGCTATGGGAGTAACGGCAGGAATTGTGGGAATCATTGAGGCAACACAGGCTGTAAAACTTATTTGCGGATTTGGAGAATTACTTAACGGTAAGCTCTTTACTATAGACTTACGGAGTCTGAATACACAAATCATCAGTTTATGAATAAGTACGAAAAATTTTTGGTTGTAATAACCTTGGAGAAGTTTTTTAAAGATGAGCATCTTTGGATTAACTCTCTTTTTGAGGCAGGATTGCAGTATCTTCATCTTAGAAAACCGTGTGCAAAAAGATTTGAAACAGAAGATTTGTTGCGCAAGATAAATGCGCAATATTATAACCGCATAGTATTGCACGATGATTTTGAAATGGCTGTAGAGTACAATCTTGGGGGCATTCATCTTAATAAACGTAATCCGTTTGCACCAAAGAGTTTTACAGGAAGAATAAGTCGTTCCTGCCACTCTATAGAAGAGGTTGCAAGATATAAGGATGAATGTTTTTATGTAACACTGAGTCCTATTTTTAACAGTATTTCAAAAGTTGGGTATAATTCTGCATTTTCGGCCGGACAGTTGGCTGTAGCTGCATCTCGGGGGATTATAGATAATAGAGTTGTTGCTCTTGGAGGAGTTACGGCAGAGAATATATGCACACTAAAAAAAATAGGTTTTGGAGGTGCTGCTGTTCTTGGTACAATCTGGAATGCCAAAGATTGTATTGAGGCTGTAAATATTTTAAAAAAACTGGCTGATAGATTTATAAATAGTACTATTTGATAATTAATTAACAATAAGACAGTATAATATGAAAACAAACAAAACAGTTGTTCCCTATAAAGTGCTTTCAATTGCAGGCTCAGATCCGTCGGGAGGGGCCGGAATACAGGCGGATATAAAGGCTGTTTCTGCGTTAGGTGGTTATGCAGCTACTGCAATTACAGCACTTACCATACAGAATACAATGGGAGTAAAGAGTGTATTTGCAGCACCTGCAAGTGTTGTTGTTGAGCAGATTGAGGCTGTTATGGAGGATATTTGTCCGCAGTCAATAAAAATAGGAATGGTAAAGGATGCATGTATTGTAGCAGCCATAGCTGGTTCTATACGTAAATATCGTCCTCAATATGTTGTGTACGACCCTGTTATGGTGGCAACAAGCGGAGATAGACTTATAGATGATGATATTATAGTAATAATAGAATCTGAGCTTATGCCGTTGGCTACGCTTATAACTCCAAATATGGCTGAGGCAGAGGTGCTTTGGAGAAAGAAAATTGCAGATTTAGATGATATGGAGCAGGCTGCAGTGGATTTGTCGAGAAAATACAATATAAATGTTCTTGTAAAAGGGGGACACCTAAAGGGAAAAGGTATGTGTGATGTGCTTTGTTGCAGAGATAACGGGCGTATTGTACGTTTTACAGAAAAACGTATAGAGACACGCAATCTGCATGGAACAGGATGTACTCTCTCCTCTTCAATAGCAACGCTTCTTGCTAAAGGGTTGGATTTGGAGAACGCAGTTTGCGAGGCCAAAAAGTATGTTACAAAGGCTATAGAGGCTGGCAGCTTTATGGAGATAGGACATGGAAACGGGCCACTATGGCATAATGTGGCTTTATAAAATCTATATTATAAAATTTTGTCGCATAGGGCTTTAATAGGTTTTCTCAAGAGATATACAATAAGAGTTGCCGTAAATATTCCAATAATATTAGCTGTAAGATCAAACGGGTCGGTATCGCGAAATGTTGTAAATACTTCTTGCGATGCCTCTGCTGCCGATGCAAAAACAAGACCGCTTATTATTATGAGTGAATATGTGTAACGTTTTAGCAGTTCTTGTCTTTTTGTGTAGTTTATAAAAATCCAGGCCACAAACGGGTAGGGGAAGAACATTGTAAAATGAATATAACGGTCTAATCTTATTCCTAAAAAATATTTTCCCAAATCAATGCTGTCTGAGCCACCGAACTTGTGCAGACAGCAGAAAAATACTAATGATATGTAGCATATCATTAGTATAGAGACTGTTATATATGGTTTTATTTTCATTTTGTTCTCTGCCGATAATCTCATATAAAGCTCGTTCTTTTTCAAAACTCAGGCCATAAATGAGATAGAGAGTGTTTCAAAAAGGTGCATTTTATAATTTAATCCCTGCTACCTCTTATTATGGAGTTGTCCTGAACATTGACTTGTGCAGCTTTGCCGTAATACTTTATTTTAGAGCTGCCTGAGGTTTTTAAATTGAGTAGGTCATCTCCATGTACTTTTATATAAGAAGCTCCGCTTGCGCTTGCGGTTGCCGTTTTTGCAATCATATCTTTTGCATCAACATTTGCGGCTCCACTGCATTTTATCTCTATAGCGGGAACACTTCCTTTAAGGGTTACTTCTGCCGCTCCGGTGCCCTCTATCTTACATGTTTGTTCTATATTTCCTTTGTATTCTACATCTGAAGCTCCACTTGCGTTTATTATTACTGTTTGGGCAGAGCCGCTTATCTCAATACTTGCAGCTCCTGAGTTATTGCTGTTGATTTGTTTGAATGTTCCGCGCACTTCTGCCTGGCTTGCCCCGCTAAGGGTAGAATAAAGAAGAGTTGTATTTATATTTAGGGGAGATTTTATATCGCTTGCTCCAGACATAGAGAGCTTGAATGTCTCGGAATCATACTCTCCATTAACCCATAAAGATGATGCTCCCGACATAGATACGTTGTTGAGCTTATCCATCTGCATTTTTACGGTAATCTCATTGTTCATCTTGCTTATTCTTTTTGGAATTTTATTGGTGCTGAGAAATAGAGTACCATTTGATACATAAATGTTTAAGTGTTCCGAGATTGCTTTTGAACATATAACTTCTATAACATTTGAGTTACCTTTGGTTATATGTACATCATATATAGATGATACGTTAATGGCATCAAATCCTGAAAAATTGTAGTTTTTGGTAACTGTCTGCGCAATTAATGCAGTTGTTGTAAAAATGGCAACAACAAGTAGTGTAAAAAACTTCTTCATAATATCTGTTTTTAATGTATTATCAATTTATCTATTTATGTATATATAGATGGAGCTTTTCGCTCTAATGTTGCATGTATTTAAAATTAATTCATTAAATTTACTCACATTTTACATATACACAACAAACAAAGAATAATTATTATTTAAATTAATATTATCATGTCATCTAAAGAATTACACGAAAAGGCATTTGTCCTTGATTCCCACTGCGATACACCATTGGCTATTATTAGGGGACAGGATGTTTCAAAAAGAAGAAAACTCGGACATATAGATTTTGACAGGCTTAAAGAGGGCGGGGTAGACGGAGTCTTTTTTGCCGCATATACATCAAACTCTCTTTCTCCTGATGAAGCAACCAGCAGGGCATTAAAATTAATAGCGGCTACACATAAGGTTTGTGATGAAAATCCTAAAAAAGTTGGATTGGCAACAACTGTACGAGAAGCCAGAGAGCTTAAAGCTCAGGGGCGTACAGCAATATTTATAGGATTGGAGAACGGCTCTCCTATACAAAAAGACCTTTCGTTGCTCTATCTGTTCTATAAAATGGGTGTGAGATATATGACTCTTACCCATGCCGGAAATAATGAAATATGTGACTCTTGTGCACCTAAGGTAAAGCGTTGGAACGGAGTAAGTCCCTTTGGAATAGAGGTTATAAAGGAGATGAACCGTTTGGGTATGATAATAGATGTTTCTCACCTTTCGGATGAGGCCTTTTATGATTGTTTGAAATATTCAAAAGCCCCTATAGTTGCCACACACTCGTGTTGCAGGGCTCTGTGTAATCATCCACGCAATATGACAGACCAGATGATAAAGGACTTGGCTGCAGCAGGTGGCGTAATCCAGATTAATTTCTATTCGTCATTCCTCGATTCCAACTACTCTAAAGTTGCAGGTGATTTATGTGATGAGTTTGACGAGGCTCTTATTGATTATCAGTTACATCCTCGATGCAAACGCAGAAAAGAGAGATACGAGAAAGCCAGTGAAGCATTGTTTGCCGTACCAAGACCATCGTATAAAGTATTGGTAGATCATATAGAACATGTAATCAAGTTGGTTGGTGTAAAACATGTTGGTTTGGGCTCTGATTTCGATGGTATAGAGTCTGCTCCCGATGGACTTGAGGATTCATCAAAGTTTGGAGTTATTACAGAAGAACTCAAAGCCCGTGGCTATTCCGATGAAGATATAAAACTTATATTGGGAGAGAATTTCTTACGTGTATTTAACGAAGTTGAGAATTTGGCAATGAGATAGTATTTATATTAATACATATAAAATCAGGCGTATGTAAAGTGTGTTAAACTTTGTGCATACGCCTGATTTTTATGTTGTTTTACTGTTGAAAGAGTAATTAATCTAACAGTCCTGTCTCTTTAAGAACTGCATCAATCTCTTTAACCATATTCCAACGGCTGTTATCGTTTCTGTTTTCGAATACAAGTATGAGAATCTCTTTTTCAGGGAAACGTCCTGCATAAATCTGGAATCCGCCATTGTCTCCTGTATGATATACTTTTTTAGGCCATCCCGGAACTTCCTCTATAAACCAGCCGTATCCATACGATGTGTAAGGTCTGTTCTGATATCCGCTGTATGTACTTCCGCTTACAGGTGTTATTGCAGAGTGGGCAATCTGTTTTAGAGAATCAGAGATTATAGTATTGTTTCTCAGTGCTTTTTCCCAATTTACAAACTCTAATATAGAGGTATATATTCCACCATCTGCTTTTGTGCCAAAAAATGATTCCTCGCCATAGTCATACTCTTTCCATTGTGTTTTTTCTTCATTCTCAGGAATATAACCGTGTGCCATTCTTGGTATTTCCCTTTCTGCTTCAAAATAAAGGGTTTCATTCATTCCTGACGGAATAAAGATGTTCTCTTTCATATACTCCTCAAAGCTCTTTCCTGTTACCTTTTCTATAATGGCATAGCATAATTGGAAAGTAGGGTTCTGGTATTCGTAGTTTGTACCCGGTTCAAAATTCAATTTATCAAGCTCTTTGAAAAACTCTATAGACTGCATGTCTGTAGCGGTGAGAACAAAATTTCTGTCATCTCTTGGTCTGTTGTCTGGAAGTCCCGAACATTGAGAAAGCAGATGTTTGATTTTTATCCTTTCAAAAAAGTCGGCCTTAAAATCAGGAAAGTATTTCTTTACATTATCTTCGATACTTAATTTACCCTCTTCATGTAGCTTAAGAATAGCCATTGCGGTAAATTGTTTTGAGACAGAGGCAATGTTAAAGAATGTGTTATCGTCTATTTTTGCATTGGTTTTGTAGTTGGCTATACCGTAGCTTTTGTCATATATGATCTCATCTCCTTTTAATATAAGGGCCGCACCTCCGGGAGTGTTCTGACCATAACGTGCTGTGAACAATGAGTCTAATTTTTCTGCAATTATTTCTTTTGCAGATTTGCTGTTTCCTTTACATGATGCCATAAAAACGGGTATTAGCAGTGTGATTAATAAAACAGTGTGTTTTAGATGTAAAATAGTGGTTTTCATAGTTTGTTACATTCTTGTTATAATGGTAACTATTTTGTTATATTGTTTGGTTTTTAGCTTTTTGTGTAAAATGATAATAGTATTGGATTACTGTATTAGCTGTGCCGCAGACCGCATATTTTAGTTCTTAAAAAATCTATTGAATGAGATGCAAAACGCTCTATATTCAGCTTTCGGCTACCTCTGAAATGCAGTTGCAAAGTCTCTGTAAAATCAGGTCCGGCAATGGCAATCCAAACAGTTCCTACGGGTTTTTCTGCAGTTCCTCCCAACGGACCGGCAATACCTGAAGTGGCTATGGAATAAGTGGTATTCATTAATTTTCTTACCCCTTCGGCCATCTCTTTTACGCATTCGCTGCTTACTGCGCCATGTTGTAAAATAGTATTACTGTCTACTTTTAATGTGTTTATTTTAACATCGTTGCTATATGAAACTACACTGCCATGAAAATATTCCGACGCACCTGGCACAGATGTAATAAGGCTTGCAATCATACCTCCTGTGCAAGACTCGGCTGTAGAGATGCTTTCTCCACGGCTTTTTAAAATTTTCCCTAATGACGATTGCAGTGAATCTTCTCCCTCTCCATATATTGCATTGCCAAGCAACTTTTTGAGCTTAATGCTCTCTTGCTCGAGTTCTTTTTCTCCCTGCTCTTTGTTGGCTCCGTAAATGGAGAGCCTAAGCCTTACCCCTAAAATAGGATTTGGAAGATATGCAAGATGCAGATTATCCGGCAAATTGTCTTCCCAAGATTCTATTCTCTTTGCAAGTGTAGATTCAGGAATACCAAATGTGCATATTGTTTTATGGAATATATTGTCGAGCTTAAAATGCTCTTTTATAGATTTCATAACCTTTGGCAAGGCTGCTTCCGCTTCAAAAGGAACACCAGGAAGTGAGAATAGCAGGGTAGTGCCGCTTGATTTGCCGTTATTTATTTCAAACTGCATGCAAGGAGCTGTTCCGCATTCATTTACAATAACCTTGCAGGTGTCAGGAACAAAAGCCTGAGCTTCGTTTATGTCGCTCATCTCTATTCCGCGAGCAGATAGAATCTGTTTTACAATAGTATATTGTTCTTCATTTTTTACATAGCCTGTAGCTCCAGTAAGTTTGGCCAATGTTTTTTTGGTAATATCATCTTTGGTAGGTCCGAGTCCTCCGGTAACAATAACAACATCAGTAGAGTTTATGCAACTTTGCAGCGTATCCAATATATCACGCTCATTGTCCGATGCAGATATGTGATGACACACCTTTACACCTATTGCATTAAGTTGTGTTGCTATCTTGGATGAATTGGTATCTATAATCTGACCTATAAGAATTTCATCTCCAATCGTACAGATAGTGGCGGTAACCATTTTAGAGTGTTTTAGCTAAGTATTTGTTAATCTTTTTAATAAATGCAGGACCATTGTATATGAATCCCGAATAGATCTGAACCAAAGAGGCTCCGGCATCTAACATTTGCTTTGCATTTTCTGGACTCATTATGCCGCCTACTGCAATAATAGGCAGCTGTCGGTTTGTTCTTTTTGATATATATTTTATAAACTCCACACTTCTTTCAAATAGAGGAGCTCCGCTCAGACCTCCTTCTCCTATGGACTTTATTGTCTCTTCCGATGATTTAAGCCCATCTCTACTGCGGGTTGTATTTGTTGCAATTACACCATCGAGGCCGGAAACAAGAACAAGGTCAATTATTTCATCGAGTTGCTTTATTGGTATATCCGGAGATATTTTAAGAAGGATAGGACGGTAATCGTCTGAATATCTTCTTAGTGTAAGCAGTCTGTCTATTATTTCAGACAAAGAGTTTATATCTTGAAGTTTATCTAAGTTCTTTACATTAGGGCAAGAAACGTTAAGTACAAAATAGTCTACAAAATCGTATAGAATAGCAAAAGATCTTTCGTAATCTTTTGGCGCATCTTCGTTGCTTACATTTGAATTCTTGCTAAGATTTCCGCCTATAACGCAATTGGGCTTGTGTTTCTTTATATATTCAACAGCGTACTTAACACCATTATTGTTTATTCCCATACGGTTTATAATGGCCTTGTCTTTTGGCAGTCTGAAGCATCTTGGTTTTGGGTTTCCTCCTTGAGGCTCAGGTGTTAAAGAGCCTATTTCTATAAAGCTGAAACCAAAATTTGCAAGTATGTTGTAAGAATCTCCGTTTTTGTCGAATCCCGCAGCGAGTCCTACCGGATTCTTGAATTTTATGCCAAAAACCTCTTTTTCGAGTTTAGGATTCTTATAGCAGAAAAACATTCTCATTATATGTCCGGAGAAAGGAATACAGCTGATGAATCTTAACAAAGCCATTGTAAGCCCATG
Source organism: uncultured Muribaculaceae bacterium (assembly GCA_964621625.1). Lineage (GTDB taxonomy): Bacteria > Bacteroidota > Bacteroidia > Bacteroidales > UBA932 > Egerieousia. Next base: position 24,919 of record CAZULV010000019.1, on the reverse strand, counting down.
TATCCTTTCCGGAGAAAAGCAAAAAAGCAGTGGTCTAATCAGATTATACATACCTATATATATTTAGAACAAAAGTAATGAATAATGTTCTATAAATACTCCAATAAGATAAATAATTATCAACAACCTTTTGCTCCCCATGGGAATAGTTCTTCAAAACTTCCGTCGTTATAGAAGATGATAACTCGTTTTACGCTTCTTTTTTTTAAGCCCACCTCTTGTTTATGTGCATTTATTTGATTCTCGTTGAGTTGTTTTGTGTTTAAATCTGTGTTTACTTGCTCATTATCAGTACTATGTGTAGCGTTTTGCGCATTAGCCGAATTTTCTCTAAAATTTTTAGAATCGGTATTTTGAGGGGCGTACTCAATAGAATCGAACAATCCTGTGTTATTTTCTGATTTTTCAAATACATCTTGTATTGGCAACTCAAATGAAGGAGCAGAATCAGACTTATCCATTTCAACAGAAGGAGAGGTGTTGTGTCTAATGGCATCTTGGCTGTGTGTTGAATCATGCCTGTTCATCTCCTTATACGGTTTCCCTTTGCCGGTGATAAACCAGTCTGCACTTATATCCGGAAATTTTATGAGTAGTTTATGTATGAAATCAAATCCGGGTTTGTTTCTTCCAGACAGAATATGCGACATTCCCGAACGTTGTACCCCAATAATGTCTGCCAGTCGGGCAGGAGTGAGGTTCTCCAACTCCAAAAATTGCTGTAAACGGTTATTCATTTTTGTAAAAAATATCTAATACAAATGTAATTATATTATTTGTAACATTTGTAAAAATGTGAAAATATTGTATAAAAATGCAAATTTTATAATACCAATATGTAAACTGCTGTTAAATAAAAGTATACACTATAAATAGCATTATATAACAAATTACATAGTTAGGTAAAGTTTAAATATATATAACAGATGTAATGTGCATATATTTAGCAATTTATATTTTGTAAATAATTGCTATAAAGTCTTTTTAAGGCTGATTGATGCAAAATATTACAAAAATACACTACATAACAACTTTAAATAAACACTATAAATAGCAGAGTATTAAGTATATATAATTGCTAAAACGGTTAATATAACAAAAAGTAATAGGTTATACCTGACAATGCTTTGCAAGCTTATGCGACTTTTGTAAATGTGTACAATAATGTAAAAACGCCGTATTACATAAGTGAATTACATTTGTGAACAAAAATTCGATTTTAAACGATTTTCAGTTGTAGGTACATTTATATACCTTTGCAAAAAATAATCGATTGTGGAGCCTAAAATTAAGATTGCAGATTTTAACTATAATCTGCCCGAAGATAGAATTGCAAAGTATCCTTTAGCAAAAAGAGACGATTCAAAAATTTTAATATTTGCAGACGAAAAAATTTCTGAGAGCAAATTTTCAAATCTCAGCGAGATATTGCCCGGTAACTCCTTAATGGTTTTTAATAACACAAAGGTAGTTCCGGCCAGACTCCTATTTAAAAAAGAGTCCGGTGCATTAATTGAGATTTTCTGTTTGGAGCCGGTTGAGCCTAATGATTATGCCCTCTCTTTTGCTTCTACACAAGAGTGTTCGTGGAATGTGGTTATTGGTAATGCCAAGAGATGGAAAGGTGGAGATGTTTATTTTTTGTGCGATGAATCTCATAATAAGGCATATAGTCTGCAACTTAAAGCAGAGCTTATATATAAAGGTGATAATAACGGCTCTATTGTAAAGTTCAAGTGGGAGACCGGAGTCTCTTTTTCCGAAGTGCTTGACATTTGCGGCAAGATTCCTATTCCACCATATCTAAAGCGTGATACAGAATCTTTGGATCTTGAGCGTTACCAGACGTTATATGCAAAGATAAAGGGCTCTGTAGCAGCGCCTACGGCAGGTTTGCATTTTACCTCAAATGTCTTGGATTCATTGGATAAAAAGGGTATTTCAAGAGAAAATATATGTCTTCATGTTGGTGCAGGAACATTTGTGCCTGTAAAAAGCGAATATATTGCAGATCACAAAATGCACACCGAACCATTCTCTGTTACAAAAGCGTTTTTGCGCAAATTGTATGAAAAAGATGATTCATGTAAAGTAATATCTGTTGGAACTACCTCCACAAGGTGTTTAGAATCGTTATATTATCTTGGAGTACAGTGTATTAAGTATGGTAGTCCAAATGCCGTATCGCAATGGGAGCCTTATTCTTTAGAGTGTGATTATACTCTCAAAGAGTCTTTAAGAGCGTTGCTTGAATATATGGAGACAAACGGTATGGATACTCTTACCGCAAGAACGGCTATAATAATAGTGCCTTCATATACATTTAAAGTTGTTGATATACTGGTTACTAACTTTCATCAACCGCAAAGCACCCTTCTTCTGCTGATTTCTGCATTTACCGGTAAAGACAATTGGAAAAACATATATGACTATGCCCTTACTCACGATTTTCGTTTTCTGAGTTATGGCGATAGCTCGGTGCTGTTCCGTTAGTCTGCCATTAATTGTTATTTATCAGATTTTTAGCTGTGGTTATGTAAAGATTAATCATAATCACTTCTATCCGACAGGTAATTGAGTATCTGCAGTGCCCAACCTACCATCAGTGGGCCTGTGCCTATTATCTGGGGAGCTATATTGTACAGTTGCTGCTTAAAAGCATTGAGGAAAAACTCATCTTTGCGTATCTTGTAAAGTATCCATAGGTTGCGTGCCATTATGGAGTTTGCAGAATATCTTATATAGTCAATTATTGATTCTCGTTTATATGGAGTAATAGCCTCTGTTTTAGGCGTTTTGCTAAACATGCCGTTGTGCGCCTGATAATAGTTGAGCAGGATATATGCTGTATATTTGCTTATGAGTTTGTCGTATTTTATATCTCCTGTATGCCTGTATATATTAAGCAGTGCATTAAGAAAGAAGGAGTAATCAAGCAATTGAGCACTTTGGTTTTCTTTATTATTATCTGTTATATAACGGTATAGCTTTACATTGTCTTTTGACTGTTTGTTGAGAATAAGTTTTATTATATCCTCTGCCATACTTGTATATTCGCTCTTCTTTTCTTTTATATTGTTGCCTATTATACATAAAGACGAGGCGTACATGCAGTTGTATGCGGTGATTATACGGTTGTCTGCTATTACTTCTTTTGCTTTTAGTGCTCTTATTTTTAGCAAATTCTCTTTTTGCTCCTCAGAAAGAAGCATGTATTGAGCAGTATTACGTATTATTTGCTGCACATCCTTCTCTTTGCAGGGATCCATGCCAAGGGCAGAGATTATTATTGGGTAATTATCAGGAAATGAATTTATTATTTCTTGTAGAGAATATCTGTAATATGTTGAGTCTTCTACTCTTTTTGAGAGTGTTACAGAGGTTCTGTACCCCCCGTCGGGCAATGCCAATACTTTTTCTATGAACTTTATGATTCTTATTGCAGCTTCTTTATAAATTGGTTTGCCGTAATATTTGTATGCAAAAGAGTATAGTACCGCCGCCTGGATATTCTCCGATAATTGCTTTTCGTAAAGAGGTTCTGAGAATGATGTATTGGTAACCTGAGAGAACAGTCCTCCGTCTATTGGGTCAAATACAGCCGAATAGTATACTGTATCTAAAGCTCTTTGTAAGGTAGAGAGTTGGTCTGTGATTTTGTAGAAATTGGCATATTTAAGCAGGAAGACATAATACCTCGAATTTATAGTATAAGGAGATTTCATCTCCCGTTTTCGGTTGGCTATATACCTTGCAAGCCATGATTTTACATAGGCATGCAGCAGTTTGTGTTGGATTGATGAGGCCTCTTCTTTCTTAAGCACTACACCTGTACCTCTGAGTCTGTTGGTCATATATCTGCCTGCTTTGTTGAGCAGATCGCGTTTCTCTTTAAAAGAATAGAGAATATTGTTTGTAAAGTTTATGAACTCTTCTGGTGTGGTATTGCTAAAAGAGGTAAACGGTTTTGCTTCCGGCAAAGAGAATATATTTATAGGTATAGAGTATGTTTGCTCGCTTATTATAAGTAAGTCCATCCCTATGAGCAGTGCTTCCGGAACATCCTCTAAATCAATGGCAATAGGTATAAAATTATTGTTTATTATTTTTACCACTCTTGGGTCTCTTAAAAGCGTATAGGCTTTTTCTCTCTCCTCTATATTGGCTATATAGCCTATATGTATAAATATTATCTTATCCCTCCTTTGTGCGTAGTTAAGAGTCTTTATGTTAAACGGCATCCACTTGATGTCTCCCTTAAATAGTTCTTTCAGATATGGAGAAGATGTTTTGTGCATTTTGTGTTTTTATTAACCGTTTTATTATTTTTGTAAAGATAAACAAACTTTCTAATCAATTGTAGCATGAAAAAACAATATAGTTACAAAACCATTCTTTACTATGCTGTTGTAATATTTGCGGCAATTGTTGCCTATCAGATATTTCCTCCATTAACAGTAAATGACAGATTATCTGTTGCTTTTTCTGCAGAACGTGTTGCAGATGCTATAAACATAATAAGCAAGAAACCGCACTCTATAGAACACCCAAAAGAGAGAAAAGTTGTAAGGGAATATCTTTATCATAGACTCGTGCAAATGGGGGCTTCGGCACAAATTTTTGAATATGATTCCATTAAGTGCAAATTTGGAGGCTATTTTGATATTGCAAATATTTATGCGGAGTTTCCACCCTCAGAGCAGACCGATACAACCCGGTATGTTCTTCTTGTAGCGCATTATGACTCAAGATACCGTCAGGAAGTACTTGAAAATACTGTGTATTCATACGGTGCGGCCGATGATGGTTACGGATTGGGAGTTATTTTGGAATCGGTAAATGTAGCACTTAAATATAGGGAGTATTGGAAGCAGGGAATAAAAGTGCTTTTTACAGATTCTGAGGAACATGAGCTCGATGGTATGGTAAATATGGCACAGCATGATTCTCATATTCTTGATAATGTGAATTTTGTAATAAATGTAGAAGCCAGAGGAGTAAAAGGGCCTGCTTTGCTTTTTGAAACCGCAAAAGGAAATGAGAAGGTAGTGGAACTATACAAGAAGGCACGGAATCCTTACACTTATTCACTTACCACCTTTATATACAGTATATTACCTAATAATACAGATTTTACAATAGTAAAGGAGTCTATTCCGGGAATGAATTTTGCCGTTATAGATAATCTTAAATATTATCATACAGATTTGGATAATTATTCCAATATCTCATTAAAATCGTTGCAGCACTACGGACTGCAGATAGAACCGGTGCTTTATGAATATCTCATTTCTTCTAAATATTCTAAACAGGAGAGTCTTAGGTCTGAAAATGATTCTGTCTTTTTTACAATACCGTTATTAGGATTGCATATATTTTCCAAAACAGGATATATTCTGTTTAATATAATTGGTTTTCTGTTATTTATGCTGCTTTTGGCATATTATGTGTTTTTAGAAAGAATTAAATTCAGAGATATTCTTAAGGGAGTTGGGTACTCGGCTGTGTTTGCTTTTGGGGCATTAGTTGTAGGTGAGATTATAGCTTTTGTAGCGGCATATATGAATGGCGAAAAATTTGGACTCACATCTGTAAAATATGTGCAGTATGATTATCTTATAACCATCATATCTGTATTGGGGCTATTTTTATGGACTCTCATATTTTTTAGGCTTAAAGAGAAGAACAATATTAAGTTCTGTTACGGTTTTATGCTTGGAACATTGCTTCTCATTGCCGTTGTCTCTTTGTTATTGCTGGTTTTTATACTTGAAAACTTTTATCTTTTTGTGCCATTGTTTGTGGTAACAATTGCAATGTTATTGGCTATACTATTGCGGGTAAAACATTTTTATGTTGTTTCTGCATTTATAGTGTCGGTGTTAGGATTTTCGTTTTTATACTGTCTTATAACAGCTCTTACAATTGGTTCTCTTGGTATATTCTTGTTTATTACATCGTTGTATATCAGTCTATTGATTGCGCAGTATTATTGTTATAAAAGAAAGATTTGAGCATTTGGGCATTATTTTGTAGCTTTGCCAAATAACTGTATAATCATGGATTTGAATAAATTTGATGACATTAGGCCTTATATAGATTCTGAAGTATGTTCTGCCATGGAAAGGATAGCTGCCAATCCGCAGTTAGAAGATATATCATCGTATCTTTTTCCTGGTAAAAATACAGATTTCTTCAGGGAAGTGTTGCTTTCCTGCAAGTCGGTAGATGATTTTCAGGTTAAGGTCATGGCGTTTGTTGTGGGTAAAATTCTGTCTGATACATCTAAGGTATTAACTTATAGTGGACTGGAATATTTTAAAGAAAACAAGAAGCATCTTATTATAACCAATCACAGGGATATTGTTCTTGATTCTGCAATCATTCAGCTTGTTTTACATAATCATAATGTTCAGACTACCGAGATAGCTGTTGGAGATAATCTTATAACAACTTCATTTATAGAGGATATAGCACGTTCTAATAAGATGATAAAAGTTGTTAGAAGCACATCTCCGAGGGAGGTGTATAATTCGTCTCAGAAACTTTCTCAATATATAAGGTATAATGTAGCTTCTGATAAAAGTTCAATTTGGATAGCCCAGCGCAACGGCCGTACAAAAGACGGAATGGATATGACGGAGCAAGGATTGCTTAAAATGTTGGACATGAGTGGAAAAGGTGATTTTTTTACAGATTTTGAGGAGCTTGGTATAATGCCGGCATCAATATCTTATGAGTTTGAACCTTGTGATGTTCTCAAAGCTGTTGAGCTGTATATCTCGAAACGTAGAAAGTATGTAAAATCTAAGAATGAAGATCTAAACAGTATTCTTACCGGAATAATGCAGTTTAAGGGAAATATTCATATAGAATTTACAGAACCTATTTCTAAAGAGGAAATTGCAGAGGCTGCCAATTTAGATAAGAATGAAAGATTTAAGTATTTGGCAGCATGTATAGACAAGCGTATATGCTCTACATATAAGTTGTGGAAAAACAATTATATAGCTTATGATATACTTAACGGCAAAGATGAGTATGCCAATGAATATACACCTGCTGAAAAACAGGCTTTTATAGATTATCTAAAATACAAACTCTCTTCGGTAGAGGGTGATACAGCCGAAATGGAGGATATTTTCTTGCATATCTATGCCAATCCGGTAATAAACAAACTCGAACATACCGTTTGTTAGTATATTAGAAGTATATCAAGAAAATAAGCAGATATAAAAAAGGCACCCTTTACGGAGTGCCTCTTTTTGTATATCTTGGAGTGGTTTATTTACGGTAGTCGTAGAAACCTACACCGGTCTTGCGTCCGAGCTGGTTTGCGCGTACCATCTTTCTCAATAGTGGATGAGGACGGTATTTGCTGTCTCCGAACTCGTTATAGAGAACTTCCATGATTGCAAGGCAAACATCGAGACCTATCAAATCACCGAGAGCCAAAGGACCCATAGGGTGGTTGGCACCAAGTTTCATAGCCTCATCTATTTCTGCAGCAGAAGCAACTCCCTCTGCGAAAATTCCTATACCTTCGTTTACCATAGGAATAAGTATTCTGTTTACAACAAATCCAGGAGCTTCATTAACGCTTACAGGAGTTTTGCCTATCTGTTTGGCAATCTCTATAATAGTCTGGTGAACCTCTTCTGAAGTAAGCTGTCCTTTGATAACCTCTACGAGCTTCATCATTGGAACAGGATTAAAGAAGTGCATTCCTATAACTTTTTCCGGACGGGTTGTATAAGAGGCAACTTGTGTTATAGAGAGAGATGAGGTATTTGTTGCCAAAATAGCCTCAGGTTTGCAGATTTTATCTAAAGTTTTGAAAATCTCTTCTTTAACAGCCATGTCCTCTGCTACAACTTCAACTACAAGATCAACATCGGCAAGATCTTCATAAACCTTTGTATCTCTTATTCTTGCAAGGGATGCATCTCTGTCAGCTGCCTCCATTTTGCCTTTTTCTACCATTTTTGCAAGGCTCTTCTCAATTGATGCGTGAGCTTTGGCCAAAGAGGCGTCTGAACGTCCTTTGATTATTACGTCATGTCCTGCTACGGCAAAGGTTTGGGCAATACCGTTACCCATTGTGCCGTTACCTACTACTGCAACTTTCATAGTGTCTTAATTTTAATTTTATGGTTATTAATAGTGTTTATCTGATTTATCTGAGTATTCTATCTGTTTTTATATTGAGCTTCGCGTTTTTCGAGAAAAGCCTTCATGCCCTCTTTTTGATCCTCTGTAGAAAAGCAAAGACCAAAAAGGTTTGCTTCAATGGCAATAGCTGAGTCCATATCTGTTTGGATACCTCTATTAATAGCCTCTTTGCTGTATTTTACGGCAACAGGTGCTTTGCTTGCAATTTTCTTGGCCAAAGCCATTGCTGTATCCATAAGAGCTTCCGGCTCTACAACTTTATTCACGAGCCCTATTCTGTATGCTTCGTCTGCGTTTATTATATCGGCTGTGTATATTAGTTCTTTTGCGCGACCTATACCAACGATTCTTGGAAGACGCTGTGTGCCTGAGAATCCCGGTGTGATTCCGAGGCCTACCTCCGGTTGACCCAATTTAGCTTTTACAGATGCAATTCTTATATCGCAACACATTGCAAGTTCGCAACCTCCGCCAAGAGCAAATCCATTGATTGCCGCTATCACAGGTTTATCTAATAATTCTATTTTTCTGAATACAGCCGCTCCTTTCTCTCCGAACGCCTTGCCTTCCGATGCGTTCATGGTGCTCATTTGTGAAATATCAGCTCCGGCAACAAATGCTTTTCCCTCTCCGGTAAGAATTACTGCAAGAATCGAGTCATCTGCAGCTATTTCTGAAAATGCGCAATCCAACTCGTTGAGAACAGTTGTATTCAGTGCATTTAATGCTTGCGGGTTATTTATTTTTACTGTACAGATGTTGTCTTGCTTTTCAATAAGAAGTTTTGTGTATTCCATGGTTTTGAAATATTATATTATTAAATTCGCTTTTGTTTACTAAAACAAGGTATTGTATTGCCGTTTCAGGTTGTTTGGGGAGCGCTTTTTTGGCGCGCAGAACGGCACTACAAATGTATTAATAATAGTTCGAATTTTTAAATTTTAATTAAAGAATTTTGACAGAAAAAATAACAATGTTGTTATTTGAAAAAGAAATTTATTTGCCTAATTTTGCACGTACTTAAGGTTAAGTGTAAACTCTAAAAGGAAATATATATATTTTTAATTTTTTTTATATGAAAAAAGGAATTTCTTTGCAGGATGCCGTTGCTAAAGTAAAAGACGGCATGACAGTAATGGTTGGCGGTTTTTTGGCTGCCGGCAGTCCTATCACAATTCTTGATGAGCTTGCAAAAAGCGGGGTCAAGAATCTTACTTTGATTTGTAACGATACTGCGTATGCAGAAGTGGCTCACGGAAAATTGATTACCAACAAGCAGGTAAAGAAGGTCATTGTATCTCACATTGGAACAAATCCAAATACCAGCGAGCAGATGAATAGCGGTGAGTTGGAAATTGAATTTGCTCCTCAGGGTACTCTTGCAGAGAGAATTAGAGCAGCCGGAGCCGGTCTTGGCGGTGTTCTTACTACAACAGGTATGGGTACTGTTGTTGCTGAGGGCAAAGAGACTGTTACAGTAGATGGCAAAGAGTATTTGCTTGAGAAACCGTTGAAAGCCGATATCGCCCTTTTAGGTGCTACTTTGGCGGATGAAGATGGTAATCTTGTTTATGTTGGTACTACTCAAAACTTTAACCCACTTATGGCTACTGCTGCCGATGTTGTTATTGTAGAGGCAGAGAAAGTTGTTAAGGTTGGCGAGATTGCTCCTGAGCAGGTTCATACTCCTGCAATGTTCGTTGATTATATTTATTCAAAATAATGTTAAAACGCTTAGCTATGACAAAAAAATCTTTAATCAGAGTTAGAATGAGCTGTCATGATGCTCATTATGGTGGAAATCTTGTAGATGGCGCAAAAATGCTTCATCTTTTTGGTGATGTTGCTACCGAGCTTCTTATTATTAATGACGGTGACGAAGGCTTGTTTAAAGCATACGATAATGTTGAATTTATGGCTCCTGTTTATGCCGGTGATTATATTGAGGCAACAGGTGAGATAGTTTCTACCGGAAATTCTTCAAGAAAGATGGTATTTGAGGCTAAAAAGGTTATTGTTCCAAGACCTGATATTTCAGATTCTGCAGCAGATGTATTAGAAGAGCCTATCGTTGTGTGCAGAGCAAGCGGTACTTGTGTAGTTCCTGTTAAATGCCAAAGAAAGAAATAGTTAAATTAAAGCATTTATGGAGAAACTGATTATTACCGCAGCTATTTGCGGTGCAGAGGTTACAAAGGAGCAGAATCCTGCCGTTCCCTACACTGTAGAGGAACTTGTAAGAGAGGCAAAATCTGCAGTAGACGCCGGTGCTGCCGTTGTGCATGTTCATGTTCGTGAGGATGACGGTACTCCAACACAAAGTAAAGCGCGTTTTAAAGAGTGTATGGAGGCTATTAAGGCTGCTTGTCCGGATGTTATTCTTATTCCTTCTACAGGCGGTGCTGTTGGCATGACAGCTGAAGAGCGTTTGCAACCAACCGAGTTGTTCCCGGAAATGGCAACTCTTGATTGCGGAACCTGCAACTTTGGAGATGAGGTATTTGAGAATACAATGCCTACTATGCGTGCATTTGGAAAGAGAATGCTCGAAAATAATATAAAGCCTGAGTATGAGTGCTTTGAAATGGGACATCTTGATACAGTTCTTGCTATGGCAAAGAAAGGTCAGGTTCCAGGTGCTCCTATGCAGTTTAACTTTGTATTGGGCGTTCCGGGCTGTACTCCTGCAACTGTACAGAATCTTTGCTGGTTGGTAAACGCTATTCCAGCAGGTTCAACATGGACAGCTACCGGTATAGGTCGCCATGCATTTACATTAGCTGCTGCTGCTATTGCAATGGGTGGTAATGTAAGAGTTGGTTTTGAGGATAATCTTTATCTCGAAAGAGGTGTTCTTGCAAAATCAAATGGTGAGCTTGTTGCAAAGGTTGCCAGAATAGCAAAAGAGCTTGGAAGAGAGATAGCTACACCGGCTGAGGCTCGTGTAATTTTAGGATTGAACAAATAATGTATAACGTTAAAACTATTAATATTATGAAAAAAGGTAATAAATACGGTATTCATAGAGTACTTGAACCACTTGGAGTTCTTCCTCAGCCGGCTAATAAGCTGGATAACAATATGGATGAGATTTATGACAACGAAATTCTCATTGATGTTCAGACTTTGAACGTAGACTCTGCTTCTTTCACTGAGATCTCAAGAAGATGTGACGGTGATATTGAGAAGATTAAAGAGACTATGAAATGGATTGTTGAGACTCAGGGTAAACATCGTAACCCATGGACCGGTTCAGGTGGAATGCTTTTGGGTACTGTTGCAAAGATAGGTGATGCTCTTGTTGGCAAGACCGATCTTAAAGTTGGTGATAAGATAGCAACATTGGTATCTTTGTCTCTTACTCCTCTTAGAATTGATGAGATTCTTGAGGTTCGTCCTGAGGTTGATCAGGTAGATATTAAAGGTCAGGCTATTCTGTTCGAAAGCGGTATTTATGCAAAAATTCCGTCTGATCTTCCTGAAAAACTTGCTCTTTCTGCATTGGACGTTGCAGGTGCTCCTGCTCAGACTGCTAAATTGGTAAAACCTGGCGATACTGTACTTATCATAGGTGCAGGAGGAAAATCAGGTATGCTATGCTGCTATGAGGCTAAGAAACGTGCAGGCGTAACCGGTAAGGTTATTGGTTTGTGCCACAGCCAGAGAAGTACAGAAAGACTTCAAAAATTAGGCTTCTGCGATGTTGTATTCTCTGCAGACGCTACAGATTCTGTTGCAGTTCTCCAAAAGATAGAAGAGCTTACAAACGGCGAAATGTGCGATATCACTATTAACAACGTGAATATTGAGAGCACAGAGATGACTTCTATCCTTTGTACTAAAAATACAGGTATCGTTTACTTCTTCTCTATGGCAACCAGCTTTACAAAAGCAGCTCTTGGAGCAGAGGGCGTAGGTAGCGATGTTACAATGATTATGGGTAACGGTTATACTAAAGGTCATGCCGAAATTACTCTTCAAGAATTGAGAGAGTGCGAGGCTTTGAGAAAAGTATTTACAGAACTATACGCATAATTAAATATTCAGACTATGACAGAATCAAGACGTAAAGAACTGTTTCCTAACGTAACCGACGAGCAGTGGAACGATTGGAAATGGCAGGTAAAAAATAGAATAGAGACTCTTGAAGATTTGAAGAAATACGTTACTCTTACTCCGGAAGAGGAGGAGGGTGTTAAAAAAACTCTTCAGACTTTGAGAATGGCTATCACTCCTTATTATATAAGTTTGATAGACCCTAATAATCCTGATTGTCCTGTAAGAAAACAGGCTATCCCTACAGGTAAAGAGACTTATCAGTCTGCTGCCGATTTGTTGGACCCTCTTCATGAGGATGAGGATTCACCTGTACCGGGCCTTACTCACAGATATCCGGATAGAGTATTGCTTCTTATTACAGATATGTGCTCTATGTATTGCCGTCACTGTACAAGAAGAAGATTTGCTGGTCAAAAAGATGGCGAGAGTGCTATTGAAAGAATAGACAGAGCTATTGAGTATATTGCAAAGACTCCTCAGGTAAGAGACGTATTGCTTTCAGGTGGCGATGCCTTGATGGTAAGCGATGAGAGATTGGAGTATATTATCTCTAAATTGAGACAAATTCCTCATGTAGAGATTGTTAGAATAGGTTCAAGAACTCCGGTTGTATGTCCTCAGAGAATTACAGACGGATTGGTGAATATGCTTAAGAAATATCATCCGATTTGGCTTAATACTCACTTTAATCATCCTCAAGAGGTTACAAAAGAGGCAACAGAGGCTTGCGCTAAATTAGCAAATGCAGGTATTCCTTTGGGTAACCAAACCGTTCTTTTGAGAGGTGTGAATGACTGTGTAAATACCATGAAGAAATTGGTTCATGAATTGGTAAAGATGAGGGTTAGACCTTATTATATTTATCAGTGTGACCTTTCTATGGGTCTTGAGCACTTTAGAACTCCAGTATCAAAAGGTATTGAGATTATAGAGGGTTTGAGAGGTCATACATCGGGTTATGCAGTTCCTACATTTGTTGTAGATGCTCCTGGTGGAGGAGGAAAGACTCCTGTTATGCCTCAATATGTAATTTCTCAGGCTCCTGGTAAAGTTGTATTGAGAAACTTTGAAGGTGTTATTACAACTTATACAGAACCAACTGATTACGAGAATAAGGAGTGCAATTGTCAATATTGTCAGGCTACTAAGAGCAAGACAATTGAGGGCGTTTCTTCGTTGTTGGAAGGAAGAGGAATGGCTATTGAACCTGCACATTTGAGCAGAAAAGAGCGTTCTAAAAAATAATTCCTGATATGCCATTCATTAACGAGATTCTTAAATATGATAGTTTGTCTATCGTGGGTCTTGAAAAAAATGTTGGCAAGACGGAATGTCTGAATTATATCCTGTTAAGGTTACCGCTTGAGCAAAAGACGATAGCGGTAACCTCGATAGGTATAGATGGAGAGAATAAAGATCAGGTTACAGCAACAAAAAAGCCTGAAATTTATTTAAGAGAGGGGGTATATTTTTCTACGGCAGAAGCTCATTATAGAGCTAAAAGGCTTGTTAGTGAGTTGGTTGAAATAACGAATGAGAGAAGTTCTTTGGGAAGAATAGTTACCGGAAAGGTTGTAGTTGGAGGGAAAGTGCTTATTTCCGGACCGTCGAGCGGGCCTTCTTTAAAGAGATGGGCAAAATCCACAAAGGAATTAGGGGTTGATATTACAATAATAGATGGGGCAATATCGCGTTTAAGTTCGGCATCTCCGGCTATAAGTAAGGCAATGGTTCTATCTACCGGTGCGGCATTGTCTTCAAATATGAGTACTCTTGTTCAGAAAACTAAATTTGTTGTAGAACTTATAAATCTGCCTTTGGCAGAAAATGATGTTATTGAGGCGTTTGATTCTATTGAGACCGGAGTTTGGGGAATGGATTGTGATGGAAAGATTGTTGATTTTGGATTAACATCATCGTTATCGATAGCTTCGGTTAAGGTAGATATTACAAAAAATATGAAGTTCATTTTTGCGGCGGGGGCACTTACAGATCGATTTCTTAATCTTGTAGGAAATTCAGGAAATGTAAAGAGTGTGGTTTTAGTGGTGAGGGATTTTACAAAGATATTCGTAAACGAAATGTTGTACAGAAACTTTGTATTGAGAGGGGGAAGAATAGTGGTTCTTCAAAAAAGCAAACTTATTGCGGTTTGTGTAAATCCTACGGCACCTAATGGTTATGTGCTTGATAGTGAGACTTTGTGTGAAAAATTACAGGAGGCAATAAAACTTCCTGTCTATGATATAGTAAAAAACAGATATGACATTTAAGTCGGTATTGGATATTGATTGCGGAATACGTTTTATGTATGATTCTTTGGAGTTGAACTCTTCGTGCGCAAGAAAAATGTTGCTTGAGAGTGAGTTCATGACTTCCAAAAGGGAGATTGATATCTACTACGGCAAATTAAATGAACTGTATAATAAGGATTGCAGGCAGTTATCGCGTAAACTCATGTGTCTTAAGGATATACAGACTACCATTACACGATTGGACGGTGGTGTTGTTCTTGACGATATAGAGTTGTTTGAGATTAAATATCTTTCGATGACTTCGCAGCAGGTGCGGGAATTATTGAAAGAGCAAAATATTAAGGCGGTAAATCTATCTGATTTAAAAGATGTTACAGATATATTGGATCCCGACAGAACCAATATACCTGCTTTTTATATCTATGATTCCTATTCTAAGGAATTGATGGAAGTGAGAAAACAGATGAAAAATCTGTCGGGTTACGGTAAGGAATTAGAGGAGCAGGAAAAGATGCATTTGCAGGAATTGCAGCGTGCAAATGATGAGCTGGAGGCAAAGGTGAGAGGGGAGCTGTGTTTGAAATTGAGAGATTATGCCAAGAAACTGGAGCATTCGTTAAAGAATTTGGCTTTGCTGGATATTCTTATGGCGAAAGTTGCGCAGATGAAAGAGATGGGACTCTGTTTTCCGTCTGTTGTAGAGGGGGGCGAGACATATTATATAAGTATGTTTAATCCTTTGGTAAAGAGTGTATTGGAAAAAGATGGACGTGGTTTTGTTCCGGTGAGCGTCTCTTTTGCACAAACTCCTGTTACTATTATTGGAGCAAATATGGGTGGCAAGAGTGTGGTGCTTAAAACATTGGCTTTAAATCAGTTACTTGTTCAGTTTGGATTTGGAGTAGCTGCGCAAAACTGTTGCGTAAATATAGTTGACAAGGTAATGTTTTGTATTGGAGATGACCAGAATATGCAGAAAGGGTTATCTTCTTTTGCGGCTGAGATGTTAGCAATTAATGCAGTTGTGAAGGCTGTTAAGAGCGGGGAGAATGTTCTGGCGCTTATTGATGAGCCGGCAAGGACAACTAATCCGGTGGAGGGAACGGCTTTGGTTGAAGGATTGTTGGAGCTGATACCTTATAATAAAGGTGGATTCTTGCTAACAACTCATTACAATATAAAAAATGATAAGGTAAAAAGATACAGGGTAAAAGGATTGTGTAATGGTGTAATGGACTATACGTTAGTGGAGGCGGAGAGTGGTGATGTTCCGCACGAAGCTGTATCTATTGCAGAAGGATTGGGGGTTGATAATCAGTGGATTGAATTGACTAAAAAATACTTAAATAACTAATAAAATTGATATGCAGAGTAAATTAGGATTAGATTTTAAAAAGGTTGAGCGTGCAAAAGGCTTGGCAAAGGATATTGCCAATGAGGTTCAATCTTTTGTTGAGTCTTACAGTACTGTTGCTGTTGAACGTACTTTGTGCAGACTTATGGGCATTGATGGGGTAGATGCTAATGAAGTTCCGCTTCCGAACGTGGTTGTGGATGATTTAAAATCTAAAGGAGTTTTGAATCAGGGAGTCCTGTTCTATCTGGCAAATGCGATGGTAAGCACAGGAATGGAGCCTCAGCAGATAGCAGAAAAAGTGGCTGATGGTTCTTTGGATTTAACAAAAATAGAAGTTGCAGACAAAGCGGCTCTTGAAAAGGTTATGCAGCCTGTGATTGATGCGAGCATAAATAAGATAAGATCGAGAAGGGAGAGAAGAGAGCACTATTTGAATACAATAGGAGAGGGCAAAAAACCTTATTTGTATGTAATTGTAGCAACAGGTAATATTTACGAAGATGCAGTGCAGGCAGAGGCTGCTGCAAGACAGGGCGCAGATATTATTGCTGTAATTAGAACTACCGGACAGAGTCTATTGGATTATGTACCTTATGGTGTTACAACCGAGGGATTTGGTGGTACATACGCTACTCAGGCAAACTTTAAGATTATGCGTGAGGCTATGGATAAAGTTGGCGAAGAATTGGGCAGATATATAAGGGTATGTAACTATTGTTCAGGTCTTTGTATGCCGGAAATTGCAATTATGGGTGCATTTGAAGGCCTCGACGTTATGTTGAATGACGCCTTGTATGGAATCCTGTTCAGAGACATTAACATGCAGAGAACTCTTATAGACCAGTATTTCTCAAGAATAATCAACGGATTTGCAGGTATTATTATAAACACCGGAGAAGATAACTATCTTACAACAGCAGATGCGGTAGAGGCTGCTCATACAGTATTGGCTTCTGACCTTATAAATGAACAGCTTGCGTTGTTGGCAGGTCTTCCGGAGGAGCAGATGGGTCTCGGACATGCTTTTGAAATGGATCCTATGTTGGAGAACGGATTCCTTTATGAATTGGCTCAGGCTCAGATGACTCGTGAAATTTTCCCTAAGGCTCCTCTAAAATATATGCCTCCTACAAAATTCATGACAGGAAACATCTTTAGAGGCCATTTGCAGGATTGTCTGTTTAATATGGTGGGTATCTGGACAAATCAGGGTATTCAGTTGCTTGGTATGCCTACAGAGGCTATCCATACTCCGTTTATGTCTGACAGATTCCTCTCTATAGAGAATGCAAAATATATTTTTGGAAATATGAAGAGCATTGGCGATGAGATGGAATTTAAAGAGGGCGGTATAATAAAAACAAGAGCAAAAGAGGTATTGGACAATGCAATATCACTTCTTGAGCAGCTTACCTCAGAGGGTCTGTTCAATGCTTTGGAAAAGGGTATCTTTGGAGATGTAAAAAGAAGCAGAGTTGGCGGAAAAGGACTTGATGGTGTTGTTGAGAAGGGTGCCAACTATATGAATCCGTTTATTAACTTATTGAAAGGGAGAAAATAACAATGGCAGGTGGACTATATTCAATGTCGGCAAAGGATTTTGACCAGACACTTGATTTGACAAAAATAAAACCATACGGTGATACAATGAATGACGGTAAGGTGCAGGTTAGTTTTACACTTCCTGTTCCTAACGGAGCCGAGGCAGAAGAGGCTGCAAAACTTCTCATGAAGAAAATGGGTTTTGAAAATCCTCTTGTAGCATTCAGCAAGGAGTTGAATGAGGGCTTTACATTCTTTAACTGCTACGGCAATCTTACTCATACCGTAGATTATTCAAATATTTATGTGCCAAAAGTAGAGAGTACTACAATGGATATGCACGAGTGCGACGAGTATATTAAAGAAAATATAGGCCGTAAACTTGTGATGGTTGGTGCAAGTACAGGTACAGATGCTCACACCGTAGGTATTGATGCTATCATGAATATGAAGGGTTATGCCGGACATTACGGACTTGAGAGATACGATATGGTTGAAGCGTATAACCTTGGTAGCCAGGTTCCTAATGAGGAGTTCCTTGCAAAAGCTATTGAACTCAAGGCCGATGCTATTTTGGTTTCTCAGACTGTAACTCAGAAAGATGTTCATATTCAGAATCTTACAAATCTTATAGAGCTTATGGAGGCCGAAGGTTTGAGAGATAAGATGATTGTAATTTGCGGTGGTCCGCGTATAAGCCATGAATTAGCTAAAGAGTTGGGCTATGATGCCGGATTTGGCGCAAATACATATGCAGACGATGTTGCGTCGTATGTTGCTCAGGAATATGTAAACAGACATAAATAATTAACATAAAATATCATGGACAAGAATCAAATTAGAGAGTTTATTGCCAAAAGGGCTGCTCTTGAGATTAAAGACGGTGATGTTGTAAATTTGGGAATTGGTTTGCCAACCCTTATTCCTAACTATTTGCCGAAAGGCGTATCTGTAACTCTGCAATCGGAGAACGGTATGCTTGGTATGGGACCTGAGCCTGAGCAAGGCAAAGAGGATCCGCATTTTGTGAATGCCGGTGGCGGATATATTACATATCAGCCGGGTGCTGCAACCTTTGATTCTGCCACTTCATTTGGTATTATAAGGGGAGGTCATGTAAATGTTACTTTCCTTGGTGCATTGGAAGTTGCAGAAAACGGAGACCTTGCAAACTGGATGATTCCGGGTAAGAAAACTCCGGGTATGGGCGGTGCAATGGACCTGCTTGTAGGTGCAAAGAAAGTTATCCTTACCATGGAGCATACTGCAAAAGGCAATCCTAAAATCCTTAAAAAATGCAAATTGCCTTTAACTGCAGCCGGACAGGTAAATATGATAATTACCGAGATGGGTGTTATGGAGATAACTCCAAAAGGTATTGTATTAACAGAGATCAATCCTGAGTTTACTGTAGAGCAGGTTCAGGCTGCTACTGAGGCAACTCTTATTATTTCAGAAAATCTTAAACAAGTTAACTTAAACTAAATACTAACATGAATTTTCAACTGACTAAAACACAGCAATTGTTCCAGCAAATGATTAGAGAATTTGCTGAGAAAGAGGTAAAACCTCTTGCTGCTGAGGTAGATGATACCGAGAGATTTCCTATGGAGACCGTTGAAAAAATGGCTAAATTAGGTCTATTTGGTATCTACATCCCTAAAAATTATGGTGGTGCCGGCGGCGATCATATTATGTATTCTATGGCTGTTGAAGAGTTATCACGTGTATGTGCAACTACAGGTGTAATTCTTTCTGCTCATACATCTCTTTGCATGTCTCCAATCTGGGAGTTTGGTACAGAGGAACAAAAGCAAAAATATTTGCCTAAACTTGCAAGCGGCGAGTGGATTGGCGCATTCGGTCTTACCGAGCCAAATGCCGGTACAGATGCGTCTGCACAACAGACTACTGCTGTAGAGGATGGCGACGACTATATCATTAACGGTAGCAAGATTTTCATTACCAATGCAGGACCTGCACATGTGTATGTTGTTGCTACTATGACTGACAAATCATTGAAGAACAAAGGTATCACTACCTTTATCGTAGAGGCCGGTACTCCTGGTTTCTCAATTGGTAAAAAAGAGCATAAACTCGGTATCAGAGGTTCTGCTACATGTGAGCTTATTTTTGAGAACTGTCGTGTTCCTAAAGCAAACATGCTTGGTAAATTGGGTGAAGGATTCAAAGTTGCCATGAAGACTCTTGACGGTGGACGTATTGGTATTGCATCTCAGGCTCTTGGTATAGCTCAAGGCGCTATGGATGAGACTGTAAAATACACCAAAGAGAGAAAACAGTTTGGCAAGTCAATTTCTGCATTCCAAAATACTCAGTTCCAGATGGCAGATCTTGAGACTAAGGTTCAGGCTGCCCGTCTGTTGGTTAGATCTGCTGCATGGAAACAGGATGCAGGACAACCTTTCTCAGCTGATGCCGCAATGTGTAAATTGTTTGCAGCAGAGACTGCAATGGAGGTAACTACCAAGGCTGTACAATTCCACGGAGGTTACGGTTATACAAGAGAGTATCCTGTTGAGAGAATGATGCGTGATGCAAAGATCACAGAGATTTACGAAGGAACTTCAGAGGTTCAGAGAATGGTAATAGCAGCAAAATTATTTAAGTAAAAATTCACAGTATGAAAATAGTAGTTTGTATAAAACAAGTACCGGATACTACAGTGATTAAAATTAACCCTGTAACAGGTACACTTATCCGTGAAGGCGTTCCAAGCATCATGAACCCTGATGATAAAGGTGGTTTGGAGATGGCTTTGGAACTTAAGGACAAATACGGAGCACATGTAACAGTTATTACAATGGGTCCTCCTCAGGCAGATGCCATTTTGAGAGAGGCTTACGCTATGGGTGCAGATAAAGCTATCTTGTTAACAGGTAGAGAGTTTGGTGGTGCCGATACTTTGGCAACATCTCACACTATTGCTGCGGCCCTTAAGAATTTGGAGTATGACCTTATAATTACCGGCCGTCAGGCTATTGATGGTGATACTGCACAGGTTGGTCCTCAAATTGCAGAGCATTTGGGACTTCCTCAAATCTCTTACGTAGCAGGTTTTGATGTTAAAGACGGCAAATACATTGTTAAGAAAGAGACTGAGGACGGATATCAGGTTCTTGAAGTTGAAGGTCCTGCACTTATGACCGTTCTTGCAAGTGGTTTTAAAGCAAGATACATGAATGTTGGCGGCATTGTAGATGCTTACGATAAAGAAGTAGAGGTTTGGGGTGTTGAGAAAGTAGATCTTCCTGTAGAGATGCTTGGTCTTAAAGGTTCAGGTACAAGAGTTTACAAATCATTCACCAAGGGAGTTAAGGCAGCTGGCGAGGTTCACGAGGTTGACGCAGAGCAGGCAGTTGGCTTGATTGTTAGCAAACTTAAAGAGAAATTTATTATCTAATTGCCAAAACTAAGAAGAAATGAGTAATAATAAACACGTATATGTTTTTGTAGAGCAAAGAGAAGGTGTTATACAACCTGTTGCTCTTGAGCTTTTAGGCAAAGCAAGAGATTTGGCTGATGTTTTGGGCGAGAAAGTAGTAGCTATTTTCCCTGGTCACAACATTGCAGATCAAGCAAATGAATTGGTAGCATACGGTGCCGATGAGGTAATTGTTGTAGATGCTCCTGAATTGAAAGATTATATTACCGAGCAATATACACAAGCTGTTGATCAGGTAATTACAGCTTTTAATCCTTCTGTTGTATTGTTTGGCGCTACCACTATAGGTAGAGACTTGGCTCCAAGACTTTCTGCAAGATTGGAAAAAGGTCTTACAGCAGACTGTACCAAACTTGAGATTTCAGACGGTTCAGACCCTAAACTGCCTGCCAATAAACTTATGATGACACGTCCTGCATTTGGCGGTAACCTTATGGCTACCATCGTTGCTGCAAAAGAGGGTGTTCAGATGGCTACAGTACGTCCGGGCGTTATGCAGAAAAAAGAGAAAGATACCAACAGAAAAGGAAATATCATTCCTTTCACAGCTAAATTTGACGCATCTAAATTTGCAGTTAAATTGGTTGAGACTGTAAAAGCAGAGAAAGGTCTTGTTGATATTACTGAGGCTAAAGTACTTGTATCAGGAGGTAGAGGTGTTGGCAATAAAGAGAATTTTGCCAAACTTGAGGAACTTGCAAAGGTTATTGGCGGTGAGGTTTCTTCTTCACGTGCAATGGTTGATGCAGGCGTTATGCCTCATGACAGACAAGTTGGTCAGACCGGTAAGACTGTAAGACCTGACTTGTATCTTGCTTGCGGTATTTCCGGTGCTATCCAACACCTTGCAGGTATGGAAGAGTCTGAGCTTATAATTGCTATTAACAAAGATAAATTTGCTCCTATTTTCCAGGTTGCAGATTTGGGTATTGTTGGCGATGCTAATAAGATTGTTCCTATGCTTGCAGACAGATTGGCTAAAGAGTTGAAAAAATAATTGTAACCCAATCTTACCATAAATGGGAGCGGCAGTGATTGCCGCTCCTTTTTTATTGTATGGATGTCTTTTTTGTTTAATTTTGCGCAGTCTTAATTAATAACTTATATTATGTTTCAAAAACTCATAAAGGCAAGTGTAAAATTGGTACAACGTTACTTGCCGGAACCTTTCATATTTGCAATTATCCTTACGTTTGTGGCTGCTTTATGTGCAATGCCGGTATGTTCCCAGACACCTTTGGACGTGCTTATGAATTGGGGTGACGGAGTATGGGGATTGTTGGCATTCTCTATGCAAATGGCACTCGTTCTTGTATGCGGTTCTACTTTGGCAGATACCCCGGCTGTAAAGAGCGTGTTATGTAGTATTGCCAAATTACCAAAATCGCCTATGCAGGCTATTGCTCTTGTTACATTTGTTTCATCTGTTGCCTGTTGGATAAATTGGGGATTCGGACTTATTGTAGGTGTAATTTTTGCAAAACAGATTGCCAGACAGATAAGAGGAGTAGATTACAGATTGCTTATAGCGTCGGCATATAGCGGATTTGTTGTATGGCATAGCGGAATTTCTGCTTCAATTCCATTGGCAATGGCAACGGAGGGAGAGGCCCTAAAAGAAGCCTCGATGGGTGTACTAACAACTCCTATTCCAATTTCAGAAACAATATTTGCCGGTTTTAATCTTATAATGGCCGGAGCTTCTGTAGTGGCATTGACTGTTGTAAATACGTTCATGCATCCTAAAGGAAAAGATGTTATTTCAATAGATCCTGCTTTATTGAAAGATGACGATGTTTGTGCAGCTTCCGATTCACTTCTTGCAAATGACAATATAATAACACCTGCCGCCAGAATGGAAAACAGCAAGGTATTAGGATTGCTTATTTCAATTATGGGGTTGGCTTATCTTTTTGTTAGCCTTGTACTTAATGGCGGTTCTTTAGATTTGAATTCGGTAATAATGCTCTTTATGTTTATTGGAATATTGTTGCACAAGACTCCTATAAATTATGTACGTTCTCTAACTAAAGCCACATCTTCTTGTGCAGGAATATTGCTTCAATTTCCGTTTTATGCAGGTATTATGGGGATTATGACAGGAACTTCTGCCGATGGTGTCTCTTTGGCCGGTGAAATAAGCAAGGCTTGTGTGAGCATATCAAATGCGACTACATTCCCGTTATTGAGTTTTTTAAGTGCCGGATTGGTTAATGTATTTGTTCCGTCGGGAGGCGGACAATGGGCTGTACAAGCACCAATAATGATACCGGCAGGTGCTCAATTGGGCGTATCTCCTGTTGTAACCGGTATGGCAATAGCTTGGGGAGATGCCTGGACAAATCTTATACAGCCGTTTTGGGCAATACCGGCTTTGGCAATAGCAAAATTGGGCGCAAAAGATATTATGGGATTTTGTCTTATAGATTTGTTTGTTGTAGGTGTAATAATTTGTGCCGGATTTCTGTTGTTGGTGTAAAGATTGACAGCTCTATCTGCACAATAGACAATAATTTAAATCCATAAATGGAAGTAATTTCATTTATGGATTTTTTTTTTGATTAATTACGGCATGTGGAATGTATTATGAATTAACTTGAATCATTAAATATTATTCGGGAGATATTTTATGCGTCAAATTATTATAATTTTGTAAAGCTAAATAAGAGTAATGAAAATATAAGTTTGTGTGAACCATATTTGCCAGATAGAAGATTTTATGATAAGTTTATAAAGGAGAGAAGTGAAAAAGAGACTAGGTTACTAAACTTCTGATAAATGAATTATGGGAATAACGGTGATTATTAGGTTGTGAATAGCCATTCATTCCATAAGTATTCAGAGGGCTGATTTCTTTTGTTAGCGTTTGAGAATAAATGGTAAATTTGTTGATTCATGGAAAACCATTTAACCCGAGGTTTGTTAAAAGTTTAGTAGGGTTAATTTTAGCTCAGTGATGAAAACTTGTAGAGTATCTTCTATTAGAATAAAGTTTAAGATATTTCTATGCTAATACAAGGAGAACGGAAAGAGAGTGTTGCCGAAAAATAGCGCAACGAACGAATTAAGAAACTGATTACAGATGAAGGAAAGTATAAGATGGCTTCTGAGAATATGAAATAGAGTGATGGTAAGATACTTGGTTCTGGCTCCCGTCCCCTGGATTGCAATAATAATATTGATAAAAGAGTAAATTAAGAAAATTATAATTATGGGATACATCGCAAGTATAGATGAATTATTACGGATTTGTGCAGAATTAATTGGCTTAGATGGAACTGTTACAATGCACTCGCCGGAATATGTTTATTTTGAGCAAAAACTGAATACTTTTGCCACGCGATATAATTTGGTTGATACCGCACAGTGGAAAACTATTAAGAGCCATTTTTTAACAAAGAGTACTCAAAATATCACTAATAGAGAGGTAAGAGAGATTATCCAATGTTTAATGAAATTAAAACAATTAAAAGTTCCTAATCGCAATAGATTCGACAGAATCTTTATCAGCCATTCGAGTGAAGATATAGATTATGTAAAACCTTTTGTTGAGCTTTTGGAATCACTTGCTCTTAATAATAAAACTATTTTTTGCAGTTCTGTTGAAGGATATAGAATACCAATCGGACGCAACATATATGAATATCTGAAAACAGAATTTACTGATAAAAACATACTGGTATTAATGATTATGTCCGATAATTATTACCGCAGTAAACCTTGCTTGAACGAGATGGGTGCAACATGGGTGATGTCCAAAGAATATCTGACAATCTTGATAAGAGATTTCGATTTCAAGCAAATAGAAGGGGCTGTTGACCCACAAAAAATAGGTTTTAAAATAACAGACGTTGACCGTCTTAATGAATTTAAGGATAACTTAATTGAGGGACTGAACCTTACTCCGCTATCAGATAATGCTTGGAATTCTATTCGTGGTAGATTCTTATCAAAAATAAGTAACCTTCATAATGCCAATATCGTAAAAAACAAACAAGAATAAATATGTCTGAAGAGACTGTAAACTAAAGTGTGTCAAGTAAAGAATTTATTAACTTTACAGACACA
>CAZULV010000018.1:4348-48908 GCA_964621625.1 uncultured Muribaculaceae bacterium | reverse complement strand
CCTATTAACCACAACTTTACAAAATTGGAAAATTTCATGAGTTTTTTAACAAAAATGGAGACTTTATACAACCAAATATATTTGGCCAAAGAATAACATTTGAAAAAATCTGAAAAAATTCCGGGAAACTCAGAAAAAATCGCTCACCAGACAAATCCTGCGTGGGGAAAATTAGAGAGAATTTTTAAAAAATAAGAAAACTCTGAGGAAATAAAAAAGGTAAAAAAATTGAGAAATTCCGGAAAACACTGAAAAAATCACTCACCAGACAAATCCTGCGTGGGGAAAATTCAAGAAAATTTTTAAAATCGTGAAAAGTAAAAATAGGTAATGTTGCCAAAAACAGAAACGGCAAGAAATTACTAAAACGATAAATTTAAAAAGTTAAGAAAAATTGAGAAACCCTGAGAAAATAAAAAAACTAAGGAAACATGAGAAATCATTGATAAAAGAGCGGCTATTTGTATACTCTCTCTTCTGTAGCTGTAAGGCTCATAAGATTGATGTCCGTGCCTGGTTAGAGGATATCTTGGAGCGAATACCAATTATTTTTTGGCAGCCTTGCACTGATAAGGTTACTAAAATAATCAGCCGCCGCTCAACTCGAAAAGTTCCAAGCCGGCGGCGACTGACATATTAATAATAGATATTCTTATTTGAATGTAATGTTGAATCCTACGTTTATGTTGGCATTGGCATTCCCTACAGGTAAAAACTGCGGTGTGATTTCAAAGAATTGATGGTCTGTTCCTATAAATAGGTTAAATCCGCGTGGGTGGAAGTTTAAAACCCAACCGAATGATGTACCAAATGTAGATTGAGCCACATTAACAGAACAATCAAACCATTTTGATGGCTTTAGGTTGGCAGACAAGCGTCCTTCCGTCCATGAATACGCGCCATTGATTCTTTGCGTAAAGAGTAATCCTGCTGTAAGACGATTATAAAACGGCATTTCGTACTCTGCTCCAAAGTATATTGTAGCCGCGAGCGCTTGAGAGCGACTGCCTCCGGTAGAAGTACGATGAAAGTTTACACAATCTTTTAAATCGTCAAATATATCATCGAACTGTTCACTGAGTTTGTTCTCTTCATATCCAGGCTGAGAACTGTCTATTGCAACATTCCGGAATCCGTCAAATGTCCATTTTGTATCAGGAGTTTCTCCTTTTATATTATCACTCCAATTGATAAAGCCAAGATCAATAACAGATGCAGACAATGTGAGTCCCGGAACGACGTTGCGATATACAACGCCAAGATCCACTCCTATACCCATTCCCGACGTAGAGAATTTATCATAACTAACCTCATCCCATTCTATTTCTGAAGACTGGCTTACATTACCGTTTTCTCTCTCTACTTCCTGTTTGGTTGGAACATAGAAATCTGAGCCTGCAGCCATATCAAGAGAGCCTTTTGCCTGTATTTCCCATTTATTGTCCGACAGGGTTATGTCCATCTTATCGATATTTGCATTTAAACTTCCTACACCAACAAGAAATTTTAATTTAGCACCTATTTCGAGATGCTCGTTAATGGCATGGCTATGACCTATTGCAACTTCTGCCATAGCAGATGCTTTAATATTAAAATCTTCAAACGAATAGCTCGACGAGGTTCCCTGTTGACCGAGTTTCATAAATTCAAACAGCCCCTTTGGAAGATTCGCCCCAATATCTGCGCGAGTAGATAAAGTGATTGTATTAAAGCCTCCAAATCCGCGAAATCCGGCCGAAAGCACAGTTAGATTAAGGTTTGAGGTAATTTTATTATTATTGGAAAGCTTTGAGATAAAATCATCACTGCTTACAGAAGGGTTCATGAATGTGGTGAGCTGTCCGTTAGGAAGCTTATACATAAATGTATTTACACCCACATTTGATGCTGTTCCAACGTTAATGTTTCCGAGTGCAGGTATTGATATATAATTGTAATCGTTATCAAATGCAGGGTTAAGTTCGTGGCGGAAAGAGTAACCGTTAAGAAAATAGCCGCTTCTCGATGCTTCTTGAGCCGATACATTTATTACAAATGTAAGTGCAAGACTCAATAAAAAAATATGTAGCTTATTCATTGTATCAATATTGTATGTTGTGAAATAATCATTTATTCAAGGTCTATACCTACACCACCAACAAGTTTGAGGCTGATATTGGTAAATTGGAGAGCCTGATTCATATTTAAAGGTACTCCTGCGGCATTTGCACCGCTTGTGGCTTTAAAAATAAAGCGAACACCGTCGAGATTACCTATATTGTTGGTAGTTGAAGTAATTGTGATAACAAGATTTGACTCTTTTGGAGCATCAAGTGTTCCTGCAGCCACAAAGCCTTCGACAGAGGCCTCTACATCATTTATTTCAAGACCTTGATTATTTAGGGCTTTAACTTCAGGAATCATATTTAGCGGAACAGTATTGCTAACGGTAACGGTGGCTACAACTTTTTTGAAACTATATTTGTAAAGATCTTCATTCCAACCGGTATCATCGGTAGTATATGTAAATTCGAGAGAAGAGCCAAATGCAAGAGGTACTACTACTTTACAATCGATATTGAAGTCGTATCTGCCAAGCTCAAAGGTTACGTCATGCTCTTGATTAACTTTTATATCAATATTTTCTAATTTAATGGTATTTGGTATAGTAGCTATGAGCGACGATAATTCAGGTACGGCAACATAAAAATCGGCAGAATTATCTCCACGGCCGGTGCGAGAAAGACAGATGCGTGTTACGCCGTTAGGAGTATCGCAATGAGGCAATACTTTAACAGGAGCAGTATTATGCTCATTACCAATCCATACCTTAGTAGTATTTCCGTTTTCGTCAATAGCTGTTAAACAACCGTTAATATTAAGTTCACATTCTGAACTGTTAGCGACTGTGAGATAAATCTGAGGATTTTCAACATCGAGGTTATTATCCGGTTCTTTGAGAAAATCAGGAATATCATCGATGGAAAATGAACTCGGACTAATATTTATCTCAGGGTTTATTTTACCGGTTATAGCTGTTATAGATGCTGTACTTGCTATTGGCTTAATTGCAAGTTTTATAGACGAATTATCACCGGCAGAAAGTCCAGAAGCATTAATGGAGATAGGTCCTCTATAGCTTATTTCTTGCTCAAAGAATAGACATCCTGGAGCATAAATACCTTGATTCTGAGGCAGGCGAGTCATATCTATACCTGTTATAATAATTGGAATAGATACAAAAGAATTGATATTAAGCAACACCGGCTCATTGAATATAACCTTATTACCGTCTATCCTAAATTGTGAGCCTGTAACATTATCGGCCATTTTAACAGTACAAGCTTCTGGCAGTATAAATGAAAATCCACTACCAAATGAAACCGAGCCACCGGCTTCTTGCGAGCTTGCCGAGAGTTTTATATCAAGCGGAATATTGGTTTTGACATTTGTTAATGAAACTATTGCCCTGTTAATATTATTGTCGCTAATTGATATTTTAGTAAACATATTTGGTATATCTACCAAAACATTACCTCCACCTGACGGCACTTCAAACGGAATAACAGCCGTAGCTTCTGTACTACTTGGAACAGAAATGTTTTGAAGTGGAATTTCTATAGAAGAAGACACCGGAGTGCCGTCTTGCACCAATACGTAATCCCCCTCAGAGAGTCCATAGTTTTTACCGACAGGTTTAATGCAACTACTGGTATCTAACTCAAATATCTGGTCGAGAGTGTAGATATTGGTACTACTTGAAGGAAGTCCCAAATTTCCTCCAACTGAAATATTAAGGTCTATCTCCTCTGATAGATCATAGTCTTGGTTAACACAAGATGCAAAGGCCATGGCAAGACCGATAACCCAAAATAGCTTTTTCATCATTCTTTGTTAATTTAGTGGTTTATGATTATTGTTTAAGTTTAAGTATTGTTAATTCAGAGAAGGATACACAAAGTTTATAATTTTTTTGTTTTGTTGTAACCAATTTTAATAAAATTTATTCATAAAAGAGTGATATTTACTTTTATTGATAAAACAATTCATGAATAAGCCTATATAACAGGTTAATTGTGAACAGAAATTGCCATAATCGGTTAATACAGATATAAGGGTTAGTTATACAAATATGGAAGTGAAGTAAATTTATTTTTTACGATTTTACACATATATAATATAGAGTAAATTAAAAAAAATGTATCTTTGGAAGTTGCTTTCGTTTTTTACTTTTAAAGAGCAATTAGAACCATAAAACCATGCCTAAAAAGATTGTAATTATACCTACTTATAATGAGAGGGAGAATATTGAGAAAATTATCCGCAAGGTTTTCTCTTTAAACGATGATTATCACATACTTATTATTGATGACGGTTCACCCGACGGTACCGCTGCCATTGTTAAAGCCCTGCAAAAGGAGTATGCTCAAAAATTGTTTATAATTGAAAGAAAGGGTAAGTTAGGATTGGGAACGGCCTATATTGCAGGTTTCAAGTGGGCTTTAGAGCATGATTACGATTATGTTTTTGAAATGGATGCCGATTTTTCACATAATCCGGACGATCTTCAAAAATTATACAAGGCTTGCGCAGAAGAAGGGGCCGGACTTGCCATTGGCTCCAGATACTGCAACGGCATTAGCGTTGTAAATTGGCCTATAGGAAGAGTGATAATGTCTTACTATGCCTCTACTTATGTGCGTACAGTATTAGGAATGAGAATCTTCGACTGCACAGCCGGCTTTAAATGCTATACAAAACAGGTTCTTAAGGC
The DNA here is from genome assembly GCA_964621625.1 of uncultured Muribaculaceae bacterium. Taxonomy (GTDB): domain Bacteria; phylum Bacteroidota; class Bacteroidia; order Bacteroidales; family UBA932; genus Egerieousia. The sequence goes on along the minus strand of CAZULV010000018.1, from coordinate 44,155 downwards.
AATAGACCTTGACAACGTAAAAATGAACGGATACGGTTTTCAGATTGAAATGAAATATACTACCTATAAGTTAGGATTTAAAATTATAGAGGTTCCTATCATCTTCATAAACCGTACAGAGGGCACTTCTAAAATGAGTTCAGGTATTTTTGGAGAGGCATTCTGGGGTGTTCTTAAAATGAGATTCAGAAAATTTTCTAACAGGCAATCATGACAATCCTTATTAAAGACGGCACTATAGTAAACAACGGGCTCTCATTTATGGGAAGCCTTTTGATTAAAGATAAAATTATAAGCAGAATAATAAGATTGTCGGGATATAAAGATGAAGAGCAGTACAGACAAGAAGTTGATAATATCCTACAGAGCGGCAATATAAAGGTTATTGATGCCAAGGGATTATACGTAATGCCCGGAGTTATAGATGATCAGGTTCATTTTAGAGAGCCGGGCAATACACATAAGGCAACTATTGAGAGCGAGAGTAAGGCTGCGGTTCTTGGCGGTGTTACCTCTTTTATGGATATGCCAAATAACAATCCTCCGGTTACAACTCTGCAAGAACTTGAAAAAAAGTATGATAAGGCTGCAGAATGTTCGTTTGCAAATTACTCTTTCTATTTAGGAGCCACTAATGACAACATAGACGAAATACGTAGTATTAATCCGGCAAATATTTGCGGAGTAAAGGTTTTTATGGGCTCTTCTACAGGCAATATGCTTGTAAATAATACAGATACATTAAAAAATATATTTAGAGAGTCGCCTGTTCTTATTGCCACACACTGCGAAGATGAGCAGACAATAAAGAATAACATGGAGGCATGTAAGGCAAAATACGGAGATGATATTCCTTTTGAGATGCATCCTGTTATAAGAAGTCGTGAGGCTTGCGTCAAATGCACACAAAATGCCATAGCGCTCTCTATTGAGAGCAATTCTCGTTTACATATCCTTCATATAAGTACAGAAGATGAGATTAAGATGCTCTCCGAAGCACAAAAGAGTAATCCGCGCATAAGCGGTGAAGTTTGCGTTCATTACATGTGGTTTAACAGCAAAGACTACCATAAATTAGGCTCTAAGGTAAAGTGTAACCCGGCAATAAAGGAAGAGACTGATATGTTAGCAATTAGAAAGGCTGTAAAAGATGGAGTAATAAAAGTTGTGGCAACAGACCATGCTCCTCATCTGAAAGAGGAGAAAGAGAGACCATATTTGAGCGCTCCAAGCGGTCTTCCGTTAGTGCAGCACAGTCTGCAGATTATGATAGAGTTATACAAGCAGGGAGTATTTACCATAGAAGAAGTTGTCGCAAGAATGAGCCATGGTCCGAGTGACTGTTTTAATATAAAAGGACGCGGGTATATAAAGGAGGGCTATTTTGCCGATATTACAATAGCAGACTTAAACAGGCCGGACAATTTTACACCTTCACATCCTGCTTACAAATGCGGATGGAGTCCTTTTGAGGGTTATACATTCTCCTCGTCAATTATACATACATTAGTAAACGGCGTTCTTGTTGTTGAAAACGGCAAACTCACAGGAGAGAGAGCCGGTATGAGACTAGAATTCAACCCTTTAAAGGAATAAAACTATCTTAAACTATATGGCAAACAGGGCAAACGGAACAGCTTATATTGCAGCTACAACGTCAATAATCTTTTGGGGATTTTCTTTTGTATGGGCAAATATACTGTTGCTTAACAAGATACCGATATTTACATTTCTATTCGTAAGGTTAGCTATTGCCGGAATCCTTCTGTTTGTATTTACCAAATGTATAGGAAAGCTTAATAAAGTAGATTTAAAGGATATGATCTGGATGGGAATCATGGCTTTTAGCGAACCTTTTATCTATTTTATAGGAGAGACTTTTGGAATGCAGGCAACAGGTTCTGCAATAATAGCATCGGTTATAATTGCCACAATACCAATATTTTGCCTCATTGTAGAAAGAATAATATGGGGAGTGCCGTTCAATGTATACAAAACATTAGGTATACTAATTACATTACCTGGAATTGCAATGGTTGTCTTTCAGGGTGGTACACTCTCCGTTGAACATCTCTATGGCATAGCACTGCTTTTTATGGCTGTAGGAGCATCAATAACCTATTCTATGATTGTTAAGAAGCTGTCGGAAAAATATAATACACTCACTATCACCACATATCAATTTGTAATAGGAGCAATGTATTTTCTGCCTTTCTTTCTTTTATACGGGCTCGACGGACTGACACCAGAATTTTTCTCTGCAAAAATACTCTCTCCGCTATTAGCCCTTGCTGTATTCTGCTCATGTGTATCGTTTGCACTATGGGTATATGCTATAGGCAAATTGGGCATTACCCGTACAAACATATTCTCTGCCCTGATTCCTGCAGTCTCTGCTGTTGGAGCATTCATGTTGGGGCAAGAGAGCTTGTCTCTAATAAGAATTGCAGGAATAGCAATAGTCATTGCGGGGGTAATACTTGCCCAGAAAGAGACTAACTGAGCAGTTTTAGCTGTATTCTGTTGCGTTTTACATCTACATCCAGTACACGGACCATTACATGCTGATGCAGCTTTACCACTTCTGCAGGATTGGAAATAAACCTGTCAGACATATTTGATACATGAATAAGTCCGTTCTGTTTTATTCCAATATCTGCAAATGCACCAAAATTGGTAATGTTTGTTATTATACCCGGCAGTTCCATTCCCACCTTTACATCCTCTATAGTGTAGATTTCGTTAGAAAATTCAAGCACCTTAATACCTGAACGCGGATCTCTGCCCGGCTTGGCTAATTCCTGTACTATATCGTTTAGAGTAGGTAGACCAACTTCTTCATTAACAAATGATTTTACATCTATCAAGTCTATTTTTTCCTTATTTCCTATAAGTTCTGCAATCGGAGTCTTTACAGATGCCGCCATCTTTGCAACCAACTCATACCGCTCCGGATGCACGGCTGAATTATCCAAAGGATTTTCTCCCCCGGGAATACGCAAGAATCCTGCAGCCTGTTCATATACCTTTGCCCCTAACCTCTTTACGCCAAGCAGTTGGGCACGCGAGGCAAAAGCTCCGTTAGCCTCTCTATATTCAACTATATTCTTAGCCAAGGCAGGTCCTATACCAGAAATATAAGACAACAGATGAGTGCTTGCCGTATTAAGATTAACTCCAACATTATTTACACAGCTTATAACAACATCATCGAGCTTCTCTTTAAGCAGAGACTGGTCTACATCGTGCTGATACTGTCCTATTCCCAAAGATTTAGGGTCTATCTTAACCAACTCGGCAAGAGGATCCATAAGTCGTCGTCCAATAGAAACCGCACCTCGCACGGTAACATCATATTGAGGAAACTCCTCACGGGCTACTGCCGATGCAGAATATATAGAAGCACCGTCTTCGCTTACAGAATATACCTTTACAGTTTGCGGAAAAGACAATCTCTTTATAAATGCTTCTGTTTCACGGCTCGCTGTTCCGTTACCAATGGCTATTACCTCTATTTTATACGATTCTACCATATTGGTAATCTTTTTCATAGCCATAATCTTCTCATTGGCAGGCGGATGAGGATAAATAGTATCATTATGAAGCAATGCTCCCTGTTCATCCAAACATACTACTTTGCAGCCTGTTCTAAAGCCGGGGTCTATGGCCAAAGTCCTCTTTTGCCCTACCGGAGGGGCTAAAAGCAGCTGCCTTAGATTCTCCCCAAAAACCTTTATAGATTCTATATCGGCACGCTCTTTAGCCATATTTATAACTTCATTCTCTATAGATGAATGCAACAGACGTTTATATGAATCACCTACAGCCTCTTGTAATTGTTCGTGCAACTGAAAAGAGCTGCAACGGCTTCCTTTGTAAAACAGTCTGTTTATTATTTTAATTGGAATCTGTTCATCTACAGTAACTTTCACCGATAAAAATCCCTCTTCTGCACCACGAAGGACTGCAAGTACACGATGGGCCGGCATACGTGAAATATCTTCTGAAAAATCGAAATAGTTACTAAATTTCTCTGCATCGCCCTCATCCTTACCCTTTACTATTTTAGAACATATTTTACCGCTTTTAGAATAATAGCTACGCAACTCCTGCCTTATCTCCTGTCTCTCCGCTATATTTTCGGCAATAATATCGCGAGCCCCCTGTAAAGCCTCCTCTGCATCTTTTACATCTCCTTTCACAAAAGTCCTTACAAAGTCACCAAACCTATCAATCTGCAACGTCATCATCTTTTGCGCCAACGGCTCCAACCCCCTCTCTTTTGCCATGGCCGCACGCGTACGACGTTTAGGTCTGTAGGGAAGATATAAATCCTCTACAGTCTGCATCTCCACTGCGGCCTCAATATCTCGCTGCAACTCTGCGGTAAGTTTTTCCTGCTCCTCTATGCTCTTTAATACCGCATGTTTACGTTTGTCGAGCTCAATAAATTTAAGATAGTGAAAACGCACCTCTGCAACCTGAACCTCATCCAATGCTCCGGTCCTCTCCTTTCTGTAACGGCTTATGAACGGTACAGTTGCCCCCTCTTCTAAAAGACTAATACAATGCTCTACCTGCCAATCCTTTATCTCCAGACGAGCGGCAATACTCTTTATATATAAATTATTTAACATACTCTTTTAATTATAAACAGCCTGCAAACCGTCAGTCGTGCGAAACCTGCTGCAATTGCTCCCGATATGCAGAAAAAATCTTTGATTTTGAGACAAATCCCAAATAAATGCCATTTTCATTTACCACAGGCAGATTCCATGCGCCCGTATACTCAAATTTCTTCATAACACTCTCCATACTCTCGCTGTGATACAGAAATTCAGGAGCCTCTTTCATATAAGTATATACACTTGCCGTATCATACTGAGAAGCATCAAACATTATCTCGCGCACATCATCGAGAAAGAGTATTCCCTGCAGCCTGTTCTCATCGTCAACAACAGGAAATATATTACGTTTTGAATGTGCTATAACGCCAACAAGCGCGCGTAAAGAGTCGTTCAATCCAACCGGAGAAAAATCCGTTTCAATAAGTTCATCTGTTTTTAATAACGTAAGTACGGCCTGATCAGAGTCATGAGTAAGCAAAGCCCCCTCTTTTGCAATACGCTTAGTATAAATAGAATAAGGCTCAAATATACGTATTGTTGCAAAAGAAACTGCAGAGGTTATAATTAACGGCATAAGAAGAGAATAGCCTCCTGTTATCTCAACAATCAAAAATATTGCAGTAAGCGGTGCATGCATTACTCCTGCCATCATCCCTGCCATTCCAACAAGTACAAAGTTGGTTTCGGGCAATGCAATTATTCCCGACAGATTTAAGGTTCTCGATACTACAAAGCCCAATATTCCCCCCATAAACAGAGTTGGGCCGAATGTTCCCCCCACTCCTCCACCGGCATTTGTAAATGACATTGAAAAGACCTTAAAGATAAATACTGCAAAAAAGAAAAGCGGCACCACCCACGGCCTCACAACAATCTTTTCAAAGAAAGAGGTTCCCACTGCCTCGGCCGGATTATCGTTTAACAAATTGGTAAGCACCTCATACCCCTCACCGTAAAGCGGTGGAAATAGAAAGATAAGCAGGCCCAAAGAGGCTGCCGAAATAATCCAACGCTTATAAGGGTTTACAATAGCTTTTATTTTGTCTTCTAACCTTAATGTATTTCTTGTAAAATAGAGAGACCCTAATCCACATATTATTCCAAACAATATATAATAAGGGATATTGCCCATTGCAAATTTTGTGATAGTATTTGGGAAGGCAACCATATCTCCAAGAAAAAGATAAGATACTGTTGTTGCCGTAATTGAGGATACTATAAATGGAAGCAACGACGTCATTGACATATTAAACAGCAATATCTCCAATGTAAACAGCACACCGGCCAATGGTGCCTTAAATATGCCTGCCACAGCACCGGCAGCTCCGCAACCGAGCAGTATTGTCATATTTTTATAAGACAATCCCATAAAACGGGCAACATTGGAGCCTATTGCAGCACCGGTATACACAATTGGAGCCTCCGCTCCCACCGAGCCGCCAAATCCTATTGTAACCGAACTTGCCACAGAAGAACTCCACATATTATGCGGCTTAATCTTTGACTCATTCTTTGATACGGCCAATAGCACTTTTGTTACACCATGCCCTATATTATCTTTTACTATATATTTTACAAATAACATTGCCATGAGCATTCCCAACCCGGGATACAGCATATAGAGGAAACTATCTGCCGGCGTATTGAACCATCCTGTGAGAATCCATTGAAAAAAATGGATAAAATTCTTTAATAGAACAGCTGCAAGGCCGCTGCCAAGTCCCACAATAAGAGCCAATATGAGCAACAATCTCTCTTCACCAAGTTGGGCGGCATAATTTTTTATTCTGTTTACAATACTCAGAATGAGCATAGATGTTCAAGTTTAAGTTAGTGTGCGAAAATAATAGAAGAACGCTTGTTCTTTCTATCATACCCCGACAAAGATAATCATTTTTCCCGTTGGAAGAAAAATACAGAGGATGCAGTATTTTTAGGAGATTTTCAGCAGAATATTTGCGATTTTTTCCTATCGTTCATTAATTTTATAGTTTTTCTATCTCCTCTTCCGAGAGGCCTGTACATTTAGCAATAAGGCCGGTATCAATGCCGTTTGATTTCATTGATTTGGCAATCTCTATGTTACGTTTGGCTTCTCCTTCGACAAGGCCTTCGGCTCTGCCCTCTTCAATACCCTCCTGTTTGCCGGTGAGTTTGGCGTACTTTATGCAACTCATGGTGTCCATGTAGTTTTTGAGATCGGTTTCATATCTCATAAGCTCTTTCTCCGAGAGGGAACCTACATCGGCTGTTTCCAAGACCCGATAAAACAAGTCTTTGGTCGCCTGCGGCAAACGGGTTGCCGATACTTCTTGCTTGAGTTCGTCTACTGTCTTCATGCCTCGTTTCATTTCTTGAAGCAAAAATAACAAATATTCATAATATCCGTTACACTCCTGTAGATTTTCTGCCTTTAAACACGGTATCTGTAAAAGAATGATATTCAGCTTGTCGGAAAAGGGTTTACATTCGTCTAAATCATACAACTGGATATCTCTTCTCAACTTGGGACTGCTCTCGTAGGTAAAGTCCATCAGGCAGATGGAATAGACCCTCTTTATATCGCTGTAGTCCCATTCTGAGCCTCGTTTGCCCATACGATCTATAAGACGGCAGGTGTAGTAGATGATACGCTCCTTTATGTTGACTGCCGGGCTGTTCTGCATCTCCACCAAATATTTGTCTTCGTTTGAATCCTTACATATTATATCAAATGTACACCCTCTTAGTTCTTGCGAAACAGGCAAAACCTCGTTGTTGATATATTGGATGTCGGTTATAGGGTATTGTGGCATTAGAAGCAGATTGAGGAATCCGAGCAGATTCTCTTTACTGTGCTCTGTGCCAAACAGATATTTGAAACTCCAATCCAAAAATGGATTCATTACTTTTCTCTGTTGCCCTGCGGCTGTTGTGTTGGTTTTCTTTTGTGTTTTCTCTCTCTTCATTGCGTTCTGTTTTTAAGTTAATTAATAATTTAACTCCGGCAAAGCTAAACACAATTGCACAAAATGATGTGCAAAAAAAGAAAATCTTCACCACTAAGGCAAAGATTTACTGAATTTTATAATTATTTATCCAATTTTATCGGGTAATAATTTTTTTTAAAAAAATTTTGATACAACTTTTAAAATTTCTGTCACACTTTTTGACTGAATAAGTTGAACTATTCCATCAGTTTTTTATATTTGAAACGCTTAGGCTCTACATTGCCCAAACGCATCTTCTTATTCTCTTCGTACTCAGAATAAGTTCCTTCATAAAAATAGACCTTTGAATCCCCCTCAAAAGCCAGGATATGAGTACAGATTCTGTCAAGGAACCAACGGTCGTGCGAAATCACAACGGCACATCCGGCAAAATTCTCCAATCCCTCCTCCAATGCACGTATAGTATTTACATCCACATCATTGGTTGGCTCGTCGAGCAACAATACGTTTGCCTCCTCCTTTAATGTAAGAGCCAAATGCAAACGGTTTCTTTCACCACCGCTCAACACACCGCATTTTTTCTCTTGATCTGCACCGGAGAAATTGAATCTCGAAACGTATGCCCGTGCATTAACCTCCTTATTGCCTAATTTTACGAACTCAGAGTTATCGGCAATAGTCTGATATACTGTTTTTTCAGGATCAATCTGTTTATGTTGCTGGTCTATATATGCAACCTTAACGGTCTCTCCTATTGTAAATGTTCCCTTATCAGGTTGGTCGTACCCCATAATAAGACGGAATAATGTGGTTTTTCCGGCACCGTTAGGACCTATAACACCAACAATTCCGGCAGGCGGCAATTTAAAGTTAAGGTCCTCATATAATACCTTATCGCCAAACGCTTTTGTAACATCCTTTGCTTCAATCACATTTGTTCCCAAACGAGGTCCATTAGGTATAAATATCTCCAACTTATCTTCTTTCTGCTTTCTGTCTTCATTCATCATCTTTTCATAAGCCGACAAACGGGCTTTTGATTTTGCATGACGAGCCTTAGGTGCCATTCTTACCCACTCAAGTTCCCTCTCCAGAGTTTTGCGACGCTTGCTTTCCTGTTTTTCCTCCATTTCAAGACGTTTAGCCTTCTGTTCAAGCCATGAAGAATAGTTACCCTTCCAAGGAATACCCTCTCCTCTGTCGAGTTCAAGAATCCAGCCTGCCACATTATCAAGAAAATAACGGTCATGTGTAACAGCTATTACAGTTCCTTTATATTGCTGCAAATGCGCCTCAAGCCACTGTATACTCTCTGTATCAAGGTGGTTAGTAGGCTCATCGAGCAAGAGTACATCCGGTTCCTGAAGCAACAGGCGGCACAACGCAACCCTGCGGCGTTCTCCTCCGCTGAGATTCTTTACCAAAGCATCCGGCTCCGGACACATGAGGGCATCCATTGCACGTTCCAGTTTAGAATCAAGTTCCCAACCGTTAACCTGCTCTATGGCCTCTGTAAGCTCTCCTTGATACTCTATAAGTTTATTCATTTGCTCATCGCTCATGGGCTCCATAAACTTCATATTCACAGACTCATACTCTTTCATGAGATTAACCACATTCTGAACACCCTCTTCTACAACCTCTCTTACCGTTTTATTCTCATCGAGCTGAGGTTCCTGCTCCAAATAGCCAACGCTATATCCCGGTGCAAAAACAACCTCTCCTTGATAAGATTTCTCTATACCGGCAATGATTTTCATTAAGGTAGATTTTCCGGAACCGTTCAAACCTATAATACCAATCTTTGCCCCGTAAAAGAACGAGAGGTAAATATCTTTTAGAATCACTTTGTTGTTAGAAGGCAATATCTTGCCAACTCCATTCATTGAAAATATTATCTTTTCGTCTGCCATATAAATAAATTTTCGGTAAAGATACCGTTTTTTTAAATAATTCAATGCAGCATCATCGCTATCACGCAAGGCTTTGTAAAAAGTCCTTTCATTTTTAAATCCGCACTTTAGGGCAAAATCCAATGCCGGACAATAATCTTTATTATCATTTTCCAAAGCATAAGACAGCCTGTAATTATTCACATACCTTCTAAAACTCATCTGCTTCCGTTTTGAAATTGCATTGGAAAGATATGTTCTATTGCTCCATATCTCCTTTGCAAGTATCTCTAAAGTAAGATTAGGATTAAGATAGAGTCTCCTCTCTTTCATAGCTCTGTCGGCCCTTTCGAGCAACTGTGTAAACATATCATTTTCTCCGCATATCACTTCGCATTCAGGCATGCCTGAGTAATCAGTTGTATATACACTCTCCGCCACATTTGCACAGGCATGCACACCCGTTTTTGCCCAAGAAAGCAATTTTCTTAATGAATATGCCATGTAAATATGTTTTAGCCAATCATATAAAATAATCCTTAATAGACACGTTTTCATTATTCTGTAATTTTCTCCTTACCTCCTTACACCATTCGGCCGGAGTATATCTCACATTCAGATTAAAGGCATTGCTAAAAGATGACACATTCTTGAATCCGCTTTTATCGCACAAATCTGTAATCTTTATAAGAGGGTCGTCTATATACATGGCACAAGCCTCCCTTACCCTATAATAGTTTACAAATTGATTGAAGTTTCTTGACATCCTGCGATTCAATGCCCTCGACAAATATGTTTTATTTGTGTATATATGCTTTGAAACATCGGCCATTTTAAGTTCACTGTCGAGATAAGGCTTGTCAGACTCAAAATAGAGAATAAGTCTCTGTATGATTTTATAGTCGTCGGTAATACGCTCATCCATAAGCACGCCACCGGTATAATCATCCTCTTTAACAATATTGTATGTACGTTTTACCTTATAGCCGCCAATCTCACGGTTAACTACAACAAGATGAAGCAGCAACACCACAGCCAATGTAATTATCTCCACAGCAATGCAGTTCCGCACCAAAAGCGAGATAAAAATCATATAAGAGGCAAGCATTACAACAATGAATATCATAAATGCCGAGTATAGATTATCTTTTTTGAGTGTATGCACAATAGCGTCATACCTAAGCATACATACTTTTATAAATTTACATATAAGCGAAGTGCCTATTGCAATAAGAAGCAGCAACAAAACAATTGCATAATACAGACTGCGCTTATCTGAAATATAACACATTGTATCCAATATAAATATCACGCTGCACAGAGCTATAATATATTGCAGGCATAGTTTTATTCCATCCTCGAGAAACCCGATAGACTGGAAAATAATAATTATAAAAAATGACGTGCAGATAAATAATTTAAGATTGAGCAACGACAGGTTATACCCGTATGCCACTCCTTCAAAAGATGAGCTGCTATAGAAAACAAGCTCCTGTAAAACCAATATAAAAAAGGAGACAAAGACTATCATAATCTTTTTCAGATAAAGTCTTCTCTCCTTTTGTATAAAGAATCTGTATAACAGATAACCGTTTATAAAAAGATAAATAACAGCAAAAACAACAAGTGCGCACCCTTGCGGGGCTTGAAGCAGGTTTTTCATACTCATAAATTCGGGTTTGTTAACAACCGCAAAATTATAAAGCAACAACCTACCTATCAAGAAGATATAATCAATGCTGTGAAAATTTATATAATTTTAAAAATTTTGAACCAATTTATGAACCATATTATTTCTTGATTTCGTCAAAACCTTTTCCGTAAACACCTGTAACACTACCTACAGACATGAAAGCATCCCTATCTACAGATTTTACAATTTTATAAATCATATTTATATCTGTCTTTCTCACAACCACCATTACTATTTTACTTTCATTCTTGGTGTACCATCCCTGCGCATCTATAAGTGTAACACCTCTCTTTATATCCGATATAATCGCATCTGCTATCTCGGCATATTTTTTTGAGAAAATAAATATCTGCAAAGATTGCTTGGTACCGGAAACAAAGAGATCTATGGTATAGCTGCAAGCTGCAATAAGAATGTATCCGTAAAGGACTGTTGCAAACCTTTCTCCAATGCTCTCAACTCCTATTACATTTCCTGCACTATCAAGAATTTCTTTAGAAGGCAACAAGAAAGATGATGCAATAATAAAGATATCTATTATAAGGATTATCTTACCGGCAGATATATTCTTGTATTTTGTTATCATAAGGGCTATAATATCTGTACCGCCTGTACTTCCACCCTGAGAAAAACAGAATCCGATACCGAGACCAGAAGTAACACCGCCAAAAATGGCACAAAGCAATTTACCGTTGCTTATTGCTATCTCTTGAATAAAAGGCTCCGGAAGAAAGCCCGGAACTATATCAAAAAATGCAGAAGTAACAGCTATTGCATATACTGTTTTTACACCAAACCCCTTGCCAAGAACCTTTAACGCAATTAAAAGCAATATAAGGTTTATAACAAAGAATGAGTAACTTACAGGTATATTAAACGCATACAGCAAAACTGCAGAGACACCTGTAACGCCTCCACCAACCATATTATTGGGAAGAAGGAATATATCCCAACCCAACACATAAAGAAGCAAGCCTATGGTTATTATAATATACGACTTAACTTCTCCAAATACAGACTTTAAACTAATATTCATTGTATTTCCTTTTTATCTTCTCCCTTAAAAAAATTCTTTATTCCTCCTCTGTTTTCTTTGCGCGGCTTTGCCTTTACCTGCTCAAAGCCCTCTCCATAAACTCCCACTGCAGAGCATACAGATATAAAGGCCTTATTATCTACAGCCTTAATAGCCGCAGTAATCTGAGACAACTGGTATTTGCGGGCTATTACAATAAGAATCTTACTGTCTTGTTTGGTGTACCAGCCTACAGAATTGAGAGCCGTAACCCCGCGTCCCATCTTGTAAATAAGCATATCTCCAACTTCTTCATATTTTGAGGAGAATATAATTATCTGCACAGACTGTTTTTCTCCGGTAAGCAGCACATCTATCATATATGAAAACGACACCATCTGCAGGTATCCATATACAACATCCTGCAACCCTTTGTCAGGCAAAAATACCACCGAACCTATTATTATGAGGTCGCAATACATGAACACTTTTCCCGGAGAGGTCTCTCTGTACTTAGAAAGGACTATAGCAATAATATCTGTTCCTCCGGTACTTCCACCTTTCATAAATATTGCCGCTATACCAAATGCACTTATAGTACCGCCTATTATTGCATTAAGGAATTTGTCGGGAATATCCGACAGTTCTGCCATCCATGTAATATTAGGCAGCACTTCAAACATAAAAGAGGCACAGAGAATACTGTATATGGTCTTAAAGCCAAAGCCTTTACCCAAAATAATCGAACCTACAATTATAAGAACGGCATTTATTCCCAAATAACTATAGGATATAGGAATACCGGTTGCATAATAAATAAGCGTTGATATACCGGTAAGTCCACCGCCCGAAATTCCTTTTGGGATTATGAACGCTATCCAGCTGAAACAATACAGAAAGACTCCTATCGTTATGATAATATAGTCTTTAACCTCTTTAAGAATTTTTTTGTTGAGCATAAGTCCTAACAAACTATATTAATAATTTTTGACGGGACAACTATAATCTTTTTAATGGCGTTTCCGCCCAAATATTTTTCGGTATTTTCATTTGCCCTCACAGCCTCTTCTACCTCTTTAGGTGTAAGACTCTTTGAGAGTTCCATCTTAAACCTCATTTTTCCGTTAAAAGATACAGGATACTCAAATGTATTCTCTACAGTGTAGGCCTCTACATACTTAGGGAATGAAGCAAACGATATGCTCTCCTTATGTCCTAATATGCTCCACAACTCCTCTGTAATATGAGGGGCAAACGGAGAAAGCAACACAAGCACATCCTCAAGAATTTTTTTGTTGCGCGACTTAAGCTCCTGCAACTCGTTCATTGCAATCATAAATGCACTCACCGAAGTATTGAACGAGAAAGCCTCTATATCGTCACCAACTTTCTTTATGAGTTTATGAAGTGCTTTAAGTTCTGCTGCCGACGGCTCTGCATCTATAACTGCAAGATTGCCCTCTCTGTCAAAGAACATCTTCCACAATCTTCTAAGGAAGCGGTTCACACCATCTATACCTTTGGTATCCCACGGTTTAGACTGCTCCAACGGACCGAGGAACATTTCATAAAGCCTTAGTGTATCTGCACCGTATGTATTACAGATATTATCTGGATTAACAACGTTAAACATACTCTTGCTCATCTTTTCAACGGCATATCCGCAAATATATTCGCCGTTTTCGAGTATGAACTCGGCAGTTGCAAAATCAGGCATCCACTTTTTAAATGCCTCTATATCAAGACGGTCATTATTTACAATATTTACATCTACATGAATCTCAGTGGTATCGTACTTATCTTTAAGTCCAAATGAAACAAATGTATTTGTATTCTTTAATCTGTAAACAAAGTTTGAACGTCCCTGAATCATTCCCTGATTAATGAGTTTTTTAAATGGTTCTTTCTCCACAACATAACCCAAATCATAAAGGAATTTGTTCCAAAAACGAGAATAGATAAGATGACCTGTTGCATGCTCGGTACCTCCTATATACAAGTCTACATTTCTCCAATACTCATCTGCCTCCTTGCTTACAAGAGCCGTGTCGTTCATATTATCCATATATCTCAGATAGTATGCGCTACTGCCCGCAAAGCCCGGCATTGTACTGGTTTCAAGCGGATAACCATTGTATGTCCAGTTTTCGGCCCTTGCTAATGGCGGTTCACCGCTCTCTGTTGGAAGGAATTTATCTATTTCAGGAAGTTGCAAAGGCAAATCCTCCATAGGAACAGGGGTAGGGATTCCATCTTTATAATAGATTGGGAAAGGCTCTCCCCAATATCTTTGACGTGAGAAAATAGCATCTCTTAAACGATAGTTTATCTTTCTGCGTCCTATACCGGCCTTCTCTACATAATCAATAGCTGCAGGTATAGCCTCTTTTACGCTCATTCCGTTAAGGAAGCCCGAATTGCACATAATACCCTCTTTGGCATCGAAACTCTCTGTGCTTACATCGCACCCCTCAATGAGCGGAATTATAGGGAGATCAAACTGTTTTGCAAAAGCATAGTCGCGGCTATCGTGTGCAGGAACTGCCATAATAGCACCCGTTCCGTAACCCGCAAGTACGTATTCGCTTATCCAAACCGGAACTTTGCTTCCTGTAAGAGGATTCTCGGCATAAGAACCTGTAAATACTCCTGTTACCTTACGTGTTTCGGCCATTCTCTCTCTCTCTGTCTTCTTTTTGGCCTCTTTCAAATATGCCTCAACAGCCTCTTTCTGCTCAGGTGTTGTAAGTTTCTCTACCCACTCGCTCTCAGGAGCAAGTACCATGAATGTAACTCCAAAAACAGTATCGGCACGGGTTGTAAATATGGTCATGCTGTAATCGCCTACCTTAAATATCATTTCTGCACCCTGAGACTTGCCAATCCAGTTTCTTTGCATATCTTTAAGGGAATCTGTCCATTGCAGCGACTCCATATCTGTAAGCAGTCTCTCTGCATAAGCAGAAACTCTCAGCTGCCACTGTTTCATCTTTTTCTGCTCAACAGGATATCCGCCTCTCACAGAAAGACCCTCTTTTACCTCATCGTTGGCAAGCACGGTTCCCAATTTTGCACACCAGTTTACAGAAGTCTCTCCCTGATATGCAATCCTATACTGCATAAGTATATCGCTTTTACGCTTTTCGTCAAAAGATTTCCACTCCTGAGCCGAGAATACCGGCACATCGCCACACGCAGCATTTACAGAAGAGTTACCCTCGGTTTCAAAACGGGCCACAAGCTGCTCTATAGGCTCGGCCTTATCGGTATCGTTATTGTAATAGTGCCCGAACATCTGCAGGAATGCCCATTGTGTCCATTTGTAATATGCAGGGTCACATGTACGCACCTCTCTGCTCCAATCATACGAGAATCCTATTCTGTCTAATTGCTCTCTATATCTGCAGATATTCTTTTCTGTAGTTGTTGCAGGATGCTGTCCTGTCTGAATAGCATACTGCTCCGCAGGGAGTCCGAACGCATCATATCCCATAGGATGCAACACATTAAATCCCTTAAGTCTTTTATAACGGCTGTATATATCGCTGGCTATATATCCTAACGGATGCCCCACATGAAGGCCCGCTCCAGAAGGATAAGGAAACATATCCAATACATAATACTTTGGTTTTGAAGAATCTGCCTTAACCTCAAAAGTTTTGTTAGCAGCCCAAAACGCCTGCCACTTTTTCTCAATTTCTGTAAAATTGTATTCCATTTTCAGCTATAAATTATGGCCGGCAAAGTTATAAAAAAATCTCTCTATTTTTTTAGTTTGAACTCCGCATTCTTGGATAATTTAAAATCAATTGCAACAGCTGTCTTCACTCGCACGTTTTCGCCATTCAATTTAGCAGGCTTCCACTTTGGAGAGGCCAATATTACTTTCACAGCCTCGGCATCTATATCATCGCTCACTCCATTAACAACAAGCACGTTTGTTACACGGCCATCCTTTTCTATTATAAATTCAACAACAACACGCCCCGACTCTCCTACAATCACTGCACTTTCGGGATATTTTATATACGGATATACCCATTTTTCAAGAAAACAGGTTTCATCTCCATGCAAAAAAGTAGCTCTTTTATCCACATCGTGCTGTGTATAATAATTTTCATTTTTTTGTTCCGACGGATTAACCGCCACACTCTCTACAACAAGCCTGTCATTGCGGTTTGCCACATTAAGTGCAAGAGAATAGGCAAACTCTGCAATCTTTTCCATTTGCGTATAATCGAGATTGTGCGACAAATCACGAGGTGTGTGATAATCTCTGTGAACTCCTGTGGTAAGCAGCGCAACAGGAATACCTTTCTCTGCAAAAACCCTGTGGTCAGACGGGAAATAATCTGTAGAGGCAAGCTCGGGAGCAAGACTGAGCGGACGCTGCGAAAGTTCATCTACCACAGAATTAAGCTCAATATTCCTCACACCTGTAAATATCTGAGGTTTATTATCGTTACTGCTACGGCCAACCATATCGAGGTTTATCATCATTACAATATTTCCGGCATCGTGAAATGAGCGGTTAAGAAAATACCAACTGCCGGCCATTCCAACCTCTTCTGCTCCCCAAAATGCAAAAACCACAGAACGCTTGAACATGAATTTATTTGCAGAAATCTGCTTGGCAAGCTCTATAAGGGTTGCCACACCCGAAGCGTTATCATCTGCTCCGGGATAAATCTGCTCGGTTTCCACCCCGTTTACAGTAACTTTCATTACGCCAAGGTGATCTATATGCGCCCCTATCACAATATACTCATTACGCAATACAGGATCATATCCCGGCACAACGCCAATCATATTACGGGAATGTATTGTATCCTTACTGTTTGCAACACCTTCGCCCTGCGCAATAGAACCGGCAATATAAAAATCCTCTCCATTGCGGCCCGACAGCATGATTACTCCGGCCTTTTCGAGTTCGTCATAAATATAATTGGCAACGGCAAGCTCACCACGGCTTCCTGCCTCACGTCCCCTTAAAGAGTCGGCTGTTATAAAATTCACATGTCTTTGCAACTGCTTTTCCAACCCTTCGGCATGCCCCTGCATAAACTGGGCATTGGCCACACTCGCGGATAATAAAAGTACTGCCACCAACATGCTTGCAGAAAATCTGCGTATAAAATTCAAACACATCATACTGAAAGAGCTCTCACTAAATTACAATCTATCTTACCGGCATTATCTCTAACCAATATCCGTCGGGGTCATTAATAAAATATATGCCCATTCCCGGATTTTCGTAGCAAATGCACCCCATCTGCTCATGCAATTTGTGGGCCGCGTCAAAATCCTCAACCCTAAAGGCAAGATGAAATTCATTATCGCCAAGATTATAGGCCCTATCCCAATCTCTCAGCCATGTAAGTTCAAGAAGATGTTCTGTTTGTCCGTCAGACAAATATACTATTATAAAAGAGCCGTCTTGCGGTACAATGCGTCTGGTCTCTTTCAACTCCAAAGCCTCTTCGTAAAATTTAAGGCTTTTCTCTAAATCCCTCACATTAATATTATTGTGCTCAAATCTGAATTTTCCCATTTTAATATATTTTAACAATTATTCACAACTTAATCTGTACAAACAGACCGACCCGAAAGGCCAATCAAGCGTAATGCATAAATCCTTTCAGGTCAGTCCTCTGTTTTAGGGCAGTTGCGCCCAATTTTTCTACTGCTATTTCTTATAGAAAGGAGTCTTTACAACAACCGCTTTAAGCAGCTTGTTTCTCACTTTAATATAAATCTCGCTATCTGCCTTGTAAAGAGGGGCAGCCACGTATGCCATACCTATTGCCTTGCCTGTACATGGCGACATTGTTCCCGATGTTACAAATCCTATAACATTACCTTCTGCATCGCAAACTTCGTAACCATGACGTGCAATTCCCTTATCCACCATCTCAAATCCGCACAATCTGCGGGTAAGTCCGTTAGCTTTCTGTTTAAGCATGTAATCTTTATCGAGGAAATCCCCTTTTACATCGTTGAATTTGGTAATCCAACCCAAACCTGCCTCAAGCGGAGAGGTTGTATCATCTATATCGTTACCGTACAAACAGAAACCCATCTCAAGACGCAAAGTATCCCTTGCGCCCAATCCTATAGGACGGATTCCTTCCGGTGCGCCTGCCTCAAACACCCCTTTCCAAAGTTTTTCGGCATCTTCATTTGCAACATAAACCTCACATCCGCCTGCACCTGTATAACCTGTGGTTGAAAATATTGCATTCTCTATTCCGGCACATGTAAGTTTCTTGAAAGTATAATACTCCATATCCTCTACAGGCTTGTCGCAAATTCTCTGCATAATCTTTAAGGCATTAGGACCTTGAATAGCAAGCTGGCATATCTCGTCTGAAGCATTATAAAGTTCTTTGCCCGGAGTTATATTAAACTTAGGAGCAATAGCAACAAGGTGATTCCAGTCTTTCTCTATATTTGCGGCATTTACAACAAGGAAATATGTCTGGTCATCAATACAATAAACCAGTAAATCATCTACAATTCCACCTTTTCCGTTAGGAAAGCATGAATATTGAACTTTACCCGGAACCAGCACAGAAGCATCGTTAGATGTAACATACTGCACGAATTTTAGAGCATTAGGACCTTTTACCCAAAATTCGCCCATGTGGGAAACGTCAAATACTCCAACATTATTCCTTACGGCCATGTGCTCATCTTTAATGCCTACATATTCAACAGGCATGTTATAGCCTGCAAATTCTACCATCTTGGCACCCAAATCAATATGCTTTTGAGTGAACGCGGTTGTTTTCATAGTCTTTTGTTTATTTTATCTGTTTTTTATTCTGGACCTCTCTTTAGGTTTTCAATTGCTGCAACAACTTGCCTGTTATTCATGCAAGCCCTGTTGCACATCATATATCCATACATCGTAAGGACACACATCGCTATCTTCTATCTTGGTTATCTCCTTACGCGCTTCATTAATATCATCGCTGCCGGCAACAGCCACCATATCAAAGCCGTTCTTTAAAGGAATCCTTACCGGCGAGTACCCCATTTCATGCAACTGCTCCTGCATTACCCCCGCATTTGAATCCACCTTAAAGCTGCCAACTATCACATAATATCTCTTATCCAATTTGGCATACGGCATTTGTGATTGCTCATTTGCAAGCCGTATAGAATCGAGCCTTATGGCCTCTATCGAATCCCTTATACGCCTCTCTCTCAAAGCCTTTTGTTCCATCTCAATTCTCAATTTCTCTATATCCTCCGATGTTGCCATACCAAGCTGCTTTTTTACCCAATCGCAACCCGACAGAGTACAGAGCAACACCACTGCACACAACAATACTTTCACATTCTTTCCTGACACCATAATAAAAGCTGTTTTTAAATTCATGAAACACAAATATAGAAACATCTGTTCCAATCGCAAAAAAAAATGTAACTTTGAAAATCATAAAAGCGGAGGGATATTATGGGTATATTTTTACGTCAATTAAAAGCTATCATAAACTTTACAGACAACATAGATATACAGTCTGCCAAAAGTCATATAATCTCTAATATAGAGTTCAGAGGGAGCAATGTATGGATTCTCATATTTGCAACGGTAATTGCCAGTGTAGGACTTAATGTAAACTCTATTCCGGTTGTTATTGGCGCAATGCTTATATCCCCTCTCATGGGGCCCATAATGGGAATCGGCCTTGCACTTGGAATAAACGATACGGAACTGTTGCGCAAGTCCTTTAAGAATCTGCTAATAATGACCGTCATAAGCATTATAACATCCACAGCTTATTTCTTTATAACACCGCTGAGCTTAGAAGAACCTACAGAGCTTTTGGCTCGTACAAATCCCACTTTTTACGATGTTTTCATTGCATTTTTTGGAGGATTGGCCGTTATAGTAGAGGTATGCAGAAAAGACAAAGGAACCGTTATTGCAGGAGCGGCAATTGCAACAGCACTCATGCCACCACTTTGCACAACCGGCTATGGATTGGCAAACGGGCACTTCTTCTACTTTATAGGGGCCTCTTATCTCTATTTTATAAACTCGGTATTCATTGCTTTGGCTTCGTTCCTTATGGTGCGTCATCTTAAATTTCCGTTAGTTAAATTTTCCGACGAAGCCAAACAGAAGAAAGTAAACCGCATAATAACAATATTTACCGTAATTCTAATAATTCCAAGCATCTATTCTGCTGTTACAGTAATAAAGGAGAACAAATTCAATCAGGCGGCAAACAGATTCATTTCCCACAACAAAAATATTGGCAACAGTTATATCTATGATTACGACATAACGCACAGAGCCGGAAAATCTGTTCTTTCGGTTTCTATTGCAGGTGAATCTCTGTCTCAAGGCGATATAAACAAATTGCACGAACATCTGCTGGAGTATGGCATAAAGAGAGAACAGTTTAAGATAAACCAGAACAGCACTTTTACCCCGGAAAGCATTAACGAGAATGATTTTGTAAAGAGCATTTTTGAGAAGAGCGAGCAGGAGGTACGCAAGCGCGAAGAGCTTATAAGCGATATGGAAAAAGAGCTAAAATCTTATCGTACACAAGATTTGCCGGTAGCCCGTATTGCAAAAGAGTTGGAAACCCAATATCCGCAAATTGTATCTCTTACATTAGCAAAGGGCAAAAAGGCCTCCGGCACCACACTCTCGGAGCAAACAATAGCCATTATAGAGTCCCGACAGCCTTTAACCAAAGAAGAATCGGCAAAAATAGAGCAGTGGCTTCTTGTAAGACTCGATATTGCCCGGTTAAAAGTTATATATGAGGCTGCAAAGCAACAATAGCATCTTACGATGAATAGAGATATACGCAACATATCTGTAAAGCCGTTTTTTGCTCTACTTCTCTCTTCTATTTGCAAGATACTGCCTTTGGCTGTATGTGTGTGCGTTGCTTTAGCCGGTACTGTAAAAGGGCATGCACAACTCCGTCAGGTTCCATTTGAAAGCCTTATAAAGCTGTACGACACTGTAAACATATTTTTTATAGGCGATGTAATGCAGCATGGATACCAGATAAGAAGCGCACATATTCCGGGACAGAATCCCCTAAAGCCCTCTTCTTACGATTATTCGCACGCCTTCAAATATATGAAAGAGCGTTTTGCAAAAGCAGACCTTGCCGTTGCAAATATGGAGTTTCCCGTTGGCGTTACACCGTATAGCGGATACCCGCATTTTTCTGCGCCACAGTCAATTGTAGAGGAGGCCATAAAAAGCGGAATAGGACTGTTCCAGATAGCAAACAATCATATAGCCGACAAAGGCAGAAGGGGAATTGAACAGACGCTCAACATTTACGACTCTTTGGGTGTTCATTATACAGGAGCATACCGCAACGATTCAACCGAATTGGCAGATAACCCTAAAATAGTTGATATAAAAGGGATTAGGATAGCATTTATAAATTTTACCTACGGAACAAACGGCATGCCTGTACCATCTCCTTTTATAGTAAACACCATGGACAGCACCAAGGTAAAAGAGAGCATAAAACGGGCCAAACAGCGTGGAGCACAAATAATTGTAGCACTTCCGCATTGGGGAGAGGAGTACATGCTGCTCCCGTCGGGACAACAGAAGAAGTGGGCAGATATGCTCTTTAGAAATGGAGTGAGAATAATTATAGGTACACACCCGCATGTACCGCAAAGTGCAGAGATTTATTTAAGCAAGACAGACCATCCGCGAAAATACGGAGAGGTTGAGAAGATAGTCTTCTATTCTTTAGGCAATTATATTTCTAATCAGAGTTCGCCGGATTATACTCAGTTGGGAATGGCCGTAGAGATTAAGATTGTAAAAAATAATCTTAACGGAGAAATTGCTCTCTCCAAACCGTATTTTGAATATCTTTGGTGCTTTAAAAAAGGTGAGTTTGCTCCTGATTACACGGTTATACCGGTTAAAGAACTGCTAAAAAAAGAGGATTCTGTAAGAAATAAGGAGCAATACTCGAGAATGAAAAACACATACAATTTTATAATGCGTAAAAATACGGTAAAGACTATTTTAAAATAATCGGGCGTAGAGTATAAAAACAGTAAAATGGCAGAAAAAAGGATTGAATTGCAGGAGATTGACCCTGTTGAAATTTTTGGAGTAAACGATAAGATTATAAACCGTTTGGCAAATTATTTTCCAAAACTAAAAATAGTTCCAAGAGGAAATGCAATTGCATTAAAAGGGAGCGTAAAGGATATTCAGGAGTTTGGCAAAGCGCTCGACAGCCTTATTGAGAAACGATTCAAAAAGAGAAATCTTAATATAGACGATGTAGACAGTATATTTGAGATACAGGAGAGTGCAGAAAAGCCGGCATTGGATTCTTTAGGCAGCAACCTCGAAATGACTCCAAACGGGCTTGTGGGGTATTCAAACAAAAACGAGAACAACAGCGATATAATCGTTTATGGAAACGAAGGCAAAATAATAAGGGCGCGAACAAAAAACCAGAAAAAGTTGGTTGCCGAGTATTACAAACACGATCTTATATTTGCCTTAGGCCCGGCAGGTACAGGAAAAACATATACCGCAATAGCTCTTGCCGTTAGAGCGTTAAAGAACAGAGAGGTAAAAAGGCTCATACTTACACGTCCTGCAGTAGAAGCAGGAGAGCGTCTCGGATTTTTACCGGGAGATCTTAAAGATAAACTCGACCCGTATCTGCAACCGCTTTATGATGCGCTTATGGATATGATTCCTCCGCAAAAGCTCAAATTGCTTATGGACGAAGGAACTATACAGATTGCTCCATTGGCCTACATGCGCGGACGCACATTGGAGAGTGCGTTTGTAATACTTGACGAAGCCCAGAATACAAGTCTCGGCCAGCTTAAAATGTTCCTTACACGTATGGGCAACAATGCCAAGTTTATAGTAACAGGAGATGCCTCTCAGGTAGATTTACCAAACAGACAGGATTCCGGATTGGTAAAAGGGATGAATATACTAAAAGGAATAAAGGGGATAGCGTTCATAAACTTTACGAAAGAAGATATAGTACGCCATCCGCTTGTATCAAAAATAGTAAAGGCTTTTGAAGAGGAAGAATAGGATATAACCACTCTTTACAGGCTCTCCTTACCAAGAACCGCCTGCACCGCCTCCGCCAAACGATCCGCCGCCAAAACCGCCGAATCCGCCAAAACCTCCACTTCCGAATCCGCCCGAGCTGCCAAAGCCTCCACCGTAATTACCGGAGCTTCTGCGGTTGTTGCCGGAGAGTACACTGCCCAAAATAAGAAGATCCAAGGCAGAAACGTCTCTATCGTTATTGCCTCCACCGCCCATATTCTTTGGTCCGTTTTTATTGCCGGAAAGCAGCAACACTATAAACAATATGCCTAAAAATATTATAAACAAAAATGCAGCCACCACGCTGCCTGTCTCATCTGAATTATTGGCAAACTCATCGGTAGATATTTCGCCTGCAACTAACGGCAACATTACGTTGAGTGCATTTTTCACCCCCTCATAATAATTATCCTCCTTAAACGAAGGAATCATATACTGTTCTATAACTCTGCGACATACAGCATCGGTAAGAACACCTTCCAAACCATATCCGGTAGCTATAAACACTTCGCCTTTAGAGGATAAAGTCTTGGGCTTTACCAACACAACCACACCGTTATCAAACTTTTCCTGACCTACCCCCCATTTTTCGCCAATAGTATAGGCCAACTGAGCCTTATCCATTCCAAACAGCTCAGCAAGTGTTACAACGGTTATCTGATTTGACGTTGAATCTGCAAAAGCCGTTAGTACATGCTCCATTGCCGAAACCTGTGAAGAGGTAAAAATATTTGCAAAGTCATTTACAAGACGTTGCAGCTTTGGACGCTGTAAAACCTGCGAAAGTTGCAAATCACCCGCCTCATATCTAACACTTTCTCCTTTAGAGAATCCGTCAGATGCCAATGATACTGTATATGTAAAACAGAAAACAGCGGCCAGCAACAACAACACCGCCCTCTTTTTTAGTAAATCCATTTTCATACTATTTGCCTATTCTCCAAAAGAAACTTCGTTCGGTTGCTCGTTAACATCGTCACTCTTATAAGGGAAATACTCTTTTAACGATTCCCCAACCGCCTCAACCGCCCTGCATATTCCCTCAACAAAACGGCCTTGAGCAAAATCGGCCACCATATTGTTTTTTATTCCGTCCCAAAAATCAGACGGTACTCTCTCATTTATCCCCACATCCCCTATTATAGCCAACTTATGGCTCTCAAAGGCAACGTAAACAAGCACGCCGTTACGACGCTCCGTTTTATACATCTTAAGATAATTAAAGATAGAGATAGCCCTGCCCATCACATCAGACTTGCATTTTGATTCTATGTGAACCCTTATTTCGCCGGATGTATTAAGCTCGGCCCTCTCTATAGATTTAATTATCAGACTCTGCTGTTCTTTTGTAATGAACTCTTTCACAATCTGCCTATTAAAAGAGAACTAAAACTTCACTTGCGGAGCTGTTTTTGCAGTTTCATCTGCCTCAAAATAAGGTTTTTTCTCAAAACCGAACATTCCGGCAAATATATTCTTAGGGAACTGGCGTATAAGAGTGTTGTATGAGCGTGCCACTTCGTTAAATTTCTGACGCTCTACAGCTATTCTGTTCTCTGTGCCCTCAAGTTGCGACTGCAAATCAAGAAAATTCTGATTGGCTTTAAGATTTGGATAATTTTCCTGAATCATAAGTAATTTACCCAAAGCAGAACTGAGTTCGCCCTGAGCTTTCTGATATTTTGCAAGAGATTCAGATGTAAGATTCTCTACATCAACTGTAGTTTGAGTTGCCTTTGCCCTTGCCTGAACAACACCTTGCAATGTTTCAGACTCGTGCTCGGCATATCCCTTTACGGTTGCCACCAGATTGGGTATCAAATCAGCCCTTCTCTGATACACATTCTCCACCTGACTCCATGCTGCCTGAACTTTTTCATCTGAGCTTACCATACCGTTGTAAGCACCTTTAACCCAAGCATAAATGCCTATAACAACAACGGCAACAATAATCAAAATTACAATACCCTTTTTCATACTCGTTATATTTAAGAATTCATTTATTTGCAAATAAAACTCACGTCACGCGCCTATTGCACGTTTCTATTCTCTTTAAGCCTTACACAACGCACAGATGCACCAAAACTATCTTTATCTGTATAGTTCATGTTAAAATCCGGACGGTTATAGTAGATATATCTGTAACATGCTTTATCTGATGCCATTTCCGTTGCACTCCACCAGAAGCCGTATGAACGAAGTCCCGAATAGTTGTTATAATTGTTTGTACAACTTCCACCCGACAGAGCTGCCCAACCAAACCTGTTCTCAGGGTTGCAATCCGGTGTATAAGGCCAGAATTTTTCTCCGTTGAACTTTGCATTTATCATTACATCATCACCTAATCCTATCCAATTACTGTTAAAGGCAACATCCTGTCCGGCATTCAATGCTTTACCCAAATCTTCCCAATCCTCTTTGGTAGGAATGCTCCAACCTTCTGGACAAACACCTTGCGGGCCACGCCCCAAACCCGATGCCGAAACTCCGCCGGTTGCATCGTTCCATGTGTAGAGACGCCCTGTTATTTCTCCCATTACATCGGTTTTTGCATATCCGTTTCCTGCCCCTGCCCAATTAAGGTTTTCTGCGAACCACACAAGATTGCCTATTTCAGTTATACCATACTCCTGATTATCACGCGAATCTGTAAAAGTTTGTGTATATACAGGGCCATCTGTAACAGAACCGTCGGGACCCAATTTTATTGAGGTAAGGTATTTTGTGGCTGTTCTGTCGTAATATCCGTCTGAAGTGGCGGTAAGGATTACAGAAAAAATGCCTATCGAATCCGGCACGGTTACTTTGCAATGCGTACCGTACACAGTATCTGCGAGCATATCAAGAGAGGTCCATCTGTATGTAATCAAATCCTGCTCGGGATAGGTAATTCCGCCTCCGTCCAACTCTATAACAGAGCCTGCAAGCGCGTAGGCCGGAAGATTATAATACAAGTCTCCACCTAAAGTGGGCTTTGTCTCCTCTTCATCGTCATCATCATTACAAGACGAAAAAGCAACCGCCCCCGCTATACATATAATTGCAAACAATCCGATTTTTCTGAATAACTCCACAACTGGAAAGATACGTGATTCTGTCTCCGATTTCATTTAGATTCTTCCGTTAAAAATAAGTGCAAAAGTGCATATTTTTTATGCGTAAAACAATATTTTAATATTTTTTCTACATTTGTACTAAAATCATGCCATGCAAAAATCGTTTATAATACTGGGTATATCGCTTGTTTTTGCACTTGTAAGCTGCAACAAACAGAGCCGTAATTATGTAACCGAAAACGGGTTCGCACAAGGAAGCACATATCACATAGTGTATGAAATTCCTGCCTCATATCCTTATCCCGACAGCCTGCAGCAATCTATAAAAGACAGCATAAAATTATACTTCGCTCAAATAGACCAATCGGTCTCAGGCTATAACCGGCAATCGCTGCTCTCAAAATTCAATAACGGAGAGCAGATTAATCCCGACAAGATTTTTACAGACGTATTCAATTATGCTATAAGATTCCATAAAGAGACAAATGGAGCTGTTGACGTTTCGGCCGCACCGCTGTTTGATTTGTGGGGATTCGGATTTAAAGAGGGCAAAGAGATTACACAAAAGAGCATAGACAGCATAAAACAGTTTATAGGCATAGATAAAGTATCTTTCCAGGATGGACTGCTCACAAAGAGCGACATTCGCACTTCTCTCAATTTTAACGCAATAGCACAAGGATATACAGTAGATTATTTCTGCACAAAATTAGACTCTATGGGCATTGAAAACTACCTTGTAGAGATTGGCGGAGAGATCTACTGCACAGGGGTAAACTCAGCAGGCAAGCCGTGGAGCGTTGGTGTAGACAAACCGTCAGACGGTAATTTTATTTCGGGAGAAAACCTTCAGGCCATAATACAGCTTTCTGGAAAAGGATTGGTAACATCCGGCAATTACCGTAAATTTTACGTTAAGGACGGAGTAAAATATTCGCACACTATAGACCCTGTAAGCGGTTATCCAGTACAACACAGCCTTTTGAGTGCCACAGTAATTGCAGAAAACGCCACCATTGCAGATGCCTATGCAACATACTTTATGGTAATAGGATTAGAGAGGGCTAAAGAGTTTTTAGCTCAAACACCTAACATGGAGGCCCTTCTTGTATATGGAGAGCAGGATAAAATGAAAGAGTATGCAACAGAAGGGATGAAAAAAATGTTAAAGGAAAACAATAATTAATCGCATATAAAAATAATCGATTACATATAACATACATAATACAGTATTCACAGATTAACATACATTTACAAGAAGTAATACAATAATACTTAAACACATACACTATGAATAAAGATAAATCATTAAACGGCATTGTAAACGACAATGAAAAGATGTCGAGAAGAGGATTCCTAAAGACCTCTCTTACAGCGGGCGTGGTTTCCGGCGCAGCCATCATAGGCGGAGGTGGACTAAGCAGTTTTATAGCAGGTTGCACTACCAAAGAGCAATTTGATACAATCATCGCAAACGGAGTAGTCTATTGCGGAGACGGTAAAGCTCCAATTAAAGGAAGCATAGGAATAAGAGACGGCAAAATTGCCGCAATTGGAAAAATTGGCAAAAGCTGCAACAAGTTCATAGATGCCAAAGGTCTTGCAGTATCTCCAGGATTCATTGATATACACACACATACAGATACCAATCTTTTACAGGCACCTCTTGGAGACAGCCGCATATATCAAGGTGTTACAACAGATATAGGTGGAAACTGCGGAGATTCACCGTTCCCTTATTCAGATGAATATTTTGCATCTAAACAGGGCAAACTCAGATATGGATACCCTTTCTGGCAAGATATCGATGGATTTTATGAGGCATTAAAGGATAAAAAAATAGGCATAAACTACAAGAGCTACACAGGCCAGGGCCAACTCCGCTCTGCTGTTGTGGGAGATAATAACGTACCGGCAACCAAGGAACAGATTGCAAAGATGTGCTACATTCTCGATAAGGAGATGGAAATGGGCAGTCTCGGACTCTCTTGCGGACTCGAATATGCTCCGGGTTCTTATGCTACAGACGAAGAGATTGTTGAACTCTGCAAAGTTGTTGCAAAACATAACGGTCTGTTTGCAATTCACATGAGGAACGAAGATGATAGAGTTGAAGAATCTATAAAAGAGGCTATTTCTATCTCACGCAAATCAGGCGCAAGATTGGAGATTTCACACCTTAAAGCACAGAATGCAGCTAACTGGCACAAAGGGCCTAATATGCTAAAGATTATAGAGGATGCCCGCAAAGAGGGTATAGATGTAACATTCGACCGTTATCCTTACATTGCATTCTCTACAGGTCTTACCTCTTTCATACCTTTGGATTTGAGAGACGGTTCTAACGAAGACATTCTAAAACGCCTCAACAACAAAACATTGAGCGATAAAATAGGCAAATATGCCGAAAGCCGTGTAAAACGTTTGGGAGGTCCTCAGAATGTACTTATTGCAGCCTGCAGAAATGCAGAGAACGCTGCGTACTCAGGCAAGAATATAGAGGAGTGCTGCAAAATATCCGGCATGGACCCTTGGCCTATGATAAAACACCTTCTCATTACAGAAAATCTTGGCGTTCAGATGGCAGGATTTGCAATGACAGAAGACAACGTAAAAATGTTCCTTTCACATGAGCTTGGAATGCCTGCATCAGACGGCAGTGTATATTCACCGGAAGGTCCGCTCTCTTTATCTATTCCTCATCCGCGTTCTTACGGAACATTCCAGAGATTCTTTGGCAAATATATAAGGGAGGATAAGATTTGCGACCTCGCAACAGGTATTTACAAATGTACCTCACTTCCTGCATCAAGAATAGGACTGAAAGAGAGAGGCCTTATTACTCCGGGTTATGCAGCAGATATAGTAATCTTTAACCCTGATACTATTATAGACACTTCTGACTACAGTTCTCCTCACCAATTAGGAAAAGGTGTAGAGCATGTTATTGTAAACGGACAGCACACAATAGAAAACGGCAAATATAACGGTTGCGAACTTAAAGGAACAATCGTATAACACAATAGGTAACACATCCGTAATTTAACGGAAAACCTTACCGCACAAAGCCGGTCTTAAAGGAGGTTTTAAGAGATTTACAATACAGTATCTCTCCCTTTACGGCCGGCTTGGTTTATGCCCGTTTTGAGGCAACAATACCCTTTTCCAAGGATAGCCATGCAGGCATAAAGAGCACTATGGCAATAAGAGAGAAGAGCAATCCGCCCATTGTTCCAAGAGCAAAAGCAAACCAGAACACATCCTTTTCGCCCTCCAAAAGAAACGGGATAAGGCCCAACACGGTAGAAAGCACCGTAAGCAACACAGGTATTATCTTATGGTTAAATGCCCTTATATACAATATGATTCCTCTGTAATGCTTTTCGCGCATCTGTATACGCACTTCATTTAGAATATAAATTCCGGCATTCACAACAATTCCGGCAAGCATTACTAAAGAGGCAAATCCTCCCTGGTCAAACATGCAGCCGGTTATGGCAAAAGTAAGGAATACACCTATAAAGGAGATTGGAATTAATCCTATTATAATGAGAGGATACTTCAGAGACTCAAACAGCACAGCACATATAAAATAGATTATTGCAATAATAAGCAACAGAAAGAGTATATTATTATTTCCGCTTGTATCTGTTTCCCAATAAAATCCACCAAAATCGGCCTCATATCCAACAGGCAGCACCTCGTTGTTCAGCCGCTCTATTTCACGCTCCATAAGTCTGCCGGCCTGCTTGGATGTTCCTATATAGTCATAGGCAACATAAAGTGTATATTGCTGGTTCTCTTTATATACATCATTACCACTGTTGCGTTTGGTAATTGTACCTAAATCAGAAAAACGTATCTGTTTTCCGCCAACAGGTATATACTCATTTTTAAGATTCCATACATCAAACGAACTTTTGTTTGCAGAAACAAGTTCAATCTCCGATTTTATACCGTCTTTATAATACGAACCTGCTCCTTGTGAATAAAGTTGCTCTTTAAGAGAAGTATATGCATCTACAAGAGATAAATCACAAGAAGCCAACCTGTAAGAATCGTAATCTATAAAATATTCACTGTGCGAAAGTCCTCCGCCCCAACTTACACGACCATATATTCCGGGCTCCTTAACCCTGCTGTTCCTCGAAAGGCGCATTATACACTCTGTACAATACTTATACAGAAGGTCGTAATTGTATCCCGTAAGCTTTATTCTTTCACTCTTATATTCTCCCGCAACGGCATTGCTGAACGACTGGTCCACTATACCAAACACTCCCCATGTAGCACCTCCAAAATCCTGAGCTTTAGCTATTACTCCATTACGCAACATAAGTGGAAAATATCCATACTCCTCCTCCTTTTTAAATGTTACGGTAATGGTGGCATTTCTATAACTCGATATATTGGTATTGAACACCTCAATCTCATTAAATTGAGACAGATAATTCTCCATATCAAGCACAATCTCATTGAGTTGGGCAATAGTACATCCGTCGGGTAAAGAGGCTTGTATTGTAAGAACAGGACGTGCCGGTTCTCTATAGTAATCTGCAGCCGAAAAGTTTTTGAGAAACAGGCGTATACTTCCGCCAAGTATGGCATCGGCTTTGTCTTTTATATTATCTATAAAAAATCTGCTTCCAAATGTCTTGTTATAGATTTCTACAAGTGTACTGTCTTTGTCTTTTGAGTACTCCATTTTCTCCGGCAATTTGCTTATAGGTATTCCAAATCCAAGAACAAGTATTACAATTGTTATCCAACTATACTTACCGGCACAAGCTATATACTTTGCATACAAATGATTAAACCATATAACCCTGCGTTTGTTTTTAAATACGGATATGCTCTTGCGCTCAGAGAACCGCATACTCTCTATAAGTGCAGGAATAAGAAGCAATGAAACCACAAGGGATATTGCCAGATTTATGATTATAACTCCCGAAAAATCTATCAGATTTGCCCGTTGTGACTCAGGAAGCAGAAATACCACAACCAAAGCCCCTATTGTTGTAAGCTGAGCTGCAAGAATGGCAATAAACACCTTCCTGTTCTTGTAATAGCCGTAATGTGCAACCATTACAATTGCGGTATCTATTATAATGCCCAACGAAACCGTGATTCCCGCCAAAGAATAGAGGTGTATCTCCATGTCAAACAGCACATAAAAGATAAAGGCAATGAATATATTTGCCGTAAGGGCAAACGAGATAATTAACAGATACCTCCAACTGCGGCTTACCGCAAACACAAAAAGCAACAATATAATAAGAGAGAGAAGTGTGCGTACTATTATCTTGTTGAGTTCCGCCCTCAATGTTATAGAGCTGTCGTATGAAGTTACAACCGAGAATCTTTCCGGAAATTTTGCCGACAATTCACTCATTCTGCTCTTTACCTGCCGGCAAAGCTCAAGGGTATTTACATACTTCTCAGGATATACATTTATATTTATGGTATTCAACCCATTAATTCTATAATAATGCGTAGGCTGCCTCTCCTTAAAACTTGTCTTTGCAACATCTCCCACACGTATTATGCGTCCGCCCGAACTCTTTATTGGAATACGTTCAATATTTTCGGCATCGGCCTCATGTTCAAGCAAAATTCCTGTGCCGTTTATACTCCCTATAATATCATACTCGCCCACAGTCTTGCTTATAGCAGAATGCAACTCTTCTATTAAAATGCCATAGGCTGCCATTTTTTGAGGGTCAAACGCCACTTCTCTGTAATAAGGTGTTGCCCCCGACAGTATTACAGAATTTACCCCTTCTATAATGGAAAGCCCGTTCAGTATATTTTTCTCAACATAATTCTCTATCTCTCGAGTAGGAAGATCTGCATTAACGGTAAATGTAAGTACAGGCTGATTTTGCGTTCCCACAGATGATACAGAAATTATAGGATAAGAGACCCCGTCGGGCAGTTTTTTATAAATCTGACGAATAAGGGTTGCTATCTCAAAGCGCACAACTTCCATATTGCATCCCTTTTTAAACTCGGCCGTAACAGTTCCGCTCTCTTTCGAAGAGACAGATGAAATATTCTCGACTCCCGCAACCGAAGCCACAAGCCCTTCTATCTTTGATGTAACCTCCATTTCAATAAGTTTGGCCGAAGCATTGCTCCACGAATAGTTTATGCTAAGCTCATGCTTCTTTTGCGTTGGAGAGTACTGTATATTTAAGAGTGGAGTCACCCCGGCCCCTATGATTATAAGGACAACAAATACAAGTATTACAGAGAATGACGGAAGCCTGTTCATTTTTTACGGTCTCTATATATTTCGTAATAAAACACCGGAATAAAGAATATACTTACCACCGTGCCAAATACCATTCCGCCTATAAGAGCCAATGAAAGAGGATACTGCAAATCTGAACCCATATCTCCTCTAACCAAGAAAGGAGCAATGGCCAAAATGGTTGTAAGGCTCGTCATAAGTATAGGCTTTAACCTGCGATTTCCTGCCATTACAACAGCCCTAAGCAGGTTGTAACCCTCCCTGCGCAAACGGTTTATAGTATCTACCTTTAATATTGAATCGTTGATTATTATACCGCACATAACAACTATTCCTATTAAAGACATAAGATTTATACCAGAATCACATATCAACAACAAGAACAACGCACCAAAAATATCTACAAGTATCTCAGACAATATTATTACAGGCTGTACCAATGACTCAAACTGTGCCGCCAGAATAAAGAACAGCAACAACAATGAGATTATAAATACAGTTACAAGCTCTTTTATCATAACTCTGTTTGAAAAATATGCACCCTTATAAGAAACCGCATATTCTCCACTTTCTGCCGCAACGCGGTCTATATTCTTGACAATATGAGAAATATCTTTATCATTTGCATAAATTTCAAGAGGGTAATAATCTCCGTCTTTACCAGAAACCACATTTTTTAAATCTCTTACACGCTTTTCTCTTACAACGGAAGAGAGAGGCACCTCAACCCCATCTTCGTTTTTAATCTTTAAAGAGAGCAAATCTCTTACACCGCTCTCTTCTACCTCTCCAAAAACTATTGGAACAGAGAACGAGCCCGATTTTATAGAAAAGAGAGTATTCTCTTTAGTAGCACGGCTCAAAACCGAATATATTTGAGAATAGTTTACATTATACAACGCCATCCTCTCCTGATCCGTTACAAAAAGAATCTGTTCCTGCCAAAGAACCGGTTTTATGTAAAGCTCCGGCATCTTCATTTTTATCTTTTCCAAAAAATTATTCAGGCTGTCGGGCTGCGGTACTTCGCCACTACGATTTCTAATCATGGCAACAAGAGCCGGCTCATTTTCTGAGAAAATGAGATTGAATATATTTGCAGCCTGCTCAAATGAAAAATTTGCATAAGGATATTTCTCCTTGAGATAAGAAGAGAGCTCCTCCTCTATTACCGGAAGCTGCCCCGGAGAACTTGCCTTTATATACACAACTGCTTGCGAAGTTCCTATATTATCTGTATGAGAGAGCATAAAATCGTGGGCCCCCACAAGTGTGTTATACTCAACAATATCTTTTGAAAATCTCTTTATTGCAGAATTTATTCTTGCATCGTTCTCCTCTACGGTAACAGGCATGTTCCAGTCTACAGAAAGTATAATCTCATCATGAGTAAGAGGGGGCAGTTTTGATTTGTCTATTACAATATATACAAGCACTGTTAGAGGTATAAACATAAGAAACACAAACCAAGAGAGTCTCTGATGCCTGAATACCCACATAAGCCCACGTTCATATATAACGTCATAATTTATATCAATTTTCTTAAGATACTTGTTTTCATTCTTTACAGAAACATTGGCATACAATATCTTATAATACACAGGGATAACAAGCACTGCCACAAAGAGCGAGGCAAACAGCCCCACTGCAACTGCAACCGCCTGGTCATAAAACAGCGCACCGGCTATTCCACTCAAAAAGATAAGAGGCACAAATACAGAACATGTTGTAAGCACAGAACTCAACATTGGAGTGAATACCTCATTTGTACCGCGTACAATCGCCTCTTTAAGAGATAATCCGCGCTCTCTGTATTGGGTAATATTATCTATAACTATAATAGAATTATCTACCATCATTCCTATACCCAATATAAGCCCCGACAGCGATATTATATTTATACTTATTCCAATAAGATACAACGCGAGCAGAGATACCACAAGCGAAAGCGGAATTGTTATACAGATAAGCAGCGGAGAGCGAAAATCCTTAAGGAACAAGAAGATTACAAGCACTGCAAGAATAGCTCCAACTATAATATTGCTTTTAAGATTGTCTATAGAGTAATCGAGCAGTTCAGTCTGATTACGGGTTATGGTAAAACTAACCCCTTTATACTCTTTACGGAACGACTCCATCATCTGCTCTAAGGCCTCCTTAAGCTCGCCCATTCTGGCATCAGACTGTTTTATCACCGCAAACGTAACCGCTCTCTTTCCATTGCTTCTTGCCATTCCCAAAGAGGGTGCAGGCTCCTCTGTAACCGTTGCCAAATCCTTAAAGAGATACACTCTGTCCACTATCTTAAGATAAATATTCTCTATATCCTCCTTGCTGTTCACCTCGGAGTCAAAACGTATATTCCAAAGATAATAGCCATCCTTTATAGAGAGATTTCCCAACGAAACATTATTATCCTCTATTGCAGTCTCAAGTTGCGAAACAGATACTCCAAGCGACTGCAGTTTTTTATTGTTTGGCTCTATGAGAAAGCGAGAAGAGAGTACGCCACTCATATCCACCATAGCCACCTGCGGAATCTGCTCTATTCTCTTGGCAATTACCTCTTTGGCAAACCTGCTCAATTTAAGAAACTCCTCAACCGATTCGTTATATGTAGAGGTAACATCTACAAAAAATACCGGAATATCGGTTGCACTTGCCTTTATTACCTTTGGCCTCTCCACCTCCTTTGGCAACAGCGATAAACACCTGTCTATCTTCTCATTTACCTCTATAAAATTAAAGTCTATACTGCTATTATGCTCAAACTGCATAAAGATTGTACCGCCACCGTTTGAGGCTTCGCAAGTAAGTTCTTTAAGACCAGAAATCTGAATAAGCTGCGAACGCAAAGGCTTAATAACAGATTCATCAACCTCTCTTGCCGATGCCCCTTTTAATGTTACTTGAACCGTAATCTGAGGAATATCCACATTGGGCATAAGCGAAACAGGCAGCATTCCTATAGCAACACCGCCCAATACCAGTATGGCTATAATGCACATTGTTACAGCAACAGGCCGCTCTATAAGTTTGCCTATCATAGCTATCTTTTTATCTCTACATTAGAACCTTCTGCCAAATTAAGATTACCGCTCACAATCACAATTGCTCCGGCATCCAATTGTGCATTTTTCTTTTCGTTTCCGCACACAACATGATGAGTGCTGTTTGATTCTAAGATGTCAACATATACCCACTCGGCCTTTGAAGTGGAGGGATTATATGTAAAAAGCACATCATATCCGTCTCTCACAACTACCGCATTCTTTGGAACAATAAGTTTGTGGGCATAAGCACTCTCTATAAAAATCTTAACATTCATTCCATCCATAAGATTTCCTGCTTTATCAGAAAGCGAAGCGGTTATTTTAACCTGCCCCTTATCATCAACCATTGGATTTATACTGCTTATCTTTCCATTATACGAATCCGATGGATTTATATATGGTACAATTCTTACAGACTGTCCGAGAGAGATATAATTAAGTTCAGATTCCAGGAGGTTAAAATCAATGTCAAACCGAGAATTATCTATTATAGAGCACCCCACCTCTGCAGCCTGCTCGTAAGGCTTCATTTCAAGATTTGCAACCACACCGTTAAAAGGTGCTATCACAGCGGCATTGGCCATATCAAGCTCTGCCGAAGCCAGGTCCTGTTTTGCCGATATATATCCTGAGCGTATGGCTGCAACTTTTACAACATCTACAGGAATAGCCGATGTATCCTTACCATATCCAAAGCCAAGCAAATTGTCATAAAAATCCAATTCTGCCTTTTCTAAATTGTTTTTTGCCTTGTTAAGCGCAAGCCTCTGTCTCAAGGTATTGAGCACTGCAACGGTATCGCCTTTCTTTACCGATTCTCCATTTTTTCTGAACACTTTTTCAACTTCACCGGATATTCCAAAAACGAGAGCCGCCTTATTTACAGCTCTTAGATTGCCATTGCTTATTATCTCCTTGCTAAAAGGTGCTTTTTTCAAAAGCATTGTATCAACCAGATTACGCTGTGCAACAAATTCACTTCTTGCAGCCTCTCCTGCATTATTTGCACTATCATTGGCGCATGCAACAGCCATACCTGCCATGCAAAGCACAATAACTATATGGCATAAACTTCTCAATTTCATAAAGTCACAGGTTTTACACTATTAACACTAATTTTCTCCGGTTATCTTTCTAAAATCTTCATTAATCTTCTCACCCTTTATATAATCATACAGACTCAACTGCCTGATTGTATAGTAATAACTCCACCAATTACTCAAATTCTGCAAATAATTTATAGTTGCATCATCCATCTCCGTTTGAGCAGTATTAAGCTCCGTTACACCAATCGAACCATTAAGGAAACGCTCCTTGGCAGATTCGTACCGCATCCTTCCAACAGTATCGGCCTGTGCCGACAGACGGCACTGTGCTCCCTGAAGATTGAATTGCAACACTTTAAACATTATATCCTCCTTTAGTTCGTTCTCTCTCTGTACAATCTGCTCCTCAACCACCCTATCCCGAGACTTGGCCACTTTCACACTTCCTCGACCCAAACCCCAATCTATAATAGGAAGAGAGAGTGACAGCCCCACAATCTCTTGGTCCATAGGGTCTTTATATGCGCTTTTTAGCTTATCTCCAACTTGAGTAAGTCCAAAACGCGCAAAAAGAGAGGCCTGAAGGCCTGATGAAGCCCTTGCCTGCGCAACAGCCTGTTCGGCAAGGAGTTTGTCTATTTCATTTTCAAGAGTAAAAGATGAGTTTTCCAACACTTTATAAAACACATCTTCATAATTGAGAATAAGGTTGTCATCTATATGCGGAACCACCAAATCTATATCAACACCGTCGTTGTAACCAAGATATGTGCGCAATTTTATCATCTTCATCTGCAAATTAAGTTCAGCATCACTAACCGCAAGATTATCATTAAGAAGACGAAGATTGAGTTGTTGCAACTCGCTTTTATAAACAGTACCAAGTTTAAAACGCTCCTGAGCTATATCATACAGAGACTTAGTATTTTCCAAACTCTTTTTTGCCATTCTCAAAGTTCCTTGAGCCAACAGCAAATCAAAGAAATATCCGGTAACCGTTACAGTAATGACCTCCATAGACTCAAGATATGCCTGCTTGGCCTTCTCAAACTTTTTAGGCTCTATCACCTTCTCCCACTTCAACGAATTATATGCCTTTATAGGCTGGGAATAGTAAATATTTATAGGTTGTGAATTATAGGTTATATCATTATCGGGAGAAAACTGGTCAAGACGAGATAATGATGTATAAACAGAGACCGTACCGCCCGTAAATGGAATATTTTGATCTATCGAAAGCGTAAGACTATTGCTCATATTGTCATTGCTCACATAATTTATACTTCCTGTTTCATAATCCTGCAACGATACAAGTGAGCGATTGTATTGTCCCAATTGGGCATTAAGATTAAGAGAGGGGAGAAATTTTGCCTTATATGTTCTGAACTCCCAATAACTCACAAGAAAATTATGTTTTGCAATAAGAGCACTTTGAGACTGATTCCTCGCCTCTTCTATAACATCATCAAGAGTCATTACAATACGTCTCCTTTCTGTCTGCGAACAAAAGGCAGAGGAAGAGAAGATGAGAGCGCAGAAAAGAACTGCACTACACAGATGTGTTCTAAAACAAGCCATAATCTTTCGAGTATAAATCCAACACTATAACAGAGTAACGGTAACCAATACAGGATTTGAGTCTTCCGACAATTTTGAGGCAACCTCCTTCATCTTTGCAGAAGAGCTCTCGTCGGCAATAGAAATAAACGTTGCCGCATCTATAAACCTATACATTTTATTACCCGACAGACTTGTCGGTTTAAACCGCATTCCTTTATCAATATCATTAACAAATCCTGCAACGCCTGATTCAACGTCATATTTTAGTGCATACGTAGCCTTATTCTTTTTATCATAAAGAATTGTGAGCATGCGTCCGTCTTCACCATTCTGTTCCGGCAAAATTCCGCTTTCTGCCCCCAATGCTACACGAAACATAATAAACCTGTCGTTCTCTTGAAATTGCGATGTAGATATTTGCGTCCTGCTCTCTTCCCAATCTTTTTTTAGAGAAGAGCTTCTGTACTTGCCAAAATCCAAGACAAAGGCCGGTTTTTTATTCATCTGTCCGTCAAAGCTATAAATCACATCTTCATTTTGTGTTATAAGCTTTATCCGTCCGTTCCAATTAGAAAATGTCTGTAACGCATAAATGGTTCCATATTTGCCTCCGATAGGATTTTTAGCCCTACGAGAAAACGCCGGATCAGAAATTTTCTTGCGCATAATAAGGTCACCGTCTATGTTATAGATTACAGCATACCCCTCATTGGTACGGGCATCCCTGCCCAACAACAATATCTTTCCCCCACTCAGAAACTGAACAGAGTGTGCAAGAAGCAAAAAATCAGACGTTATATCTCCTATATCACATATCTGCACATAATTGATGAATTTACCGTTCATATCATAAATCATCACTTTAGTCAAATCACGCACAGCAATATTCTTAGTATCGGGAGCTACATCAATATCTAAAAAACGGCTGAACTCACTGCCCTGCCGCCCTTTATACACAAATGAAGAGACCAGTTTTCCATCTTTTGTAAATTTATGGCAACCTGCATTCATATCCGTTCCTATCATTGCCACATATATATGCTTTTCATCTGCATAAAACACTTCGGAAAACATTGCATCTCCCATAAGAAGCTCGCCTTCTCCCATTATAGTATATTCTATTTTGGAAGCAATACTGCTTAATGGAGCAACATTTTTACACGACAAAGCCTCGCCAACGTTAATTACAGGCACCTCTTGACAATAGCAATTCAGTGCCTGTAACATAAAAAATATAACAGATAAAATCCGTAGTTTATAAATAACACTCATAATTACAAATTCTGCATACTAATTTATACACATCACCATTACTATGACTGTATACATCCCACGAACGGCCGCCACACATCGGGCATACAATATTTACTTGCCGCTCCATATCGGATAACTTAACCCCATGTTCATGCGGAGTTGAGGCAATAATTGATGTTAATGATAATAAAAACAACGATAACGCAACGAATAGCGTTCTAAATTTAATAAGTTTTTTCATGATACTGTAGTCTTTATAAGTTTTGTCAAATTTAAAAAAATATAATTACAACCCAAAAAAAATCTGCAGCAAATGCTGCAGATTTTAC
>CAZULV010000018.1:0-4248 GCA_964621625.1 uncultured Muribaculaceae bacterium | reverse complement strand
AAAAAAATATAATTACAACCCAAAAAAAATCTGCAGCAAATGCTGCAGATTTTACAACTATAATTTTTCGCTGAAAACTATGTAGTTACTCACAAAAAGTAAAATTACACTTTTGGAGCACTCCCTCTCATGCTATTTTGCACAAATAGGCTTTATTTGAGTAAAGAAATCGTTGCCTTTATCGTCTACAAGAATAAATGCAGGGAAGTTCTCCACTTCTATTTTCCAGATAGCCTCCATGCCAAGTTCCGGATACTCTACGCACTCAACGCTCTTTATATTGTCTTTTGCAAGAATTGCAGCAGGACCACCTATACTTCCGAGATAGAATCCGCCATGTTTCTTGCAGGCATCGGTTACCTGTTGGCTGCGGTTTCCTTTTGCAATCATTATCATGCTGCCTCCGTTCTCCTGGAACAAATCTACATAGCTATCCATACGGCCTGCTGTTGTAGGACCAAATGAACCGCTCGGCATTCCCTTAGGAGTTTTTGCAGGACCTGCATAATAGATTGGATGATTCTTTATATACTCAGGAAGTCCTTCTCCTTTGTCTATTCTCTCTTTAAGTTTTGCATGAGCTATATCGCGGCCCACAATTATAGTACCGTTCAAAAGCACCTGTGTAGATACAGGATATTTGCTCAAATCTGCAAGCACTTCATTCATAGGGCGGTTAAGATTAATAACTACACCTTGCGAATGTGTTGAATTAAGATATTTGTCGGGGATAAGTCTTACAGGATTATTATCCAAAGTCTCCAACCAGATACCCTCTTTATTTATCTTACCCTTTATGTTACGGTCTGCGCTACAGCTTACTCCCATACCAACAGGACATGATGCGCCATGACGAGGCAAACGGATAACTCTTATATCGTGTGCAAAATATTTTCCACCGAATTGTGCACCTATTCCAAGACAGTGAGCTGCTTTAAGGAGTTTTTTCTCCATTTCTATATCACGGAAAGCATGACCGTCCTCTCCGCCTTCTGTTGGAAGCGCATCGTAATATTTGGCAGAAGCAAGTTTTACTGTTTTAAGGTTAAGTTCTGCAGAAGTTCCGCCTATTACAAAGGCTATATGATAAGGAGGACATGCCGCTGTTCCAAGAGTCTTCATCTTCTCAATAAGGAAACTTTCGAGTTTCTCAGGTGTAAGAAGGGCTTTTGTCTCCTGGAAAAGGTATGTTTTGTTTGCAGAACCGCCGCCTTTGGCAACAAAGAGGAATTTGTACTCATTTCCGTCTACAGAAAAAATATCTATCTGAGCAGGAAGATTGTTTCCGGAATTCTTCTCTTTATACATATCAAGGGCAAGAGTCTGAGAATAACGGAGATTATCGGTTGTATAAGTATCATATACTCCGTGAGATATAGAGGCCTCATCTCCACCGCCGGTATATACATTCTGACCTTTTTTGGCAACAATCGTTGCTGTACCTGTATCCTGGCACAATGGCAACTGACCGTTCACAGAAACATTTGCATTCAAGAGGAATGTAAGTGCTACAGCTTTATCGTTCTGGCTTGCCTCTGGATCATTCAAAATCTTGGCAACCATTTCATTATGCTCAGGACGAAGCATAAATGCAACATCATGAAAAGCCTGACGGGTAAGAAGTCTTATACCCTCCTGCTCCACTTTGAGAATTTCGTTTCCTTCAAAATTTGCAACGCTTACATAGTCTTTTGTAAGCAAATGATACTGTGTAGTATCCGGTCCCATAGGGAACATTTCGCTATATTTGAATTCCATATTGTATTATTGTTTAATAGTGTAACATTTCTATTTTTTTGTATTCTCAAGCAAATAACGACGCATAAACTCATTTAAATCGCCATCGAGAACTGCCTGAGTATCGGAAGTTTCACACCCGGTACGCAAATCCTTTACCATTTTATATGGATGCAATACGTAACTGCGTATCTGCGAACCCCATTCAATTTTTTTCTTCTGTCCCTCAAGCTCCGCCTGCTTCTCACGTTTTTTCTCAAGTTCTATTTCGTAAAGATGCGATTTTAATATCCTCAGTGCATTCTGACGGTTATCTAATTGCGAACGTGTTTCTGTATTCTCAACAACTATGCCGCTTGGAATATGCCTTACCCTCACACCTGTCTCAACCTTATTAACATTCTGGCCTCCGGCACCACTCGAACGGAATGTATCCCACTCCAAATCGGCAGGATTTATATTTATCTCTATACTCTCATCTACCAACGGATAAACAAAAACAGAAGAGAATGTTGTCTGACGTTTTCCCTGTGCATTAAACGGAGAGATACGCACAAGCCTGTGAACTCCGTTCTCCGATTTAAGATAACCGTATGCAAAATCACCCTCGATTTCAACCGTTGCAGACTTTATTCCGGCCTCATCGCCATCAATCACATCATATACAGATACTTTATAACCGTTTCTCTCGCCCCATCGGGTGTACATTCTGAGAAGCATCATACTCCAATCATTACTCTCAGTTCCTCCCGCTCCCGAATTTATCTTTAATAATGCTCCAAGATTATCTCCCTCCTCGCCAAGCATGCCCTTTGCCTCAACCTCCTCAATTCTCTTTTCAAGAGCAACAAACTCCTGCTCGAGCTCACCCTCTGTTGCCTCATCCGGCTCATCTGCCGCCATATCATACAACACCTGCAAATCCTCTACACCGCTTTCGAGAGAATCAATTGCATTTACCCAATATTTTACCCCCGACAGCTGCTTAAGGAATTTCTCGGCCTCTTTAGGATCATCCCAAAAACCTTCAGCTGTAGATTTTTCAGTACCTCTCTCTACCTCAACAACTTTGGCAGCATAGTCAAAGAGACCTCCTTAAGGCATCAATCCTCTCTTTGCAATTATTTATCTGTTCTTGCTGAATCATAATACTTTAAATTATCTCTTTAGATTCTTTTCAAAAGAGAGCGCTAAGTTACGGATTAAACCGCAATAAACGAATTCTTTTAAAATTAATCGTTCAAAAACGGCAAGTGCTTTTGCAATTATGGCTCACCCTACAAACCCTGTAAGGAGAAAAAATTATGCATAAATTTTAGACAACCTGCATATTTTATATCCATCTATTGCTGTACGCTGCTGCAATAGATTCTGCTTATACATACATGCAAAATCAATTAATTCTATATCAATATTCTATGTCATGACTATATACCATCCTTGCAATAAAAAGGTGTACATAATAGCATAACACTCATAATCATAGAAACATTGTCATATATGCCGGCAGATATTGCACATCCTCCTCTTTACGCATATCTTTCGTGTAAATCAGATATTTGTTTTTTATCCGTCCTGAAAACTTTTCACAAAAGACATCTAACGAAGTGTGTGCTTTATAACCGGAAGATTTTACCTCTATAGGACTTATCTTATCCCCGTCGGCAATAAGAAAATCCACTTCGTAGTTGTGCTTTCCGCTGTCAGTGGGAAATGTGTAATAGTATAACTCATGCCCGGAGGCTTTCAACATTTGTGCGATTGCATTTTCATAGACATACCCAAGATCTGCACTTAATTTATCACTGAGCAGTTTATGATAAATAGTATTATCGGTAAATTTCTTATCCCAAAATGCAAGGGAGACAAACAGGCCTGTATCGCCCACAAACATCTTGTATTTGTTCTCCGCCAGTTCAGAATTACGTTTTCCGTCTACTTCCACAGCAGAAGTTCATCGTATATTTTCCTTTTGAACACCATATAAAAGTCTTTAATTTAGGACGAAGGTAACACAATCCACACTAATCTCAAAATGTTTCAACCTTAAAATTACGCTAATCTCAATTTGTTTACCCATATCTCAAAATTATATATCTATCTACGCTTGATACTTTAGCGGTAGATAATGCCAATAGTGAGATTCAGGCAGCATTGGGGAAATGGTAAATCAAAGCCTCTACAGACAAAAGTGCGTAAATACACAAAAAATGTATCTGCAAACAACATCTTTTAGATAACGGTGTTGATACCAACCATATCATCGAAATAAAACTTGGCTCATTTGCTCATTGCAAATATCGCAAAGCAGAAACTTTATATGAATATATAGAAAATCTGACAAAACAAGATTCGCATATGTATTATGTGATAATTGACGAAGTTCAGA
Organism: uncultured Muribaculaceae bacterium; assembly: GCA_964621625.1. Taxonomy (GTDB): domain Bacteria; phylum Bacteroidota; class Bacteroidia; order Bacteroidales; family UBA932; genus Egerieousia. Next base: position 122 of record CAZULV010000018.1, on the reverse strand, counting down.
TACTGGCCATTTTTGCAAGCTAATCAAATTACATTCGTTGTGAATTGCTTTCATTTTTGTACCTTTGAAATATCTTCTAATAATAGCATAATTTGCGAATCAGATTACATATACCTATACGC
>CAZULV010000017.1:34986-49294 GCA_964621625.1 uncultured Muribaculaceae bacterium | reverse complement strand
CGAATCCTAATACTTTCATCAACTTAAATTGAGTGTCAAATCTGCTTGGCCAACCTTTGGGATAGCCAGCTTCTTTATGACCTTTAAGTGCAGGATTTACATTGGGATCATTGCGCGTGTATATTGTTGCAGTTTCGGCATCCGTCAAAGGCTCATCTGCAAATTCTCCTCTATCTGTTGATGCCCACTTTTGCTTAACTGAATCGGGTAGAATCATTGGTCTGTATAACCCAACCTTAAACAAATCTCTCTCAAATAACTCAACCGTATGATCATTAAGAATTTCACCATTGAACCGCTTGAGTATATGCATAAAATCTTTATAACGCTCTGGATTTCGAATCGTAGTCGTATAAAGCAACGGTTTGTATTCAAGTTCTCTTGGCATATTAGTAGTTTGTTATTAGTACTTCATTAAATTGTTTAATAGAATTATCGTGGTAACTTATGTAGTTACTCTTTATCGAATGGATATGATATTTTTGAGCCCATTCTATAAATATATCATTTTGCCGATCCTTGTAATGAGTGACATTTGATATGGCAAATCTAATGTTTCGTTCATTTAACTCGTCAAGTAATTGCAATAACTCTATTTCGTCTTGTTTATTCCACAACTTATTGTACTCACTAAATGTAATAAGGTACGGCGGATCCAAATATATAAAATCAGTCTCAGATAGTTGGAGTTTTTTGAGGAATACTTTGTAATCAAGGTTATACCACTTAGGCTTCTTGTTTTTAACCTCCTGAAAATAGTCTTCTAAAGCAGAAGCGACATTTGAGTTAAAATCAACATTCCCTACAGGTAAGTTGAAGTCTCCACTTTTATTAAATCTCAACATTCGATTGAATCCATATATCAGTAGCAAGTATAATATAGACATATTGTCTTTTGAGGACTCATTAAAATCAGACCTCATTTGTTCATATGCCCCCTTATTATATTTAGCAAAATAAGTTTTCTTATATCGCCTCTTCAATTCTGTTGGGATATTATCCTCTTTATACGAATAAGACAATCCGTATTTTTTTATAATCACTTCTAAATCAATGATGAAAGAATTTCTCTTATTCGCAGCTTTACATAAATACTTATGAAGTCCTATTATGTAACTATCAATATCATTTAGGTAGAATTGCTCCGCTTCTGTATTCATAAACACAGAGCCTCCGCCAACAAATGGCTCCACAAACTTATCTATATTAGCAGGAAAGTAGGTGCTAATCTCCTCCATAAGTTTATACTTATCACCAACATAAAACAATGGAGACCTTAATATCTGCTTTTTCATCGTCTTACCTCTGTGATAAATAATAACTCCTTATGGTCTGCAAATTCTGTTTTTCCTGTATTGAAACAGCGATGTGCACAATCGTATACAAATGTATCACCTCTTTCTTCAAGTATGTATTTAATCTGCTCCAAGGTTATTTTGTTCTTTGACGAACCACTCTTGGAATCATATGTATTATTATATGATACAGCAATGTATTTTACATTAAGACTTTGTATCAAATCTCTAAATGCTGCTGGGGCACTCGATGTACAATAAGCACTCATATTTTGAGCCTTAGGTTTCATTGCAACACCAAATAACTCTGGTTTTTTCCATTCAACAAGATTCTCATAAATATGGTAAAATCTACTATATTGACGGGAATTATAAGGAGGATCAATGTATGCAACATCTGCCGTAATTCTTCTTGCCAACATATTTGAGTCCTCTTTGTATATCTCAACATCTTTGGGCTCCAACGGTTTTATTAACTGTATGGATAAAGGATGATATGCTATCTCCTTTTTAATATACGCATCAAAATGCCCCACGGTGTTAGCTATCTTATCAATGCTATATATTAATGAGGCTAATAGTATCGCATACTCTTTTGTAGTTAGGTCAAATCGCTTCTTCTCAATATCCTCTCTAATGTAGCCTATCAATTTTGAATTTCTATAATCAAAAAACTTATCACCGAAGTTGTCGGAAAAATAGTTATCTTCTATAGAGTCTGGATTAATGGAGTTGTAATATTCTATTATTGAATACAATTTACTCATATCATATATACCATCTGCAAAAAATGCTTGATATATGATATTATTAGATGACAAAAAATCGTTCATTAAAATCTTGTCAGCATACGGGATTGCCGCTTTTGATACAGATGCAGTTCCTGCAAATACATCAAAAAACGAGGAGAACCCTCCTGTATACTCATTGATTATATTCATAATCCAGCGAGTGAGTTTAGCCTTATTTCCTATATACCTACGGCTTTCAAGGTCGAACATTTTATATCCAATCTCTGATATTTCAGGAAATAAAGAGGGCATCTTTCCCAATCGGACTTTTTCTGATACAGATTGTATCACCTCCAACTTATACTCATTGTCTCCATCCAAGGTGAATAACACCTTTTCTGTTCCAAGTAGTACCAATAATTTGTGTTCGTCACACTCATACAGCCTCACTAAAAGTTGCATTTGCTTCTTTGTTGGCAGTCTTCTTCCATTTTCTATTCTGCTTAAAAGAGTAACATCTATATTTGTTCGGTTGTAAACCTCTTGCAATGGTAAATTTAATCCTTCACGAACATCTTTTAAATATTGACCTAATGACTCCATCTGCTTATCAACTTGACATTTTTTGTCAAAGATAAAACAAACATTTCAAATGGATAAATATTTAAGTGTAAAAATCATGGTAGATAGTAGTAGATATATTCAAATAACAATGTTACATAAATCTACCGTATGGCTTTTAGAGCTCAACTAAGAGGAGTAATTGATGTAAAATCCTTCCTATAGAGGTTATCTAAAATTTATGCGTAATTTTTACTCCCCACAGGGTTTAGCGGGTGAGCCGTTTGTCGGGTGCGCCACATTCTCATGCTGAGCATACAAATAAAAAGAGGAAGCTACAAATTTTGTAACTTCCTCTTTTATTGGCGGAGAGAAAGGGATTCGAACCCCTGGAGCCTCTCAGCTCAACGGTTTTCAAGACCGCCGCAATCGACCACTCTGCCATCTCTCCAAAATATCTTAGAACGATATTCCCTGTTTGGGATTGCAAAGGTAGATATTTTTTTGAAAAATGCAATACGTTTTCAAAACTTTTTTTAATTATTTCATAATATCGTTAAGATATAATCTTTCGAATGGGGATATAATCTTTTAAACGCTAAAAATTCTATAAACAGGCCTTAAATCTGCATGAACTAAAACTCAACCGCTTATAAAAAATAATTACAATCAAACTTAACAATAATGTAATTTTTGTATAATCTTTTTATAACAACTATATTATACCTTGCCAAAAAGCAAACAAACTTTTTAGAACCGGCTAAAATCCTTGGGTCTATTTTTACACTTTACCGGTTTTGCTCCCCTTATATAAAAAGCCTGTTGAACTTTTTAATTTCTATTTGGTTATAAAAGCGCACTAACACTTGATAGTATGGAAAATACCTATAAAAACTTTGAGCATGAAATTATAAGTTTAGAGTCGAGTTTGACCAGATACGCTTATAGTCTTACATTAGATTCCAACGACGCCAAAGACCTTGTTCAAGAGACATATTTTAAAGCTCTCAACAATCAGGAAAAGTTTGACAACGCCACAAATCTCAAGGCCTGGCTTTACACAATCATGAAGAATACCTTCATAAATGATTACAGACGTCGTGTAAAAAAACAGGCTATTTTTAGCAAAGATGTACAGGAATTTGTAATAACCAGCAAACCTGCAACCACAAATCCGGAGAGCGACTACAATTACAAGGAGCTTACAGGTCTTGTAAATTCATTGGAACCGGAATTCAGGATTCCTTTTCAGATGCACGACAGCGGTTTTAAATATCAGGAGATTGCAGAAGAACTCGGCTTGCACTTGGGCACAGTAAAGAGCAGAATACACTTTTCACGCCAGAAACTCATAGAAAAGCTAAAACACTAAATTACAGCGCGTACAATCTGTTTATGCGGCAAAACTTTACAAATGAGAAAAATACTTGCGCTTAAAAAGAATCAGATATATTACGCCAACAGATATACATGCATCTGCAAAGTTGAATATAGGTCTAAAGAATATAAACTCGTTGCCTCCCCATATAGGCAACCACTCAGGAAGTGTTGTATCTATAATAGGAAAGTAAAACATATCAACAACTTTTCCCATTAACAAAGGAGCATATCCTCCACCCGACGGAAACAGCTCCGCCAACATACCATAAGAAGACGCACTAAAAATGCAGCCATAAAACAGACAATCAACCACATTGCCAATGGCTCCTACAAGAACAAGCGATACTCCCACAAGCACACCCATAGGAGTATCGTTTTTTCTTAGCAGTACCTTATTCATATAATAGATTATACACCCTATAAGAATAAGTCTGAATAGAGTTAAGAGTATCTTTCCTGCTTCTCCGCCAAACTGCATGCCAAAGGCCATTCCGTTATTCTCTATAAAACAGATTTGAAACCAGTTTCCGAATACGGGAATGCTCTCCCCTATTGTCATGTTCAACTTTACTGCAAATTTTATAACCTGATCTGCAACAAGCAATAAAATTACAAGCAGCGAAATAATCCTACCTCTCGACAACTTCATAAGCTATATAAACTATCTTTTATTTTTAGCCTCAACGCATAGCGTTGCATGCGGAACAAGCATGAGTCTCTCTTTTGGAATAAGTTTTCCTGTCTCCCTGCATATTCCATAAGTCTTGTTTTCTATTCTCACAAGGGCAGCCTCAAGATTACGGATAAACTTGTACTGTCTTTGCGCCAACTGTCCGGATTCCTCTTTAGACAAGGCAGAAGCACCCTCTTCCAACACCTTGAATGTTGGAGATGTATCCTCAACATCATTGCTTGAACTGTGAGTGACTGCAGCCCTCAAATGTTCATAATCCTCTTTGGCTTTTTCTAACTTTTGCAAGATAATGGCTTTGAACTCCTGCAATTCCTCATCGCTATACCTTACTTTCTCCAATTGATTTGTTGCCATAATATTTTGTTTTTAAAGGTCTTCTATGTTAAATACGGTCTATCTTTATGCCTATAGCCTCATTGTTACCCCACTCAACCTCGGTTGCCCCCTCAAGAGCATCTACAAGAGTTATGCTATCACTCAAAGTCTGACTGCATACATAGTCATTAAAATCGGCGAGAGACTCTGCAATCTCAGGACGGCTGACAATCTGTACGCGAATTTTGTCGGTAACATCAAAATCACTCTCCTTTCTCAAATTCTGGATACGGTTTACCAATTCTCGTGCCACACCCTCTTTCTTTAAATCGTCGGTAATTGTAATATCAAGAGCAACAGTAAGTTTACCTTCTGTAGCAACAAGCCATCCCGGCATATCCTCAGAGGTAATCTCATAATCGGCTTTTTCTAAAGAGACATTACCGGAAGCAAGAGCAAGCTCATAAACATCGGACTGCTCAATTCTGTTGATTGCATGCTGGTCTAAAGTTGCAAATGCTGCAGCAATCTCCTTCATCTGTTTTCCGTACTTTTTACCCAAAGTCTTAAAATTAGGCTTTATCTTCTTGGTTATAAGACCCTCGGTATTACGTATATACTCAATCTCCTTAACATTAACCTCTCCAAGCACTAACTTTTGTACTTTCTCCAATTGCGCCTGAATATCATCATCCAATACAGGAATAATAAGTTTTGCAAGCGGCTGTCTTACCTTTATATTAACCTTACGTCTCAAAGCCAACACCATAGAAGAGCTAAGCTGAGCCATCTCCATACGCTGCTCCAAAGCCTTATCTATATACTTCTCATCTGCCTCAGGCATAAGTACAAGATGCACAGAAGTCTCTTTATGCTTCTCAGATACTGCATTCAAATCCAAGAACATTCTCTCCATAAAGAACGGAGCAATAGGAGCTGCCAAAATTGCAACATTCTCAAGACAAGAATATAATGTCTGGTATGCCGACAGTTTATCTTCATCCATATTTCCGCCCCAGAAACGTTTTCTGTTAAGACGCACGTACCAGTTGCTCAAATGGTCACAAACAAAATCCTGAATCTTTCTTCCTGCTGTTGTTACATCATAATTCTCGTAACAAGCCTTTACATCCTTTATAAGACTGTTCATCAAAGAGATAATCCAACGGTCAATTTCCGGACGCTTCTCTACCGGAACTTCAGGCAACCTGTTTGTAAATCCATCTACATTGGCATACAACGCAAAGAACGAATATGTATTGTAAAGCGTTCCAAAGAATTTTCTCTTAACCTCATCAACTCCGGCAGAATCATATTTAAGGTTATCCCAAGGCTGGGCATTTGTAAGCATATACCAACGCAAAGTATCAGCTCCATACTCAGAAAGTGCCTTAAACGGATCTACCGCATTGCCAAGTCTCTTACTCATCTTGTTACCGTTCTTATCCAAAACAAGACCGTTTGAGAGTACAGTTCTAAAGGCAACACGTTTGTTTATCATTGTAGATATTGCATGAAGAGTAAAGAACCAACCGCGGGTCTGGTCTACACCCTCTGCTATAAAGTCTGCAGTCTGGCCAAATTGTGGTTTACCAAGATTCTCAAGACCTTCCTGAGCAAAAGGCATTGCTCCGGAATCAAACCATACATCTATAAGGTCGAGCTCCCTCTTCATTGGATTGCCTTTTGGAGAGACAAGAATATAGCTATCTACATAAGGTCTGTGCAAATCTATCTTATCATAGTTTTCCTTTGAAAAATCTCCAGGAACAAATCCTTTATCTTTCAAAGGATTGGATGCCATAAAGCCTGCAGCAACGGATTTTTCGAGCTCATTATAAAGCTCTTCTGCAGAACCTATGCACATCTCCTCTTCCTTGTCTTCTGTTCTCCAGATAGGGAGAGGTGTTCCCCAATAGCGACTGCGCGAAAGATTCCAATCCTGCAGATTCTCCAACCATTTGCCAAAACGTCCGGTACCGGTGCTTTCTGGTTTCCAGTTTATTGTCTTGTTCAAAGCTATCAGTTCATCCTGAACGGCTGTACTTCTTATAAACCAAGAATCAAGAGGATAATACAATACCGGCTTATCTGTTCTCCAGCAATGAGGATAGTTGTGAACATGTTTCTCTATCTTAAACGCCTTATTTGCAGCCTTCATCTTCATACAGATATAAATATCAAGATTTTCGGCAGCAGATGCGGCTTTTTCGTCATACACATTGTTTACCGTAAACTGAGGGTCATAGGCATTCTTTACCCAGCGACCTTCATACTCTTTGTAAACAACAACATCTATACACTCGCCAATGAATTTTTCATCGAGTTCTTCCATGAGATAAAACTTACCCCTCAAATCTACCATAGGGCGAGTCTCTCCCCTTTTATTTATCATAAAGAGCGACGGTATTCCGGCAGCACGGGCTACAAAAGCATCGTCTGCACCAAATGTAGGGGCAATATGAACGATACCTGTACCATCTTCTGTAGTAACATAATCTCCGGATATTACGCGGAATGCCTTATCAGAAGCATCCTGCCAATTTCCGTCGGCATCTACACTTACAGGTTTTACCCAAGGAAGCAACTGCTCGTATTTCATACCAACGAGTTCAGGTCCTTTATACTCTGCAACAACCTTAAACGGAATAAGTTTGTCTCCGGGTTTGTAATCTTCCAAGGCTATATCCTCGGCTTTTTTGTTAAAATGGGTGTACAACAACGGTTTTGCCAATACCGCAGTCATCTTTTCGCCTGTATATCCATTGTATGTCTGAACCGCAACATAATCAATCTTAGGACCAACGCAAAGTGCGGTGTTTGAAGGAAGAGTCCATGGAGTGGTTGTCCATGCAAGAAAATAAGGAGTACCCCATTGCGCCATCTCCGGTTTTGGCTCTACTATTTTAAACTGGCCAACCACAGTTGTATCCTTTACGTCTCTGTAACATCCCGGCTGGTTAAGCTCGTGAGAACTCAATCCTGTACCGGCAGCAGGAGAATAAGGCTGGATTGTATAACCCTTATACAGCAGACCTTTGCCATAAATATCTTTAAGAAGATACCACAATGTTTCTATATACTTGTTATCGTAAGTGATATAAGGAGAGTCCATATCAACCCAGTAACCGATTTTCTCTGTAAGGGACACCCACTCCTTAGTATACTTCATAACCTCCTTACGGCAGGCATTATTATATTCGTCTACGCTTATTTTCTTTCCTATATCCTCTTTGGTTATGCCCAACATCTTTTCAACGCCAAGCTCTACAGGCAATCCGTGAGTATCCCATCCGGCCTTACGTTTTACCATGTATCCGCTCTGAGTCTTGAACCTGCAGAACACATCCTTTATTGCCCTTGCCATTACGTGGTGAATACCGGGCATTCCGTTTGCAGAAGGTGGGCCCTCAAAAAACACAAATTGCGGGGCTCCCTCACGGGCTTTTAATGTATTTTCAAAGCAGTTCTCTTCTTTCCATTTCTTAAGTACAGATTCATTTATCTCTACCAAATCCAATTTTTTATATTCAGCAAAACCCATCTCGTTATATTATATATGTAAAATTTTGAATTTGCAAAGATAAACAGATGCCATTTCTAATCAAAATATTTGACGAAAATCCAAACATATTCTTAAATATTCACAAAAAGAACTAATTTTGCCCCGACAAATTTCAGACTTAAAAAATGCTCACACAAATTATAAACGGCAAAATACTTACGCCGCAAGGATGGATGAAAGACGGCTCTGTCATCATCTGTGATAATAAAATTTTAGAGGTAACCAATTGCGATCTTGCAATCGTAGGTGCAAAACTCATTGATGCCAAAGGCATGTATATTGTTCCGGGAGGAGTTGAAATACACGCTCACGGAGGAGGAGGAAGAGATTTTATGGAGGGTAGTGAAGATGCATTCAGGGCTGCGGTAAAAGCTCACATGCAACACGGAACAACCAGTATATTTCCAACACTGTCATCTTCTACAATTCCAATGATACGTGCAGCAGCCCAGACCACAGAAAAGCTCATGGCAGAAAAAGACAGTCCGGTACTTGGTTTGCACTTGGAAGGACACTACTTTAACATTAAAATGGCAGGCGGACAGTTGCCTGAAAATATAAAAAATCCAGATCCTGAAGAGTATATCCCTCTTTTGGAAGAGACAAACTGCATAAAACGTTGGGATGCAGCACCGGAATTGCCGGGTGCAATGCAATTTGGAAAATACATTACATCAAAAGGCGTATTGGCCTCTGTTGGCCATACTCAGGCGGAGTATGAAGATATTATCACCGCATACGAAGCCGGCTATACCCATGCAACCCATTTCTACAATGCAATGCCGGGATTCCACAAACGCAGGGAGTACAAATACGAAGGAACAGTAGAGAGCATATATCTTATTGATGATATGACTGTTGAAGTTGTTGCAGACGGAATTCACGTTCCTCCTACAATATTGCGCTTGGTGTATAAGGCAAAAGGCGTTGAACGTACATGTCTTATTACAGATGCGCTTGCGTGTGCTGCCAGCGACAGCCAGACCGCATTCGACCCACGAGTTATCATAGAGGATGGAGTATGCAAACTTGCAGACCGTTCGGCTCTTGCCGGCAGTATTGCAACTATGGACAGACTCCTAAAGACAATGGTTCATAAAGCCGAGATTCCGTTAGAAGATGCAGTTAGAATGGCCTCTGAAACCCCTTCTAAAATTATGGGAGTGTACGACAGGAAAGGCTCGCTGCAAAGAGGCAAAGATGCAGATATTCTTGTTTTAGATAAAGACCTTAACATAAGGGCTGTATGGGCCATGGGAAAACTTGTTGAAGGTACAAACAAATTATTTTAGAGTTATTATTTGAACAGATGCTTACCCAAATTATAAACGGCAATATTTTAACACCGCAAGGCTGGATTAAAGACGGCTCCGTATTAATTAATGATAATCAAATTCTTGAAGTAACCAACAACTCCTTGGCCGTAATAGGGGCTAAAGTCATTGATGCAAGGGGAATGTATATACTTCCCGGATTTGTAGCCATGAATGTTTACGGAGGAGGAGGATACGATTTTAAAGAGTGCACAGAAGAGGCTTTCAGATGTGCAACCAAAACTCACCTCAAATATGGAGCAACATCCATATTTCCTACCATATCATCTTCTCCGGCAGAAACAATATACAGTGCTGCTGCTCTTTGCGAAAAGCTTATGAAAGAGAACGGCAGCCACATAATGGGACTGCACATAGCAGGACCTTATCTAAACTCCAGAATGTCTGGACAGCATAAAGTAAAGAACCCGGACAAAGAGGAATATACAGCTATACTCAACAGCACAAATTGTATCAAACGCTGGGATTCAAGTCCTGAACTTCCGGGAGCACACGATTTTGCACGTGCTCTTGTAGAAAAAGGCATTCTTGCGGCAATAACACATACAGAAGCAGAATACGATGAGATAAAAGCGGCTCACGAGGCAGGATATACACATACTGCAAATTTCTACAACTCTATGCCGGGATTCCACAAACGCCACGAGTACAAATACGAAGGCACAGTGGAGAGCGTTTATCTCACAGACAATATGACGGTAGAGATTATTGCAGACGGAAGACACCTTCCGCATACAATCATGCGTTTAGTATACAAATTTAAAGGAGTTGAGAATACCTGTCTTGTTACAGATGCTCTAAAATATGCCGGCAGCAGTGTAAAACCAACCAATGATTCTCCTGTTATAATAGACGATGAGGTATGCAAGACACGCGATTTATCGTCTCTTGCAGGAAGTATTGCAACTATGGATGTATTAGTACGCAATATGGTACAGAAAGCCAATATTCCATTGGCCGATGCTGTGAGGATGGCATCCGAAACACCTGCGAGAATCATGGGTGTATTATCACGTAAAGGTTCTTTGCAAAAGGGCAAGGATGCAGATATAGTGATAATGGACCGCAATCTCGCTGTTAGGGCAGTATGGAGTTACGGTAATATTGTGGAGGAATCCTACACTTTATAATAGTATAACTACAATGGATCTGGGTCTGATTGATTTTATAATATTAGTTATAATAGTGGCAAGTGCCATATACGGTGCATTCAAAGGCTTTATTTCACAAATTGTGAGCATATTGTCTCTATTTGTTGGCGTATGGTGCGCATTCAAGTTCTCCGGAATGATTTCATCTCAGATAAAACAACTCTTTTCATTGGGTGAAACCGCCGTATATCTTATAGCATTTATCATTATCCTTGCTGTAGTGATAATCTTGGGGAATTTCATAGGCCGTGGTATTGAAAAGATTGTAAAATTATCGCTTCTTGGCTGGCTCAACAGATTGTTGGGAATACTTTTCTGCGCAATGAAAGCGGTAGTCATACTCAGTTTAGTTGTTTTTGTAATAAATTATATAAATAAATCATGGAGTCTGATTCCAACAGAATGGTTTTCGGGCTCCATATTCTATCCTCATTTATCTTTGCTTTCAGAGAAAATATTCCCATATCTGCAATCTCTTGTTTCTTAACGCATAAGAAGCATTATTAAAAGTCTGCAGAAATTTTTTCTATATTTTTTTACGGCCTGCACAACGCCTTAATACAATTCTAAAAATATTTTACAGCGTAAATTTTTAGAATTGTACGTTTTTGCATGCCCGCTTTTTTCTCATTTGCCATATTTGCACAAAGAAAAATGGAGCAGATAAGATGAACGGCAAAATGAGAAAAAGCGGCAGAAAGATGCAGCCTCCGCAAAACGGCATAAGCAACTGCAACAATAATATTAAGGCCAAGAATTCAAAAGCCATTCCGGCATGGTTCACCATTATATATTACACCGCCATTTTGGCTGTTTTTGCAGTTATAGCCGTGGCTGTAAAGTTGCTTAAACTCGTATAACACACAATAAGCGTATAAAGCATGGCAGGAGGGAGTATGAAACGGAACATTAAAGTACGGCAGCACGACAGCTACGATTGCGGGGCTGCATCTCTTTGCAGCATAGCTGCATGGCATGGCAAAAACGTCTCTTTGGCAAGAGCCAGGCGTTTGTGCGGCTGCACCAAAGAGGGAATAACCATAAAAGGCATAATCGATGGCGCCTCAGGATTAGGACTAAATGCAACCGCGTACAAATCGGAGGATAAGAACATAGAGTCTATAAAAATACGCAACAGCCTTCCGGCAATAGCCCATCTCAAAAAAGAAAACGGATTCTTTCATTTTGTAACACTCTGTAATATAGAAGAAAACCATATAGAAATAATGGATCCCGCATACGGAGAATTTGAAAAAATATCCTATGAATCATTCTCTTCTGAGTGGACCGGATTTATAATTTTCCTATATCCGGGAGAGAATTTCAAAAAAGGCAACGAACAAAGAGATATATATAAAACTCTATTTTCCCTTCTCCGATACACTAAAAAAGAGTTCATACATGCAGCGGCCGGCTCTTTGGCCATTATTGCCGCCGGTATAATGACTCCTATGTTCCTGCAGAGACTTATAGATAATATACTTCCGCAAGGAAGCACAAAAGACTTGTTTGCCGTATCATTGGCTATTGCAATACTCACACTGCTTATGCTGTACATATCATACGGCAAAAACATCTATATGGCATATCACGGAATGAGAATAGACAATTCCCTCATATTAAAATACATAAATAGAGTATTTGCACTGCCGTATGACTGCTTTAACCAGTATTCGGCAGGAGATTTCAACTCACGGATATCGGATGCCTTTAATATAAGGCTTTTCATATCAGAAGGGATGATTTCGGCATTCATAAGCGTTATAACACTGTGCGGTGCCGTTGCATTCATGCTGTCGGCCAATATTACACTGGCAATAATGTCTATCTGCTTTATTCCGTTGTATATAGGCTTATATTTCCTATCGGAAAAAATAAATAAAAAATACAATCGGGAGTTGGCTGTTGCCGGTGCAAAATTAGAGACGGAAATGTTGCAGGGTCTGGAGGGTATTGTGAGCATAAGGCATTATGGAGCGGAGAAGATTTCAATAGACAGAATAGAAAATATATACCGTAATCTTGCCAATAAAATATACGATGCCTCCAAAGCTGTTACAATATTGGGAGTTGCAGCAGACAGTCTCTCCAAAGGGCTGATTGCCGCCACGTTGGCAGCCGGTGGTTATCTCATATTGGGAAACAGGCTAAGTATTGGGGAACTTATGGCATTTTATGCCCTCTGTTCGCTCTTTACCTCTCCGCTTAATGCCCTAACAAAGATGAATGCGTTAATAACCCAATCAGAAATATCGGCAGAGAGGCTCTTTGAGATAATAGATATAGAGAACGAAGAAGAAACGGCCATAATAAGAAAGAATATCCCTCAAAAATGGGAAAAGATTATTATATCCGACCTGAATTTTTCATATCCGGGAAGAGGTTCTCTGTTAGACAAACTTAATTTAAGAATAGAATCAGGAACAATAACAGCCATTACAGGAGAGAGCGGCTGCGGCAAAAGCACTTTAGCCGCGCTTCTAATGAGAGATTTCATGCCGGTAAAAGGGAGTATATTTATAGACAAAACAGATATACGAACAATTCCAATATGGCATTGGAGAGAATTCATTACAATAATCCCGCAAAAGATACACATGTTTAACGCTACGCTGCTCGAGAACATCACATGCGGACAATGCAATCGTAACAGCTACAACAACAGCACAAATAACAACGGCTACAACCGCGATAACAGCTGCAACAATGATAATAACAGCAACGGTAACAGAGAGAATAACCGCAACAACGGCTGCAATAATGATAATAGCAACAACGGTAACAGAGAGAATAACCGCAATAACGGCTACAATAATGATAATAGCAGCAACGGCAACAGAGACAACAACAGCTACAACAATTGCAATAATAATAGACGCAATAGTAATAGTAACAACGGCAACAGCTGCAATAACGATAATAACTATAACAGCGATGTGGAACATGTTATTGCAATATGTGCAGAATTGGGACTTTACGATTTTATACATAGTCTTCCGTCGGGTCTGCTTACCAATATAGGAGAAAACGGCAGCGCACTTTCCGGAGGAGAGATGCAGAAACTTGCCATAGCACGGGCCGTTTACAAAAATCCGCAAATCTTTATATTTGATGAAGCTACAGTGTCTATAGACAAAGAGGCCGAGAGCTTTATAATGCGCTATATAACAAAACTAAAAAGCAGGGGCAAGACAATCATAATGATAACGCACGACAAAGAGATACTTAAATATGCAGATCATATTATAACCATATAAGATTATAAGATATAGGAGATAAAGA
>CAZULV010000017.1:9522-34886 GCA_964621625.1 uncultured Muribaculaceae bacterium | reverse complement strand
AATGATTCTAAGAAATGATTCTAAGAAATGATTCTAAGAAATGATTCTAAGAAATGATTCTAAGAAATAAATAATAAAACCAAACGGAAAATAGAAATTAGAAGTAGAATATAAAAACGAGTGCGCACTCGATGGTGGAAGCCTACGCACCGGTACTGTAGGCAGATTAAAACTATTTATTATGGAAGCGAATAAAATAAGGGATTGCAATCTGTATCCTGCAACGGAACTACAATTGCAAATCAGAGGAGGAGTAGCGTTTAACGATTTCTTTAGAATAATACGCTATGTTGAGATGTTATTCAATTTTATTAATGAATACAAAGAAGACATGGAGAGAGGATTTGATAAAGGATGGAGGATGTTCTAATGAAAGGTCTTGTAAAAATTTCTGAAAGCGAGTGCATTCTCGTTTATGGCGGACGAAATGAGGATATAGCCCATTTTGTAGAGACAGTGGCGCAATGCGTGGGAGCTTTTGCACGCCTTATCTACCTTGCATCGAGAAAGAGCAGGCAGTGGCTTGTAATACAGGCAGAGAATTCATATCCTAAATGATACTCTTAATGCCCTAATATTGCAGAGGGAAGTGCAAATTTTATCAAATCTTCGTCATAATATATTTATCTGCACTTCCTCTCTGCATTTTATATAAAAACGCTTATCTTTGTGAGCATATAACAGCTATGTATGAATATTTTTGCAAAGTCAATTGTAATAATAGGTTGTATCTGCGCAGTTCCACTATACGGCAGGCAGGAGAAATGGAGTTTAAGAGAGTGCATAGAGTACGCCGAGAAAAACAATCTGCAGATAAAGCAGCAGCAGATTGCAGTTAGGCAGGCACAAAATAATGTACTTCAGGCAAAACTCGATTTTATTCCGTCGTTCAATGCATCTGTAAACCACAACCTTAACTGGGGTAAATCGGTTAATATAAACGATTTACAAATAACAAACCAACTTACGCAAAGCACAAGCGCAAATATAAGCGCATCGTTTCCAATAGTAGACGGGCTCTCAAAGCACAACACATTAAAGAGCAGCAAAACCCAGCTTCATATTTATGAACAGGAGGTGGAGAGGCTAAAGGATGAGATTTCAATCTCTATTACACAGGCATATCTGCAGGTTCTTCTTGCGTTAGAGATAGAGAAGACCGCCATGCAGAGCTGCAAAAGCACTGAGGAACAGGTTGAATACACCCGCAAGTTGGTTAATGCCGGAAGCCAGGCATACAGTTCTCTGCTTGATATAGAGGCGAGACTTGCAACAGAAAGGGTGCAACTCGTTACTGCCGGCAATGATGTAAAGACAAATTATCTCACTTTGGCACAGCTGTTGGATTTACCGCAGGAGAGCGGCTTTGAAATTGAAATTCCAGATACGGCAGCATTAGCCATAAACTCTGCCATAGACTTTGGCACCGGTTCAGACAATATCAATGAAACATATCGGTTTGCAATGGATCTGCCTCAGATAAAATCGGCAGAGCTCTCTTTGGAAAAGAGCAAATACGATTACAAGATACAGAAAGGGGCATCATATCCGTCAATTTCATTCTCGGCAGGCTATGGAACATACTACAGCGATAGCCGCGAGGAGGCCTTTTTTACCCAATTCGACGACAACAGAAATCCGTCTATAGGCTTTGGAATAAATATCCCTATTTTTAACGGGTGGCGCACCAATACATCTATCCGCAACGCGAGGCTAAATGTAAAAAATGCCCAATTTGAGTTGGAAAAAGCCCGTCAGCAATTATATAAAGAGATACAGCAGGCTTACAACAATGCACAGAATGCCTATGAAAAGTACCAAGCAGCCCGGCAGAACATGAAAGCGGGTGAAGAATCGTACAAATATGTAGAGCAGAAATTTAATGTGGGTATGCTAAACGGAACAGACTATACAGTTGCAAAGACCAATCTGTTCAAAGCTCAATCGGAATATTATCAGGCAAAATACCAATATGTCTTCTATCTTAAAATACTTGATTTTTACAGAGGACTGCCTATAGAATTATAAAATACAGATATGAACAGACAAATAAAAAAGAAGAGCGGCAAGAAGTATATTATATTGGGCGTCTTGGCACTGATTGTAATACTTATTATTACGGGCCGCAATCAGGAGAATGGTATTCCGGTAAATATAAGTACCCCCAAACGCGGAACTATTGTAGAGACAATACCTGCCAACGGAAAGATACAGCCTGTTACAGAGGTAAAAATAAGTCCGGATGTATCGGGCGAGATTATAGAACTTAATTTTAAAGAGGGAGACAATGTAAAAGAGGGAGATTTGCTTATAAAGATAAAGCAGGATGTATATATATCGGCAGTAGACAGGGCCGAAGCCTCACTTAATTCGGTAAAAGCCCAGTATCTGCAACAGAAAGCACAACTTGCACAGATAGAGCAATCATATAAGAGAAACAAGACCCTTTTTGAACAGAAGGCAATTTCAGAGGCCGATTACGAGGGGGCTGTATCGCAATACGAGGTTGCTGTTGAGCAGCTCAATGCGGCACAATACAATATAAAAAGCGCAGAAGCGGCATTAAAAGAGGCTAAAGAGAATCTGCAAAAGACAACCATTTATGCCCCTATGACCGGTATTGTCTCAAAATTGAATGTAGAAAAAGGAGAGCGCGTTGTGGGTACAAGCCAAATGGCCGGAACGGAAATGATGCGCATTGCCAACTTTAAAGAGATGGAAGTGCTCGTAGATGTAAATGAAAACGATATAATACGTTTGAGTATGTCGGATACAGCCTATATTGAGGTTGATGCCTATCCTAATAGAAAATTCAAGGGTGTGGTTACTCAAATTGCAAACTCTGCAAAAAACAGCGGAACTGCAACAAGCCTCGATCAGGTTACCAATTTTGAGGTAAATGTAAGCATCCTGCCTGAGTCTTACAGCGATTTGCTCAAAAACACGGATATTCCGTTCAGGCCGGGAATGTCGGCATCGGTATCAATCCAAGCAGAAACACGTTACAATACTTTGGTTGTACCTTTGCAGGCAATTACAACAAGAGGCGGTCTTATAGACTCTTTAGATACCGACAAGATTGTAGAGCAGATTTTTGTGTATAATAGTCAGACATCCAAAGTAACCCCTGTTATTGTAAAGACAGGTATACAGGATATGAAAAACATAGAGGTAACAGAGGGTCTCTCGGATAGTACCAAGATAGTTACAGGCCCGTACAAAGCCATAAGCAAGGAGCTTAAAAAGGGATCGGAAGTTATTGTTAAGAAATCAGAAAAATGAAAGATATAATATTGTTATTGGAAACAGCTACCGACTCATGCTCGGTAGCATTAAGTTGCGGAAATACCGTAATTGCAGAGAAATATATTAATGAACCTAAGGCTCATGCTTCGCTTTTGGCTAAATATATAAAAGATATATTATCGGAAAATAACATTACCATACACGATTGTTGCGCAGTTGCCGTTAGCGAAGGTCCTGGCTCTTATACAGGTCTAAGGGTTGGCGTCTCTTGCGCCAAAGGATTGTGCTACGGAGCAAACAAACCTCTTATTGGTGTAGGCACTTTAGATACCATTGCCCAATGTGCCATAGATAACTCTCTTATGAAGGAAGAGTCAACAGATTTGGAATCATTTCTTATAGTGCCAATGATAGATGCCAGAAGAATGGAGGTATATACCGCTACTTTCAATTCAAAAGGCTTGGCACTAAGCAATACAGAAGCTAAAATTTTGGATGAAAACAGCTTTGCAAAAGAGCTTGAATCAAACCGCATTCTCTTTACAGGAAACGGTGCAGAAAAATTCAAACCGCTAATCAACAATCCAAATGCTTTTTTTGCAGAACAGCTTCCGCACGCTTCCGGCATGAGAATAATTGCAGCAGATAAGTTCAATAAAAAAGAGTTCAAAGATACTGCGTACTTTGAACCCTTCTATCTTAAAGATTTTATTGCCGGAAAACCTAAAAAGCTACTCTAATCAGTAAGACAACTTGCCAAGTTCTCTATCCAAAGCTGCTTTTGTAAACAGGTTCTTGGCAACTATGTTTCCATTTTTATCAAATACAAACATTGTAGGAACTGTTGTTACCGCATAAGTGTTTACGGCAACCGAAGCATTGCCAAGGCCGTCGCATACATTTATCCAAGGGAGTTGCTGCTCCTTTACAACAGTGGCCCACATTGCCTTGTCTACATCTACGCTAACCTGATATATTCCCAAACCTTTGGGAGCATATTTAGCATACAGCTCTTTAAGCTCATGATTAAACATTTTCTGCTCTGCAACTGCGCTCGACCAGAAAATCAATATGAACGGCTTGCCATACATATCGGAGAGTTTCTGCACTTTAGACTGAGTATCGGGCAAAGACAATTCTGGAAAAGCCAATTCGTTTGCCTGTTGTATCTTGTTGTTCATTGCCACAAGATTTTCAAAACGTCCTATCTCCTCTTCCAATGACTTTACATATACAGATTTTGGATATGCAACAGACAAAGAGTCATATACTCTCTTAAAATATGCAATATCGTTTACATCTCCAAAAAGAGGCAAATTCTCATTCAGTCTCTGATACAGCAGATTTACATTTGTCATCGAGTATGGATTACGCATAATATCGGCAACTGCCGCACGCTTGTATTTTATAAACAGAGAACCGAGCTCGCGCTGAAGCTCATCTGACCTTTTATCGTTTTTAGCATCAACGGCATCAATCAACAGATAAGAAAGCGAATCGAATTTTACTGTAAAGTCATACACTTTCTGCTCTATTTTTCCCAACAATGCAGACTCCTCAGACCCCTCTACAACAAGATTTTTTCCCGTAGTATCTACACTTACTTTAACATCGTCTCCACCTTTAAGCAACAACGAAGCTATTCTCTTTCTGTTATACGATAAATAGAAGAAATCAGGTGTCTGTTCGCCTACATTAACTTTATATTTGGCACTTCCTTCTGTATTCAATTTTAGGGTATCAACAATATCAATCTTGTTTACCGATAATTTAGACAATACAACTTCTTTATCGGAAGCACCATTTACATTAAGACTGATAACGGCACTATCCTTAGGAGCGCAAGAAAACAGGGTTGCGGCAACGGATGCCAAAATAATAATCTTTTTCATATGATTTATGCTATCGAATTTATAATGTTACAAACGGGCAAATGCTCCCGATATTTTCTCTGCAATTGCAGCAAATTCTTCACCCGACAGTTGCAGTTTCTCTTTTCTAAAATCCAAATCAGACTCCGAATTAAGAGGAACCAAATGGATATGAGCGTGCGGAACCTCCATTCCTAATACAGCAACACCTACTCTCTTGCACGGAATAGATGCTTCAACCGCCTTTGCAACCTTACGGGCAAAACTCCACAATCCTGTATATTCTGCACTGTCCAAATCAAATATATAATCTACTTCATGCTTTGGAATAACCAGAGTATGCCCCTTTGCAAGGGGATTTATATCTAAAAACGCATAGTAATTCTCATCCTCCGCAACTTTATATGAAGGAATCTCTCCGTTTACTATTTTTGTAAAAACAGATGCCATAACTATCAGATAGAAATATCTATAATTTCAAAATTAATAATACCGCTCGGAACCTGTACAGCCACTATATCTCCCTTCTTTTTTCCAATGAGTGCCTTTCCAATAGGAGTTGCTGCCGCAAGTTTGCCCTCTTTAAGGTTAGCTTCGCTCTCTCCAACCAAAGTATACTCTACTATTGCATTGGTTTTAAGGTTTTTGATTTTAACCTTATTGAGCATCTGAACTTGGTCTGTATTGATTTTTGATTCATCTATAACTCGTGCATTTGCAATAAGATCCTGCAATTGCGATATTTTTAGCTCACACAATCCCTGAGCCTCTCTTGCCGCATCATACTCGGCATTCTCAGACAAATCTCCTTTATCGCGTGCCTCCGCTATCTGCTTTGATATTGACGGTCTCTCCACCGAAATAAGCTGAGCCAACTCAGCTTTCAGTTTCTCTAATCCTTCTGCTGTTAAGTAATGTATTTTTGCCATAATATATAAAATTAAAAAGAATCCCGATTGGTTTCGGGACCCTTTGATGCAAAGGTAACAATTATTTTATTACAAATTAAAAATCTTTATACTTAGGTTTCATTATCTCCGAAAATAACACCATATCCTTTGGAGATTGCTTTAACTTCTCCTTTAATCCCGCGCTACAAGCATGTTCATCAGAAAAAGTATGCTCTTTGGAATCAGACATATTGCACTCTGGCATACAGTTTACATCATCCACATCATTTACACAGGGCACATAATTATCCTCATCATATTCTTCATATTCATATTCATATTCATGTTCCTCTCCCTCTGTAAAGCACTCCTCATATTTTTCATTTTTTTCGCAGTCGTACTCATTTTCTTGCTCGTACTCATACTCTTTTATGCTATCTTCCTCCTCTCTATAATGCACATGAGCATCGCCAAACAACTCTTCAAAAGTTGAAGGCTTTCCTTCATGCTCAATAGTACCACTATCATCCTCTCTCTTTTTCCCCTTTGCCAAAGACGAATAGATGCCCGCCCCTATTGTAAGGAGCATAAGTATTATAGAAAGAACATCAGAATCTGCAAAATACATGGCACATAATATTTAAACACAATATATATGTAGATGTTTATATCGCTTCTAAATTATCCTCAACCTTTCAAATTATTTCAGTTTTTCAAAAGCAAAACGTCTGTTTGCCTCGAGTTCATGCTTCAACTCCTCCAAAGAGGCGAACTTTCGTTCATTTCTTATCTTAAGCACAAACTCTATAGTAATATCCAATCCGTAGATATCATCTGAAAAATCAAGAATGTATGTTTCAATTGTACGTTCATGCCCCTCAACCGTAGGCCTTGTTCCTATATTGGTAATTCCTATATATCTTTTTCCCGATACATTAACATAAGTTGCATATACACCGTTGCCCGGAACCTCTTTAAGAGGATTGTAAAGTTGCATGTTCGCTGTTGGAAACCCAATTGTACGCCCTATTCTGTTTCCGGAAACCACTACACCTGTAAGCGTATAATTATAACCGAGATACCTTGCAGCCCCCTCAACGTTGGTCTGCTGAAGCAATTTCCTTATTTTGGTAGAGCTTATTATGTTATTATCCATAAGGAACTCACTTACCCGCACCACTTTAAGTCCTAAAGATTGGGCGGTTGCAATCATCTCCTGCTGAGATTCAGATACATCGCTCCCCAATCTGTGGTCATACCCTATTACTAACGTAGATACGTTATGTTTCTCTATAAGGTAATCTTTTAAGAACTCTTTGGTAGAAAGCCGGCTGAAATCTTTGGTAAAAGGTATAGTGATAAACTTATCTACCCCTATACCCTTTATAAGATTTTCCTTCTCTTCCAATGTTGTGAGAAGTCGCAAATTATACGCCTGCTGTTGCAAAACACTGCGCGGATGCGGCCAAAAAGAGATTACAGCACTCTCTTTGCCCTCTCTGCGAGCAATTTCGCAAAGCGAACCTAAAACCTTACGGTGTCCGAGATGGACACCGTCAAAGAAACCTGTTGCTGCTACAACCATTTTACTAATTCAAAATCCTGTCTGTGAGGTAGCAAACCATTCTTGGCATACATTCTGCCTGCTATCTGATATGCTCCTGTCTTATCCGGAACTATCTTGCAT
This sequence comes from uncultured Muribaculaceae bacterium, assembly GCA_964621625.1. Classification (GTDB taxonomy): domain Bacteria; phylum Bacteroidota; class Bacteroidia; order Bacteroidales; family UBA932; genus Egerieousia. Next base: position 27,192 of record CAZULV010000017.1, on the reverse strand, counting down.
ACAAATGTAGCAACTCCGTTTGCATACTCTTTTAATTCGTAAGGGAATACCTCTTTAATGCAGAGTTTGCCTTTCTTATTGTATTCTGCAAGAAGAATCTCAATACCAATATCCTCAGGCTCAATATCGTTGCCTAAAGAGATTGTAAGTGTAGCTTCGTATGTATTGCCAAGCACAAGTGCTCCTGAAATATTGTTTATTGTAGAATTATTCAATATCTCCATTTTGGTCCACTCTCTGCGCATGTTAACCTTCCACAAGGCAATCATACGGGCAATTGCATAGTTATTCTCTATCAATTTATTATAACGCTCTGCCAACGGATTGTAGAACTTGGTAAAATAATCGGTCATCATCCTGTTGGTAGTAAAGTCGCAGGCAACTTCGGCAACACAGTTCTTGATTATATCAATCCATGTATTTGAGATGCCTTTAGAGTTTTTATCGTAATATTTAGGGGCAATGTCTGTCTCAAAAATATTGTAGATTGTGGCAGCGTCAAGCTCGTCCTGGAAGTTCTGGTCGTCGTATGTACGCTCCATCTGCAAAGCCCAGCCGGCACCCTCTTTATAACCTTCTACCCACCATCCGTCAAGAACAGAGAAGTGCATTACACCGTTCATTACAGCCTTCTCGCCACTGGTACCTGATGCCTCAAGAGGTCTTGTAGGGGTATTCATCCAAATATCAACACCTTGAACAAGGTATTTTGCCAAAGTTATATCGTAGTTAGGCACAAATACAATCTTGCCTAAGAACTGAGGCATCTTTGAAATCTCAACAATACGCTTGATAAGGTCTTGTCCGGCTTTATCTGCAGGGTGCGCCTTTCCTGCAAATATAAACTGGATAGGACGCTCCGGATTGTTGATTATTGCATCCAATGCTTCAAGATCTCTAAAGAGCAGATGAGCACGTTTGTATGTTGCAAAACGTCTTGCAAAACCAACTGTAAGAATATCGTCTCTCAAAGTATTCTTTATCTCAACAATATGGTGTGGAGAATAGTGATTTGCTATTGCAGGGTCAGACAGATATGACTTTATCTTTCTTATAAGTTTGCTCTTTAGACTGCATCTTATTTTCCAAATCTCCTCATTGCTCACTTTACGTATTCCGCCAAAACAGCTCTTGTCGTAGTGGTGGCTTACAAACTCATTTCCAAACACTTTTGCATGGAGTTCTTTCCACTCAGGAGCAGTCCATGTAGGATAGTGTACTCCGTTTGTAACATAATTCACATGCAACTCTTCCGGTAAATATCCCGGCCAGAGATTAGAAAGTATATCCTGGCTAACCTTGCCGTGCAACCAGCTCACGCCATTTACCTCCTGGCTAAGATTTGCTGCAAGATTGCTCATAGAGAATTTGTCGTTAGGGTTGTAAGGGTCTATCATTCCCAAAGACATGAGTGTATGCCAGTCTATTTTAAGTCTGTCGGGATAATGAGAGATATATTTTCTTAGCATATCTTCTGCAAAAGCATCGTGTCCTGCAGGAACAGGTGTGTGGGTTGTAAAGAGAGAAGATGCGCGTACAATCTCCAAAGCCTCTGCAAATGTGAGATCTTTCTCCTGAACATACTCTCTAAGCCTCTCAAGACCTATAAATGCAGCATGACCTTCATTACAGTGGTAAACCTCTGAGTGGATTCCCAACATTCTCAAGGCTCTTATACCGCCTATTCCCAAAAGAAGCTCCTGTTTAAGTCTGTTTTCCCAATCGCCGCCATACAGCTGATGAGTTATGCTTCTATCTTCATAGCTATTCTCATCTATATCTGTATCAAGAAGATATAGGTTTATTCTACCAACTTCCACTTTCCAGATTCTTGCGTAAAGAGTTCTGCCCGGGAATGCAACGGTTATTGTAAGCCAGTTTCCGTTTTCGTCCATTACAGGAATAGCAGGAGTCTTTGAGAAATCCTGAGGGTCGTAATTTGCAACCTGATCGCCTTGGGCCGATAGTTTTTGTGTAAAGTAACCATATTTGTAAAGGAAGCCTACAGCATTCATTTTAACATTCATGTCGCTGGCCTCTTTGAGGTAGTCACCGGCAAGAATACCGAGTCCGCCCGAATAAATCTTTAGCGAAGTATCAAGACCGTACTCCATACAGAAATACGAGATGCTCGGACCTTTTGCCTCAGATTTATGAGACATATACTCCTCAAACTCGGCATAAACTTCATCCAACTTACCAATAAAAGACTTGTCTTTGGCAAGTTGATTATATCTGTTGAGGTCTATCATATCCAACATTGCTATAGGATTGCCGTTTGACAGGGTCCATAGCTCAGGATCGGCCATTTTAAAAAGTTCAATAGCATTCTGATTCCAACACCACCAAAGATTCTTTGACAATATATCCAAATTCTCCAATCTTTCCGGAAGTTTCTTATTAATCAACATGTTACGCCATGTAGGATTATTTACTCTAAATTTGCTGTAACTCTGTGTTTCCGCTGTGTACTCCGGAAATCCTCCATTACTCATTCTTTCCAATGATTTCATTTGTCTGTTAAATTATCTATTTATATCACCTATAAAGAGGGCAACCCAAATAATATTGGGACAACCCTCTTTTTCATAGAATTTATTTCTAAATACAATTATTTTTTCACAGCTTTTTTAGCTTTTGCAGCTACTGCTTTTTCAACTCTTATCTGAAAATCGCTGAATGCATTCATATAGTTGATGAATGCCTCATACGGAGTATCGTAAGGGTTAAAGTATTTGTGTACCGCACCATCCGAGAAGAATTTGGTACACATATAGTAGAAATGGTCGCTCTCCTGCAATTTTCTGAAGTCGGCAATAAGCTCCGCATCTTTTGTTGCCATTACCTTTTTCTCCATTTCGTACAGTTTGTGGAATGCCTCATTCTGAAGCTCATTTCCAATCCATGCGCTTGTATCACGCTCCTCATCTGCCCAAGATATTGCAAAAGGCACGTGTAGCGGAGCTACCGGCTGATGCACTTTGGCAACCTCAGATGGTGTACGGAATTTAAGCTCTGTATTTGCAAGCACTGCATCCGGCAAAGCACGCATAAATTCAAATATACCGGTAGATTGTCTCTGATGCTCGCCAAATGTTTCATAATCCATAAAAAGGTTTATAACCTCGTCATTTTTAGCAGATTCATTAAGCCATTGCGCATATTTCTCACTTGTAAGCGGCCAGTTAGGATTGCTTCTGTCTGAGAAACGGAATGCAATATCGTCACTCAAATTAAAGTTTTTGAGCAACAGTTTTAGTTTTGGATTAATGGCATTGGTATATACGTAATTAGGACTCTTCCAACCTAAAATATGTTTTGCACCCTCGGTAAGCATTACGTTATATCCCATACCGGCAACGGTCTCACCAATAGTATCGGAGTAAATAAGCTCGGTATTTCTGAAAGCCTTTGGAGTTACCCCAAAATGTCTCTTTATTGCAGCCGCATGCTCTTTTACCTGAGCCTTGAACTCTTTCTCAGAGATAAGGGATGCAAGGCTGTGCGAATATGTTTCTGCAAGAAACTCCACACACTTTGTATCTGCAAGTTTTTTAAAGCTGTCCAATACTTCAGGAGCATATTTTTCAAACTGCTCAAGTGCAACACCTGAAATAGAGTACGCCACTTTAAACTGTCCTTTGTGTTTTGCTATAAGTTCCAATATAATGGCGTTCATAGGCAAATAGCATCTCTCGGCAACCCTCTTTAGGATTGTTCTATTTGCAAATTCATCAAAATATTGGGAATCATTTCCAATATCAAAAAAACGGTATAATCTCAATCTGTCCGGTTGATGTACCTGGAAATAAAAACATAATGACTTATCCATATCTTTTAACTATTTTTTATCTGCTTAAAACTACTCTCCTGCCATTGCCATTGAGTATACATCTTTAATTTTCAATGCCGCATTTTCCCACTTGAGCGCATTGACCTCCTCAACTCCACATCTCATGCTCATTTGTGACAATGCCGGATATGCCAACAATCCGTACATTGCATCAGCCATGGCATCTATATCCCAGAAATCAACTTTTATAGCATATTTCAACACCTCGGCCACACCGGACTGTTTGGATATTATCGTAGGCACATTGGATTTCATCGCCTCCAATGGAGAAATACCAAAAGGCTCAGAAACAGAAGGCATTACATACACATCGGAGTATGCAAACATCTTTTTAACATCGTTACCTCTTAGGAATCCTGTAAAATGGAATCTGTCGGCAATGCCCAATTTGGCAACACGTCTTATAGAGCGGTTCATAAGGTCTCCGTTTCCGGCCATTACAAAACGCGCTTTAGGATAACGCTTCAAGACCTTTGCCGCAGCCTCTATAAAATATTCAGGACCTTTCTGGAATGTTATACGACCAAGGAAAGTAACAATCTTGTCATCAACTCCGCGATGTACATCCATCTGCTTGAACTCGTTAAAGTCTACCGCATTGTGAACGGTTATAACCTTGGCAGGGTCTATTCCGTATTTGTTTATTACAATATTGCGTGTAAGATTACTTACCGTAATTACTTTATCGGCAGCCAGCATACCCATTCTCTCTATCTCATATACACGGGTATCTATATTATCCTCGCTCCCCCTGTCAAATGAAGTGGCATGTACATGAACCACTAACGGTTTTCCGGAAACTCTCTTTGCAGCAATTCCGGCAGCATAAGTAAGCCAATCATGGGCATGAATCACATCAAATGAATTTTCAGATGCAATTGTTGCGGCAACCATGGCGTAGCTTGCAACCTCCTCCATAAGATTTACACCATATTTGCCGGAGAATTTATACTTACTGCCATATTTTATCTTAAACTGTTCAAACTCCGACTTTTCCATCTTAGAACCGGCATACTCTTCATAGAGCATCGGGTCTATATAAGGGACCAAATTAGATGAAACCTTTAGAAAATCCACTTTATCAAGAAAAGTCTGCATTTCGCTCCATGTCTGGGTAAAAGGCACGTCACTCGCATTTACGATTTTTACTGCCGATTCATCTTCATCACCCGAGGCAGACGGCATCACAAACAATATATCAACCCCATGCTTGGCCAAACCTTTTGTAAGGCCGTAACAAGCTGTTCCCAATCCGCCGGCAATATGGGGAGGAAACTCCCAACCGAACATTAAAACTCTCATTGCTATTTCTTTATTTTATTTAACATATATTTTCCTCTTATAATCTCAGCTACACTCACCGACGAAGAGATACAACCATGCGGCTTGTGCGAAGGATTTCCGTCATACAATTCTGCAACAGAGCCTATTCCGTGAATATTTATATCCTCTTCAAAGGCATCTAACATATCTTTAAATTTCTTTACCGACGGTTTACCAAGCAATTTTACCATAGCCTCAACATAAGGACCAAGCAACCACGGGAAAGCACATCCGTTATGGTGCGCATGGTCTCTACTCTGCTGGTCTCCCTCATATACCCCTTTATACAACGGGTTTTTAGGTGAAAGCGTCCTTATACCCCTTACCGTAAGCAACTCTTTCTGCACACTCTTAAGGAGCTCCATCTTTATAATATCATCAACCGGAGAGTATTGTACAGCTGCAGCCATAATCTGGTTAGGCCTCATAAAGAGGTTCTTTCCGTTTTCATTGTAGAAATCGGCAAGATAACCACTCTCTTCGCTCCAGAAATAATTGGTATAATTTACCTTTATGCTCTCTATTATCCTGCCCCATTTTTTCTTTAATGCACCCTTACCATATTTTTCATCCATTTCAACCGCAAAACAGAGGGCATTATACCAAAGGGCATTTGTTTCTACCTGATAACCGTAACGCTCCGTAACAGGCTCTCCTCCGCTGTACACATTCATCCAAGAGAGCGCAACTCCCGGTTTCTGACACCATAAAAGCCCGTTTTCATGCAACACAACCTCATTTCTTGTGCCGTTTGTGTAAGTATCAAGCAAGGCCGACAAATCCTTTCCATATTTCTTCCACACATACTCAGGCTTTGCTCCAAACTCTATATACTGCTGCAATGTTCTAAAGAGCCACAAAGGCAAATCAGGTTCGTTTCCGGCCTTAAACAACCTGTCCCTCTTTTCTGTAAGCAAATTCTCTATAACCGCCTCAAAATGTTTTGTATCGCCGTCGTTATAAAGAGTAAGGCCAGGTATTGCAATTAACGTATAGCGTAAATCTTCATAATCCCAAGTATATCCGGCACAAACGCTATATTTGCCGTTCTGTTTTATAACACACTGCTGCCCCGCAAGTTTAAGACAATCTTCATAACTACTCCTTGAATTATCGGCACGCTTGGCAACTTCATCGGCAAATCTTGTTTTAAGACTGCGTGGTTTTATCTCAGAAGTTGAGGCCGACAGGATTATGCTCTCCCCTTTCTTTATAGGAACTTCAAAATAACCGGGAACAAACAGATCTTCCTTATCTGCAAATCCTCGTCTACTCTCCTCTTTGTATGTTACATTCTTGTACCAATCCGGATTTGCAACCCACTCATTGCTCTTATTCAATTGAAGATGGAGTGTTGGAAAACCTTCATACATCTTAAATGCAACACCGTTTGCCACATCTGTATATTTTGTATTGGCATAAGTGTTTGCATGAGTAAGCGCATGTATATTTCTGAATGCAAGGAAAGGTTTTATCCTTAATGTAGTCTCGGAATGCGCATCTACAAGGGTATATTTTACCAGAACCTCTTCTGTTTCCCTTACGAACATGATTGTTTTGCTAAAAATCATACCTCCAACCCTGTAAAGGATTGTTGAGGCGTAATCCATCTCAAAATCAATGATATATTTATGTCCGCGAGGTTCATACACCTTTCCGTATGAACTTATGCCGAGATTGAATACCTGTCCGTGCTGTACTAATGATTCATGAAGGGTAGATAAAAGAATATGCTTGTCGTTGCCAAAGTTTTCCAAAGGCACAACCAGAAGTCCGTGATATTTGCGTGTATTGCAACCAACTATTGTGGTGTTTATATATCCTCCGGCCCTGTTTGTCAAAAGAATCTCTCTCTCTAATGAATACTCCAGATTTACAAGCTCTTCTTTATTAAATTCCAAATAAGCCATGTTTTATATTTTTTATCGGGTGCAAAGATAATCTATTTTTTACAAATAAAACTAAATAAATATTATACAATGATTTGAGATGTAAAAACCGCTATCTGCTTCTCTTTTTCACAAGCACAAAGGCACTGCGCGATGGCAGATAAAGAGACATTTTTGCTCCGTCGGGGCATGGTAATGTAAAATGTGATATTTTTCTGCTGTTTCTCTCAAAACCGTTAAATTCTTTCCAATCGGTATCAAGCACCACCTTATACTCTCCCGGCTCTGCATCTACCTGATAGTTCTCGTATGAATTTGACGGGCTAAAGTTGAATACAAAAATATATCCGTTGCGTTTCATTACAATTACCTGTTTAGGCTCATCGTTATATACAGAAACCGGCTCTTTTGAGAGAATGCGCTTTTTCTTGAGGAGATTTATCATTTCACGCTCAAAATTCATAAGACATCCGTAACGCAGGAAAGGGCTTGTACTAAGCGACCACTGCCTGCGGGCATAAAAATAAGACCAGTCGTTACCTTCGCGCGGAAAATCAATCCATTCCGGGTGTCCGAATTCATTACCCATAAATGTAAGATAACCGTTTCCGGCAGTAGCAGCCGTAAGGAGCCTTATCATCTTATGAAGGGCTATTCCTCTGTCTACTATAACATTTTGCGAGCCAAGATTCATTGCATAATACATCTCCTTATCCATAAGCCTAAAGATTATTGTCTTATCTCCAACCATGGCCTGATCGTGACACTCGGCATAGCTTATGGTCTTTTCGTCGGCACGCTTATTGGTAAGCTCATACCACATGTTGCATACGTTCCAGTTCTCGTCGCTTACCTCCTTTATCCATTTTATCCAATGGTCTGCAACACCCATACTCATTCTGTAATCGAATCCTGTTCCGTAATCCTTTACCGGTGCCGCAAGCCCGGGCATTCCGCTCATATCCTCGGCTATGGTAAATGCCGTTGGCTTTATCTCTTTTACAAGCATATTGGCCAATCCCAAATAAGTTACGGCATCCTCGTCGGTATTCCCGCTAAAATAATCGTCATAGCTTATAAAGCATTTTCCAAGGCCGTGATCCCAGTAAAGCATGCTTGTTATGCCGTCGAATCTAAAACCGTCTAAATTATACTCTTCCATCCAGAATTTACAGTTAGCCAGCAAAAAGAGCAGAGTCTCATCCCTTCCATAGTTAAAGCAGCGGGTTCCCCATGCCGGATGCTCCCCTTTTGCCCCTTCATGAAAATACGGATAACCGTTTGAACCGTCTATATTGCCCAGACCTTCCAACTCATTCTTTACGGCATGCGAATGCACTATATCCATAATAACGGCTATACCTAAAGAGTGTGCAGTATCAACAAGCTCCTTAAATTCGTCGGGAGTTCCGAATCTCGAACTCAAGGCAAAGAAATTAGATACCTGATAGCCAAAAGAGCCGTAGTACGGGTGTTCCTGCAATGCCATAATCTGCAATGTATTATACCCCATATCGGCAACATGCGGCAATACATTCTTAGTAAAGTTTCTAAAAGATGCCACCGCAAGCTCCTCTCCCGCCATTCCTATATGTACTTCGTATATTAGCGGATTCTCCACACGTTTTGCAAAGCTGCATTTCCATTCATACGGATTATCAGGCATCCATACCTGAGCCGCAAACAGATATGTCTTCTTATCCTGCACGCATCTTGTTGCATAAGCCGGCAATCTCTCGCCACTGCCTCCATCCCATTTTACATACCACTTAAAGAGGTCTCCGTGCTTTACTCTATCGAGCGACACTTTAAGTTCCCAATTTCCACCGCCAATGTTCTTCATAGAGTATTCGGGAAGTCTCTGCCAATCGTTAAAATCACCTACAACAAATATCTCCGTAGCATTTGGGGCATACTCTCTAAAGGCCCAGCAATCCCCCTCTTTATGTACTCCGTAATACAGATGATTATTTACCGAATCTGTTAGTCTTTTGCCATATCCTGCCAGTTCGTTTCTTCTTATAATAAGTCGTGCATATCTATCTGTTATCTGTTTCTTGAAAGGTTCCAGATAAGCGTCATTATCAAATATCATACTCTTTAATTTTTACCTTTATTCCTTTTCTAATAGTGCCGAAAAACTCTCTTCGTACCCGGCAAGTTCTCTCTTGCAATAAGCCACAAGCTCCATGGCACGCTTTATAAGTTCCTCAACATTATCTATATTAACATTGGGATCTTCTATCTTTTTTACAATATTTTCTAATTCGGCAACAGCCTCGTCATATCTCATTTTTTCTTTCATATTCGGTATTTTTAGTTTTAACAACCAATTCTGCAAAACCATCTTTAAATATCAGCCTCACAGTTTCGTTTTCTGCAATATCATTTACCGAGCGTATTCTCTCTCCGTTTTCCTTTGCCGCAATAAGGAAACCGCGTTTGAGCAAATCGGCAGGATTTGCCGCGTTAATTCTCAGCTCGAGCACCTGCAGAGCATTGCGTTTCTCAAGAACCAACTTAGATGCAGCATTCTTTATTTTAAAGGTACTCCTTTCCAAAAAATTAAGTCTGTCGCTTATCCTGCGTGAAATTGCACTTTTGGCCCTGCTATAAAGATTTTCGAGAACCGCCATCTGTCCGGCGTATAAATCTATAAGAAAATCGGCAACGGCCGTAGGCGTTTTAAAATAGGTATGTGCCGTCATGTCTGCCACATGAAAATCGTGATCATGTCCTATACCCGTAAGCACAGGCAACGGGAATTGCGCTATATTTATTGCCAAAAGATAGTCGTCAAAACAGGAGAGTTCCAGAACACTTCCGCCACCGCGAATAATCACAACCACATCGTAGCCGGCTCCCGCATCTGCATCACATGCAATGGAATCAAGTGCAGCCACAATACCGGCAGGAGCCTCAACACCCTGCATAGGGGCCGGATAGAGCTTTACGTACAACGATATACCATATTCGTTTTCTGTAAGATGCTTTATAAAATCGCGGTATCCGGCAGCAGTTTCAGATGATATTACAGCAATTTTTTTAGGGAGCAACGGCAGTTCTATAGAGGAGTTCATATCCATCATCCCCTCCTGCTCTATTCTCTCTATAATTTTTCTGCGTTGCAGTTCTGCCTCACCAACAGTATATGAAGGATCTATATCTAAAATACTTAAAGACAATCCATAAACCGCCGAGTACTGAACCTGCACCTTTAAAAGCACATGCATTCCTGCAGAGAGTCTCGCCCCTGTAGATGTTTCAAAAAACGGAATGAGCATTGCGGCACTTCTGCTCCACATTACGGCCCGGGCCTTTGCAGAAACAGATGTTCCCGAATTGTCGTAATCTGCAAGTTCAAAGTACCAGTGCCCGCTTGCATTCCGCTTAACCTCACTTATTTCTGCCGTAACCCAGACAAGGCTTGCCGACAGAGGTTCAAGAGAACTTTTGACCTTTTGTTGCAGTTCATATAAACTTATACTCTCTTCCATTCTTTTTTAACAGAAAATAATATATAAAAGTATGAAAAAATTCATACAATTTGTCTCGTTTTTTAGATAAATCCGTTACGCTTTCGTACATTTGCACAAATTTAGTAAAAATGAGAATAACCAAAGCCGTTTTTGCAGGCAGTTGCCAGCAGATTAAAGACAAGCCTAAGGCAAAATTGCCGGAGTTCGCCTTTATTGGCCGATCAAATGTAGGCAAATCGTCTCTTATAAATTCTCTTTGCGGAACAGGCAGACTTGCCAAGACATCCGCCACTCCAGGAAAGACTCTCCTTATAAACCATTTTCTTATAAATGATTCGTGGTATCTTGTAGATTTGCCGGGGTACGGCTATGCAAAAATATCACAAAAAGGTAGAGAGCAGCTTACAAACATGATAAACAGCTATGTAAGCCATTCAGAAGAGCTTGCAGTGCTGTTTGTGTTGTTGGATTCCCGTCTTCCGATACAGAAGATAGATTTGGAATTTCTTATGGCAATAGGAGAGGCACAGATTCCGTTTGCAATTATTTTTACCAAAGGCGACAAATTAGGCAAGACAGCTCTGTCGGCACAAATAGAGAGAAATAAAAAAGAACTTCTCCGATATTGGGAAGAGTTGCCTCCTGTATTTGTAACATCTTCTGAAACAGGAATGGGGCGAGAAGAGGTTACAGAGTATATAGAATCGGTGCTGGATATGGTGAGAAAGAACCCATATTAGATTTACTACTTAAACGATATTATTACCACTTAAATACAACGCTATGGATCACACACACACTATTAAAATCTTTTCTTGCAGAGGTTCAAGACCTATTGCTGAGAAAATCGCACAATCCCTTAAATTGGAATTGGGCAAATCGGAAGTTACCGTTTTTAGCGACGGTGAGTTTCAGCCGGCTTTCAATGAGAGCGTAAGAGGTGCAACTGTATTTATAGTACAGTCTACCTATCCCCCTGTAGAGAACCTTTTTGAGCTTCTTCTTATGATTGATGCTGCCAAAAGGGCTTCGGCATACAAGGTTATTGCCGTTATGCCTTATTTCGGTTGGGCAAGACAAGACAGAAAAGACCGTCCGAGAGTATCTATTGGTGCAAAAATGGTTGCCAATATGTTAGGTGCGGCAGGTTGCGACAGGGTAATGACCGTAGATTTGCATGCAGACCAGATTCAAGGCTTCTTCGACTTCCCTGTAGACCATATATACGCAAGTACTATCTTCCTTCCATACTTGAGAAGTCTTAATATAGAGAACCTTTCTATTGCAGCTCCTGATATGGGCGGTGCAAAGAGAGCAAACGCATATTCAAGAATTTTGGGATGTCCGCTTATCGTATGCCATAAATCACGCGAAAGGGCAAATGTTGTAGCATCTATGACTGCAATAGGAGAAGTTGAGGGGAGAAATGTTGTTATAGTAGACGACATGGTTGATACAGCAGGAACTCTCTGTAAAGCAGCAAACATGCTTATGGAAAAAGGTGCACTTAGCGTAAGGGCTATAGCAACACACGCAGTTCTGTCGGGTGCGGCTTATGAGAACATTGCAAATTCACAACTAACTGAACTTATTGTAACAGACACCATTCCTTTACGTCCTGCACCAGGTGCAGATACTTCAAAGATTAAAGTAGTTACTATTTCAGAGCTTATAGGAGAGGTTATAGACAAAGTCTACAACTACAAATCAATAACTCCTACATTTGTATTCTAAATAAACAGGCATGATATCAAAAGACCTCCGGATAGACGAAGTTCACGACACCTTGGTAAACGGGTTAAGGAGTTTCTTTTCTGCAAACGGAATGGGAAAGGCCGTTGTAGGACTCTCCGGAGGGCTTGATTCTGCCGTGGTGGCCTCTTTGGCCGTTCAGGCATTGGGGAAAGGCAATATTCATGGAATACTCATGCCGGGAGAGTTCTCTACATTGAGTTCTATACAAGATGCAGTGGATCTTGCCGACAATCTTGATATAAGCTATAACATTGTTCCAATAAGCAGCATATACAATAAATTTATGAAAGAGCTGCAGCCTGTGTTTGGAGCAAATAACAAGTGGAATGTTGCCGAAGAGAACCTGCAGGCCCGCATAAGGGGCACTATCCTTATGGCACATGCAAATAAATTCAATGCCCTTGTACTCAATACCACAAATAAAAGCGAATTGAGCGTAGGATATGGAACGCTTTATGGCGATTTAACCGGAGCAATCATGGTTTTGGGCGATTTGTACAAGATTGAGGTCTACGAATTGGCCCGCTATATAAACAGGGATGGGGAGGTAATACCGCATTCTACAATTACAAAAGCCCCCTCAGATGAATTGCATACGGGACAAAAAGACAGCGATTCTTTACCTGACTATTACTATCTCGACCCTCTGCTCTATGCACTTAACGAAGAGGAAAAATCCGGAGAAAGGCTTATAAAAGAGGGTATAGAGAGAGACACCGTAGAGAAAATCATATCACTAAAGGCAAAGGCGGCATTCAAATTGCATCAAATCCCTCCGGTACTGAATATAAGCTCAAGACCTTTGCCCGACAAAAGCAAATGGGTATTCAAAAAACAGTAAAATCATGAAACTCATTATACTCACAATCTTAATTGTAGGAATATGCGTATTCCTTCTCTGCTTTAATATAATCTTTAGAAAAGACGGAAAATTCCCCGATACAGAGATAGAGCACAACAAAGAGTTGCGCAAGCGCGGTATACAATGTGCAAAAATTGAGGAGAAAAAATTATGGGGCAAAAAAAATACCGGCAATAAGTCTCATAAAGCCGACGGGTGCAACAACGATTGCGGCAGTTGCGGTGCAACGTGCGAATAGACTGTACACAAACTGCTATGGCGTTTTTTGGTAATCTAATCGTCCAATATTGCCAATCTTCATATTTTGCAATAGACATTAAACGCAACGATAGTTTCTTCTCGCGTTCATTTATCTATTGATGTTTATTTTATGAGATTTCGATTATGAGAGTTTTCGAGAACTTTCATTTGCTGAATAGCTATTTGATTTAGTTTTATTAGTCTTTCACTTTGCAACATTTTTTCATTAATAAAAACGGCATTTAAATTTTCCATGTTAGATAAACAGATAAGTTCGTCTATTGTAGCATAATCCCGAATGTTGCCTTTTAATTCAGGATTTGCCTCACGCCATTGTTTAGCCGTCATGCCAAATAATGCAACATTTAACACATCTGCCTCATTGGCATATACATACGAAATCTGTTGTGGGGTCAATTTTTGTGGAATTAAATTCTGTTTAATGGCATCAGTATGTATGTGATAATTGATTTTTGACAATTCTCGTTTAGCCGTCCATCCTAAAAGCTTTTGTTTTTCTTCTTGAAGACGCTGGTATTCTTTGACTAATAATAATTGGAAACGGGGACTAATCCACATGCCAAAATGATAAGCAATGTCTTTATGAGCATATGTACCACCATATCTGCCTGCTTTGGCTACAATGCCAATAGCATTAGTTCTCTCAATCCAAGCTTTAACAGATAAGACAAAATTATTGCTGCCTGCTGCATTTTTAATTGTATCGAATTCGGTATAATTAAAAATCGGATTGTAAAGCGACTCCCATTCTCCTATGTATTCAATAGTACTTTTTAAACTCATCCAACGAAAAATGACATGTTCTTGCATTTGACTATGAGCCATATCGGTTAGTGATATATAGTCCTCTGTTCCTTGCGAAAGAATTGATATTTTAGAATTATCAATATGGATAATCTGCTTCTTCATATGTTAACCGTTTATTTGAATTAAAACTACTTATTCTTTTCTTCCCAATTTCTGCCATGCCAAAATTCACCATCACAAAATATCGCGATTTTCATTTTTCGAATAACAAAGTCCGGTTTTCCAAAGACGGTTTTATCATTCTTGCGATATCTGACACCGGCATTCCACAACAATTTGCCAAACAAAAGTTCAAGTTTGGTACCCTTTCCTTTGTTGGCCGACATATTTTTATATCGTTGTTCTTTTGTCAGACGGTCCATTATCGTTCTTGGTTTGATAGCGGTATATACCACACAAGTGGTGCAAAAGTACTTATTTAATTTTAAATTGGGGGTCTATTGTGCCAACAAACCTAAAAAAGCATTATTATTTTATCGTAAAAGACTAAACAGTACCAACTTAGAAGGGATGAATTCACAAAAATGCAACAAGCAAAGTTTTATGATTTTGTCCCATACCAAGAAAGCGTTTCTGACCTTTTCTGCTGAAACATAACCGTCTCTGTCCATAATTTCCTGATAAGCCTTATTAATGCCGACTCTGATTTTATCCAACATTCAGTCGGTTTCCTGCAAAACAACGCTTCTTTCCAATATTCTGTCAAGGCAAAACACAGTGTATCTTTGTCATTTCTTGACTTTTCATTGGCATTTAATGGCTATGCAACATCTTGGCAAACACTGTTAAATCACTAACAGACAACATTCTTTCCCCGTTTCGCACTCACTTTCGTTTCTTTGTTGTATCTTTGCCGCGGAATTTTATTAAAATAATTGGATTTATATGGGAATAGTAGCAATCGTAGGCCGCCCGAATGTGGGAAAATCTACGCTTTTCAACAGACTTGTAGGAATGAGGCAGGCTATAGTAGACGAAACAGCCGGAGTTACAAGAGACAGACACTACGGAAAGGCCGAGTGGTGCGGCAAAGAGTTTTCTGTTGTTGATACAGGCGGATATACAAGCAATTCCGATGATGTTTTTGAGGGAGAGATAAGGAGTCAGGTTGCATTGGCTATAGAAGAAGCCGATGTAATACTTTTCTTATGCGAAGTTGAAACCGGAATTACAGATTACGATGCCGAGATTGCAGGATTTCTGAGAAAATGCAAAAAGCCGGTTGTATTGGCTGTAAACAAGGTAGATACAGGAGATAAAATGTATGGCTCTTACGAATTCAATTCGTTGGGTCTTGGCGAACCGTACAGCATTGCAGCTGTAAACGGCGGCGGAACCGGTGATTTGCTC
This sequence comes from uncultured Muribaculaceae bacterium, assembly GCA_964621625.1. Taxonomy (GTDB): domain Bacteria; phylum Bacteroidota; class Bacteroidia; order Bacteroidales; family UBA932; genus Egerieousia. The sequence continues at coordinate 11,613 of CAZULV010000017.1, read as the reverse complement.
GACAAAATATGCTCTCTCCTTCCGGAAGAGCCAGAGAGCAAAGAGCAGGAGAAGGAGCTTCCTCGCATTACCATTGTTGGTAAACCTAATGTTGGAAAAAGCTCTATGACCAATGCCCTTTTGGGAGAAAAAAGGAATATAGTAACCCCTGTTGCGGGAACAACAAGAGATTCTATAGCTACCTACTATAATAAATACGGATACGAGTTCATGCTTGTAGATACCGCAGGACTAAGAAAAAAGAACAAGGTATCGGAAGACCTCGAATTTTACTCGGTTATGAGAGCTGTGCGCTCTATAGAAAATTCCGATGTATGTATTCTTATGCTTGATGCCCAAAACGGCGTAGAGGCTCAAGACATGGCTATATTCAATCTCATAGTACGTAATAAAAAAGGCTGCGTAATTGTTGTAAACAAATGGGATACAATAGAAAAAGACGGTAACACAATGAGGCTGTACAAAGAGGCCATTCTCAAACGCATAGCACCATTCAACGATGTGCCTGTTATTTTCACCTCGGTTATAAACAAACAGCGCATATTTGATGTGCTCAAAGCAGCCACAGAGGTTTATGAAAACTACTCGCGTAAAATTTCAACCTCGCAGCTAAACGAGGTAATGCTCGAAGAGATAGAGAACTATCCCCCACCTGCAACAAAAGGCAAGTATATAAAGATAAAATATATAACCCAATTGCCGAGCAAGAGTCCATCTTTTGCATTTTTCTGCAACTTGCCGCAATATGTGAAAGACCCTTACAAACGCTTCCTCGAAAACAGATTAAGAGAGCATTTTAACTTTAACGGCTGTCCTATCCAAATTTATTTGAGACAAAAATAGCGGCAAAACAGACATTGCCTGCAGCTATTGGCGTTGAACTAACTTGGACTATATAATTTTCTGAAACAGAAATTAGTATCCTTTTCTTTGCATAGTCAATACTAAAACACCCTACGATTATGCATAGCAAGGTATATTATCACATTCCTGTTATAATTTTATTGTTTATATTAGCCCCATTGGCTTTAAAAGCCCAGGCTTATTGGGAGTTTCAGCTTCCCAGCAACAGCAAGTGCAATTTAGAATCATTTTCAGTAACTCCCGACAGCTGTAAAACAATCCGCTCCGGAGCAAACGGGTACTTCACCAACGTCTGTAAAGATGCAAGTTTGTTTCAGGATACCTTTGTAATAGACAACGGCAACAACGTTTATGAAGTACATGCACTAAATGAAGTGAATGGCAAATGCCATGTAAACAAACTAAAAAAGCAGATAAAAATCTGCAGAACCTACAAAGGAGTACTAAACGGGAAGAATGTTATTGTACATACCAATGAGATATGGTATTTCTCGGCAAAACAGAGAGAAGCAAGTTGCACGCCATTAAAAATGGCCGTGCGTATAAAGACCGGTAAAGAGTGGATTAATGCCGGATTCTCATACAAGGAAACCGCGCATAAACAGACACGTATATATTACTGCAAATAGCCGTTCTTTTTGCCTACAGATACAATCTCAACATCTGAAAGAGACTCCGAAACATCATTGTGCGGGGCCTCTTCGTTTTTTAAGAGACAACTATGTACACTGAATTTGAAATTTCCGGTATAGCGCAACATAAACAGCTTGCTGCCATTAAATCTGTGTACCTTAACCATTACAGCATCCCCTTTTGAAAGGACTTTATCAGACAGCACAATACGCGGAACAGGAAAATTAGAATTGTTATCTATATCACTGCAAAACATGTTAAAATCTGAATAACCTATAAATTGGCTGAATGTATTCAATGTCCTTAAAGAGGGACTATTGCCATATTTAACGTATCCGAAAAGACGTTTTATAGTTGAAACACTTACATTATATCCTGTGCGCTTTTGTATATCTAAAGAGAGACAAAGAAAATCTTTGGGTGTCTGTAAAGTCCCCGCATATTCAGACTCCACAAACTCCAGTAATTTATGTATATATTTATTGACACCTGCCATAAAGATCCAAATTGATAGAACTATTAAGTTCGTTTGCAAAAAAAAGTTCGTTTGCAAAAAAAAGTTCGTTTGCAAAAAAAAGTTCGTTTGCAAAAAAA
>CAZULV010000017.1:0-9422 GCA_964621625.1 uncultured Muribaculaceae bacterium | reverse complement strand
AGTTCGTTTGCAAAATTACTCACACTATTTTAATATCAATGAGTATCCCCGATTCAAATTGATTCAAATACAAGATTTTATAGTCACAGAGGCCCTTTATCTATCCATGATACACAGGAAGAACAAACGAAAAGTTGGCTCCGCCCAAATCAGACTTGCTGTAATGAATTGTACCACCACTCTGCTCTATAATATTGCGGCTTATGGCAAGGCCCAAACCTGTGCCGCTGCTTTTTGTGGTAAAGTTTGGCTTAAACAGTTTTACCACATCTTCCTCCTTAACTCCGTATCCGTTATCCTCTATAGAAACTATATAACTGCCGTTCTTACGCAAAAGGGAAATCTTTATGTAACCACGGCCTATAGCTTCAAGAGCTTGTACGGCATTTGAAAGAAGATTCACAAACACCCGTATTATCTGCCCTTTACGCGCAAAAACAAGACACTCTTCAGATTCATAATCAAACAGTATCTTTATATTGTCGCGTGTATCAAACAGAATTTTCTGCTCGGTTATTATGCTGTAAAGATTTATAACAGTATTGTCTTCGTGATAGAACTTGGCAAAACTCGAGAACTCAGAAGCCGTATCCGAAAGAATATCTATCTGCTCTAAAATAGAGCCGGCAACCTCCTCAAATTTATTCTCCCAGCCCTCTACTCCCCGCTGCTTCATTCTTATAAGATGCTGTATGCTCAAACGCATAGGGGTAAGAGGATTCTTTATTTCATGCGCAATCTGACGCGCCATTTCGCTCCACGCATGCTCACGCTCTGTCTGAGCAAGACGCTTTGTACTCTCCTCCAAATCATCTACCATCTTGTTATAAGCTCCAACAAGCACACCCAATTCATCCTGGTTACGGTAATTTATATGCTCCGCCTGTCCGGATATATCTATGAGTTTCATCTTGCGGCTTATCTCTGCCAAAGGCCTTGACAACGAGTTTGAGACTATTGTTCCCCCCAAAATTGCCGCCAACAACAGAATTATGTATACATTTATTATGGCTGCCACTATAGAGGAAATATCTGAGCTTATATCGGCTGTACGCGCAAAATACGGAATATTTACAATGGCAATAAGTTTGCCTGCACTATTCATTATAGGGGCATACAATGAGTGATACGAGAGTTCTGCAATACTCTCTCTGTTTACCACCTGTCGCTTACTGTCTACTATAAGTTGTTTATAGGCATGTGGATTCATTCTCGACGATAGCAGATAGCGTTCAAACAACTCTGGTTGCGTAGAACGTATAAGGCGTCCGTGCGGGTCGTAAAGATTTATATCTACCTGAGTATTGTTTGCCATACGGTCCATTGTCTGGAACAGATCCGGTGTATTCAAATCGTTGTACTGCTCAATATATTTGCAAAAATCAGAGAGAGTAGATTGTACTGTTTGCAATTTTTCCTCCATTTGCAGCCTGTTGGCCTCATTATAATAGCGTATGCTAAACCATACACTGCCCAATCCCATACACAACAGAGAAATTACCAATGAGAACGTGAGCAGATATGTTACTTTTCTCTTAAAGGAATTTTTTGGCAACCTCATCCTAAGCACCTGCTTGTTTATCCGTCGCATCCTTATAAAAAGGAAAAACATAGCAGAGAAGAAGAGCATCAGATATGAGAAAGAGATTACATATACAAAAATATCGCGCTGCGGCCTGCTTATGACTATAAGATTGTCGGTAGAAAATTTATTTACAAAATGCAGATAATCGTCCTTTACAAATGTAGAGAAACCTTCTGAAAGCTCTTTAAGGCCTATCAATATTGGATAATTGTAGTTTCCTCTATAGATTATGAGTTTGTCTCCTATATATTTTGCATACGAATAAATATCGGGCATATTAAAGTTATCGGCCTGTTTATAATCGAAAAGCAGGGCCGGATAACCTATAACATCCTTCATAAAGCGTGAATTCATCTCTATATACAATGTTATGGAACCCGACGGAGTATAGTAGTTCATCATACCAAGATAGCTCACCCTTCCATTGTAGTTGTTCATAAAGAAAAACACATATTTATCAGACAGAGGAGAGCCACAACTTATAACCTCATTCTGGAAATATGTATTACAATCTACAAGATGCTGGCCATCATTATGCAAAAGGCTCTCATTAGGTCTGCAGATTGTAAGCTGAATCTCATATTTCTGGCTTATTCCCTGCAAATAGAGCTCATTAATACGGTTAAACAAAAGAGAACGCACATCTGTTCCCTGTTGCTGCGCCTCAAGTATGTTTTTAAGGATTGGATCGCCCAACAATTTGCTCTCAATGGAGCGTAACTGCAACTCCAGGCCCAAGTCTCTCTCTACAGAGAGTTTGTTTGTCCACATCTTGCAACGTGCAATCTCTTTACGATAACTGAGAACGCTTACTGTAGACAATGTGTAGACCGAGACGACAAATATAAAAAGCAGAAGGTATTTTGTATTGAGAAGCGAGATGCGTCCTGCAAACTTTGTTGCCACCAAAGCGGTTTGCAACAAAAGCAGCAACGCAATAAACAACAATCCGTAAGAGAAATAACAAAGCACAGAATATATATTAAGTTCCTCTATCCTTGATATTTCTAAAATTATATTGGAATTGTTTATAAGAGAGTGCAGCGTAAAGTGTATATAAAAGGCAACCGCAACAGGCAGGATAAACAGCAATGCAGCAAGCAGATACCGATTCAAACGCCCCAGACTTCTAAAAAGTCTTATAATGCGTTTGCGCATAATATATATTGCAAGCGCAATAAAAAACACATACTGGTTATTTAGAAGCAGATTTCCCAAAGAGGAGAATATTCCTGTATCTGCATAGAGATTTGGAGAGAATAACGGCAACTCCAATCTAAGATGATTCCCAAACAGCAGACACGACATCCACAAAAGCGTTATTCCTATTATGTATATGGCTAATGCCCTAAATGTTTTTCTATTAAAGAAATACGAATACAAAGCCAAAAATGCAAACAGGAAAGAGAACCACTTCATTGTATTGTTATTTCCTGTTCTCACAGAGGTAACATCGTCTATTACAGAAAACAATACGCCTCCATCTTTACCTGTTACAACACGTCCCTCATCAAAATTCACCGGGTAAAGCGAGAGTTTCCTATCTATACCAAACCGAGGATTGAGCTTGTTTACAAGAACTGTATTATCTGAAAGGTATTCTGTTTTTACAAGAAGACCTGCTACAATCTTTACCCTCTCTCTTACATATACCTTTACAATATACCAGGCAGAACCAAGATTAACATACTGTTCCCGCGTATTAAGATAGGCCAACGGTGTGTTAAACAGGCTGCGACTATTCATATAATGCAATCTGTACCAAAGAGGTATAACATCCGATTCATCATTATTTATAGGAAACTGGTTTACCCAAGTCTGTATTGTATCGGCATTATATTTATAAATGACCATATCTTCTGGAAAATCCTCAATCTCAAGCCATTTATCTACAGGATTATCAAAAGCTTTCTGAACGTAATTTTCGAGTATACGTTGCCTATGCTGTATTCTCCTTTCAAGTTTTGCAGCATCGCGCTCTATAGAATGCCGGTTAGAAGTTGTAAAAAAAGAGACTAAAAAAGTTAATGCCGCAAGGACACACGCCGCTGTTGTACGATAGTCTTTAAGAATAACGTAACATATCCCTACAATATTCATTATGGCATGCCGGACTTTTTCCATACTCTTATTTGTGATGATACGGCTCACCCTTTATAATTGTGAATGCTCTATAGAGCTGCTCTAAAAATATCACCCTTATTATCTGGTGCGAGAAAGTCATTTTTGAGAGCGACAGCATTCCGTTTGCCCTGTTGTATACCTCTTTAGAGAATCCGTATGCACCGCCTATCACAAAAACAATATCCCGTCCGCCGTAAATGAGTTTTTTCTCCAAATGGCGTGCCCAATTTTCTGATGTATGCAACTCTCCCCGTTCATCCAATAAAATAACATCATCGGCAGGCTTTATATTCTTTAAAATAAGCTCCCCTTCCTTCTCTTTTATCTGCTCTTCCCGTAGCGAAGCCACCCCTTTAAGCTCAGGAATTTCTATTTTTGAATAATTTACATAAAACGACAATCTCTTCTCATACAGAGATATACCCTCGTTTATATACGGGAATGCCGTTTTGCCTACCAACAACAAAGTAATCTTCATTAAGAAACTGTTTGAATTCTACAAACCACGCCCCTACACCACTGCTCTTTACAACGCATCTTTGCAAAAATAACAATAATAACCCAATATGGCTTGATTTTTGTAATTTTTTGAAAACTTTCTCCTTTTAAAAAGAAACTTATGAGAATACTTATATTGTTCATTTCAATACTTTTGCTCTCCGCATCGGGTGCAAAAGCCCAGAATCAGGACGTATTTGTTCCTATAGGAAAATATATTCAAAACGGAGATGCAGAGAGCCTTTCTGCCTGGTTTGCAAGCAATCTCGAACTCGATATTCTTGGCAAAATAAATGATTGCAGCAAAGTGCAGGCCACTCAGATAATGAAAGATTTCTTTGTAACATATACTCCAAAGAATTTTTCGATAATACACAAAAGCGGCAAAGCTCCAATGAAATATGCCATAGGAAATCTAAATGCCGGAGGAGAAACATTCAGGCTCACACTTTTTGTAAAGACCCAGAGCAACGGCAATCAGATACAGCAATTAAGAATAGAGAGGGAATAATAGCCCTCTCTTTTTATGTATAATTGCTAAAAACAAGACGAGAAAGGTGTCCACATTGCGGTTTTCTTGACGTAATAAAATGGTATCTATACTTCAGAAATAAAGACAATAAAAATAGGGAAAAATAGTCCGAACTCTTAATGGGGTTCTCCCTATTTTTCCCTTAATTTTTATTGATGTCACCAACTATTTTTGGCAACATTACCCTAACTGTTAATTAAGTACCGACGGGTTGGCATAAGCCATTACATCCTCTTTGGTAATAGTATTTCCGCCCAAAATAAGCAGACGCTCGGTAACATTCCGCAATTCTCTTATATTTCCGGTCCAGGCATGTTGCTGAAGAAGAGCCATGGCATCATCATCTATCTTGCGCACAGGCATACCTGTTTCATCGCATATAAGCTTTATAAAATGATTTACAAGCAATGGAATATCATCTTTGCGCTCAGCCAAAGGGGGTACATGAATTATTATAACACTTAACCTGTGATACAGGTCTTCTCTAAAGTTGCCTTTCTGAATCTCTTCCAGCAGATTCTTATTTGTGGCGGCAACAACGCGCACTTTTACAGAAATATCCTTATCGCTACCAACACGGGTAAGTTTATTTTCTTGCAGAACTCTAAGAACTTTTGCCTGTGCGGCAAGGCTCATATCTCCAATCTCATCCAAAAAGAGAGTTCCGCCGTCGGCCTGCTCAAATTTACCTTTATGCTGCTTTATTGCAGATGTAAACGCCCCTTTTTCGTGTCCGAACAATTCACTCTCAATAAGCTCTCCTGGAATTGCTGCACAATTCACCTCTATAAAGGGCATTGTATTGCGATTGCTTTTTTCATGTAACCAGCGGGCAACCAACTCTTTACCTGTTCCGTTAGAACCTGTTATAAGCACACGGGCATCGGTTGCCGCAACACGCTCTATCATCTCTTTTATTCTTAGTATAGGGGCTGATTCTCCAACAATCTCAGGTATGCCGGCAACTTTCTTTTTAAGCACTTTAGTCTCCTTTATAAGCGAAGTTTTGTCGGTGGCATTCTTTAATGTTATAAGGATTCTGTTCAAATCAAGCGGTTTTTGAATAAAATCAAAAGCCCCTTTCTTTATACACTCCACCGCCGTATCAATTGAACCGTGCCCCGAAATCATTACAACCGATGAGTCCACTCCGTTCTCAACAAGTTTTTCGAGAACTTCTACACCATCCATTCCAGGCATCTTTATATCACAGAAAATAACATCAAAATTACCGGCAAGAGCTGTTTCAAGCCCCTCTTTACCATCTGAAGCCAATGTAATTTCGTGACCTTCAAATTCGAGTATCTCTTTAAGAGTGTTTCTAATGCTCCTTTCGTCGTCAATAATAAGGACTTTCATTTTATATCAATTTAAATCTTACATATTTAAAATTCATTGGCAACCGGCTTTCCATTTTTCATACTCTTCCAACATTGCCCCCTCCTTTAATGAGTATGAAGACTGATATATAACCGACGGACAAACTCTTTTTAATACCAACTGCGTAAACACAGATGCCAAGACTATATAATCTACACGTATCGGCGACATTCCCGGCATTGCCAATCTTTCTTTTGCAGTAGAGCCCGACAGCACTTTGTGAAGTTCAAGCAACTTGTCGGCAGGCAATTCAACAGCAGGATTATAACGCTCAAAATCGTTGCTCTCTTTATATCCTCTTTTTAGCCAACGTTTCTCCTCTATCCCAAACATCAAATCCCTGAAAGTATCAAAAGAGCCGGACGAACCCACAAAAACAGATGGCTTATAACGCTCTATCTCAACCCACAACGGCTGCAACACCTCTGTACAGAATTTTTCAAACTCCAAAACAGTGTCTTCATCTATAGGCTCTGTATACCTGAACTTTTCCCTCATTCTTGCCATTCCTATAGGAAAACTCTTTTTCCAGAGAATATCCTTGCCATTGGATATTATAAATTCATTACTGCCTCCGCCTATATCGAGCATGAGAATATTTTCTCCTTTTTCATACAACCCTACAGGCAGGCTCTTTATTATTCCTTTAAAAATAAGTTCCGCCTCCCTCTCTCCAGGAATAACCTCAATCTCCACTCCAAATTTGTCGTGCATATATTTGACAAAATCCGTACCATTAAGAGCATCTCTCACAGCCGATGTTGCATAAGGTTTTATCTCATCTGCTCCACCTGCCTCTTTTATCTGCTGCAGGATACGCTCCATGGCTGCCGATGCAGTCTCAAATGCCTCTTGTGATATTTTTCCTGAGGCAAGGCCGCCGGCACCCAATCTGGCAGCACATTTATACTCCCTAAGATATGTACATCCGCAATCTTTGCAGAACGAAGCCAAAAGCATATTGAATACATTTGTACCCAAATCCAATACTGCTATTTTTTTCATTGCTCCTAAAAATCTATATCAAATTTTTCTTTAAGGATATTTCCGAGCCAAGCACACTGTTCTTCGATTGTCATATAACTGTTATCGAGCAGAATAGCATCGTCGGCTTTTACTAACGGAGATGTCTTTCGGGTCTGGTCTATACGGTCTCTCTCCTGGAGATTTTTCATTACCTCCTCTATCTCTACATTTTCCTGTCCACCTTTCTGTTGCAGTTCTTTATATCTGCGCTCAGCCCTCACTTGAACAGAGGCGGTCATAAATAATTTTATCTCTGCATTTGGGAAAACCGCTGTGCCTATATCCCGGCCATCCATTACAACCCCTTTATTCTCGCCCAATTTGTGCAGAATACCATCTACATACGCCCTCACAAAAGGCAACGCAGATATATAGCTCACCTTATTTGAAATCTCCATGCTGCGTATCTGCTTCTCCACATTGGCATTATTTAGGTATGTCTCAGATTTGCCGCTTTCTGCCGAATACTTGAATGTTACGGTTATACTGTCTAATGTCTTTTTAAGCCACTCCTCCTCTATCTTGCTTTTATTGTCTATAAATCCGCAATTCCATGCAAAATACGTTATTGCTCTGTATAATGCTCCGGTATCTACGTATATATAGCCCAATCTTCCGGCTATCAGCTTTGCAAAACTGCTCTTACCTGTAGACGAATATCCGTCTATGGCAATTATTATTCTCTTGTTTTCCATAAGGGGCAAAAGTACAAAAAAGTTATCTTTGCAGGAAATTATTATATACAAGATGGGCATCATGAATCTTAATGTAGAAATCGACAGTCACTCGGGGTTCTGCAACGGTGTTATACGAGCGGTTGATACGGCCGAGAAAAACTTGGGCAACAACGCATTATACTCTTTAGGAGCAATAGTGCACAACAGTGAGGAGCTGCAAAGGCTCAATTCCATTGGGCTTACGGTAATAGACATTGAACAGATGAAGCAGATGAAGAATACTACAGTACTCATACGTGCCCATGGAGAGCCGCCAAAGACATACAGCATTGCTGCCAAAAACAACATAAAGCTCATAGATTGTACCTGTCCCGTTGTACTAAAGTTGCAAAAAAAGATAAGAGATACGTATAACGCATTAAAATCGAGCAGCAATCCTTTAGAGAAAGAGGGGCAGATTGTAATTTTTGGCAAAGAGGGACATGCCGAGGTAAACGGACTGAGCGGTCAGGTAAACGGCGATGCTGTAATAGTGGATGTATTGCATTCTAATTCAGGAGCTGTCTCTTTCAAATGGATTGGAAATATAGATTTCGGCCGTCAGGTCTATATATTTTCCCAAACCACAAAAGACCCTAAAGAGTACGGATTAGTATGCTCATTTATAAGGGAAAACATAGCCGCGACACGCAATTGCTCTTTAGAAGAGGCAGATGAATTTCTAAAAATACATGATACAATATGCCGTCAGGTTGCACAAAGGCACTCAAATCTCTCCGAATTTGCAAAAAATCACTCGGTTATAATATTTGTAAGCGGCAAAGAGAGCTCTAACGGAAAGGTTCTGTATGAACTGTGCCGCTCCGTAAATATAAATTCGTATCACATACAGCATACCGGACAGATAGACAACAGCTGGTTCAAGCAGAACGACACTATTGGAATATGCGGAGCAACCTCAACGCCAAAATGGCAATTAGAAAGTGTAGCAAAATATCTTAAAAATCTTTAAAAACACTATAAGGCAATAATAAGCGGATATGCGGCATTGCTTAGTAAAATCAAGCAAAGAGTGCTGCTTGCCCAGCAAAGGGTGATTTATGCAGCCAACGAGTCTGCAAGTATCTTTTCTCTCTTCCTAACCACTTGTGGGTCAAATGTGCCGTCCCAGTCACGAGTGGTATTGATTGTTACCTCTCCCACAGAAGTCTGAACCTGCTTGCTCATATGGCCGTTGCGACGATTGCCATACTCTCGCTCACCGTTATCAAGATGACTATCCATCTCTCCCTCCAGGGCACTGTTCAATAGATTCTCTAAAAGTGGAGCGAGGACTCCGTCTTTTCCTGAAAGAGGAACTCCTGCTTTCAGTTGTTCAATTGCTTGGGCTTTGAATGCCTCGAAATCAAATGTATTGTTCATAAAAAAATGTGTCTGTAAAGTTAATAAATTCTTTACTTGACACACTTTAGTTTACAGTCTCCTTTTTGAAATCTAAAGGCAAGGCGAGAAAGGTGTATTTCTCGCCTTATTTTTTAGCAGCCCTTCCTTGATTACTTTGTAGAAAAAGATACCACTTAATAAAGTCTTTGAAATGCTC
>CAZULV010000016.1:0-51724 GCA_964621625.1 uncultured Muribaculaceae bacterium | reverse complement strand
ATCTCGATAAATTGCGATTTCACCATTTCTTGGGTTGCAGTAAGGAGTTTCTTATACGACTCCTTTAGTCTGTATGCAGGCCATAGTTTATCAGCTAAAATTCGCTGTTCTTCAATGGAGGGAAGAGTAAATTCTTGTACACGCAAATCCTTCCAGTTTATTGTTGGAGATAATCCACCTACAGATATACGAACAGCTCTTTCCATAAATTGGTCAGAACTAATAAAGAAAGGGAAGAAATCCTTATCTATAATTTCCTCATTAGGTCGAAGAACCATTCCATGAGCAGAGAATATGCCATCAAATGGTGCTATACCAACCTTTCGTTGATATGCACGACGTTTCCCAAACAACACATCACCCTTTTTCATTAAAAGTTTTTCGCCCGTAGGAGCAGCATCAGTTCCCCACCTTGTAACGTATAAGCAATCGCTATCAAGGTGCTCTAAACCGATATAAGTATCCTTGTCCTCTTCGGTTGGTTTCTTTTTTGCTGTGCTATTAATAGCTATATCTTCAAATTTATATTGCATCGCCTAATAAACTAAGTAAGTTATCCATTTCACTCTTCATTACAATAGAGCTATTATTCCATTGACTATAAGCATCTTCAAAACCTAAAGTTTCGTTTGATGTTATATCATTGATAAAGACATACTTTTGAATTGATAAGTCGAAGCCATTTCTCTTGATTTCTTCCAGGTCTACTACACGCTTAAATGTTTCTATATCAGCATTGGAATGATATGCATTTAAAATCTTATCAATATGATGCTTTTCTAAATAGCTCTCTGCATTTTTGCGAGTTACCTCATTCTTTGCATTTACAAAGATGATTTTATCATTCAAATCTCCTCGTTTCTCATTGTTGCAAATAATGATACATGCCTCCATTGGGGCATTATAGAATAAGTTAGGACCTAACCCTATTATTGCTTCTATCTTGTTAGATAACACTAAGTTTGTTCGAACATTGGTTTCCTCATTTCTAAACAAAACACCATGTGGTAATAGTATAGCACAACGTCCTTTTTGCTCATTCATAGAACAAACTATATGCTGTATAAATGCATAATCGGCTCTACCTTGAGGTGGTGTCCCATATTTATTACGTCCCCATTTATCGTTTTCAAATGATGTTCGATTCCACTCACTTATACTGTAGGGAGGGTTAGCCAATACAATATCAAACTTACGTAACTTGCTTCCATCAACAAATGCAGGATGTGCTAATGTATCTTCGCGAACAATAGAAAAGTCTTCCACGCCATTCAGATAAAGATTCATTCGGGCAATTGCGCTAGTGAGTGCATTAATCTCTTGGCCAAACACCTTTACACCCTGCCAAGGTTCTCCCTTCTTACGCAGAAAATCAAGACATTTTACAAGCATACCACCCGAACCACAGGTAGGGTCATAAATACTTTCACCTGAACGTGGCTGAAGAATCTCTGCCATCAAATCCACAACGGTACGGTTAGTGTAAAACTCCTGTGCTGTGTTACCAGCATCGTCAGCAAACTTACCCACAAGATACTCATAAGCCTGTCCCATTTCGTCTGCAGGGCATGCTTTAAGCGATAAATTGTATCGTGAAAAATCTTCAATCAAAGAAGTGATAATATGGTCGGGCATCTTAGCCTTATTGGTCCAACCATCTTTAGGGCCAAAGATACCTTCCAGGCCTCCGATAACACGTCCATCGGCATGTTCGCCAGGGTTGGCTTGTTCAATAGCAATAAAGGCTTCGACCAAACGCTGGCCAACATTCTCAGTACACTCACGTACATCACACCAATGGGCACCATCGGGAATACGAATTACTAATTCTTGAGCTTGGGCATTGGCATATTCTATACCACCTTCACAAACATAACCTTCAACCTGCTCATCGTACACATCAGAGATTCGTTTGAAGAATAGCAAAGGGAAAATATATTCTTTATAACCAGCTGCATCAATCTGACCACGAAGGCGAGTGGCTGCTCCCCAAAGGAACGATTTCAAGTCTTCCAATGAAATAGGCTCATCGGGATTTCTATAATATTTTACAGGTTGTTCCATAGGGTTATAAGTTTATCAGTTTTCTAAATTCTTCTTCACATCTCTTTACCTCCTCGTATGCTGCCTTGAACTCAGCAAGCACTTCGGCATATGGACGGATTTCCTCTTTGTGATATTCCACGTATTTATTAGGAGAAAGGTCATAATCCTTGGCGGCAATAGCATCTAGAGTGACCACTTTAGCAAAGTCTTCTACATCTTCGTAGTTGATGTAAAGTTCATAAAGACGATTTACATCTTCTGGTGAAAGTATATTTTGTGCACGCTTGATGGTGAGGATCTTTGTTCCATCAATCATCAGTACTCGCGCACTATGTGCAGCCGGTTTCAAGCGTCTTAATATCAAGAAACAGGGAGAAAGGCCTGTACCATAAAAAAGTTTATCTCCTAATGTCACAACTGCTTCAACCAAATCGCTCTTTACCAGTTTCTCACGAATGCGGCCTTCTTCATTACCACGGAACAATACACCTTGAGGCATAACAACCGCCATACGACCATTGCCGGATGCCATACTTTTCACCATGTGCTGAATCCAAGCATAGTCGCCACAAGAATCGCTAGGTGTTCCCCAAACATTGCGACCATATTTATCTGAAGACCATTCTGTAGAGCCCCATTTCTCAAGAGAAAAGGGCGGATTAGCAATAACACAATCAAATTTAGCAATCTCTCCATTCTGCAAAATCTTAGGTGAACGAAGTGTGTCGCCTTGCATGATATTAAAGTCGCTGGCGCCATGTAGGAACAAGTTCATCTTTGCAATGGCAGAGTTGACAACGTTCTTCTCCTGTCCGAATATGCTTCCACAACAAAGGCTTGAATGATTCATGTGCTGTACCGCTTCTATCAGCATACCGCCACTACCACATGCTGGGTCATAGACTGTTTCACCTGGTTTCGGATCGAGAATGCGTACAAGCAGGCTTACAACCGAACGAGGCGTATAGAATTCTCCAGCTTGCGCCTTACTATCATCTGCAAATTTCTTTAGCAATATCTCATATGCATCACCCATTAAATCAGCGGGATAATCATTATTGCCCAATCTACGAGTGGATAGATGTTCTATCAAATCACGAATCTTGCCATCGGAAAGGTTTTTCTTATCGGTCCATTTCTGTGCGCTGAACATCGACAATACACCATATAGTGTATCAGGATTAGCCAACTCTATACCTCTCATGGCACCTACGATTGCTGCACCTAAATTTTCGGAACGGTCTCTAACATCAGACCAATGGCAGCCATCTGGAATTACAAAACGATGTTGTTCAGGCAAGGATGCATACTCCTCGTCGCCACCACTTTCTCCAAGTGCAGTTTGAGTTTCCTCGTCATATACATCAGATATACGCTTAAAATAGAGGATAGGTGTTATATAATCTTTGAAGTTATCTTGACTCACAGGACCACGCAATATGTTGCATGCCTCAAACAGGAAGTTGTACAGATTCTGCACGCCTTCCATTTTAAGGGTTTTCTCGTCTTTGGGAACCAGAGATTCTTCTTTATTTTTCTTTTTTACCATAATATATTGCTATCATATGAAGATAGAGAACTATTTTGTAGAGTTAAGAAGCTCTTTTACATCTATATCGAGTACGCGAGCTATTTCTCGGAGTGTTGCCACATCGGGTTGAGATGTATTAGTACACCATTTAGAAATGGTTGCAGGGTTTTTGCCTAAAACTTCTGCAAGCCATTTGCTAGTTTTCTTCTTTTCTACAAGAACTACTTTTATTCTATTCATGTTGTTCATGACGTAATTTTTATTGCTTTAAACGCAAAGATAATTAAAAGTCCGGTGAGTATAAGTAATTTCCAAGATAATTATTTCACAATCTTTCTCTTTACAATACACCTACCGTTATTGGATTTGGATACTTTTCATTGTACTCCACAAGCAGATTTTAAGAATAAAACCCGCAATTCACACAAACAAACCACACCATATAACACCATAAAAACACCGGCGCGGCAAACAAATTTCTGTTGTCTGTCGCGCCGGTATTCGGTTATTTAATCTATCTACAGATTATTAATATTCCTCCTCGTTGAAGAAGAAATCTTCTTTACTTGGGTAATCAGGCCAAATTTCTTCGATACTATCGTAAACTTCACCGTCATCTTCAAGGTCATCCAAGTTTTCAATTACCTCCAAAGGGGCACCCGAACGAGTAGCATAATCTATAAGCTCCTCTTTTGTTGCCGGCCATGGTGCATCTTCCAATTTAGATGCCAATTCAAGAGTCCAATACATAGTAAAAAAATAATAATTAGGTAATTAGTGTTTCTATCTCGTTTTTTAGAGGGCGCAAATATAGTAAAAGTTTTAATATATGATTACAATAAATCAAATATATTTTCTACGGCAACCAAAATGTCTCATCTACACCACTTTTAAAGCAAAAATAGCGTCCTAAAGCAAACAGATAGTCAGAAAGTCTGTTCAGATACTTTATACCTATCTCCAACTGACTTGCAGAGGTGTCTTTATTATCTTCTGCAGTGTTATCGATTATATAAAGCGCATGCCTTTCTGCTCTGCGGCAAATTGTTCTTGCAACATGGCATTCCGAAGCTACACGAGGATCTCCCGGCAATATAAATGCCGTTTGAGGAGGCATTTCCGCTGTCATCCTGTCTATCTCTTTTTCCAAAAAATCTATATCTGATTCCGATATTTCTTTCATCTTTTTGGCAGAACCGTCGGAGGCAAAATGAGCAGAAACAAGCATCAGGTTTTCCTGAATTTTGCGTAATGTCTCCTGTTCATACAAACCGTCGGCATCGCTTATTACAATGCCAATAAAAGAGATGAGTTCATCAACATCGCCATACGCCTCTACACGAGGATGGTTTTTGGGAACTCTTTTGCCGCCAACCAACGAAGTTGTGCCTTTATCGCCTGTTTTTGTATATATATTCATAATGTATTGTGTTTATTAATTATGTACTTGTTCCATTGTAGGATGAGGATTAATGGTATCGCTCTCTATTTTTCCGTCGCGAAGCCTTATTATCCGGCGAGCATGCATGGCAATATCCTCCTCATGAGTAACAACAATCACCGTATTGCCATTGTTGTAAATTTGCTCAAACAGATTCATTACCTCTATTGAGGTTTTTGTATCGAGATTTCCTGTAGGCTCATCGGCAAGAATTATAGAGGGATTGTTTATAAGAGCCCTGGCAACAGCAACCCTCTGCCTTTGTCCGCCCGACAGCTCTGCCGGCTTATGCTCCATTCTCTGCTGCAAACCAACCTCTTCCAATGCCTTGCGAGCCCTCTCCTCTCTCTCTTTGCGGGTAACACCGGAATATATCAAAGGCAGTGCAACATTCTCTATTGCCGTATATTTGGGTAAAAGATTAAAAGACTGAAACACAAAACCTATCTCACGGTTGCGCACATCTGCCAATTGAGAATCATTCATTCTGCTAACGTCTGTACCATTAAGCATATAAACGCCCTCGGTAGGGGTATCGAGACACCCCAAAATATTCATCATTGTTGATTTTCCCGAACCCGACGGGCCCATTATAGCCACATATTCGTTCTCGCGTATTATAATGTCTATGCCATCCAAAGCCCTCACCTGCTGACTCCCAGGCTTATATATCTTTTTTATCCCCTCTATGCGTATAATCTCTCTCTTCATATCATATTATTGTAAAAAACTCATCCATAGCATTTTTTAACGCTTCTAAAGCAAGCGGAGTATTCCATTTCTCACGATTCTTTTCTCCAACCTCATTAGACACTGTTCTCAATTCAAAAAACGGGACCTTCTCTTGAAGACACACATAATACACGGCTGCCCCCTCCATACTCTCTATATGCGGATCAAATTGGCGGCATAATTCGCGTGCACGCTCCTCTGTTCCGGTAACTGTTTGAACGGTAACACCTGTACCGGATTTAAACCGAGCAAGGAACTTCTCTATGTTCTCGCTCAGCGGAAGCCGGTGCAATGCACCACCTTTAAACGGAAAAACATCTGCATCAAGCAACTCGTATTGGAAAAGCGTCTGGAATCCAAAAAGCGTCTCAAAACCGAGGTCTCCAAAATACTCCTTCTCTATTACAGCCGTACTGCCCATTGGAAAAAGGGCCGGAGATTCCTCTGTTCCGTTAAAACTGTAGCTTCCGGCAATACCTATATTTATTACTAAATTGTACGGTTCTTTGGAATTATTTGCCTCCAGTATCTTTTTGGTAAGCCTGTAACATGTAGAAGTTGTGCCTATTCCCGTAAGCATAAAATCTATAGTTACTTTACCTTCCAATTCTGCCTGATGCAATCTGTATGCCTGCTGCGCACATACAATCTCTTCCTGTTCTGCCGACGTAATGAGTATCTTCATATCTAACTGTAACTTGCCTGTTTATGATTTATTAATTATTAATTTCCATATCTATTTAATCCCCTGCCCTTTCATCCTTTTCTACTTTTTCTACCTTATCTCTTTCCTTTTATCTCTCCTTATCTTCTCTTTTTCATATTTACTTTTCACACATCATAACGAGTACAGATAGAACTTAAACATCACTCCCCCCTCAGGTCTGTTCTCCACCGTTATGGCACCTCTATGATATGTTACCGCACTTAGCACTATTGCCAGTCCCAAGCCCGAACCTCCGGTCTTACGTGTACGTCCTTCATCTATTCTGTAAAACCGCTCAAATATACGCGGAATATTCTCCTCGGGAATGCCCTTTCCGGTATCGGTATATGTAAAATCTATACGATAACCTCCATCTCCGGGAATCTGGTTTATGCCTGCCGATATTGTAACGGTTGTATTCTTTCCGCCATGCTCCACAGTATTATCTATCAAGTTTTTAAACAGAGAGTAAACAAGTGTGTAGCAACCCGTTATGCGCAAATTGCTGCTTATTCTCGAATCCACAACCGTATTGTTTTTCTCCAATTTATAGGAAAGCTCTTCGCATATCTCATTCAGACACTGTGATATTACCACAGTATCATTCTTAAAACTGTCTGTTTTTTCATCTAATTTATTAAGTGTTGAAACATCGTTTATCAGCGAAGAGAGCCTTAGCGACTGCAAATATGCCTTTTCTGCAAATTTGAGAATCTGTCCCATCTCTATAGTATCGGAAGAGTGCATGATTGTCTCTAAATAGCCGCGTATGGCAGTAACCGGAGTCTTTAGTTCATGCGCCACATTATGACTCATCTGTTGTTTATACAATTTTGACTCTTCGTAATCTTGATATGTAGATATTATCTTACGCCCCACTTCTCCAAACTCGTCGTTTGAAAACTTTATTTTGCTAAAATCCCTGCTCGGACTGTTTACAATCTTAATAAATTGAGAAAGAGCCTTTATCGGTTTTGAAAGCCGCTGGCTCACATAAAAAATCATACACGCCAGACATAGAAAAATGAATGCGATAAGATACATGTACCGCTTTTCGCTCCGAGCCTGCCGGAGTATATCTTCTCTACACTCAAGCCCTGTTCTCAAATAGAAATCCTTGTCTCTCTTAACGTGAAATATAAAACAGGCATCTATTGTCTGAGATTTTCTCAAAAGCGTTCCCGTTCCATATTTTGCAGCAGTATTCAACTCTTCTCTTTTAAGCCGCTCTCCCTCAATCTGCGGCATAAAATTATCGTAAAGCACAGCAAAATTGGTATCAAGAACTGTTACTCTTACCATCGCGGGAAGCGGAATAGAATCATACCGTGTTCCGTTTGATATAGCTTTAATAGCAATGTCGTTATACAGGATAAGTTCTGCCTTCTTTGATTTTAGATTATAGTTAATCTCCTCATTATAAATAAAAATAATGAAAGCCAATCCGGCAATTGACAACATCATCAAAAAATACAGAATCAAATGGTACTGATATTTAACTCTCATCTTCTCTCCTCCAAATCCTTTTATCTAAATCTGTATACACTCTATCCTATACTTATTCCTGAGAATGAAAGCAGTATCCATAACCTGAGCGGTTTATAATCATATTGCCATATTCTCCAAGTTTCTTTCTCAAACGGGCAATATGCACATCAACCGTTCTATCGAGCACATAGCTTTCATTTTTCCATACCAACTTAAGAATGTCTTCCCTTGAAAAAATCTTATTCCTGTGGCTTATAAGCAGAATCAGAATCTCGTTTTCCTTTTTTGTAAGCACAATCTCTTCTGTATCTATATAAACCCTTCTCTCAAAGGTGTTTACAACAAGTTTACCCACCGTGTATTGCGAATCTTTTAAACTTGAACCACTTCCCGACAGTTTGTCCTCTTTTGCCGTATCATCTGTTTTTGCATAACCCGACGGTTCTGAATAACACCTGTGCAGCACCGCATTTACACGAGCCACAACCTCTTTTATAGAGAACGGTTTGGGAATATAATCGTCTCCTCCACTGTCAAATCCGGTAAGTATATCAGACTCTGTATCAAGTGCCGACAGAAATATTATTGGTATATGATTGTTGTAATCCTCCCTGAGCATCCGAGCCATTTTGAGACCGCTTATACCGTCCATCATAATATCAAGGAGTATAAGATGGAACTTATTCTTAAGTTTATACAAGGCCTCTTCTGCGCTTGCCGCTGTCTCTACCGTGTAGCCGGCTATAGAGAGATTAAACTGAAGTATTTCGCAAATATCTTCCTCATCATCTACAACCAGAATTCTATATTTGTCAAATTCCTTTTCCATACATATAAGCTGTAGCAAATTTTCAGACGTCGTCTGATAGGTATACGGCAACGCAAAAATAGCATAATATTTCTATCTCTGAGGTCGCTTTCATAAAAACTTAACAGATTTCCTCTCTTTTTTATACCTTTGCCGCTCACTAAGGATATTATGCACTATTTTCCTGCACAATATCATTGGTATTACCTTTTTTAAATACTAATAATTCAGACATGGCATACACTAAAATCGAGCAGTTTGACGAGGAAACAACACAAAAATTGGCAGAACATTACAAAGCTATTCTTAACTTATTGGGAGAAGATCCTCAACGCGAAGGACTTGTAAAAACTCCCGAAAGGGTTGCCAAGGCCATGCAGTTTCTTACACAAGGTTATAATGCAGACCCTGTGGCTATACTCAATTCTGCTAAGTTTAAAGAGGATTACCGTCAGATTGTATTGGTAAAAGATATAGAGATTTACTCTATGTGCGAACATCACATGTTACCGTTCTATGGCAAAGCCCATGTTGCATATATTCCCAACGGATACATTACAGGCCTGAGCAAGATTCCTCGCGTTGTAGATGCTTTTGCACGCCGTCTTCAGGTACAGGAACGTCTTACCGTGCAGATAAGAGATTGCATTCAAGATACCCTTAATCCGCTTGGCGTTGCGGTTGTAATAGAGGCTGCCCACATGTGCATGCAGATGCGCGGGGTACAGAAACAAAATTCGGTAACCACCACCTCGGCCTTTACCGGAGCTTTCCTCAAAGATTTAAAGACTCGCGAAGAGTTTATGAGGCTTATAGGAGTAAGTTTGCATTAGCAGATTAGAGGACTCATGGCAGATATGTATGTAAAGTTGGGGGTTTAGTAAAAATGCTTACCTTTACAAACTTTAAAATTCATTCCGATTTAAATTAAAAATTAAAAACTATACTTATGAAAAAATTCTGGCAACAATTTCTCGTAGAAGATTGGGTTGTGGTAATTATGTCTATTCCATTGCTCTTGATTGCAGGTTTTGCTTATTATTTTCCCGAAATTTCCATTCCATCCGATTTAAGATCGCTTGGAGCATGGGCAGATATGGGAGTTCTTTTTATTATAGCCCTTGTTGTGCTGTTTGCCGGCAATATGCTGCTTAAACGCCCTATTAAGAGACTTTTAGGCGGTTTTATTTTTGTATTCATAATTGCGGCAATGGCTTTATGGATTGCAAAAATACCTTTTATAAAATATTACGGATTTGAGGCGGTATTCTTTTCTGTAATTTTCGGATTGATTATAAGAAATGCCTTTCATATTCCGGAATGGCTCAAACCTGCTATCCAAGGTGAGTTTTTTATTAAAATAGGTGTTGTATGTCTTGGAGCAACAATCCTCTTTAGAGATGTAATGCGCTCAGGTTCAATGGGACTCCTACAGGCGGTATTGGTTGTTACAATCGTGTGGTTTTTTGCATATTTTGTTGCAAGAAAATTTAAAGTAGACCGCTCTACTGCCATGACACTGTCGAGCGGACTCTCTATTTGCGGAGTTTCTGCCTGTATTACAGCTGCACGTGTTGCAGGAACAGACGATAAGAAGCTCTCTTATATAGTGTCTGTTGTGCTAATTATAGTTGTTCCTATGATTTATCTCATGCCTTGGCTTGCAGAGACAATAATTCCGCTTCTAACATCAGACCCGGTTGTTCAGCAAGAGATAGCAGGAGCATGGATTGGCGGTACTATAGATACAACAAGCGGAGTGGCGGCCTCTTCGGAAATGGCATTTGCCAAAGTGGGAGACCTTGCCAATAAGACTGCCGTAATAGTAAAAGCAACCCAGAATGTTCTTATAGGTTTTGTAGCATTCTTTATTGCCTTGTATCTCTCTACCAAAGGCGAAGATGGCAAATCGCAACGTCCGTCTTTTGGTATTGTATGGGAAAAATTCCCTAAATTCATAATAGGTTTTGTTGCGGCATCGTTAGTATTCAGCCTTTGCCAAAGCGGAGAGATATTCCCTGATTTTGCCAAATCAAAACTTGTAGAGACCTCTTTAGCCAAAACATTCTCGCAGCTTTTCTTCTCACTTGCGTTTGTTTGCATAGGTCTTGACACACGTCTTAAAGATATTATCTCTAAAGAGAACCGTAACACATTATATTCATTTATAATTGCCCAGTTCTTTAATATTGTAATAACCTTTGTTATTGCATATATATTGTTTGGATTGGTAAAACCTTCTTTTGGATTGTAATATGAAAAATATAAACAAGCTGTTGCTGCCATGCTTTGGCCTTGTTGCACTCTTTATTGCAGGATGCGCACAGCAAAAAACAGAAAACGAAATTTATAAAGAGGAAATAGCAAAAATAATAGCAGATGCTCAGATTCCTCTTATGCAGTTGGAGTATATTTCGCCCAATGGCAAATTCTCTGCCCAGATAGAGAATCCTGCATTTTACGATTCTCTCAAAATAGCGGCAGGAGAAGCGGCAACCCCAGAACCGGCAGTATTTCAAGCTGCCTCTTTAAGCAAGGTAGTATTCTCCTACATTGTAATGAGAATGTACGAAAGGGGTGAAATAGACTTGGATACTCCTCTGTATAAATATACCGATATAGATCGTTTCGAAGATAAAGAGCAGGCAAAAAAGATTACTGCCCGCATTGTTCTAAACCACAGGACCGGTCTTCCTAACTGGAGTGCAGGCCCTTCATCTGCCGAATGGCCTGAATCTACAATAAGATTTGCTTTTGCCACAGATTCATGCTTTGGATACTCCGGTGAGGGCATGGCCTTTTTGCAAAGAGCCGTAGAGGCAATCAAAGGCAAGGATATTGACGCTGTTGCAAAAGAAGAGGTTTTTGAACCTCTTGGAATGCAATACTCTTCTTATTTATGGCTGCCCGCTTATGACACACTGGCTGTAGACGGATACAACATGAATGGAGAAAACAGAGGCAAAGGACGTCATCCGCGTGCCAATGTAGGATATACACTAAGAACATGTGCTGCCGATTACTCTAAATTCATTCAGGCTCTACTCAATGGCACAGGACTCAAGCCCGAAACTGCAGCCATGATGTTTGATGCAGTAACAGGCCCTGCTTTCAGATACAGAGATAATAACAGGGAGTGTGATAAATCTATAGCCTGGGCTATGGGAATAGGAACCGAGAATAATGCAAAACATGGCAAAATTCTGTGGCATTGGGGTGATAATGGAAGTTTCAAAGGACTCTTCTTTATTATACCACAAGAGAAAACCACATTGGTATATTTTACCAACAGTGCCCATGGTCATGAAATCATAGACCGTCTTACTGCCCTGTTGCTTAAAGATACCGAGCCTCTTACTATTTCTGAATGGATTAACGGAGAATAAGCCACACTGTAACTTAAAATACTCAACTGTAATTTAGTGTGTTCACTGAAAAGTTGATATTTATGCTAATAAATAAAAGACTTTGATGATATTACTCATCGAAGTCTTTTTTTAGGGGTAATGAGGCAAAAAGCGACGCTTAGATAGAAATAAGGTCTTGTAGATTATCGGCATAAATAATAATTATGCCAATAGCAAAGGTTTTGTTATTTACAATGCTATGCACTACTCTACGCATGCTATTGTTGCCACACTTATTTTGCAATTGTATTTTTTTAACAGAATATTACAGCAGGCCTCAATAGTTGCCCCTGTTGTAAGCACATCATCAACAATCAGCAGATGTTTTCCGTTTAAATCATATCTTTTGGCTATACATTCGTTTAATGCAAAAGCCTGTTCTACATTTTTCCACCTGCTTATGCGGTCTTTATGAGTTTGCGTATTTGTATAGGTCCTCCTTTTTACAATATTCTCAATTATTTGCACACCCGACGGATTTCTCCCCGATTTTTTAATATTTTCGGAACCGTTTTCTGTCCTAATCAAGCCTTTTCTTATTCCATTTGCAATTACAGCCGATTGATTGAATCCTCGTTTCCATTTTTTACGCCAATGCAATGGAACGGGAATAATAAAGTCTATCTTTCTGTCGCTCGCAAAAACAGATGAGGCTATCTTTTCTCCGAGCATCTCTCCAAGCCATAGGCCGGACTCTACATTAGAGCGATATTTAAGAGAGTGTATAAGGGACTTATAACTATTGGTATAGTAGATTAATGAAAAAGCAGACTCAAGATACACCCGTCCGTAGAATGCTTTGAGAGCCTGATTATTTGCAAAATTCCAGAAATATGTAAATGGCATCTCTGCCATACATTTGCAACATAAATGTTTCTCATGTAAAAGCAACTCGGTTTTACATACTATACACTCGCGCGGAAACAGCAAATCCGCCAAAGCCCTACATAATCTCCCAATCATAAATTATCTCTCCGCCTCTACCTTCTCTCCACGCTTTAATGCTCTTTTTATGCTGAATTTCTCCTCTTTGCCATGATAAAGGCGTTTGAGGTTGCTCAAATGGGTAAGCCAGATTGTTATACCCACCAGAATGCTGAATATTTTTACTGTAAATGTTTCTTTAGGGTCTAACCATAATGCAAACAGCGTATTTACCAAAAACGGGAAACATGTTACAGCTGCTATTACGCTAACCGAAACATATCTGGTTATAATAAATACCACAAGAAATATTACCGTACAGATAAGTACGGCAAACGGATGTATAGCCAAAAGCACACCGCAAAGGGTGGCAACCCCTTTTCCTCCTCTAAAGTTATGATATATAGGGAATATATGCCCCATAATGGCAGCAAACCCAAAGACTATCTGAGTTATAACAAAGCTGTTTGTCTCCGGTTTAAAAGGCATAAAGAAGACTAAACATGCCGCAGCAACTCCTTTGAGTAAATCAAACGCAAGCACAACAAGCCCCATTTTCCACCCAAATATCCGCTGTGTGTTGTTTGCTCCGGGATTCTTGCTGCCGTAATCGCGCACATCAACCCCATAAATAAAACGCCCGAGAATAATCGAACTCGATATTGAGCCAATCAGATATGCAATGATTATGAACAGTATATAGAATATCCCGTGAATAAGATCCATACAACAAATGCCAATCTCCTAAAAATAGAACAAAATTACATGTAAAGGTATAAACTTTTTATCTTTGCACAAGCGTATGGAGAATTATATTAAGATAGAACAGAAATTAGGATTCGACAAAATAAAAGAGTCGCTCGTTTTGAGATGCTCTACCCGTTATGCAAGAGAGAGAGTAGAGAGCGAAAAGGTATCGTCTAATCCTGCAACAATAGAGAAGCGTTTGGCACTTACAGACGAAATGAGGCTTATATGTATGTTTGAACCCTCTTTTCCGTCTGACGGATATATAGACAGTATAGATTATCTTAAACCGTTAGAGACGGAATCGTCTGTATTGAGCATTGAAAATATGCGCAAACTGCAGATTTTTACAGAAAACCTCAGGGCTCTGTTGGGGTTTTTCAAAAAATGCAGTCCTGAGCAGTATCCAAATTTAAAGAATATGGCTCAGCCGGTTCTCTTTTTCCCAGAGATTTCGAGACGGATAGAGTCTATTCTCGACAAAAACGGAGAGATAAAGGAGAATGCAACACCGGAACTATACCGGATATGCCGAAGCATAAACGAAAAGGAGAATTCAATATCACGTAAAATACAGTCTATTCTACGCCAGGCCCAACAGGACGGCATAGCAGATGAAGAGGCAACCGTTTCTGTAAGGGACGGGCGAATGCTCATTCCTGTAAGCAGCGGTAACAAACGCAAACTGCAGGGATTTGTATATGACGAGTCGGCATCGGGAAAGACCGTTTTTATAGAGCCTGCCGCTGTAGTAGAGCTTAATAATGAGGTAAAAGAGCTCTATTTTGCAAAGCAGAGAGAAATTTACAAGATTTTGCGCGATTTCTCCGATTTTCTCAGACCATACATAGGAGATCTTTTAAACGGGGCAAGGTTTGTTGGCGAGATTGATTTTATAAGGGCAAAGGGACTTACAGCTCTACAAATGGAGGCCGGAAAGCCTATCCTTTCTGCAGATAACGAACTAAAGATTGTAAAGGGCAGGCATCCATTGCTCGAAGCAGCTCTAAAAAAAGAAAAAAAGGAGATTGTGCCGCTTACTCTAACCCTTAATCCCAACAAGCACATACTGGTTATTTCCGGACCTAACGCAGGCGGTAAATCGGTGTGTCTCAAGACTACCGGCATATTACAGTATATGTTTCAATGGGGATTGCTTGTACCGGCCTCAGAGGTGAGTGAATTTACCATATTCAACAATATCTTCATTGATATAGGAGATGAACAATCCATTGAGAACGATTTGAGTACGTACAGTTCTCATCTTACAAACATGAAAGAATTGTTGCAGAAGGCAGATAATAAGAGCCTGGTTCTTATAGATGAGTTCGGCTCAGGAACAGAGCCGGCTGCCGGAGGCGCAATTGCAGAGACAATTCTTTCTCAAATGGAGAAGAGAGGGGTATACGGTATAATAACAACGCACTATACAAACCTCAAATTATATGCAGGAAACAGTAACGGAGCAATAAACGGAGCTATGCTGTTTGATACGGCAAACATAAAACCGCTGTATAAGTTAGAGATAGGTCTGCCCGGCAATTCTTTTGCCTTTGAGCTTGCCAGAAAGATTGGCCTCCCGGAAAATATAATAAAAGAGGCCGAGGAGAGAGCCGGCACATCGTATGTAGATATGGAGAAGCAGCTCCGAAAGATTTCTCGCAACAGACGTCAGTTAGATGAAAAACTCTCTAAAATAAAGCATACAGACAAAACTTTGGAGAGTATAACCGAGCGTTATCACAAGGAGTTGGAGGAGATTCAGAGTTCCAAGAAAGAGATTATCGCAGAGGCCCGCGACGAGGCAGCCCGCATTGTAGCCGAAGCTAACCGCAAGATAGAGGCTACAATCAGAAAGATTAAAGAGGCGCAAGCCGAGAAAGAGCGCACAAAACTTGCTCGAAAAGAGTTAGAAGAGTTTAAACTCAATATGGCTCAGGATACTCTTAGTGCAACCGACCGCAAGATTGCAGACAAGATGCAGCAACTTATCGAGCGTAAAAAGCGCAAAGAGGAGAGAAAGAGAAGGGAAATGGAAAAGGCTGTTGGAAATTCTGCGCTTAATAGTGCGGCGGCAGATGCCAAAGATGCAGAGGGACTGTCGGGATACAAAAAAGAAGAAAATATGCAGACACCTTTGGAACCTGGCAACAAGGTGAAGGTTAAAGGGAAGGAGATTATTGGTGAGATAATTAAGATAGAGGGAAGTTATATAAGTATTTCTGTTGGAAATATCATAAGTAAAGTTGATAAGGAGAGTATTGAGAGGATTTCAAACAGGGAGTTTAATGCCGTTATGGGTAAACAGCCAAAACCTATGAGTAATATTCATACAGCAGGACTTTCTGAGAGAAGACTCAATTTTAAACCGAGTATAGATATAAGGGGCGAGAGGCTTGCCGATGCTTTGGGAATTGTAAACAAGTTTATAGATGATGCCCTTATGGTTGGCATAAATCAGGTAAAAATTCTGCATGGCAAAGGAAATGGAATACTTAAAGAGGAGATACGCAAATATCTAAAAACCATACCGGGAGTTGCGGAGTGCAAGGATGAGGATATAAGATACGGAGGCTCGGGGATAACAATAGTTACTTTTGATAATTAGCAGATAATATAACAGATTTAAAAATGAAGAAAAAAATTTCAATTATACTTCTTGCCTCCCTGCCTGTTTTATCATGCAGCAATGGTCCAAAACCTGAAAATGTAGCAGAAGAGTTCCTTAATGCCTATCTTTCTACCGATTACGAGAAGGCAGCCTCGCTGTGTACACCGTCTCTTAACAAGGATTTACTTAAGGCTCTTGAAGAACGGGACGCATTGGACGAAAAGATTAAAGAGAATATAAAGAGGCATACACAACACTATAAACCACAGATAAATACAACCTCTCTTAATAAAAACAGAGATACGGCCATTGTGGAGTATTCTGTAATTAATACTCCTGCAACAGCCGCATCATCTGATTATTCTATAGAGAGCCGTCTCTCTCTGGTAAAAGACAAAGACGGTTGGAAAATCAATGCTCTTAATTAAGAGTTAAAACATTAGCATATACACGGCCATTCCTGCAATATAGCCAAGGAATGCACGCCATGTTATATTCTTGAAGTACCATCCGAATGAGATTTTTCCCATTCCCATGGCAACAACTCCGGCTGCAGAGCCTATGATAAGCAGACTTCCGCCTACACCGGCGCAATAGGCAAGCAATTCCCAGAATGTTCCGTTCTGCACAAACTCGGCAGCATAAGAGCCCGCCTCAACAAGTGCAGGGTCTGCCAACGGATACATACCCATGGCGGCCGCAACCAATGGAACATTATCTATTACCGACGATAATACACCTATTACACCTGTTACCAGATATGTATTTTGTGTTAGCGAGTTAAGATAATCAGATAAAGCCTGCAACAGACCTCTCTCCTGCAATGCTCCAACAGCCATTAGAATGCCAAAGAAGAACATTACGGTAGGAATGTCTACAACTTTTATAACTTTGGAAATGCGCAATTTTTTACTCTCGCTTATATCTTTATTTTTGCTGTATATAATCTCTGTAAGCAACCAAAGCAATCCAAGTACAAGAAGCACACCCATACATGGAGGAAGCCCCGTAAGTGCCTTAAAAACAGGAACGGATACCAATCCCAATACGCCTGTTGCAGAGATAAGGAATTTGTCGGTACGTGTAATCTGAGGATACATCCTTTCTCCCTCTTCAAACTCGCCCGCATTAGGGTCGTCAAGGGCATTTCCCTTTATTTTACCTATAACAAGCAATAACGGAACAACCAACGATACAACACTTGGCAATATAAGATGCGGTATAAGGGCCTCTGCGGTAACATTTCCTTTAACCCAAAGCATAATTGTTGTAACATCGCCAATAGGAGACCATACGCCGCCCGCATTTGCTGCCAACACAATTATTGATGCAAACCATAACCTCACGGTAGGGTCTTGTATAAGTTTGAACATGATTGCTATCATTATTATGGTAGAGGTCATGTTGTCGAGAGTTGCCGACATAAAGAATGTAAGCAGTGAAACAATTACAAGCAATACTTTACGGTTCTTGGCCTTTATAAGATGTGCAACCAGAGCAAAACCGCCGTGGCTGTCTACAAGTTCAACAACAATCATAGCTCCAAACAGGAACAATACTATAGATGAAACTTCTCCCAATTGCGAGAGTACCTGTACCGGTGCTTCTTGCGGATTAAGAAGTGCATAGCATACCCATATTACGGCGGCCATAAAGATAGATACAGCCGCTTTATTTATTTTAAGAATATGCTCAAAGGCTATTGCAAGATAACCTACAATAAATAATAATATCATTGTCAGTTCCATAATATTAATATAAATTGGGATTGAATAAGAAAAAAACGGCGCGAAGATAGATAAAATAAGCCACATAGGCTCTGCAAAATGTTAAATATTTGTTAAAGTTCAACACTGCAGACGCTGCATTAACCTCTCTATACGCTACTAACCGGTTAGAGCAAAACAAACTATATGTTATAAAATACGGCTTTGCGCTCCTTAAAGCAGACTAATCTGTTAAAGCCGCAGCTTTTTATAATATCCCTGTATTTTTCAAAGTTTTCTGCAACACGCCATGCCTCATGAGCATCTGAACCAAGACTTATAGCCTCGCCTCCCAACTCCTTGAACCGTTTAAGTATATCGGTATCGAGTGACGGAGTATAGCCGTTGCGCTCTCTGTATGTATTTGTGTTTACCTCCAAAGCCTTGCCTTCATTGGCAATAAAACGCAAGATAGGATCGAGTACATCTGCAAACTCCCTGTACTTTATATCCCTTACGCTATACGGAGCATAACGGGCAATGTAATCGAAATGCCCGAGTATATCAAAATCGCTATATTCAACAGCAGTTTTGTACATAATTTCAAAGGCTCGCGAATAGGCCTCACGGTAATCTTTTCCCTCATAGTATTTGCCGTAATACGGATCTGTTCCATCTATAAAGTGGATTGAGGCAATTACAACATCAAATGTATACTTGCTTGTAAATCCCTTAATCTTCTCCATACATTCCGGCTGAAGTCCCACTTCAATACCTCTGAGTATCTCAAGCCCTTCAAACTCAGAAGAGAGTTTTGCAATAGTATTCTGCTGCTCCAAAGGGTCAAAAACAAACATATCCTTGCCGTCAGGAGCGTCAATATCGAGGTGGTCTGTTATTCCTATGCCTGCAAGATTTGCCTTTACAGCCCCTTTGAGAGACTCTTCCATTGTCATCCTGCAATCCGGAGAAAAGTGGCTGTGGGTATGATTGTCGTAAAATCTCATATTAACAGTCTATTTAGACTTCTCACCTTTTTGTTTAGCCTCTTTCTTGTAATAAAGTCCGTCTTTCCCTCGTTTATACTCTTTGCCTTTGCCTACATGTTTGAGGTACATTATATATTGCTGTTCATCAAGCACTTTATTAAGCGCCTCAAGATTTTTATTGAGCCATTTTTCGCTTACATATTTATAAGTTTCGGCATTCTGACGGCCCGACTCCCTCATATCCTGAAACTCATCAAACAGAGCCCTGTAGTTGTGGTGCAGTATTGAATCTACATAAAAAGATTGTGACGGGGTAAGATTTAGCTCGGTTTCCAATAATTCAACCTCTTTGGCGGCCATCTCTTCCGGCTGTATTTCCTGCTGTTGTTGCTGTTGAGCCTGACAGACAACTGTCAGAACAAAAAAATTACAAAAAAACAGACATTTTACAAGACTCTTCATACGACTGAGTTTTTTAAATACTATATTTGTGATTTGCTCGCAGTTTTTTGCTGCTATATTTAAAGCAGCCGCTAAGATAGTAAGATTTGCATCAAAACTAAAAAAAATACCATTGGAATAAAAAATATAATTATGAGACAGATTTTTAAAATATTACTCGCGTGTGCCGTGCTCTTTGCCTTAGTGCAAAATAATGCAGAAGCATGTACCAATATTCTTATAACAAAGGGAGCCAGTAAAGACGGCTCTGTTATGGTAACATACGCCGCAGATGCGCATGTTATTTACGGAGAGCTTTACCATACGCCGGCTTCGGTTTTTCCAAAAGGAAGCATATTAAAGGTATTTGAATGGGATACAGGCAAATATATGGGAGATATTGCCCAAATAGAGAGAACTTATTCTACAATGGGCAATATGAACGAGCACCAGCTTATAATAACAGAGACCACTTTCGGTGGCAGAGAAGAGCTTGTAGATACTACAGGACTTATAGATTACGGTTCGCTTATTTATATAACCCTGCAACGTGCCCGCACAGCACGTGAAGCAATAAAGGTAATGACCGATTTGGTAGCCGAATACGGTTATGCTTCGGGCGGAGAATCATTCTCAATTGCCGACAAAGATGAGGTTTGGGTTATGGAGATGATTGGCCGCGGAACAAAGCTCAACAAAAAGGGCGTTAATGTAAATAAAGGCCCTGTATGGGTTGCAGTGAGGATTCCAGACGGGTATATATGTGCACATGCAAACCACTCTCGTATTACAACATTTCCGTTGGATGATGCCGAGAACTGTATTTACCATAAAGATGTGATAGATTTTGCCCGACAGATGGGATATTACAAGGGAAAGGATGAACAGTTCAGTTTTTCCGATGCTTACGCACCTGCAGATTTTGGAGCATTGCGCGGATGTGAAGCCCGTGTTTGGAGTGCATTCAATATTCTTGGCAAAGGAATGATTGGAGAGAGACCTGCCTCTGAGTATTTAGATTATGCAATGGGCCATAATCCGGATAACAAGATGCCGTTGTACATAAAACCTGCAGAGAAAGTTACCTTAAAGGAGGTTGCCGATGTAATGCGCGACCACTATGAAGATACCCCTATGGATATGCGCAAAGATATTGGTGCAGGCGGATTTGAACTTCCATACAGATGGCGTCCTATGGGCTTTACTGTTGGAGAAAAGGAGTTTACAAACGAACGCGCCATTGCAACACAGCAGACCGGATTCTGGCTTCTCGGACAGGCGCGCAACTGGCTTCCAGATGAGATTGGAGGAATTATCTGGTTTGGAGTAGATGATGCTGCAACCTCTTGCCTTACACCTGTTTATTCATCCGGAACCAGAGTTCCTGAGTGTTTTGCTTCCGGCAATGGAAATATGACAACATACTCTCCAACATCTGCCTTCTGGCTCTTTAACAGGGTTGCTCATGCTGCATATCTAAGATATAATCTGTTGGCACCGGAGATACAGGCAACAGCCGATGCTCACGAAAACGGAGCTTTGCAGATAATACCTACCGTTGATAAAGAGGCATTGCGCATATACAACGAAAAATCCGGCGATGTTAAAGAGTACCTTACAAAATGGTCTGAAATGTTTGCCGCACGTATGTTTAAGAAATGGAAGGAGTTAGATGAGTATCTTTTGGTTAAATATATAGATGGCAATGTAAAACGACAGAACCCCGACGGTTCGTTTATGGATAATGGCAACGGACGCAATATCCCTGCAAATCCTTTACAGCCGGGATATTCACGCAAATGGAAAGAATCTGTAGCTTCCGATGCCGATGCCGCCCAGACAGAAGTTCCAAAACCGGACAAAAAGGCCGCTACAGAATCCTCAGTTGATAATTCCGCTCAAGCTCAGGGTAATGAGCAGGCCGAAAGTTCAACCGAAGAACCTGTTGTAAAATCGGTTGAAAGCGAAAATTCCAAAGAGACTGCAAAAGCAGCTGTTACAGAACAGGCCGCATAACTGCAAACGGCATGTAAACAGCAAGCAGCAGATAAGAGTATAATTTACAATACAATAACAGTTGCCCTAAATGGAGAAGTTAAAACCTCCTTTTAGGGCATCAGTTTTTACTCGTTTGGCATCTCCAAATCTATTATTCCGTTACGGTTCATCATTACACGATACCGTTTTCTTACAACAGTGCCGTTATGTGTAAATTGAAATATAAAATTGAGGTAATATACCCTGTCTACCGCTATTTTCTCTATTCCGTGAGACCCGTAAATATGGTAAGTATTCTGCGGATTGTCCATTTTTTTAACAAACGAGGAGAGATTTACCATAAATATCTCATTTATGCCGGAAATACGATACTCCGAGGTTGCAGCAAGGCGAGAAGTGTAAAGCTCTATCAGATTACGGTAAAACAGAACGCTTTCACTATTTATACGATTCTCCACATCAACAATCATGGAGCGGTTACGCATTTCAATAATCTCACGCGGCACTTTACTCTGAGGAACAAAGTCAAAACCCTCGCGACTGCGTCCAATAATTGTCTCTTTAACCCCTAAGAGGGTGGCATTATCAAAATATTTTAGTTTACGATTACTCGAAAAAGCAGACCTTACCAACTCTTTTATACGGTCTTTAAACATATAACTCACAACCAATGCCACAAAAAGAGGCATTGTAAAATTACCGTATTTCTGTTGGAAAGTAAACGTTACCGCAGTTGCAAAAATCATTGAAAGGCCCGCTGCAATACTGTAATATACCTGCTCTTTAAGAACTCCGCTCTTACGTTTATCGGCACTCAAAAACAAATCGCTCTCTACATACTTTTTAAGCACACTCCAGCGGTAAAGCAGATTGGAATTTTCTTTTTTGCGCTCATTAACCAACGTGCCAAAGCCCCTACTCCGTTTATACTCCCCTATCTCCTTTAAAAAATCCTCAAGCATTTCCGATTTGTGAATACCGCCATTCAATTTATAGAAATACAGCTCTGTAAGGTTTATTATAAACTCCTCTCCAAAAGCGTAAAAATCGGCCATATTTGCAACCGTTCCGTCCTCTTTTTTATTTTTAAGATAACCCGACAGCCTTGCATAACAATTGATAACATGTCTTGCCTCATCTGCAAACCGTTTTATATCGGTGTGGCATACAGGATTCTCCTTGATTGCATTATATCTCTCCCTCATTGCGCTCTTAAAGATGGCGCAGAACATCTTTATCTGGTATTCGTATTCAATGGCATTTGCCTTTGACGGGTAGTGTATGATATTGTAAACGGCATTGGAAAGATAGCCGAGAGGAGAACAGGCATCGGGTGAAAAAGAGAGTATAAATTCTTCATCTGTCTCCTGCTCCGGTTCTCCGGCAATTTCGTTAAGGTGATATGAGGGCGTTATTGCCCTATAATAGTTGGTTATATCTGAATAGAACTTTTCCCTGCTGTAAGTAAGGGCATTAACATCAAGCGAAGCGGGCACAAACAGCCATGTTTCCATTCTGAACTGCTGCTGCAAACCACAGGCATCACTGGATTGTTCATACCATATTTTAAACTCTAAAGAGAACCTGTCGTGAATACGAGTCCTTATCTTAATCATAGATAATATTTATTCCATTAACTTAAAGATATGGGAAACTTCTCTAAAACCATATTTTCTAAAAAAAGCATGTGCAGAATGGTTGTTCAGGCCCGACTCTAAATACACATCACATATTCCATGTTCTTTAAACCACTCTTTAGCCTTTGCCAACAGCTCTTTTCCCAATCCCGTTCCTCTCATTTGAGGTATTACCAGCATGTCACATATAACTCCATAAGGGTTGCAGCCATCTTCCAAAACAGCCAATACGCAGAAAGCCGCAATTTTTCCATTGTTCCTATAAACAATTACCGATGAGGGAAGTTGAACATTCCCATTGCCTTCTGCTATTTTTTGGCTTATATACTTTCGCCACACCTCTTTACCGTTGGAAGCAAGAGTTTCGGGAGCCGTTGCCACTCCCATTTGCATCTCTCCATGAGAAATATATTGCGGAGCCGCCTCTATGTTGCTCCAGAAAATCTCCACGAGCTCTTCTATATCGTTACCTGTAGCTTTTGTCCACATAAATTATATTATTAATTGTCTTTAACTTTTTTGGTTTGTAAGATTATTAATCTTTTTAAAAAACTTCTTATAAGTAGAGGGCTTGAATGCTGCCATAATAAAACGACAAAATTGCCAGAATACATTATAAATAAGCACCAATAATCCCGTACATAATAAAATGAATGTTAAAGATTGCATCTTTGCGCTCATATCTATTCCCCAATCCATGCTCAATCCAAATTCTTCAAGCCCCAATTTGGCAAAAAACGGCATTTGCGGTTCAGAAAACAGCACCTCAAGCAGAGAGGCTATAGAGAGCGACAGCAAAAACAGATTGAGATTGGAAGATTGCTTTATACGTCTCATCTCAAACAGATTAGACTGTGCCGTGTCTACTTTCTCCATCACAGACCCGAGCTCTGCTTTGTCTTTTTCTATATCAAGTCTTTTTAATGTTCTGTCGAACATGATTTTATGTGACATGAATTTTGAGTAGTTTACAGCATCCAATTTGAGCAATATCTCGGTTATCCTCATTTCCAATTTGGCATTCTTCTCAATATTATCGCGTGTGGCATCTACCGTGGCGCAATTTGCCAGCGATTTGAGCAACATCTTTCTGGCTGCACCTATCGTGTATTTTTTTGCCAATACCATCTCAAGAATAAGCATATATTCGGGCCATGACACATGATATATTTTTCGCTGCATAGAAATCTCCGCCCAGTCTGTAGGATTGCCTTTGCCGCGCCTTGCGTATGTTCCAAAACAGACGCACATACCGGCATTAAGCAGTACAAAGTCATCTACATCTATTGCAATGCTCGAGCCGCATACCTCATCAAAGGCAATACTCTCCCTATATGGCCACTCTTTTGGATAGAGGGTCATGAGTCCCACAAGTTCGGCTTTACAGTTTTCTCTTATGTAATCTATAATACCGGCCTCATCTGCAGACTCCTGGAGCGTATAATCATAATTGTTTATATCTTCCCATACATCTATATACACAAAGTTGAGCGGTTTATAATCTATTGCATCTTGTCCTTTGAGAATGGCCGAGCGGTATCTCTCAAAAACCACATCAAATTCGGTTCTCGGATTGTTCGCACCAAATATTTCATCGGTATCGAGTTTTGCAAGTCTACTGCCCTCTTTGAGCCAATTAAGATTTTTATCGAGTGCAAGATTTTTTATGCGCACCTCTGCAGGTTTGAGATTTATATTTGAAGGAGTCTTCTCTCTCTCCTTCATTACATTCCAATGCTCTGCTCCCATGCTCAATGCCACCAATGAGATAAGATGATCCGTTGTTATATACTCCTCGCTTTTTTCTGCAGCAACAAGTTCACCTTTCTCATCTCTTTCGTCGTTTACCATAAGACGAAAAGTAAGAGTTGCTGTTCTGTTAAAGAAAAGCGACAACTCAACAAACACCTTTCCACAAACCGTTATGTGCTCTATATCTCTTATTTTGGCATCGTATTTATACGGTATAAAACCCTCATCTTTATCCTGTTCCCGCTCAGACTCTTCTATCTCCGACTCAATCTTAATCTCCACATCAAAAGACGGAAGTTTAAAACGGGCTACAGGGGATTTTTCACCACCTTCTACAGCAAAAATCTGACGGTCTATAGGATTGTCGTCTTCTTTTATAAATTCTTTATACCCTTTAAACAATTTTGTATTGCACTCATTTATTCCAAATGTGTGCATATAAATGATAGAGAACTTCTTATAACGCAGTCCTTTTAAAAATTCTGTATTATTCATGAGTCTGGCTTTACACAATTCTGCAAATCTGAACAAAATTAGGTATTTTAGCCGAATACCGCTATATTTGAATGCTCCCTTTTTAATCTAAACATCAACAGTCATTAACACATCATTAACAATGAACTTTTTATTACATAATTTAAATTTACAGGGATTGCTGATAGGTCTGTGCACATTCCTTATCATAGGGCTTTTTCACCCGCTTGTAATTAAGGGCGAATATTATTTGGGGGTAAAATGCTGGTGGATATTCCTGGGTATGGGAATCGTGTGTACAGCACTTTCTGTACTTATAGAGAATGATTTTGTCTCAATACTTATGGGAGTTACGGCTTTCTCTTCTTTCTGGTCTATCCTTGAGGTTTTTGAGCAGCGAGAAAGAGTAAGAAAAGGCTGGTTTCCAAAGAATCCTAAAAGAGAAAAGAACCCCAAAGGATAAAGTTCTGTTTTAAAATTCCTTTAGGGTTCTAATACTGCCTCTTTATATTTAACCTTTTTAATTAGATGAAGTGAGTGATGCCTGTCCCACAAAACTTACCGGATATGTGCCGCACATCATTTCAAAACTGAATTGCTCACCTGTTGCCACTCCATTGAACTTGGTTATAGTGTATGCAGGATAAGGACCACCCATTGCCTCAGGAACAATTCCGGAACCTGTTAAAGAGATAGAGTTCCCAACCTGGTTAAAAGCCAAACCCTTCACAGTCATATCTAATCTTATAGGCATTTTTTCTGCAAATTTTACCTGATTTACAACCATTGTTGCAGTCTTGCCCTCGGGATAGAATGTAAGATCTATTTTAACATTGTTGTCTTTAAATACAGTGCCGTCGTTCTGGTCTACAGATATTGCACCAACATAGCAGATAACACCGTCGTCTACAAACGGAGCATCATCGTCATCATCTGAACATGCTGCAAATGAAAGCAGTGCAACAGAGCATAAAAGCATTCTAAAAAATAATTTAAGTTTCATTTTTATAAAGTTTTTATTGTTTTTTTAAAATTCCACAGATAGAGTCACTCCGTATTGTACAGGCTTTCCACGTGAAAAGAAAGTATTTCCAACAGATACAAAATAGAAAGCATTATAGTCTGTATCTGTAAGATTTTTGCCCCACAATTCAAGAGAGAACACCCCTTTTTCTGCACAGACAGAGGCATTAATAAGCGAATAATAATTCTGGCTTACGCTGTTTGCTTCATCCCAGTATATCTTACCTATTCCGCTATACGCTGCATGGAAAGAGAGTTTGTCTAAAACCCGGCCTATACCGTATATTGTATAATTTGCAGTTGCAGAAACCGTATTTTGCGGAGAATAAGGCACATATTTGCCTTTGTAGTCTGTTATTCCATTATTGTATTTTGTAAATTTGGCATTGGTATATCCGTAAGAGATTCCCAAATCAAGTCCTCCGGCAACTTTGGCATTTATTGAAATTTCTCCTCCGAGACTTCTTGTTTTTCCTGCATTTGTCATCATACGGCCCGTTGTCTTTCCGCTCGGA
Organism: uncultured Muribaculaceae bacterium; assembly: GCA_964621625.1. Lineage (GTDB taxonomy): Bacteria > Bacteroidota > Bacteroidia > Bacteroidales > UBA932 > Egerieousia. The sequence goes on along the minus strand of CAZULV010000016.1, from coordinate 24,748 downwards.
AATACTGTAAGCTGCTGATCTGTGCAGGAAATATAAAAAAGAGCGGCATCTGCCGAAATACGGTTATCGAGAAAATTGAAATGACCTCCCAATTCGTAATTCCAGCTATATTCGGGTTTATATGTAATTATATCACCTACAGAATAGTTTGAAAGTATTGAGTTTTCAAAATAGACTCCTAAATCCGCCATCATTTCCAACTGCATCTGATTCTGCAATATATCCGAAAACATCTGCGTGTTATATCCTCCAGCCTTGAATCCTCTTGCTGCCGACACATATATATTACCATGCTTCTCAAGCGAATACTGTATGGCAAATTTAGGCAGCGGCTCTATGTAGTCGCGTTTTTCAATTCCTTTAAGCTGAGTTGAAAACTGTTTGAACTCAGGCATTGTAAGGGTAAACCTGTAGTGCAGCAGACTATTTGAATTATAATCCAATGAGGCATGCTCATAATCCAATCTCAATCCGGCAGTAAAGGTAAAACGGCCCATGCTATATTGGCTCTGATGATATGCCGCTGCTCCAAAGACAGGGGATTTAAACTTGCTCGATATGTCAAATTCATCCTCTTTAAAAAGTATATTGGCGGTTGGAGGCAGGGCCTGATGTATGCCGTTATTTATGTTGTCTAAGATAAGCTCCTGTATTCCATCTTTTTTAAATCTTACCGGAGCATCCATTGTCATCCCCTTATAAAACAATGTAACACCTGTAAGCCATTGCCAAGGCGCATTGTTATTATTGCGTTTAATTATAAAATCTTGCGTAACAGTGTGCTCATTCTGTGCCTGTTTAAGGGTAAACATGCTTTTTGGTGTAAAATCCTGGTCAAGCGTCATGCAGTCATCGAGATATTGCCACGAAGTAACACTCGAAAAGAGATATTTGTCAGACTCATAATTTACAGACAATCCGTTGGATATAGTGCTTCTTGTATATCCGCTTTCATCGTTGTAGTTTACCTCGTTAAGAGTCTTGTTTTGCCGGTCATAAAGCGAGTAGGCGTATCCACCCTGCTCTACGCGCCCCGCAATAAAAGTATTATCTATAGTGAGCCTGCTGTTTGGCTTGTATACAACCCTTAGTCTTCCGCTCCCCCCTTTTATCCAGTCACAGTTGGAATTGTCAAAGATGTTGTTATAAAAACCGTCGGAAGAGTAATAATTTCCTCCAATGCTCAATGCCAACTTTTCGTTTAATTTAAAATAGGTTGACCCTTTAAGATTATAACTGTTTCCGCTGCCGTATGTTGCAGAGAGACGTGTTCCCTGATAAATCATTGGAGATAACGTATGTATATTTATTATTCCTCCAATAGTATTACGTCCGTAAAGTGTACTTTGAGGGCCGCGAAGCACTTCCATACGCATTATATCCCACAAATCGGTATCAAAACCATTTTTATTGAGATAAGGAATGCGGTCTACATAAAGTCCTACAGCCGGATTATCTATTCTGCTGCCAAGCCCGCGTACATAGATTGTAGAGGTCATTTTTGAACCGTAATCGGGAATATACAGATTTGGTGTATAAGAAGAAAATTCATTCAATCCCGTAATTCTTTCCCTCTCAATTGTTCCCATATTAAATACAGAAGAAGAGAGCGGCTCCAATCTCAGATTGCTTTTCTGCTTAAGATCTGCCACAACGGCAATTTCGTTAAGATTAACGGTAGTATCTCGTTTCTCTTTGCCAAAAGATTGCAAAGAGAATAAGCAACACGCCAACAGAATAATAGAAAAACAAAACATATCCTTGTAAAATCTCATCACTAAAAAATTCCAGCTTGCAAAATTACATGCTGATGCAGAGATATTTTAGGATATACAATTCAAAAATTAGGACAAATCAATCATTTATTCAACAGATTCCTATACTCCCTTGGAGATATTCCTTCGTGCTTCTTAAACCGTCGGGCAAAATATGACTGATCTAAAATTCCAACCATTCCGGCAATTTCGCCCAAAGAGAGGTGTGTTGTGCGTAATAATCTTTTGGCTTCGAGGATAACAGCCTCTTCTATCCATAACGAAGGGGATTTTCCGGTAACGCCCTTTACAACTTTATTGAGGTGGTTTGGCGTTATGCTCAGTTTTTGGGCATAATAAGCCACCGATAATTTAGATGCAGCCTCCTTAACAGAAATGTCTTTGTTATGAAAAAGCAATTCTAAAAACTTGTTACATATTGTTCCGTTGTGTTTTACAGACTCTTGATTACTCTGTTTGTATATGGCGGAGATTTCTGCTACAAATGCAGAAAGATATGCTTTTATTATCTCAATATCAGGAGTATCCTTTTCGTATTCTAAACACAAACGCTCCATGAGTGCAGATATGCCCGCACTGCCGGTTGGCTCTAATGCAAATTTAGGATTGCCCCATATTCTCAAAAAACCCAAACGGGTCATACTGTTTTCTCCGGCACCCGACGGCTCTACCAATGAATTATGAAAACCGCCCATATACCCTTTACTGTTCTCATAGTAGCGCACTTTAAACATCTGTCCCGCAGGAATTATTACAAGGTCGTCTTCTTGTATAAAATATGTGGCATCATCTATATCAACCAATACAGAGCCCTCCGACAAGTAAAAGAAACAGTGCAACGGAGAACGGGCAGGATGGTTTCCCTCCTGCCGTTCGTAACAGCTTTTATTGAGCCGTCTTATAACAAACATATCTCCTCTGCTATGTCTGTGCTTTTCCATATTATACCGGGGCTGCAATGCTTTTATACCCTGCAAAGTAATTAGAATAATCCTATAATCTCACCCTCTTCTGTTATATCTATCTTTTCAGATGCAGGCTCCTCCGGCAATCCCGGCATACGCATAATCTCCCCTGTTATAGGAACAAGGAATCCTGCTCCCGATGCAATCTCTATTTCACGCACCGTAATTACAAAATCCTTAGGACGTCCTAATAAATCGGGATTATCGGAGAGCGATTTCTGGGTCTTGGCCATACAGATAGCCAAATTACCCAACCCTAAATTCTCTATCTTCTTTAAATCCGATTTTGCTTTTGATGTATAATCAACCGCAACAGCTCCGTAAATCTTGCGCGCAATGGTCTCTATCTTCTCTTTTACAGGCATTTCCAATTCGTAAAGCGGTTTAAATGAATGCCCTAACGGATTCTGCTCTATACGGCGTATAACGAGTTCGGCAAGCTCTTCTGCCCCCTCTCCTCCTTTACTCCATACATCAACAACCGCAGCTTGCGCTCCCATATTATTACAGAACTCCTTAATATATTCGAGCTCCTGAGGGGCATCTGTAACAAAGCGGTTTATTGCAACAACCGGAATAAGATTAAACTGCTTTATATTCTCTATGTGCTTCTGAAGATTTTCAATGCCCTTTTTTACAGCATCGAGACGACGTGTTATCTCCTCAATGCCGCACTCTCCGTTAGCACAGGCTGTTGTCTCCTCTTTAAGCTCCTTTAACGACATTCCGCCATGATATTTTATGGCTCTTACTGTTGCAACCAATACAACAACTTGCGGATTCAATCCTGCAAAACGGCATTTTATATCGAGGAATTTTTCTGCGCCCAAATCAAAGCCGAATCCGGCCTCGGTAATTGTGTAGTCTGAGAGAGCGAGAGCGGTCTTTGTTGCAATTACCGTATTTGTTCCCTGCGCTATATTTGCAAATGGTCCGCCATGTATAAAAGCCGGAGTACCCTCAAGGGTCTGTACCAAATTGGGTTTTATTGCATCTTTAAGAAGTGCAGCCATTGCTCCGTTCACCTTAAGGTCTTTTGCAAAAACAGGCTTCTTGTCAAATGTATAGCCAATGAAAATATTTCCCAAACGGCGTTTTAAATCCTCTATATCATTTGAAAGACAGAGAATTGCCATAATTTCAGATGCTGCGGTTATATCAAATCCCGTTTCACGCGGAATGCCGGATGTAGTACCGCCAAGTCCAACAACAATCTTACGCAATGAGCGGTCGTTCATATCCATAACCCTTTTCCACGAAATTGTGCGCGGATCGAGATTAAGCGAGTGTTTCTTGCTCTGTATATTATTGTCTATTACCGCCGACAGCAGATTGTGAGCCTTTTCTACCGCTGCAAAATCGCCTGTAAAATGAAGATTTATATCCTCCATAGGAACCACCTGAGAGTATCCTCCGCCCGTAGCACCCCCCTTTATACCAAATACAGGTCCGAGAGAGGGCTCTCGTAAGGCAACGACAGCTCTTTTTCCCAATCTGCTAAGGGCTTGAGACAATCCTATTGAAACGGTAGTCTTTCCCTCTCCGGCAGGAGTAGGCGAGATTGCCGAAACCAAAATAAGTTTTGATTTTGAAAGATCCCTGCTTTTATAATAAGAGAGAGGCACTTTGGCTTTATATTTTCCGTAAAGCTCCAAATCATCCTCATTTATGCCAATCTCCTTCGCAACCTCAACGATAGGACGCATACGGCACTCTTTTGCTATCTGAATATCTGTTTTCATGGCGTTTATTTATAAAAAATCCAACTTTCGCAAATATAGCAAACCATTTAAGAAAATAAGACTATCAACATATATTTGTTAATAACTCTTTACAATAGATTATGTTTTATATTCTATTTTTCACTAATCTTGCAGACGAATATAAGGTGTATGCAAATCTGCCACCGCAGAGTGCAACTAAGAGGGAATCAGGTTAAAATCCTGGGCTATACCCGTAGCTGTGAGTTCTTTTAGACTATCTGAATCTATTCAGACACTGTTTGGCACTCTCTGCCACTGGATAGCAGACAAGACAGGCAACTTGTATGCGTCCGGGAAGGCGCCAGATTGGAACAAGCCAGAAAACCTGCCTTATATTAATGTCCGGCATTATTGCGTAGAATACTTCGGGATATAAGTATATTGTCGGGATATAGAAAGCTGTTTATAATTTATTAAAATTTATCTGTATGATACAGACAGTAGTAAAACGCGACGGACGTATTGTTGGCTTTAACCGCGAAAAAATTGCAGCCGCCATACGTAAAGCCATGCTTACAACAGAGCAGGGCGAAGATGAGGTTCTTATAAACCAGATTGTAGACAGAATAGAGTTCAGAGGAGGCGAACAGTCTTCTGTTGAGGATATTCAGGATATGGTTGAACTTGAACTGATGAACTCTACACGCAAAGAGGTTGCCAAAAGTTATATAGCCTACCGCAACCGTAGAAGCATTGCGCGCAGAGCCAAGACACGGGAGATGTTCCTTGAGATAGTGGAGGCTAAAAGCACCGATGTTACAAGGGAAAATGCAAATATGAATGCCGACACACCGGCCGGAATGATGATGAAATTTGCAAGCGAATCCACAAAACCGTTTGTAGATGATTATCTGCTCTCTGAGCAGACCGTGTGGGCTTTGCGAAACAATTATCTGCATATTCACGACAAAGATTATTATCCAACAAAATCGCTTACCTGCATACAGCATCCGCTTAATCAGATACTCGAGCACGGATTTGTGGCAGGACATGGAGAGTCTCGTCCTACAAAAAGAATAGAGACCGCAAGCATAATGGCTTGTATCTCAATGGAAACTGTACAGAACGAAATGCACGGTGGACAAGCCATTCCGGCTTTTGACTTTTATCTTGCACCGTTTGTAAGACGCAGTTACATAGAGGAGGTTAAGATTATAGAAAATCTCACAGGATTGGATTTAAAACATCTGTACGATGCCCCTATAAATGATTATATTACATGTGACCTTAATTTCTTTCAGGGCGACGAACGTCTTAAACAGCACGCTATAAACCGTACTGTAAACAGGGTTCACCAATCTATGGAGGCATTTATTCACAACATGAACACCATACACTCCCGTGGCGGAAATCAAGTGGTGTTCTCCTCTATAAATTACGGCACCGATACCTCTGCCGAGGGACGTTGCATAATAAGAGAGTTGCTTCAATCTACATACGAGGGCGTTGGCGGAGGCTCTACTGCTATTTTCCCTATTCAGATATGGAAAAAGAAACGCGGTGTAAGCTATCTGCCACAAGACCGTAACTACGATTTGTATAAAACGGCTTGTAAAGTTGCCGCGCGTCGTTTCTTCCCTAACTTTGTGAATCTCGACGCCACATTCAACCAACATGAAAAATGGAGAGAAGACGACCCTCAGCGTTATCGCTACGAGGTGGCAACAATGGGCTGCCGTACACGCGTATTTGAAAACAAGTTTGGAGAAAAGACCTCCATTGCGCGCGGCAATCTCTCATTCTCTACAATAAACATTGTAAGACTGGCAATAGAGTGCATGGATATAGAGGAGAAGCAGTTGCGTATAGAAAAGTTCTTTGCAAAATTAGATGAGATTTTGGATATAACCGCCAAGCAGCTCTGCGAACGGTATGATTTTCAAAAGACTGCACTTGCAAAACAGTTTCCGCTATTAATGTCGTCTCTTTGGAGCGGATGCGAAAACCTTAAACCCGACGACACAATAGAGAGAGTAATAAATCAGGGCACTTTAGGAATAGGCTTTATAGGACTGGCCGAGTGTCTTATTGCACTTATAGGAAAACATCACGGAGAGAGCCAGGAAGCCCAACAATTGGGATTACGCATAATAACTTACATGCGCGACAGGGCAAATGAGTTCTCGGAACGCTACCAGCATAATTTTAGTATATTGGCAACCCCTGCCGAGGGCCTTTCGGGCCGCTTTACCCGTGCCGACCGCAAGAAGTTCGGAGATATTCCGGGAGTTACAGACAAGGTCTACTATACAAATTCAAACCATGTTCCGGTATATTACAAATGCTCTCCAAAACACAAAGCAGAGATAGAAGCACCTTACCATGAGCTGACCCGCGGAGGACATATTTTTTATGTTGAGATTGACGGAGACGCAACACACAATCCACAGGCAATAATGGATATAGTTGACCTGCTCGACAAATATAACATTGGCTACTGCTCTGTAAATCACAACAGAAACCGCTGTTTAGATTGCGGATACGAAGATGCTCAAGAGAATCTGCACAACTGTCCAAAATGCGGGAGCGAGAATATAGACAAGCTGCAACGCATTACAGGTTATCTTGTTGGAACAACCGACAGGTGGAACAAAGCAAAACTTGCAGAGTTGCAAGACAGGGTTGTACACAAATGATAAGGATATTAGATATAAAATACGGCACATCCGTAGACGGTACAGGCCTGCGCACATCAATATACTGCGCAGGCTGTTGTCACCGTTGCAGCGGTTGTCATAATCCGCAATCGTGGGACGAAAACGGAGGGACACCGGTTGCTGTAAAAGAGCTGTTCAACTCTATAATGGAGGCCGATATGAATGTAACGTTTACAGGCGGAGACCCAATGCTTAATCCGCACGGCTTTATCTCATTGGCAAAGCTCATAAAAGAGAATAGCTCCAAAAATATATGGTGTTATACAGGATTTGTTTTTGAAGATCTGCTCCTGCAGCCGCAAAGGCTCAAACTGTTGGAGTTGTGCGATGTCTTGGTAGACGGTCCTTTTATAGAAAAACTGCGTGACACCTCATTGCATTTTAGAGGAAGTTCAAACCAAAGAATAATAGATGTTCAAGCCTCTCTCAAAAGCAATCGCACTATATTGCTTGACTTGGAGTTCTAAAATCTGCACGACATTTAAACCCGCTATTATTTATTTTTAAACAAATAATCATTTTTTGTAAAAAAATTAAAAAAAGTGCAAATAAAATTTGCATATAAAAAAAATATACATACCTTTGCACTCCCAAACACAACGCCGGATTCGTCTAACGGTTAGGACGGAAGATTCTCAATCTTCAAATAGGAGTTCGATTCTCCTATCCGGTACAAGAAAGCAGGTTCAAAATTATTTGGACCTGCTTTTTACATTATACACTTAGCAAGATGTACAATATCTCTCTGGAGCTCACACAACAAACATCTATATAAAAAGGGCAGCCTTAGCCGCCCTTTCAATTTTAAACAAACTCCCGAAAAGATTATTTAATCTCCATGATTGCCTCTGATATGTTAATCAGAAAATCACCCACATGCTCATACTCGGCAATCAAGTCCATATAATAGACTCCGGTAAGATACGAATAGGCATTATTCTCAAGATTAAGAAGATGCTCCTCTCTAAGATTATTGCGATACTCGTTTATATCGTGCTCAACATCCTGGGCATTCGCAATATTGTCTATTTTGCTGTAACCAAGAGTAAGATTAGAAATCATTGCATCAAAACCCGAATCTAAAAGCTCTGTCATATAATTGAGCTTATTAACCATATTATCATCAAAAGTCTTGTTGTGTATATTTCTTCTCTGGAGTATTCTGGCAATATTGAAACCAGAGTCTCCCACGCTCTCCAACTCGCTTATTATCTTATACATCGCCTGAAGCCTGCGACCAGACTCTTCGCTCAGTTCTCCATCTGAAATATCGTTAAGGTATTTGGCTATTTCAAACTCAATCCTATCTGTAATCTGCTCATAGTGCTCCAACTTCTTGTACAATTCATCAAACTTTGCCGGATCTTTAGTATTAAGAGCCTCTTTTGCGTATGCGTACTGTCTTTTGCACAATTGCGCAAAGTGTACAATCTCTGCCTTTGCCTGCTGCATAGAGAGTTCCGAGGTATTAAGCAGACCTCCGGAAATATGTTTGAGACGGAATACCTCCTCATCATTCTTTCCTTTGATGATTTTGGTAACAAGCTGTGCAATTTGATTGGTAAACCAAACCAAAATCAAAGCATTGCAGACATTAAACAGCGTATGCGTCATTGATATTGAATACAATATAGAATTGCTCGAAGCTCCGGCAACAAGAGGATCATCAACTCCAAGACTTGTTATAATAATTGACACAAGTTTTAAGAACGGGTGAAACAGTATAAGAACCCAAGTAACACCAAATAAGTTAAAAACAGAGTGCGCCATTGCCGCTCTTCTTGCCGATACATTTGCAACGGCAGCCGCAATATTGGCGGTAATTGTTGTTCCTATATTCTCTCCCAAGACCATTGCAGCACCCAATTCAAACGAAATCCAACCGTTATTACACATTACAAGGGTCAGGGCCATTGTTGCACTCGAAGACTGCAGAACTATAGTAAGCAGCGTTCCTATTACAACAAACATTAACACCGATAAAAAGCCGTAATTATTAAGTTCTTGCAAGAACGAAAGGACCTCCGGAGTACTTTGCAAATCGGGAACAGAGTTTTTAAGGAAACTCAATCCCAAAAACAACAGGGCAAAACCAATAAGCAGTTCTCCTATTGATTTTTTCTTCTTGGCCTTACACATCATAAATGCAAAACCAAAACCTATTATAGGAATTGCGAGAATGGTAATATCTGCTTTAAAGCCCAGTAAAGAGATTAACCACGCCGTAATTGTTGTTCCAATATTGGCACCCATAATTACGCCTATAGATTGAACCAACGAGAGCAATCCTGCATTTACAAAACTAACAACCATAACGGTTGTTGCGCTCGAAGACTGGATTATTGCTGTAATTATAAGACCGGTAAGAATTCTTGAAACAGAATTTGATGTCATGGCCGCCAGAATACTTCTGAGTTTGTCTCCGGCCACTTTCTGAAGAGCTTCGCTCATAAGAGTCATTCCATACAGGAAAAGACCAAGGGAGCCTAAAAGGGTAAGGATTTGAAGTACAATATTCATGTTAGGAAAATTAGTCCGGCAAAGATAATTATATCTTGGAGTTTACAAAACAGAATCTTGGGATTTGATTATATTTGCAACATTTATTTAACAATTTATAACCCGACAGTTTGTTTTTTACAACATCTTTCGCAAGCAGTATAATTTTATATGTATAAGAACAGACCGCAGCATACAGGCTTTGTCATATTTACATTATTATTTTTGACACTGGTTCCCTGCATGCTTTCTGCCCAATTCTACACAACAGGCGATAGTCCGTCGAGAATAAAATGGAATTATATAAAAGGCAATAATTATAAAGTAATATATCCGCAAGAGATTGATTCACTGGCCCAAAGATATTTATGGCTTCTCGAATCAGAAAGAGAGCGCATTATGGCAGGACTTGAGATTTCTCCAAAACAAATGCCTGTAATACTGCATCCATACACAACAATAAGCAACGGTCTTGTTGTGTGGGCACCAAAAAGAATGGAGCTATACACCATACCGCCTGCAAACAGAGGATATGCACAAAATTGGGAAAGACAATTGGTCTTGCACGAAAGCCGGCATGTGGGCCAAATGAGCCATTTCACACAAGGCGTCTACAAACCTTTGAATTATATTTTCGGACAACAGATTACAGGCCTCGGCGTTGGCATATATGCCTCAAAATGGCTGTTAGAGGGCGATGCCGTAATTGCTGAAACAGAACTTTCAAATAGCGGACGCGGACGAAACGCCTCTTTTCTCGAGTACTACAGAGCCGCATTTTTGTCGGGAGATTACAGAAACTGGTATAAATGGAGATACGGTTCATACAAATATTATTATCCAGATATTTACGCCTTCGGCTACCTTATAAACAGCACAATACGCGCAAAATCAAACAACTATCTTGCAGCCGGCGAGCTGTTTAACTACTACGTAAAAGACTTCTACAAACCCAACGTACAGCGTGCATCCCTAAAGAAAGTTGCAGGAGCATGGCAAAAACCTCTGCTTAAAGATGGTATTGAAATGTACACAAAACTATGGAGAGAAGATTTTGCCAAACGCGGCCGTTTTACCGAGCCTGAAAGCATAAGACACAGAGAGCGCAGTTATTATTACGAATATAAGAGTCCCGTAACCGCAGGAACAGACAGCGTGTACTGCATAAGGTACAGTTACGACAATCCTACTGCTCTTGTATTGCTAAGCTCCAATGAGAAATTCATCAAAGAGCACAAAAACGGAGAGGCGGTAATAAGGGCTTTTGGCTCTTCTGCAAGCAATCTAAAAAGTTACAACCGCAAAATATATTGGACAGAAAGCGTAATTTCACCACGCTGGGGAAAAGAATCCTATAATATTCTCTTCTCATACAACACCCATACAAAAAAAATCACGCGTCTGTCTAAGAAAAGTTCATACAATAATCCGGCCCTAAGCACAAGCGGCGATTCACTAAGCGTTACGGAGTATCCCGTTTGCGGAGGCTCTAATCTGGTAATACTCAACTCAGAAACAGGAGAAAAACTGCACACGGTACCGGCTCCGGATAACGGTCAGATAACCGAGAGCGCATGGATTGGAAATAGAATCTACGCATTGGTCATTACAGAAAAAGGGTTGGGATTATTTGCCTTAAAGCAAAAAGAGGGCAGCAAATGGGAGTGTATAGTAAAAGAGCAGAATAAAAGTATAAACTGCCTTAATTCTCACAACGGCCTTCTCTATTTTGAATCGGATATAGATGGTGTAAACAATATATGGTCGCTCAACCCAAATACAGAAGAGCTTATACGTTATACAAATGCCAAATTTGCGGCACATGACCCTCATATATCAAACAACAAACTCTATTACACAGATCTGCAGCTTGGCGGGAAAATGCCGGTATACACATATATAGAAGATACCATAAAACAAAACGATACAACTCAACAGATTTATATAGAGAACGGAACTATAAAGAACAGCTACGTTTTTAAGGTTGCAGAAATGCTCTCTAACCAGGCCGATAGATATTTTGCGGCAAACAACATATCTCAAGATACTCTGCATGTCTCTGCTCACAAATATGAGCCGGTACGTTACAGAAAAGGTTCACATCTGTTCAGATTCCACTCATGGGCCCCTCTTTACTATAACATAGACAAAATAAAGAGCATGAGCTTCGACCATTTTTACGAAGTGGTTTCTCTTGGAGCAACCGCCTACTCTCAAAACTCTCTTGGAACAGCCGTTACAATGCTCGGCTACTCCTTTAGAGAGGGTCACCATGCCGCCCATGCCTCTTTTGAGTATTCCGGATTTTATCCGATATTTAAAGTAACAGCAGATTATAACACTTCCGACAGAGTCAAATACCGTATAGAGCAAAACAATAATTCTACACAGGTTTATGCAACATCAAACGGTGTACCTCTCTTTGAACTCTCGGCTTTAGCCTATATCCCCGTAAATCTGAGCAGCCGTGGATGGCAACGCGGACTGATTCCGCAAATTATGTGGGAATATGAGAACAACGCGTTTTACAGCAACAAAAACAGTAGTTATGTAAATAAACAGCAGGTAATATACGCCCTGCAGTATTACCAGATGCGGCCGGTTGCAAACTCGGCAATTTTTCCCAAATGGGGCTTTAGCGCAAAAATAACCGGTTCATTCTCGCCAAACGGTTATGAAAACTTTGGAAAGGCATTAGCCGGTTATACCTATTTTTACGTGCCCGGAATTATGCCGCGTCAAGGACTTAAACTTTCCGCCGCATATCAAAAACAATTTACAGATAACAAACGGATGTATCTCGACAATCTCGTAGGCATGCCCCGAGGATACAACGATTACTACGGCAAAGAATATTACAAATTGTCGGCAGACTATGCAATTCCGGTAAATTTACGCGGTTTCAGTTTGGGCTGGTTGGCATACTTTAAGCGTCTGCAAGTTATCCCATTTGCCGATTTTGCCTGTATAAAAGGGAATTATGGCACAAAGAACCTCAATTCTTACGGATGCGATTTACTTCTCGATGCCGTAATCTGCCACATAGGCATTCCTGTAAGTTTAGGCGTAAGATGTGCCAAAATAAACGATGCCGGAACCAAAGGCTATATAGGTCTTCTCTCCTCTATCTCACTGTTTTAAAAATTAAAAGATGAAAGTTTTTAGCAAAGGTACACTCAACACATTCGACTGGTTTCTTATAATAGGAATCATTCTGTGCAGCCTTATTTATGCACTTCTCTCATTGCCAACGGCAGAAAGCGGCAATCTGTCGCCTGCAGGATATGCAACCCATATTGCAAAACATTTTGATTTTATAGGCTTTATTGCCGGAGTAACAGGTGTGGTTTGCGTTGTGCTTACGGCAAAAAGAAGCATTGCCAACTATATTTTTGGAATTGTGAATGTATCTCTGTATGCCATAATATCATATAAATCGCAGATTTACGGAGACGCGGCGCTTAACGCACTCTACTATTTTCCAATGCAATTCATAGGCTGGCATCAATGGGTAAAAAACAACGGCGGCAAAAACAGAGAAGGAAACAACGACGAGAGTTTTGTAAAGGCCAAAAGAATGACTCAAAAAGAACGTCTGTTTTTCTTTGCTTGCTGCACGATTGTCGTTGTATCGGTAGGATACATCTTGGGCAGATACACCGCCGACCCTCAACCATACAAAGACTCCTTCACAACCGTACTCTCAATAGCCGCCATGTACCTTATGGTAAAGGCCTATATGGAGCAGTGGATGCTCTGGGTTATGATAAATGCAGTAAGCGTTATTATGTGGTGCATGGTATTTACCAGAGGCGATACACATGCAGGACTTATGGTAATAATGTGGATTTTCTACCTTATGAACTCAATCAACGGGCTGCGTATATGGCTTAAAGCTTCGGAGTAACATCTATATCAAAACGGCGGTAAAGGGCTCTTTTATCCTCAAACTCTTTTGAGAGCGAGTCTATCTCGCTACGCGGCACCTCATTAAGGGAGAGCATTATAAGCCCGTCTACACAATAATTGAAATCGGGATCTACATTATAACCTATTATCCGTGCATTTATCTTCAGATATTTCTTTAACAGCGTTGGCATACGGTACTTGCCGTTGCTTATTCTGTACATAAACCTGTCGAACTTCTCTATAGACGATATTTTTGAACGCAATAAAGCATCGGGGTCTACTCTTTTATAACCGGGCACAAACGGCATTTTAGGGGAAATCATCTGTGCATATTCAGATGCAGAATGCCTATGTTGCAGATAATATATCATAAGGCTTCTGTAAAACAACGGATACCAAGAACTTATACTAACCGGACCTATAAGATACTGTATCTCCTTATATTTTATTACGGTATAAAACAGACCTTTTATAAGAAGCATAAGAGCCAACGGATCTTTCTGATACTCAACCGACACAAAAGAGCGGCCAAGTTCAATGGAGCGTTTGAGCTGATACGTAAACTCCTCCTTATATCCAAAAAGCGAATGGCTGTACAAACCTTTCAATCCGTATTTTTCGAGAATTTCCTTTCCAAAACCAAGCCTGTAGGCTCCCACAACGGCCGATTTATCTTTATCCCAAAGAATCAGATGCTTATAATATGTATCGTACTTATCTGTATCTATCTCTTTATCTGTTCCCTCACCAACGGCTCTAAATGCAATTTCTCGCTTTACGCCAATTTCGTGTATAAGATTTGGTATATTGTTATAATCCGACAGATAACAGGCATAATTGCCTATCTCAAACAGAAAATCAGGAGCAATCTTCTCTACCTCTTTTTTAAGCACCTCTTTTTCTACAGGTTTTCCAACCGGAACAGTATATACATCATCAGATACAGCCGCAGAGGTTGAATCAGAGTTATTTAATATATTCTCATCTTCCATATTGGCTTCCAATGCGTATGTTCTGTTCCACAGGTATTTGCCCAAATCCTGCACAGAACTGTATTCCTCTATTTCGGAAGCCGGAACAGGTATTCCCAACCTTAAAGATATTGTCTTGTTCTTTTTATTTGAAAGTTCATGCGGTAATCTTACAGTTCTCAAAAGCGGATGTATCCTGCCAAGAAAATGGAACAGCGCAGAGTTCTGTCCGCTAAAAAACACAGGAACAACCGGAACTCCTGCCCTCTGTATGAGCTTTATAACAGACGGTTGCCACTCTATATCCTTTACAATCTTCTGTTTGTTGGCATTGGAAGAGACCTCTCCGGCAGGAAACAGACAGAGCGCACCACCCGCTTCGAGATGCTCTTTTGCCATTTTCAATCCCGCTATACTGCTTTTTAATCCCGGATTGTCGGTAAACGGATTTACAGGAAAGAACGACTCTTCGAGATTTGGAATATATGAAAGTAAAAAATTTGTCAGGATTTTTATATCCGGCCTTATCCTGCCTATTATATCAAGCATTATAATGCCGTCTATTGCACCATAAGGGTGATTGGATACAATAATAAGAGGACCCTCTTTGGGGATATATTCGAGTTCACGGCCATTTACATTGCACTTTATATTAAGATGCTCTATAAGCCTGTGCGCAAAGTCAATTCCATAAAATTCAGATATATGGGAATAAATTCTATTGATTCTGTTGAATCCTGTTATGGCCATTGCCGCAGAAGCGATGAGGGTTCCCATACAACCTTTTACCTTAAGCGCCCTCTTCACTTGAGAATTATTGACTAATTTTGTACTCATATTGCGCAAATATATATCAGATTAAATGATATATATACAAAAATCAGACAAATATAGTTATAAATTATGGAACTAAAAGAGAAAATAAAGACATTGCCCGGCAGCCCCGGCGTATACCGTTTTCTTAACAATGAAGGAACTATAATTTATATAGGGAAAGCAAAGAATCTAAAAAAACGAGTGTCTCAATATTTTGTTGAACCCCACAGGCTTACCCGCAAAACACGTGTGCTTGTATCTAAAATTGCAGATATAGAGCATACGGTTGTAGGCAGCGAAGAAGATGCCCTGCTTTTAGAAAACAACCTCATAAAACAGTACCAGCCGCGCTATAATATATTACTGAAAGACGGAAAGACATATCCGTGGATTTGCATAAAGAACCAGCCGTTTCCAAAAATATTCCTCACACGCAGGTTTATAAAAGATGGCTCAATGTACTTTGGCCCTTACAGCTCCGTGCAACATGCGCATCATTTGCTTGAACTTATAAACTCCCTCTATAAAATACGCACATGCAACCTCGTTCTCTCTTCTGAGGCTATTGCTTCCGGCAAATACAGAGAGTGTTTGGATTATCACATAAAAAAATGCCTTGCCCCGTGCACGGGAAAGATAAGCAGAGAGGAGTACGATGCCCAGATAGAGAGCATTGCCAATCTGCTTAAAGGCAATACCGGTGCACTTATAAAGGAGTTCAGGACAAAGATGCAGAAAGCTGCCGCCGATTTGAATTTTGAAGAGGCCCAACAGTATAAAGCCAATTTGGATATGCTCCAACAGCATTACAGCAAATCACTTATCGTGCATCCGAGCATAACGAATATAGACGTATTTTCTTTGGTATTTAACGAATATAAAGTGTATGGCAATTTTTTAAAACTTAATAACGGCTGTATAATAAGAGCCCTTAATTTAGAGTTCAGAATGAACATAGAGGAGGAGAAAGAGGCAATGCTCAGCCGTTTTATGGCCGAGGTATATAACATTACAGACAACCAAAGTTCTACAGAAGAAAACAGCGGCACAACAGAGGTGCTGGTCCCTTTTATGCCGGATTTAGAATTTGAAGGCAAATATATTCATGTTCCGCTGCGGGGCGACAAACTTAACCTCTTAGAACTCAGCATAAAAAATGCAAATGCGTTCAAATTCCAGAGACTCAAGCAGGATGCCTTAAAATTAGAAGAGACAGAGGGTGATTCCACAGATAACAACACTTTAAACGGCGGCTCTGCAAATTACATAGACAAAGGCAATAAAGCTGTTACTATGTTGCAAAACGATTTGCACATGGATACTCCGCCCATGCACATAGAGTGCTTCGACAACTCCAACATTCAGGGAACTAACCCGGTAGCCTCATGCGTTGTTTTTAAGAACGGACGTCCGAGCAAACGCGATTACAGACACTTTAATATAAAAACAGTTGTTGGAGCAAACGATTTTGCCTCAATGCACGAAGTTGTTTACAGAAGATACTCTCGCTTACTCGAAGAGAACGAGCCTCTTCCGCAACTTATACTTATAGATGGTGGACGCGGCCAACTTAACTTTGCCTACGATGCTCTTGTAAAATTAGACCTGCACAACAAAATAAAGATAATAGGCATAGCAAAACGATTAGAAGAACTCATAATTCCGGGAGATCCTATTCCACTGTTTTTAAACAAAAACTCACTCTCTTTAAAACTGCTTATGAATCTGAGAGATGAGGCCCACCGTTTTGGAATAACACATCACAGAGCCAAAAGAAGCAAAGGGCAAACAGCTTCTGTTCTCACAGAGATTCCTGGAGTGGGCAAAGCCACACAAGAAAAGCTCATAAGACATTATAAAAGTGTAAAACGCATAAAGGAGAGCACTTTTGAAGAGTTGGCATCGATAGCCGGCAAAAAAACGGCAGCCGCCATTATAGAATTTTTTAAGGAACATATATAAAAAAGGGCCTCCTACTGCTACATCGGAAACCCTTTTTTGTACTAAAACCTAAACCTACACTAATAAGATGCAGGAAAAGTATTTTTCGTTGCATAAAAAAACAAAAAAATTAAAACTTTTTTATGTGCACCGGCAAAACCGCTATAAGATAACCTATTAGAGCCACGCCAAAAAGTGTTATAAACACATCGGCAATATTTACATGTACAGGATAAGAGCTTATTATATAATTACCGGGCATAGATATTACCCCAAATTTCTGCTGTATAAAACAGAGAATTAACCCTATGGCTATTCCCGCAACCGCTCCAATCAGAGATATAAGCCAACCCTGCAGCACAAATATACGGTTTATGAGTCTGCGCGGCGCACCCATACTTTCGTATGTCTGCATATCTTTATTCTTATCTATGATAAGCATAGAGAGCGACCCGAATATATTCACAGAAACTATCAGGATAATAAAAAACAGTATAAGATAAACAGCAAATTTCTCGGCTCTCATCATCTTGTACAACGTTTCATTCTGCTCATATCTGTTTTTTACGGTATAGCCGCCAATAGCCTCTTCCAACTCCTTTTCAATTCTTTTGGCTCCGCCGGCAAAATCTTTAAGGAGATAAACCTCTACCGAAGTAACCTGATTGTGCTCATACGAGAGCAAATCACGTGCAACAGAAACAGGTATAAAGAGTGTATTCCCGTCAAATTCATTATTTAAAGAGATTATGCCCGACGGGTAAACCGTTTCGTTATTCAGTGCGGCAGCCGGATTTATAACGGAGATATTAGCCTTTCTATCCGGAAAATATATCTCTATAGGCTCTACAAACCTAACCCTCAGCCTCATATCTGCAGCCAATCCTCGCCCTACAACAGCATGCGGAATATCGCCATCAAACAATTTAAACTCCCCCTCAACAATACTCTTTTCAACACCATTAAACTGAGAGTAATTAGGCTCAACCCCCTTTATAACAGCAACCGACTGACTGTTACCGTATTGAATAAACACAGTCTCCTCCACAACTTCTGTAACTGCGGCAATACCATTTATACTCTCTATCTTTTCTACAAACAGCGAATCGGCTCTGAATATCTTGCCCGATGATGGGGTTATTATAAAATCGGGCTGATACTCCCGGTAAAATGATTTTACCAAAGTATCAAACCCGTTATATACAGAGAGAATTATTATTAATGCCATGCTGCCAATTCCTATACCCACAGAACTTATAAGCGAAATAATGTTTATTACATTGTGTGACTTTTTCGCAAACAGGTATCTCTTGGCTATGAAAAACGGCAAATGCAAGGCTGTTCTCTTTAAATTATTTCTTAAGCAAATCGTCTATATGCTCTGCATAATCGAGAGATGTATCGAGCATAAAGACAAGTTCAGGAACAATCCTCAACTGTTTTGCAACCAAACGTCCCAAGTCGCCTCTGATTGATTTTGACGACTCTTTTATAATATCCATAACTTCGGAAGCCTTATTGGAGGGGAATATACTCACAAATACCTTTGCAACAGACAAATCGGGGCTTATTCTCACCTCGCTCACAGTAACCATTGCTCCACCAAAGGCCGCCATACCCTTGCTGCGTATAATCTCTGCCAAATCTCTTTGCAGCTGTCTTCCAATCTTTAATTGTCTTGTGCTCTCTCCTTCCATAACTCCACTAATTGAATTTAAGTATAAAGTAGTTCTTCTTGCCTTTCTGAACAAGAATATATTTTCCGTTTACAAGATTCTCGGCACTCAAAACGCCGTTTGCATCTGTAAACTTCTCTTTGTTTATGCTCAATCCGTTTGCCTGAATCATTTTGCGGCACTCGCCCTTAGATGGGAATATATTTGTTTCAACCGCCAACAGCTCAAGAATATTGCCTCCAAGTTTCTCCGCAGGCAGTTCATATTGCGGAACACCCTCAAACACAGAGAGGAAAGTCTGCTCATCGAGATTTTTAAGAGCCTGAGATGTAGAGTTTCCAAAGAGTATTCCGGATGCCTCTACCGCCTTGTTATACTCCTGCTCTCCATGAACCATAATTGTAATTTCCTTTGCTAAAAGTTTTTGCAAACCTCTCAAATGCGGCTCCTCTTTATGTTTTGCAATTGCCTCCTCTATAACCTCACGGCTTAGCATGGTAAAGATTTTTATATATTTCTCCGCATCTTCGTCTCCAACATTAAGCCAGAACTGATAGAATGTATAAGGAGATGTATAATTTGCATTCAACCAGATATTTCCCTTCTCTGTTTTTCCAAATTTTCCACCGTCGGCCTTAGTGATTAAAGGACATGTAAGGGCAAAAGCCTCATTGCCTGTTTTTCTCCTTATAAGTTCGGTTCCTGTGGTAATATTACCCCATTGATCACTTCCGCCCATTTGAAGTTTGCACCCTTTGTGCTCATTCAGATAGAGAAAATCATAACCTTGCACAAGCTGATACGAAAATTCTGTAAACGACATTCCCTCTCTTGCCTCTCCGTTAAGACGTTTTTTTACAGAGTCTTTGCTCATCATATAATTTACGGTAATATGCTTGCCTATATCCCTTATAAATGAGAGGAATGAGAAGTCTTTCATCCAATCATAATTATTAACAAGTACGGCTGCATTTGGTCTGTCTGAGTCAAAATCAAGAAATTTAGACAATTGCTCTTTTATTGCAGCAATATTGTGCGCCAAAGTCTGCTCATCGAGAAGATTTCTCTCGGCACTCTTCATAGAAGGGTCTCCTATCATTCCTGTTGCTCCGCCTATAAGCGCATACGGTTTATGTCCGCAATTCTGGAAATGCTTGAGCATCATTATGCTTACAAGATGACCTATATGCAACGAATCTGCTGTAGGGTCTATACCAACGTATGCAGATGTCTGTTCTTTCATCAACTGTTCTTCTGTTCCGGGCATCATTGTATGAATCATGCCTCTCCATGTAAGCTCTTCTACAAAATTTTTCATATATCTATGTTATTATAATCAATTGTTGGAAATGCCTGCAAAGGTAGCAATTTTAGAAACCGTTTAAAATTTTATTACAGTTTTTGTTATGACAGTTTACTCTAAAACAAAATTTGCTAAAACATCGCACCCCACATCTCAATTCTCCGCGGGTGGTTTTGACCGGGCAATCGGGCAGAATTTTCATTTACAAACGGTCATTACTTATAAGTTGTTCAAATTATTGGATTATCTTTGCTGCCGTCTAACATAACAACATTTTTTATGAAAAGATATTTTTTAAATTGTGCCTTTTTTACAATTTTTATTGTAACACTGTCTGCCTTTACAAAAACTGCCGGTGCGCAAGAGTTGCCGGAGAGAATAATGAATGCCGCCAAAGAGTGCGGAATAAACGTTTCAGATATAAAAGAACTCAAACCGGCAGAGAAGCTGCAATCACTATACAGCAGTAAATACCAGCTTTTTATAGAACAGCCTATAGATCATAAAAATCCCTCAATTGGAACATTCAAACAGAAAGTGATTCTTTTTCACAACAACTACAGCAATCCCATGCTGCTTGTTACCGAGGGATACGTTTCTCGTGGCGCTCACCCTAATTATAACAATGAACTGTCGGGGCTTTTTAATACAAATATGATTGAGGTAGAACACCGTTATTTTAACGAATCTATCCCTTTTATGCAGAACGACAGCACTATTACAGAGGAGACTCTCAATTGGGATTATATGACGGCCCTTAACGCTGCGGCAGATTTGCACCGCGTAAATATGCTGTTCAAAAAACTTTATGCCGGAAAATGGATTGCAACCGGAATAAGCAAGGGAGGACAGACAGCTATGTTCTATACAACATATTATCCTAACGATATAGACATATCCGTTCCATACGTAGGTCCGTTGTGCAAGGCCGCAGAAGACGGAAGACATGAACCATTCCTCGGTACATTTGTTGGTACAGAGAAAGACCGCAAAATTCTGCAGGACTTTCAGACCGAATTCCTAAAAAGAAGAGAGAGAATACAACCGATGATGGAGGAACTTTCTGCCAAAATGAACTACAGATACAGAATGCCGCTTGAAGCAATCTACGATTATTGCGTATTGGAGTTTCCGTTTGCCTTCTGGCAATGGGGATACAAGACAGATATTGTTCCCGACCCGCAAAAAGCAACAGACAAGGAGATGTTTGATTTTCTCATAAACACAAGCGGCCCTGATTATTTTGCCGAAGGAGGCTCTACAGCTCCGTTTTTTGTTCAGGCAGCAAAAGAGTTGGGATATTACGGATATAACACCAAGCCGTTTAAAGGACTGCTTACAATAAAAGATGCAGAAGGGTATCTCAACAAAATATTCCTGCCGCAATCGCAACAATTTAAGTTTGATAAATATTTGTACAAAGACATTAAGAGCTTTTTAGATACCACATCATCAAAAATGCTGTTCGTTTATGGAGAATACGACCCGTGGAGTGCAGTAATGCCAGTTGCTCCCGTAAAGAACGAGAAACTTAAAGCTAAAGGCAAAGGCCGCAACACCATGTATCTGTTTATAGATCCGGCCGGCAGCCATAGGGCCAGAATAAAGACATTGCCGGATTCTTTACAGAAAAAAGCCGTATCTATAATTAAAGAGTGGCTCGAAGAGTAATTTATATGACTGATTATAAGGATATTTTTAAAGAGATTAAACTAACCGACAAAACATGGGCAGACAAACTGCTCGCCCTTTCCGACTATAGAGCCACGGAGTATAACTTCTCCGTTCTCTATATTTGGAGAGATATATACAAAACAAAAATAGCCGAATATAAAGAGTTTTTGCTAATACGCTCCGGCTCAGCCGATACGCCGGAAGGATATACATACCTGTTTCCGGCCGGAAGAGGAGATATAAAGGAGGCTCTTGTATTTATGATAGAGGATGCGCGGCAAAACAATGTACCTTTTCGCATGGTCTCTGTATTGGAAGAACAGAGAGCCGTTATAGAGGAGTTGTTTCCAAACCGCTTTTCATATACTCCTGTACGCAACAGCTTTGATTATATATACACGGCCAAAGATTTAATCACATTAAAAGGAAAAAAATATCAATCTAAACGCAATTTTGTATCACGGTTTAAGGCAAACAATAACTGGCAATACGAGGAGGTTACTCCTGAGAACATTTACGAGTGCGCACAAATGAATGAACTGTGGTGTAAACAGTATGGTTGCTCGCAAGACACCTCTCTTTTTCAGGAAACATGCTCTGTTAGAAATGCCATAGCCGATTTTGAGGCACTTGCCCTTAAAGGCGGCCTTTTGCGTGTAAACGGCAATGTGGTAGCCTTTTCTTTGGGCGAAAAGATGAACTCAGACACATTCCTCGTGCATATAGAAAAGGCTTTTGCCAACATTCAAGGGGCATATCCGGCTATAAGCCAAATGTTTTTGCAACACCAGATTTTAAAAGAATATTCTCCGGATTTGGAGCTTACAAACGAACAGATTGGCTTTTCGTACGTTAACAGAGAAGATGATGCAGGCGATATGGGACTTCGCAATGCAAAAATGCAGTATCACCCTGTTTTCATGATTGAAAAATATATAGTTGCAGATTTGGAAAATTAACTATCTTTGCAGCCGTAAACCAAATTAATAAAGCAAATTGGAACCTCCCAGTAGTTTAACAATAGAGTTTCTGTGTTTGGGGATTAGTTTAATCCTCCTTTTGGTTTGCTCTGCCCTAATCTCGGGTAGCGAGACTTCGTTTTTCTCATTAACTCCAAAGCAGATAGACAAACTCAAAGAAGAGGCAGACAAAAGAAGCAATCTTATATTGCGCCTGCTTGGCAATCCCGACTATCTCTTGGGAACAATCCTGCAGATAAACAATTGCGTAAATATACTTATTGTTCTTATAAGCTCCATTTTATTGGGGCATATCTTTGATTTTTCGGCAAATCCTGTGCTCGAATTTCTTGTAAACACACTCTTGGTAACATTTGTATTGGTACTGTTTGGAGAGGTGCTTCCAAAGATTATAGCAACCCGTATTCCGGTAAAATTTGCCAAATTCATGAGCCGTCCGCTTGTGTTTTTATCGCCTATAACCAAACCGTTCAACACACTTATGAGCCTGTTTACAAACAGATTCAGCAACATTCCGTTGCGCAGCGACGTAACGCTTAACGATTTGGCTCAGGCTGTTGATATTGCAACCCCGTCGGAAGGAGAAGAGAAGAAAATATTAAAGGGAATTGTAATGCTGCCCACTACCGATGTTTGCAAGATAATGAAACCGCGTGTAGACGTTGTTGCTCTCGATATAGAGATGAGCAACGAAGAGGTCATAAAAATTGCAACGGAGTGCGGATACTCAAGACTGCCTGTATATCAGGAAAATTTAGACGACATAAAGGGATTCCTGTACATAAAGGATGTGCTTCCTTGGCTTCTTGAGGAGAAATCAGACTTTAATTGGAAAAATTATATAAGAGAGGCATACTTTGTGCCCGAAAGCAAAAAAATAAATGATTTGCTCGAAGAGTTCCGTAACAGAAAGATGCATTTAGCAGTTGTTGTAGATGAATATGGCGGAACCGACGGCATAGTAACGTTAGAGGATATTCTCGAAGAGATTGTGGGCGAAATCGTAGATGAGAGTGATTTTGTAGAACTCGGACAGACTCCTTACAACCAGGATAACAGCAAGATAATAACACGATAATATAGAAAACAGATATATAAAATGGGACTCTATTTTAGAAAGAAGTTAAATAACGGAGGAGAAATTTCCGTATGGGAAGTAACAGAAAGCGAAGAGGAACTTTTAAAAATAATCTCAATACCCAATGATGAGTTGGAAGAACTTTTCCTTACACGCAGCGAAGCACGCCGCAAAGAGAAGTTAGCGGTAAGGGCTTTATTGAATACAGTTTTTGAAGACAAAGTATATTTGGGACACCACGACAACGGAAGTCCGTTCATCCAAAACAATTCAATTCATATAAGCATTACTCATACAGCCCGTTTTGTGGCAATACTAACACATCCTACAGAAGATGTGGGCATTGATATAGAAAGCATTGAGCGAGACTTTTCTGCTGTTGAAAAAAGGGCGTTATCTGAGGAGGAGAGAGAGGATTTATCCGACAAAAACAGGAATCTGCAGCTTGCTATATATTGGTGCGCCAAAGAGGCAATTTACAAAAGAATGAGCCAGCATGGAGTAGATTTTGCCAAACAGATGGAGATAGACAAATTCAACCCTAAAGACGAGGGCGAAATAGATGCTACATTCATTAATAAAGATGGAGAAGAGGAGGAGTTTGAACTTGAATATGAAGTGTTCGACAATCATGTATTAGTATGGTTGGTAGGATAACCTGCCCCAAAACAGCAAAACGGCAAAACAAGCTATAGAAAGAGAGATAGAGCAACCTTATAGATTAACAGCAGTGCTTTTAAG
>CAZULV010000015.1:0-53536 GCA_964621625.1 uncultured Muribaculaceae bacterium | reverse complement strand
CTTTCCCTCCAAATTTTTTTGAACTTTTTTTGCCTCTTTTTTTGAACTTTTTTCCAGTAATTTACTCAAACTCCTATTAACCATAACTTTACAAAATTGGAAAATTTCATGAGTTTTTTAGCAAAAATGGAGACTTTATACAACCGAATATATTTGACCAAAGAACAACATTTGAAAAAATCTGAAAAAATTCCGGAAAACTCTGAAAAAATCGCTCACCAGACAAATCCCACGTGGGGAAAATTCAAGAGAAATTTAAAAAAATAAGAAAACTCTGAGGAAATAAAAAAGGTAAAAAATTTGAGAAATTCCGGAAAACTCTGAAAAAATCACTCACCAGACAAATCCTGCGGGGAGAAAATTCAAGAAAATTTTTAAAATCGTGAAAAGTAAAAATAGGTAATGTTGCCAAAAACAGAAACGGCAAGAAATTACTAAAACGATAAATTTAAAAAGTTGAGAAAAATTGAGAAACCCTGAGAAAATAAAAAAACTAAGGAAACATGAGAAATCGTTGATAAAAGAGCGGCTATTTGTATACTCTCTCTTCGGCAGCTGCAAGGCTCATAAGATTGATGTCCATGCCTGGTTAGAGGACACCTTGAAACGAATACCAATAGAAAAAGATATTGACTCGCTATTAACCGGCAAATGGCAGCCATTAGCCGGGAATAACCACTAATACCTGCCACAGAATAACTAATAATAGCTATTACCAGCCAATCGAAGGTGATAGCGGATAATTGTATACTACTGGTTGGTTATGCACTTTATCGGATGCTTACGATAAAAGAGCGACTGTAAATTGAAAAAAGGCAATGATGCAAAAAGTGGCACTATTTGCCGTTGACCTCATCCAATATCTGTTGTATTTTATCCACGCAACCACCGCAACCGGTACCGGCATTGGTTGCATAACCTACCTCTTCTACTGTTGTAAGTTTTTTCTGCCGTATTGCGTCTTCTATCTCTCCACGAGACAATAAAAAACACTCGCAAATAATCTCTTTTCTGTCCATATACTATATATATTTAGTGATTTTGGTTCTTTTTATACTTAAACAGCCGATTAAAAGTATTGTTTAAAAGGATAATATTGCAAAAAACAACCGGCAACTTCTTATAGAAAATTGCCGGCAGTTCCAACTAACCTAACTAAAAAACTACTTAAACACATCTAAAACACACTCAAAAATTATATCAGTCGCTCTTTGATATTTTTATAGTATAAACAGAGTTTTATTCTAAATGTTCATTTGCAGTTGCCACGATTTAAAAAAGGTTCATTATTTTTGCGCATCGCTTTGTGACTTGCTATAGTTGCAAAATATTAGAGGTTAAGATTATTATATTAAGGTATATAGACATGTCTGTTGTAATTAGTCCAAAATATTTTCACTTGAAGGAGTTTATTAACCGCGTTTCCTGTGCAGAATTGCATAGCTGTAACGATAATTGTACCGTACTTCACGACGGACGTAACTCTATAAAGCTATATGAGGCAGGAGAAGAAAAGATTGTTGTTAAGAGATTTGGACGGTTGAGTCTTCTTAACCGTATAATCTACGGACGATTACGCAAAAGTAAGGCACGCAGAGCTTTTGAGTATGCTGCAAAGCTCAAGAATCTTGGCATTGAAACTCCAGAAGAGGTTGCATATATAGAAAACAGGCATAACGGGCTTATGTGCGAGAGTTATTATATATGCCTTTATACAGATTACAACTCAATGCTTCCGTTTTTTTATAAACGCACATTATCGGCCGTTGAATTTGAGGGTATAACACCGTTATTGGACGCTTTAGCAGCATTTCTATTTAAGGTACACGAGGCAGGAGTTATACATAACGACCTTAATTATACCAATATACTCTATAAAAGGACAGATACAGGCTCTTACAGATTCACTCTCATTGATATTAACCGCATGGAGTTTTGCAAGCACCTTACTCTTGAGCAGAGAATGCACAATTTACGCAGGCTGAATGTAAGCATCCCTGCACACCTATATATATTACAAAAGTATGCGGAGCTTATGGGGCAAAAACCTCAGACACTTCAAATGATGGTGCTTAATATGCGTTATAAATTTGAGCACAAGAGAGAAAAAACTGCCCGCATAAAGGCTTTTTTACGCGGGCAGAATAAGAATTAACCAGAGACTATCGCGCTATTTGCCACATATTCCCATTAGGGAGCGTATCTCTGTCTTGGCTGCTTTCCAACGAGGCACATCTACTTTAGAGCCTATTACTTCAACCACTTTGGCCGATATTATAGAGCCTACTTCTCCACACACTTTTACAGGCATTCCAAGAGAATGGGCATAAATAAAGCCCGCCGCATAAATATCGCCGGCTCCTGTAGCGTCAATTGTATTGGCCGGCCATGCCTCTATTTTGTGAAATTCATCACCACTCTGCACCATAGAGCCGTCGGGGCCTAACTTAACAACAGCTATTTTACATTTTCCGGCAATTTCCGATAAGGCTTCGCGAGGTTCTTTTTGTGTGAGAGCCTTTGCCTCGGTCTCATTGGCAAATACTATATCTACGTAGTTTTCTATTATATCATACAAAAAGGCCCTATTGCTTTCAACCACATTGTAGCTTGCCATATCTATTGATATTATAGAACCTGCCTGTTTGGCCAACTCCACAGCCTTGCGCACCAATGCCTGATTTTGAACCAAATAACCCTCTATATGAAAATAATCATACCCTTTGAAAAACTCCGGCTTAAGATCTTCGGGCACAAGTTCAAGAGCCGCACCAAGGTAAACGGCAAAAGTACGCTCCGCATTTGGAGCAGTTACAAAAACCATTGCACGTCCACTGGCCGAAACACCTTTTAGCAATATCGGCTTTATCCCTATGTTTTCCTGACCGGTTTTAAAAAGCGAACCTAATTCATCTTCGCCAACCTTGCCTATAAATCCACTACGCATGCCAAATATAGAAGTTCCGGCAATTGTATTTGCAGCAGAACCGCCTGGCACATACTGTACTCCCATGGTTTTTAGAGTGTTCCAAATTGTATTTCCTGTTTGCTCATCTACGTGCTGCATGCTGCCTTTAGGAAGGTGATATCTTTTTAAAAATTCATCGTTTGGCAATACCGCAAGAATATCGGTAAGAGCATTGCCTATTCCCAGAATTGATTTTTTACTCTCTATCTGTGTGTTTTCCATTTATCTATATATGTATATGATTTTATTTACATTAGTTAGAAAGACTCCTGACAGAACTCCACAAATACAATAAGCGTAAAGAGTTTTCATAGTCATTCGAGCGGTCAAAGTTATACAAAAATCTAATTATTACTCATCTGTGATTCATATTTTTGTAAAAACACTTATGCTGTTTTCTATATTTTTAAAATTATTTTTTGTTTTTCAGACAACTACAATGCACTTGAAAAATTTATAATTTCTTTAAAAAGGTTTATAAATCTTATTAAAGCCCCCAAAAATTCTATATTTTTTCTACAATTTTTTTTATCCGTTTAAAATCGGATAAATAATTATAAAAATCAGTAAATCTTTGCCTTAGTGGTGAAGATTTTCTTTTTTTGCACATGTTCTTGTGCGATTGTGGTTAGCTTTGCCGGAGTGGAGTTGATAGTGTTTTGATGTTGTTATATGTAGCCGTTTGTGGAGTGATAGCCGTTATCGGCCGGCATTCAGCATGGCTCACAATCTAACGGCAATTATACTGATTTCGGAACTCGCCACTTCTTGGCTCGAACATGCTGAAATCTGCCGCATGATTGCCGCTGATTGTTTACTCCGCTACATGAGGCCTCTCACGGCTATACTCTCCAAACTGTAACATATTGCGGCTCTCTAACGAGTCTCACGGAAATAAACTCACCATGTTAAAGCATGCGAAGCCAAACCTATATGCAAGCAATAGTTTTTTGAGATATACTCCGTTGCACAGGAATGAAAAACACGGATAACGACATATAATACAATAAATATACATACATTGTCAATAACTTAAAAACAGAACGCTATGGAGGGCGAGAGAATGAAAACAAAAGAGAGAACCGAATCAGAGGCTGAGTTAATGTTAAAGTCAGAATCAGTGTCAAGAGCAGAAACCGGGGCTGGAATGGTAACTATTGCTGAATCGAAAATCAAAACAAGCAATGTGATGAACCCGTTTGTTGATTGGGGTTTTAAGCATCTGTTTGGCACGGAGCGGAGCAAGAAGAATCTGTTGGGATTCCTTAATCTGCTGCTCAATCTCGAACACAAAATTGTTGATTTGAAGTATCTCAACAACGAGAGCATTCCGTTGGATAGCGAGGGCAGAGAGTGTATATTTGATATTCTCTGCACAGATACCAACAACGACCAATATCTCATAGAGATTCAGAATGCCAAATTGGGATATATACGCAACCGCATGATTTATTATGCGTGCCGCCTTATAGACAAAATGGGCGAGAGCGGCGACGGCTGGAACTATAACATAAAAAAGGTCTATTCAATCTGTCTTATGAATTTTACCTACGAAGAGCAGCCGGTTTTAAGACGCGATTTTCTGTTATGCGAACCCGAAACGCTTAACATTTTGTCTGACAAACTCAATTTTATTATGTTGCAGCTGCCGTGTCTTAATGTTGAAAACATACAGGATTGCAATAAGTTATATGAAATATTATTATATTTGTTGCTCCAAATGAAAGACAATATGAAAACGATAGAAGAACTCAAGGCAGAGGTTTACGCCCACGGCCTTACAGACGAAATAAGAGAGATGTTTCTCGGTGTTTTGGAAGATGCCAATGTAGCCTCACTATCGGCAAAAGATAAGATGGTTTATGAAGAGCGACTCAAACGCTACCGCGACAACCGCGCCTGCTTGGATTATGCCATAGAAGACGGTATAAAACAGGGCATAGAGATAGGAGAAGCCAAAGGACGAAAAGAGGGTCTTGCAGAGGGCGTTGCTCAACGTAATCTTGAAATTGCCAAATCGATGAAGTCAAAATCTATTGATGTTGCTGTAATTGCGGAATGTACAGGCCTGTCTGTAGAGGAGATAAAGCAACTATAGGTATAAATAATTAATGCAGTTACCGAAAACAAGAATCCGGGCGGTATCTAATTTATGATAATATTGCAAGCAATAATGCGAAAAGTGGCACTCAGATAAAAAGATAAGCACTTGTAGATTTGCAAATGCGACATTTTAGAGATTAGTAGGAATTCTGTTTCTATTAGTCTCTATTTTTATGGTTAAAAACCGGTATAATTGCCAAAAACAGCTGGCGATACAATATATAATAACCTGATTAACAAGCAGATAGAATAACTTTGGTGAAATTGATTTTATCAAAGTTATTTTATACCAAAAACAACGAATTTACCTATAGTTTAGATTAAATAGTATACGTATGTTTCCGCCCCACAGCATCATAACTAAAACATATAAACCACTGATGAGTATATCCGGCCGACATAATTGCATCATAGCTGCCTTCCAAGGTAGCTATACTCTTTAAGGCCTGCGGAATGGCATATATTTTATAATTCTCATTTTTACTTTGCATATTGGAATGCAAAAGCAACGGATTTACCTATAGTTTAAATTAAAGTAGTATACGTATGTTATTGGACCGAGTGCTATATATTGATAACGTATAAACCACTGATGAGTATATCCGACCGACATAATTGAATTATAGCTGCCTTCCAAAGTAGCCTCAGGCTTCAAATCTTCATCAATATCATATATCTCATCTTTTCCATTTTTTTGAAATATCTTAATGGGACCATAAATATCACCACCTAAGAATCGAAAATCATTTCTCACTATTTTTGTAGAAAAACTAACATTAATATCTGCAGGTATATGAAAGACCGGAGAACTTATTTCAGGACCTGCGGCAGCTGAATAATATAACTCCACATTGTCAGCATTCCAAGTATTTCTACCGGCTTCGTCTTTCCACGGATGATCTCCTGTTTTGGTTGGCGGAACTGCTTTATACGGTAATCCGGTTACATGCACATCAACAGCAGCTTCGGCTGTTACACCGTCGAACTCCACAGACGATGCTATTGTATAGGCCCTCCAATCTTTTACATCATATTTTGCAAGAATCAACTTGGAGGCATCATTAAGTTCTATACTCTCTCCCAACCCTCCTTTCTCACAAAGATTTACATTTACCTCTGTTTTTTCATCTATTTTAATCTTTGTTGTTTTATCCTCAACCTTTGCCTTTACGGTGTATTTTGAACCTTTAAGAATTTCGTCAGAAATATTCACTCCAATAGTAACATTATAGATGCTCGAGCCCGAACCCTCTTTATTGGCATTTGCCAAATCACCGTCCAAATAGTAACTATAAGATGTTTTTGCATCAATTGTAGCCTTTAGCAACGACACATCGAGCTGAGGCACAACAATGTTACTCTCTGCCACATACATTTTTTTGCCATCTACTCTATTAACAACATACGGTTTTATTGTATATGAACCGTTAGGCAAATAAACCCAACTATCCTCTACATCAAAAACAATTTTATTTGCAGAATTTACAGAAGATGGATTTTGCTCAGACTCTATTCTCCTTACCAATTTGCCGCTGATGTTATATACCTCAATACCCCACTTAAGCAATAATACCATTGGAGAACCCGACAAATTCAAATCTGCCTTTGTAAGCTCCAACTTTGTTCCTGTAAGTTTTCCCCCTTCAAAAACATGATTTACAGTTACCGTTGGCACAAAAGAGTTCACGGCATATTTTTCAAATTTATCAACAGTTATCTCTACAATCCCCCCTCTGAGTCCACCGGATGAAACATCTTTTGAAAAATCGCAACCGCCTGCATAATTAAAACTCTTATACATTTTATTGCCGTTGGCATCTGTAAAAATCAATCTGAAACCCTTTGTAAAATTAACCGGCGGCATTGTAATATAGCACTCCAACAATCCCGATGCAGCGGTTTTAAGGTCTTCCGACACATTTACAGAGAATGAATTCTCAGCATCCGATGCCATCTCTCCACTATCTGCCCCTGCAACCGAACCGTCGGAAGGAAATGTAAAAATATACGGAGTAAGTTTTTCGCTATTATTTCCCTCAACGGTTATACTCTTTATAACACCACCTTGCGGCAAAAACACTCTAAGCATACCGCCAACATGATGCAGGACCGCACTTATTCCGTCTTGCGAATAATCTGCGCCTCCATATAAATAAGGTACATGCAAACCGTTTTGTCCGTTATAAGAAAAAGAGGCTGTTACACTGCTTGAATGAGTAAAATTTACTCCCGACGGATATACAAACCAACATTTTTGAGGAGCTTCTGAAATTACAAGCTCCCCTATAAATTTGCCGGACGACTTTCCGTAAGAACTCCTTGCCAAATCAAGAACAGATGTTGCACTCTGCCCCGAGGCAGAAACCGCCATAATGCCCAACTTATCGTTTGCACTCCATGTAACACTATTATCCTGCTCTATTGCAGTCTTTGATACAGCAGGCATAAGAGGCGAAACCTCAACCGAAACAGCATACCTGTTTACCGCTATATCTTCATCTTTTGAACACGACCATAACCCCGACACTGCAACTATGGCAACACAACCATACAACAATGCCAACATCCATTTATACCTTTTATATACTTTATACATAATATACTCTTAAGCAGTTCATACAAAGTGCGGCAAATATAGACAAAAACATTAACTATATTTATATTTTATGCCATTTTCCTAATAAAAATCTACCAAAATCTACAAATTTGTATATAAATACTTTATTTTAGGCTTGTTTGTATAAAAATATTGGAAGACCTTTGCAGACTCTAAAACAAACATAATTTTATATGAAAAAATTGGCATTAATATTAGGGACAGTTCTCTGTATAACAAGCTGCAGCAAGGATGAAATAGCTGTGGAGTATGGCTCGGCAAAATTATCGATAGAGCAAGGCGCTTCTGTTTTTGTTAAAGGAACAAGTACAGCAACTCCCGCTTCGGATACTTATATTGTTTACACCACAAAAGAAAGCTCAAGAATAGAAGAATTGAGCGGAACATACGGCAGTCTCAAAGACAAAAGTATTACAGTACCCGTTGGCGAATACAAGGTTGAAGCATACAATATTGCAGAGGATAAGGCAGAAGAGGGCAGAGGCGAACAGAGATTTTACGGCACAGAAACTTTAACTGTAACCGCAGGAAATTTAAAAGAAGTTTCGCTTACATGTAAAATGGCAAATGCACGAGTATCCTTTGTATTTGACGAGTCTTTCAAGAATTTGTTTAATGTAAACCACTCAACAACTCCGGCCAAAATCGTTGCCACTTCAGCAGCCAATACCAACAGAAAAATAGAATATGACAACACCACAACATTAGAAGAAAACAACGGCCAAATTGCATACTTTAATGTAGTGGCAGACAATAATGCTCTAAACTTTGAGATTACAGCAGTAAGAAAAAGCGATTCTCAAACCAAAACATACACACAAAGCATTAATCTGCAAGCTCAAAGTTGGCACAAGATAACAATAAAAGCATCAGCCACTTCCGGACAAGCAGGAATAGGAATTGTTGTTGATGAAACGATTACATCTGTAGAAAAAGATATTACTGTAAACCCTTACGAAGAATAGGCCTGTATAGGAAGAATTTCACATCTATTATCCCTCTTAGTTGAGTTCTAAAAGCTTTTATTTTGGCATGAAACGCAGTATATTCATAGTTCTAATTGCAATAATAGCAGCCTCCTGTGCAAAGGAAGACCGCTATGAGGGCATATTATCTTTCTGCGTTACCCAAAATAACAACACTCAGGTTTCTGCACAGACTAAAGCTATATCGGAGACAGAACTCGGCAACTTTACCGTAAATGTAACAGACAAAACAGGAGGGCAAACAACTGTAAATAACACACTTTACAGCAATATAAAAGGGCAGAACATTCTTCTCCAAGAGGGTAATTATATTGCTAAAGCCCATAATTGCACAGCAGAAGAGGCAGAAAACTCAAACAACAATTACGGGCGCATAAGATATTACGGAGAAAAAGAATTTACAATAAAAGCAGGAGAACTTACACATGTAGAGGTGCAATGCAGTGTAAACAATTCAAAAATATCGGTGCTTCTAAAAGAGAACTTTTTATCGGTATTCGATAAAGCCGCTACAACGGTTACGGTTTCTAAAGACGCTGCCGGAGAAGAGCGAGCTCTGCAGTTCTCAAATTTTACCGTTCTCTCAAGCTCCGATGATTTTGCCGTTGCAATGACAGATACTTTTGCAACAGAGAGCAGATATGCCTTTTACCCGAGCAATTGCAATTTATATATAAAAATCTCTACTGTAAAAGTAGAGGACGCAGAATCTCAAACGATTGTTTACACAATAACCGAACCTATACAAACAACTGCTGCCACATGGCACAAAATACAAATCGATGCCGATTTAAGCAATGCTCCGCCAACCGGCATAACTGTAACAATAGGCACCGATTCAGAAATAATAGACAACGGATTCTCTATAGACGGCTATAAGAACGGCAGTCTTACTGAGGATGAATAGAATAAATAAACGGCAATGTTGCCAATTAAACAGGGTAGAATAGGCATTCCTTTACGGAGTTGCCTATTCTATTTTTCCGTTTAGGAACATCTCATAAGTGGCCAAATCTATTAGTCCGTGTCCCGACAAATTAAATAATATCACCTCCTCATTGCCAGATTCCTTAGCCTTTAATGCCTCACGTATTGTAAGCGCAATTGCATGGGCAGATTCGGGTGCAGGTATTATACCCTCTGTACGGGAAAACAGTATTCCGGCTTCGAGAGTCTCCCTCTGTCCTATAGGATACGATTCTATAAAACCGTCTTGTTTAAGCCTGCTTACAATCTGACCTCCACCATGATAACGCAATCCGGCTGCATGAATACGTGCAGGACTAAAGTCATGTCCCAAAGTGTACATTGGTATAAGAGGGGTCATTCCGGCCGTATCTCCAAAATCGTAATCCATAACCCCTTTTGTGAGTTTAGGGCATGCCTGAGGCTCTGCTGCCATAAATCTTGTATGGGCAGCCATAGCAGGAATACCGCCGCCAACCTCTCCGTTATTTTTTATGGCGTTGAGCTTATGTCTTAAAAACGGGAACGAAATACCGGCAAAATTAGAACCGCCTCCAAAACAGGCAATAATTTTATTAGGGTAATCACCTGTCATTTCCATCTGCTTTTCTGCCTCCAATCCTATAATAGTCTGGTGCAAAAGCACATGATTTAAAACACTGCCTAAAGTGTATCTGCAATCGGGAGTATTTAAAGCCATCTCTACAGCCTCTGAAATGGCTATCCCCAAACTGCCGTCGCAATTAGGGTTTTGCTCCAAAAGATTGCGTCCGAACTCTGTAATCATAGAGGGAGACGCATGAACCTGCGCCCCATATGTTTTCATTACAATCTTTCTGTAAGGCTTTAGATTATAACTGCTTTTTACCATAAATACATTTAAATCCAATCCAAAATGTTTACAGGCAATACTCATGGCCGAGCCCCACTGACCTGCACCTGTTTCGGTTGTAATATATTTTATCCCCTGCTTTGCATTATAATAGGCTTGCGGAATTGCAGAATTTAGCTTATGAGAACCTACAGGGCTCACGCTCTCATTTTTAAAATAAATCTTGGCCGGAGTATCTAAAGCCTTTTCCAATCCTGATGCCCTTACAAGCGGAGACGGTCTGTAAATTTTAAGCAGAGTCTGAACCTCTTCGGGAATATCTATAAAGCGTTCTTTAGAAAACTCCTGAGCAACAAGCTCTTTGGCAAACAACCGCTCCATCTCATTAGGTTTTAGCGGCTCACGCGTTTGCGGATTAAGCAATGGTTTTGGAGCATTGGGCATATCTGCCAATATGTTATACCATTGTTTTGGAATCTCACTCTCTGCAAGAGTAAACTTTTTAGTAGTTTTCATAATATTGTCTCCTAAAAAAGAGAGGCCCGATGCTGCGAGCATCGGGCCTCTCTTTATATTTATATTTGTTATGTAATTTCTTTCATAAAAAATTAAATACTATATAGCAGTGCTCACAAGATTAGAAATCCTGTGCCACCACCAAAATTTAGTATTTAATTCAGTTCTGTTCATTCTGAGTGCAAATATATACGATTTTGCCTTTTATTGTTTAGCTTCTAACAAAAAAAATTAATTTTTTTTTTACTCCTGAGAAGACGGCTACATGCGGTCGTTCATATATTTCTCTATTCGTAAGGCTGTTACAATACGAGGCTTCTCAAATAAATCCTTTACAACTTTAATGTTGGCAAAACCCATTTTGTCTAATATTCCGGCAGTCTGCTCTGCAAATCGCTCATTAACCTCAAAATATAGTCTTCCACCATCTTTAAGCAAATTCACTGCAAGTCCGGCAATTTGTCTGTAAAACAGCAAAGGGTCGTTATCAGGAACAAACAGAGCCTCAGAAGGTTCAAAATCGAGCACATTAGGACGCATCTTAGCACGTTCCTGTTCACATACATACGGAGGATTGCTCACTATTACATCAACCGTTCCGCCAACGGCATCAATGATTGTCTTTTTTGCATTACTCCCAAGAATATCGCACTCAAAGAACGAGACCGTTCCCGGAATATTCTGCAAAGCAGCTATTTCGAGTGCCCGTTTAGATATATCGCAACCATAAACACGGCTTCTCTTTAATTCGGCCGCCAAACTCCACGCAATACATCCGCTTCCTGTGCAGATATCCAAAATGCATATATCCTCCCCAATGTCATTTCCTACAACATTGTTTATGGTTTTATCTGTAACATCTTTTAAATCAGATAATATCAGCCTTACAAGTTCTTCTGTTTCCGGACGGGGAATAAGCACACCTTCACTCACGTTAAATCTATATCCGCAAAAATTCTCGTATCCCATTACATATTGGAGTGGACGGCCCAATGCCAAAGACGAGGTCATTCCTGCAAGTTTTTGTGAAATATCGGCATTAAGCTCCAACTGCGGCTCAACAATAACCTTATACGAAGGTATTCCTGCAATCTCCTGCAAAAGTCGCAACGCCATGCTGTTTATCTCTCGCCCGTCGTACCATGTGAGAGCAGATAAAGACTCCTTAAAATATTTTACAAACCCTTCTACTGTCATTACTTTTTTGCAGCCTCATCTATAAGAGTTGTAAAGAAATCTCCCATATCTATTCCGGCAGCACGCACCTGACCGGGAACAAGGCTCATAGGGGTCATGCCGGGAACTGTATTTATCTCAAGGAAATAGATATCGTATCCCTTTACAATATAATCTATCCTGACAAGCCCGCGACACCCCATATAACGGTAAATCTTGGCTGTAAGATTCTGTATATCTTCTGTGAGTTCATCTGAGATTGGAGCCGGACATATCTCGTTGCTCTGCCCAAGGTATTTTGCTTCGTAATCGAAAAATTCTCTATCTGTAACAATCTCGGTAACAGGAAGACGCACCAATTCGCCATTCTTGCAGTAAATACCGTTTGTCATTTCCCGGCCGGTTATGCACTCTTCTACAAGAATAGAATCGCACTCCTTAAATGCGTTCTGTATAGCCTCTTCGAGCTCCTCTTCTCTTTTTACTTTATTTATTCCAAAACTGCTTCCGCCATTGGTGGGTTTTACAAAGAGCGGCAATCCAAGCTCTTTAACTATACTCTTTACACAATAGTCATGACCAACTCTTATGTATATATCTTTTGCCATCTTTACACCGGCAAAATCGAGAAAGCGTTTGCAAGAGTGCTTGTCAAAGGTTATAGACGAGACAAATGCAGAACAGGTGTTGAATGGTATTCCCAACATCTCAAAATAGCCTTGAAGCAATCCGTTTTCGCCGGGAGTTCCATGAATCATTATATAGGCCAAATCAAATTTTACCTTCTCGCCTTTGTATGTAAATGAAAAATCGGTCTTGTCTACCTCTACCGTATCGGTAACCTCATTCCCGGATATGTTTTTATAAATCTGCACCTGCCAACTTGCCCCCCTCAAAAGGACTTCGTAAACATCATAACGGGTTCTGTCTATACAAGAGGCAACATTTTTTCCGCTCTGTGCAGATATTTCGTACTCAGAAGAGTTTCCACCGTAAACAAGTGCTATTTTCTGTTTCATTGCTATAAAATTAAATTATGGCCCAATAAAATAAGAAGGACTACATATCAAAAAACGATTCTTCGCCGGCAGAACTCTTCATATCGTCGTCGCTGCCATTACAGTTGAGATTTGCGCTGAATCCTTGCGGAGCGGCAAAAGTATCATATTTGGTTACCCCAAGAGTGCCGTCTTCTACAACCTTTTTCATAAATATTCCCCAGATAGGCAAGGCCATATTTGAACCTCCGCCCAATGCAAGACTTGCAAAGTGAACCTGACGGTCTTCTGCCCCAACCCATACTCCTGCAGTAAGATTAGGCATATAGCCTATAAACCAACCGTCGGACTGGTCGTTTGTTGTTCCTGTTTTTCCGGCAACAGCCCCTTCGGGCACATATCTGCTCCTTATCCTGTATGCAGTTCCTGAGTTTACAACACCTTCCATAAGATTTACCATAAGATATGCGGCATTTTCGCTTATGGCCTCCTTGCGATTAGGGGTAAAGGTAGAGATTACATTACCCATTTTATCCTCTATTCTCAATACCGCCAACGGTTCTGCATAAACACCCTTACCGGGGAATGTATTAAATGCTCCAACCATCTCGTAAACAGGCACATCTGCAGAACCTACACAAAGAGAATAAACCGGATCCAACCAGCATTTTACCCCCATGGTATGCGCTATATCTACAAGCGCCTGCGGCCCAAACTGCTTCATAAGATAGGCCGATATATTATTGGAGCTCTTTGTCAGTCCCCACTTTAAAGTAACGGTCTGCCCTATCCACTCTGCCTTGTCGGTACTTTTTGGTGTCCAAATATCCTCTCCTATAATAAATGATTGAGGCACATTCACAACTTTATCGCAAGGTGTAAATCCCTCTTGCATTGCCAATGTATAGAGGAATGGCTTAAATGTTGAGCCAACCTGACGTTTTCCCTGCCTTACCTGATCGTATTTGAAATATCTGTAATTGCCTCCTCCAACATAGGCTCTTATATACCCCGTGCCTGGTTCCAAAGCCATGAGTCCTGCTCTCAAAAACGATTTATAGTAACGTATGGAGTCGTTAGGCGTCATGGTTGTATCTACATAGCCGTTTTTATTCCATGCAAATACCCTCATACGGGCAGGCTCGTCAAAACTTTTGAGAATTTCGGCCTCGCTAACGCCGGTTGCTTTCATCATACGGTATCTGTCGCTCCAGCGACGTGCCTGTTTCATAATTACATCTATCACATTTTTAGGCACATCATTGGCAAACGGACGGTTTTTCTTATATCTGAGCTCCCTATTGAATACGGGTTGCAGGTTTTGGCTCAAATGCTCTGCAACCGCCTCTTCTGCATATTGCTGCATCTTTGCATTTATAGGAGTGTATATTTTTAGTCCGTCTTTATCGAGGTTATATTTTGAGCCGTCGGGTTTTAGATTTTTATTGAGCCAGCCATAAAGAGGGTCGTCGGCCCATAATAAGGAGTCGGCCCTATAATCCTCTATGCGCGAATACCTCGAAACCTTTGGCTCTTTTGCATTCATTACCCTTTTAAGCATATCTCTAAAATGTGGAGCCAATCCTGAGTTATGGTCTTGTTTACTATAAGACAGTGTTATAGGGAGCTTTACTATGGAATCGAACTGTGCATCCGGCAAAAAACCGTATTTGTTCATCTGCTTGAGAACATGATTGCGCCTTTGCAACGAGAGATTGGGATTACGCACAGGATTGTAGCGAGTTGGCATATTTACCATTCCAACAAGGAGCGCACTCTCCTCTACGTTAAGATCTTTGGGATGTTTGCCAAAAAATGTTCCGGCGGCGGCCTTTATGCCGTAGGAGTTGCTGCCAAAGAAGACCGCATTAAAATACATGCTCATTATCTCCTCTTTTGTGTAGTTGCGCTCCAATTTTACGGCTGTTATCCACTCCTTAAGTTTGTTGCCCACAAGAACAAAGTATTTTGCACCGGGGAAACCCGACTCTACAGTATCGCGCGGAAACAACGACTTTGCAAGCTGCTGCGAGATTGTACTACCACCGCCGCCGCCGCGTCTGTTACCCATGAGCATGGTCTTTACAACCACCCTCGCAAGGCTCTTGGCATCTATACCGCTATGGTTGTAGAACCTCACATCTTCTGTTGCCACAAGTGCATCCTTTAAACCTTGCGACAATTCGTTATACGAGGCGTATGAACGGTTTTCTATATGAAACGTATTAAGCACTGTGCCATCTTCTGCAATAATCTGTGTTGCAAGATTGCTTTTTGGATCTTCCAACTCTTCAAATGAGGGTATATCGGCAAAAAGCCCCACCATAAGCAACGACAGCAGAAGCACAACAACAGGAGCAAACATCACAATCCAAATCCACTTTACAAACCGTTTTTTATTCTTTATAGTAAAACTAAATTTCATACCTTATAAATATTTACATGAGGGGTTCAAAAATGATTCCAAAACGCAAAAGTAAAAATAAAATTTGCATAATACGATGTTTTATAACTTACTTTGCACACTCTTTTGGTATATAGAATTATGGGAGCGAATTTAGTTATTGTTGAGTCGCCTGCTAAGGCAAAGACCATTGAAAAGATTTTAGGAAAAGATTTTACTGTAAAATCGAGTTTCGGGCATATAAGAGATTTGTCCAAAAAAAATTTAGGAATTGATATAGAGAACGGTTTTAAGCCCGATTATGAGATTTCAGACGATAAAAAGGGTGTTGTTGCCGAACTCAAGTCTTTGGCTAAAAAAGCCGATACCGTATGGCTCGCATCCGATGAGGACCGCGAGGGAGAGGCAATAGCATGGCACCTTCAGGAGGTGCTTAACCTCAAAGATAAAAATACAAAACGTATTGTTTTTCATGCTATTACAAAAGATGATATACTTAACGCAATACAGAATCCGAGAAATGTAGATATTAATCTTGTAATGGCACAGCAGGCAAGAAGAGTGCTCGACCGCCTTGTGGGATTTGAACTTTCTCCCGTATTGTGGAAAAAAGTAGCTCCAAAACTCTCTGCAGGACGTGTGCAGTCTGTTGCATTGAGACTTGTTGTTGATAGGGAGAGAGAGATTATGGCATTCCGTCAGGAAGATTTTTATAGAGTAACAGGAGTCTTTCATCCGCAATCATTGCCAAAATCCGTTAAAATAAACGGAACTCTCGATACCCGTTTTGAAACAGAGCAACAGGCACAATTGTTTTTAGAGAAGTGCAAGGATTCTGATTTTTTCATTGAAAATATTGAGAAAAAGGAGATTAGCAGAACTCCCGCACCTCCTTTTACAACATCTACCCTGCAACAGGAGGCTTCTCGCAAATTGGGCTTCTCTGTGAGTCAGACAATGCGTATTGCCCAAAAGCTGTATGAAAGCGGTCTTATCACATATATGCGTACCGATTCCACAAATCTGTCGGCACTTGCTTTAAGTACAATAAAGAGTGCAATAGAAGAGAATTTTGGCGCAGAGTATTCAAAAACAAGAACTTATACCAAAAAGAGCAAAGGTGCGCAAGAGGCACACGAAGCCATAAGGCCAACATACGCATCTAACCTTACAATAGAGGGAACTCCTCAGGAGAAAAAGCTCTATGCCTTAATATGGAAACGTGCGGTTGCATCCCAAATGGCAGATGCAAAATTAGAAAAGACAAACCTTACAATAAGTGCAAACAATCTGGCTGAGCATTTTATTTCGCAGAGCGAGCAAGTTGTTTTTGACGGTTTCTTAAAATTGTATCTCGAGGGAAAGGACGATGAGCATGAAGGAGAAGACGAGAATCAGCTCCTTCCGGTACTTCATGAGAACGAGAAGCTCGACAATCTTGAAATAACAGCCACTCAGCGTTTTACACAAAAGCCGCCAAGATACAATGAGGCCAGTCTTGTAAAGAAATTGGAAGATTTGGGAATAGGACGTCCTTCTACATACGCACCTACAATTACCACCATAAGCCAAAGAGGATATATAGTAAAGGAAGACCGTGACGGTGTAGAGAGAAGTTATGCTCAACTTACTTTAAAGAAGGGCAATATAGAGAAATCTCTACTTACCGAACAGACAGGAGCAGAAAAAGGAAAGCTTTTTCCTCAGGATATAGGAATTTTGGTTACAGATTTTCTTGGAAGCAATTTTGAAAACATTCTCGATTACGGATTTACCGCAAAAGTAGAGGAGACTTTCGATAAGGTTGCCGCAGGAAAACTTGTATGGAACAATCTTATAAAGGATTTCTATCAGGGATTCCACAAACAGATAGAAGATACTCTCAAAGAGAGTGCGCACAGCCATGCCGAGCGCGAATTGGGAATAGATCCGGTGAGCGGCAAGAAGCTGATTGTAAGGCTCGGAAAATTTGGGCCGCTTGTTCAGAAAGGAGAAAATGACGACCCCGACAAACAATTTGTAAGTCTTCCTAAAGGCAAGCTCATAGAGACTATAACACTCGAGGAGGCTCTTGTGCTGTTCCAGCTTCCGCGCACAGTAGGTGAGTATGATGGCAAACCTGTTGTTGCAGCAATAGGAAAATTCGGTCCTTATATAAGGTACAACAATAAGTTTGTATCATTAGGAAAGACTTTGAGCCCTTATACGGTTACTATAGAGGAGGCTGTGGCTCTTATAGAGGAGCATGCAAAGAGAGAGGCAGAGAAGTTTATAAGCAACTTCCCGGAGCATGATATCCAGGTTCTTAACGGACGTTTTGGTGCATATATAAAGCATGGCGGAGAGAATTACAAACTTCCTAAAGGGACAGATGCAAAGACACTTACCGTAGAGCAGTGTATAGAGATTGTAAATACGGTAAAACCGTCGGGGGCAAAAAGAAAGAGTGCAAAAGCCAAATAGAGGCTTGTCTGTTATAATTTACTGCTACAAGCATGAAGGGAGAGATTTATTTTGAAGAGATTTCTGCAGGGGCCGTTTCGCCGCAAATGCCCCCTTGCGTAGCCGTTATTGTTAATGTAGGTAGTCAAAAAGAGATAACAACCTGCCTTAAAGAGCTTTATACCACATCAAACTCTAAGGTTTATATAGTGACCGTTGCATCGTCTAAACTCAAACAGGTACTAGACAGATGTGCAGAAGCCGGCATTCCGGCTATTGTAAATTGCGGAGAAGAGCTTCCGGCCGTACAGACATGGCATCCGCAGTGCGAGTATAGTGCCATGCTTGTTTCTCCCGGCAGCAGCAACGCGGTAACAGAAATGATTTCCGACAAACTTTTGCAATCGTTTGCCAATATCGGTTATCAGGGATACAGATATGACCCCGATATTCTGAGAGATTTACAGAACCGATATTTTGAGGAGATGAGGCTCGGGGTACTGAGAAGCAATATTACATTGTGCGAACCTCTCATACGGGATGCGCAATACGCTTTTATAGATATGCGCTCGGTAAGATATTCTGATTATCCCTGCTCAGTCTCGGCTAATCCCAATGGATTGTATGCCGAAGAGCTATGTACCGTTGCCCGTTATACCGGACTTGCCCAAAATCTGAAGGCTGTTTTTATTTATGGAGAGACAGACGGCGAAAAACAGATTACAATTTGTAACAAACTCATTGCCGAAACAATCTGGCATTTGTGCGAAGGAATAGCGTGCAACCTCAAGGAAAATCCTGCAAATGAGGATATTGACGAGCATTTTTTAAGAAAGATTGTGAGTATGGGCGAGAACGGAGAAAATATCTCATTCATAACAAGTTGTACTACCCAAAGATGGTGGATGGAGATTCCGACAAAAGAGGATAAAAACATTTTTGTGCCATGCTCTTATACTGATTATCAAACAGCTTGCACAGGCGAAGTTCCTCTAAGATGGTTATTTTTCTATCAAAAATATACCCTTCAATAAAAAGTTTTTTATATTTTTGCTTCCGAATTTTAAAAAGTATAAGCTATGGCTAAGTATCAGATTGACGAAACCGACCAGAAAATCCTCTCTTTTTTAGTAAAAAATGCAAGAATGCCATTTTTGGAGATTGCTCGCGAGTGCGGAGTCTCCGGTGCTGCCATTCATCAGAGAGTAAAGAAAATGGAGCAGTTGGGAATAATAACCGGTTCTCGTCTTTTGGTAAAGCCACAGACTCTTGGTCTTAATGTATGCGCATTTGTGCAGGTAAGTCTCTCTGATGCAAACAAATATCCGCAAGTAATAGATGCGCTTAAGAAAATGTCTGAAGTTACAGAGTGCCATTTTGTTACCGGCAAACATACGCTGCTTTTAAAAATCTATTGCTTTAATCACGATCACCTTATGGAAATTCTTATAAACACAATCCAGAATATTCCGTTTGTGCAGCAGACAGAGACCCTTATCTCTTTAGATCAGGCTATAGAGCGTCAGGTTTGGGTTAAGGATTAT
The DNA here is from genome assembly GCA_964621625.1 of uncultured Muribaculaceae bacterium. Classification (GTDB taxonomy): domain Bacteria; phylum Bacteroidota; class Bacteroidia; order Bacteroidales; family UBA932; genus Egerieousia. The sequence continues at coordinate 33,984 of CAZULV010000015.1, read as the reverse complement.
CCAAGCCAGAAGTATGAATCGTATCAGACTCCAAAGAAGAAATAATCTGTCCTATCTTTAAATCTTCGGGGGTGGTTATCTTTATGTTAAACCTGCTTCCGGGGCAAAAATCAATTTTACAGCCCATGCTTTCAATAACAGAGGCATCGTCTGTGAACAGTGGCGAGTATGCCTGTTTGTATGCCTCTTTAAGTCTTGTAGAGTCAAACACTTGCGGCGTTTGCACAAATATGTATTCATCTCTGTTTACTGTATGCGCCCCTGTAACATGCCCCTCCGAATCAAAAATTTTCTTTCGCATAGACTCTATAGAGGGCATCACGGGAATAACTCCTGCGGTTTCTCCCTCAAACCTGTAGCCGAGCAGTTTTTCGAGCAACTTTACGGGCACAAACGGTCTCACTCCATCGTGTACGGCAACTGTTACGCCGTCGGGAACAAATTCGAGTGCATTTCTTACAGAATGAAAACGGGTTATTCCGCCGGTAACCAATGTATGCTTGAACCAGATGTTGTTCTTAACACAATACTCTTTCCAATACTCTTTATATTCACTCGGAAGCACTAAGATTATCTCTGTCTTAAACGACAGATTTCTGAACATATCTATTGTTTTTAGGAGTATCGGCTTACCGTCTATCTCAAGAAACTGCTTTGCGAGCGGGCCTCCCATTCTTCTGCCGATTCCTCCGGCCGTTATTATTACATAAACTATGTTTTTCATGGATGTTAAAATTATGTTTATATTTTGTATAAACTTAACTCAATAAAATATTAAAAATAGCATATTATTTTTTAATTTTACAAAAATATTTTTCACAACCCACCTAATTAGATAATATGCAGTCAATCAAAGAGATAAAGAGAGCCCTCATTTCTGTATTTTACAAAGACGGCTTAGACGAAATAGTAAAAGAACTTGCAAAGAACGGCGTTGAGATACTTTCTACCGGCGGAACTTATGATTTTATACAAAAACTCGGAGTTCCGGTAAAGAGCGTAGAATCTGTTACAGGCTACCCGTCGATTCTTGGAGGAAGAGTAAAAACCCTGCATCCAAAGATTTTTGGAGGTATCCTTAACAGAAGAGACAATGCAACCGACAAAGAACAGATTCAGGAGTATGAGATTCCATCTATAGACCTTGTGATAGTAGACTTATATCCGTTTGAGGAGTATGTTGCAGCGGGTGCTTCTAAGGAGGATATTATAGAGAAGATAGACATAGGGGGCATTTCGCTTATAAGAGGTGCTGCAAAAAATTACAACGACGTTGTTATTATTCCTTCAAAAGAGTCTTATGCTCCGCTACTTAATATCCTAAAGGAGAAAGGGGCGCAGACAACTCTCGAAGAGAGGGAGTATTTTGCAACAATGGCATTTCTTACAAGCTCGCATTACGATACGGCTATTTTTAACTATTTCAATTCTATACAGCCTGCTCCGGCAAAATCTTTTAGCAAGAGCATCACAAAAAGCCGCGAGTTGAGATACGGAGAGAACCCTCATCAGAAAGGATTGTATTACGGAGAGGCCGGTTCACTGCCTGAGCAGTTGCACGGAAAGGAGATTTCATATAACAACATGCTCGATATTGAGGCCGCTATAGAGCTTATTTCTGATTTTGAAGACACAACTGTTGCAATAATAAAACATAATAATGCCTGTGGATGTGCATCGGCCGATACGCTTTTGCACGCATGGGAAAAAGCGCTTGAAGCAGACCCTGTTTCTGCATTCGGCGGTATTATTGTTGCCAACCGTGAGATTGATACGGCAACTGCAGAGCAGATGAACAAGATTTTCTTTGAGGTTGTGATTGCCCCTTCATACGGAGCCGAAGCGCTTGAGATACTTAAGAGTAAAAAGAACAGGATTATTCTGCAAAACAAGAATGCAAAACCTTCTGCCGTAAAATTCCGCTCGCTGCTTGGCGGCGTTTTGGAACAGGAGAGAGACTGCTATGTTGAGACTCCGGCAGATCTTAAGCCAACAACCCACATGCAGCCTAAAGCAGAGGAGATTGACGACCTTATTTTTGCAAACAAATTGGTAAAACATTCTAAATCAAATGCTATTGTACTTGCAAAAGGCAAACAGATGCTTGCAAGCGGAATAGGTCAGACTTCAAGAGTAGATGCCCTCAGGCAGGCTATTGCAAAGGCCAAATCGTTTAATTTTGAACTTGCCGGTGCAGTTATGGCTTCAGACGCATTTTTCCCGTTCCCGGACTGTGTTGAGATTGCCGCAGCAGAGGGAATAAAGAGCGTAATACAACCGGGAGGCTCAATTAGGGATAACGAAAGCATCGACTGGTGCAACAACAACGGAGTGGCAATGGTATTTACAGGGATACGCCACTTTAAACATTAATGGATGTACAAATTAATAACAGATAAGACAGAGGAGGAAGATTTATGGCATTTTCATTTTTAACACAGGAGTTGGCTATTGATTTGGGCACAGCCAATACAGTCATTTTCATGAATGACAACATTGTACTCGATGAGCCTTCTATTGTGGCAATAGACCAGAACACAGGAAAACCTATAGCCTACGGCCACACAGCCAGGCTCATGCATGAGAAAACTCATCCAAATATAAAGACTGTAAGGCCGTTAAAAGACGGCGTTATTGCAGACTTTAACGCAGCAGAGCAGATGATTCGCGGCTTTGTAAAGATGATTAACAAGAAAAAATCCATTTTCTCGCCTAATCTTAAAATGGTTGTATGTATTCCGTCGGGAAGTACAGAGGTAGAGGTTAGGGCGGTAAGGGATTCTTCTGAGCATGCTGGAGGTCGCGATGTGTATATCATTTACGAACCAATGGCGGCTGCTCTCGGTATAGGGCTTGATGTAGAAGCACCTACCGGAAACATGGTTATAGATATAGGAGGTGGAACAACCGAGATTGCTGTAATTTCGCTTGGCGGTATTGTATGTAAAGAGAGCATACGTGTTGCAGGAGATATATTTACATCTGAAATTCAGCAATATATGCGTCAGCAGCACAATATTAGAATTGGAGAAGTAACAGCAGAGCAAATTAAAATTATGGTTGGCTCTGCAATCTCAGATTTAGACGAACGTCCGGAGCCTTATACAATAAAAGGACCTAATATCATGACCGCACACCCTGTAGAGGTGGCTGTTACATGCCAGGAAATTGCGCATTGCTTAGACAAATCGTTGGTTAAAATAGAGACAGCCGTAATGACTGTTTTGGAGCAGACACCACCGGAACTTTATGCCGACATTGTGGATAAAGGTATTTTCCTTACCGGAGGCGGTGCACTTCTGAGAGGATTGGCAAAAAGGTTGTATGAGAAGATAAACATACCTTTCCATATAGCAGAAGACCCTCTTAAAGCGGTTGCCAGAGGAACAAGTATTGCAATAAAGAATGCCGACAAGTTGCCATTCCTAATGAGATAATCTAATGAGAATACCTCCTTCTTTTTACAATATATTGGGGAGGTTTCTCCTTTTTATAGTCATTGAGGCCGTTTGTGTTACAATGATTATAAACGATGGTATTATACAGCAGTACACCATCGTTGAGAAGTTACGCTCCATACAGATTGTATTCTGGCAGATGGGAAGCAACATAAAGGCTTATTCGCAACTCAAATCGGTTAATGCAGATTTAGCGAATCAGAACAGTGCGCTCATGGCTGAAAACATAAAATTGAAAGAGCAGATAAGCACTATAAAAGGCCGCGCAATTTCAGATTCGGCGAATCTGTATTTAAATGCAGATACTTCGGCCTTTACATTTCAGTGGGCCAAAGTAATAAAGAATACGCTCAATACCCAGCATAACTATCTTATTATAGATAAAGGCACAGCAGACGGCATAAGCGAGGATATGGGTGTGATAACGGCCAATGGAGTGGTTGGAATAGTACGTGCAGCCGGAAAACGCCACTCGTTTGTATTGTCGTTTTTAAACAACAAACAGTATATAAGTGCAAAATTAGGTAAAGAGAATACCTTTGGGCCGCTTTCATGGAATGGAGACAATACCCAATATGCCACATTAAACGAGATTCCGCAGCATATTATTGTTACACAGGGTGATACCGTATATACGAGCGGCTATTCGTCTTTCTTTCCGGCAGATATTCCGTTGGGAATTACAGAATCATCGGAGATTGTGAACGGCATACACAGGTCTGTGAAGGTAAAGCTGCTCCAGGATTTCAGGCTTCTCAATTATGTGATTGTGGTAAAGAACAACAATAAAGATGAGATTGAAGAGCTGTCGGGAATAGCAGAGAGGATTACAGGGGAGAATAACAGATAACACAGGAGCATAAAGATGAATAATTTGAAATATATTACATTCGGGGTATTTCTGATGCTTATACAGATGCTCATAAGCGGATATGTGAATATATGGCCTATGCTTTATATTGCCGTATTTCCAATGCTGCTCATTGCGCTTCCGCATAACATAAACAGATATATTTCACTTCTGATTGCATTTGGAACAGGATTGCTCACAGATTTTATATCAGACGGGGTACTTGGGCTTAATGCTGCCGCCGCAACCGCTCTCATGTATTTTAGGGAGCCGTTTTTTCATCTGATAATAAACAAGAGCACCTTAGAGAATATGACTTTGCTAACAGAACGCTCAATAGGTACATCTAAATTCATTCTGCTTTCGGCATTTTCATACGCAATATTCTTTATATTTTATATAGCGTTCGACAGCGGTGAAAGCACATCGTTCTACTATATACTGTTAAGGTTTGCAATAAATCTTATTGTAAATGTTGTACTGATAATTTTGTTGTGGAAGACACTGCTTGCCCAATTATTCAGACAGTAGTTAAACCAATTATGCAGACAGTAGTTAAAGGAGAAGAGAATGAATAGAAAGAATATTCTTATAGCAGGCGTGGCTGCAGTTGGACTCATTCTTATATTACAGCTGTTTAACCTACAGATACTCAATGATAAGTATAAAATAACAGCCGAGAATAACGCCTATAAATATATTACCCGCTATCCTGTAAGAGGACTTATACTCGACAGGAACAACAATATTCTTGTAGGGAACAAAAATACATACGACATACAGGTTACTCCTATTGAAGTAAAGGAGTTTGATACTGTTGCTCTTTGTCGGATATTCTCACTGAAAATCGAGGATGTAAGGCAAAAAATGAAAGAGTACTACAAGAACCGTAGAAAAATAGGATACCAGACCATCACATTCTTAAAACAGGTTTCGAGCAAAGAGTACAGCGTATTTGCAGAGCAATCTTATAAATTCCCGGGATTCAGCGGATTGCCAAGAACTTCGCGTAACTATCCGTTTAATGCAGGGGCCAATCTGTTTGGGTATCTTACCGAGGTAGATAACAAATTTCTTAGCAAGAATCCGCAATACAAGCGTGGCGATTATGTTGGAGCAAGCGGATTGGAGCAGGCATACGAGGATGTGCTTAAAGGTAAGAAGGGATGTCGTATTCTGCTAAGAGATGTACACAACAGAACACTATCATCTTTTGCAAACGGGCAACACGATACCAATGCCGTTCCCGGCAAGGATATAGTAACAACAATAGACGGAAATCTGCAGCAGTATGGAGAACAGCTCATGCAGAATAAAGTTGGCAGTCTTGTGGCCATAGAGCCGTCTACCGGCGAGATTCTTACAATTGTTTCGAGTCCCGGTATAGACATAGATAAATTGGCCAACATAAACAAATACTATCAGGAAATAGTTACAGACCCATACAAACCAATGTTCAACAGGGCTGTAATGTCGGCCTACCCACCCGGGTCTGTATTTAAACTTGTAAATGCACTGATAGGACTTGAAGAGGGGGTGATTGATGAAAATACGCGCTGCACGTGCCACATGGGATACTCCATTTCTGCCAACAGAAAGGTTGGATGTCACGCACATCCCTCTCCTGTAAATCTCACCCAATCGATAATGATGTCGTGCAACGCCTATTATTGCAGCATATTCAGGGCAATATTAGACAATAGAAAATACCGAAATATAGAGGAATCTTTTAACCGTTGGAGAGAAATGGTGGCAAGTTTTGGATTCGGTCACAAACTCGGAAGTGATTTTCCTGCCGAGTTGGGCGGTAATCTGCCAACAACAAAGACCTACGACAAAATTCACGGAAAAGGCCGCTGGAAATCATTATCTATAATCTCGCTCTCTATAGGTCAGGGAGAAATGGGTACAACTCCGCTGCACTTGGCCAATTTAGCTGCAACTATAGCAAATCGCGGGTACTATTATATTCCGCACATGGTAAAGAACTCTCCCGACTCGGCTAAAAACAGCAGATTTACAGAGAGACATTATACTTTGGTTGACACATCTCATTTTCACAAGATTATAGATGGAATGTATTTAGCTGTAAACAGCAAACCCGGAGAGGGAGGAACAGCCCGCAGAGCGCATGTTGAGGGGCTTGACATTTGCGGAAAAACAGGAACTGCCCAGAACCCGCATGGCGAGGATAATGCTGTATTTATCTGCTTTGCACCAAAAGACAATCCCAAAATAGCAGTTGCGGCATATATAGAGAATGCAGGGTTTGGCGGTACATGGGCCGCTCCTATAGCCTCGCTTTTAGTAGAGAAATATCTTAACGGAGAGATTTCGCGTAAAGATCTTGAAAGTAATGTAATGGGTTGGAATCTTCTGCGGAATGTTCCGGTAAAAAAGAAGAAATAGCAATGGAAACAGGAAATGCAATATATAAGAAATTAGACCGATGGCTTATAGTATGCTATCTGCTTTTGGTAATTATAGGGTGGTTTAATATATATGCCGCTGTATATTCCGAGGAGCATAGCTCTATTTTTGATTTTTCGCAACGTTACGGGAAACAGTTCGTTTGGATTGTATCCTCTGTAATTCTTGCCGCTGCCATCCTGTTTTTTATAAACTCAAAGATTTACAGCGTACTCTCTCCACTATTTTATATATCGGTGCTTATACTTCTTTTTGCCGTAATATTTTTAGGCGCAGAGGTAAACGGCTCAAAATCATGGATAAAAATAGGAGAGATAGGCTTTCAACCAGCCGAAATTTCAAAGATAAGCACATCGCTTTTTCTTGCCTATATAATGAGCAGATACGGTTTTAAATTGTCTAAACTGCGTGATGCAATAACAGTTGCACTCATTCTGCTTGTACCTATGCTCTTTATAGTATTGGAAAAGGAGACCGGCTCAGCTCTCGTATATACGGGATTCATTTTCATGCTTTACAGGGAGGGCCTCAACGGGTGGATACTTGCGTTTGGATTTCTCGCTGTGTTTCTGTTTATAATTACACTTACCTTCAAACCTTTTGTGGCAATAATATTCCTCATGGCCGCAATGGCTCTCCTTAACGGAATTGCAAGCCGTAATATATTAAAGCATATTACAATAATAGTTCCTTTCACCATCTTTCTTGCCTTTCTTCCTCGCATTATAGAACTCGAATTTCTGAGTTTTCTACCGCAGATATCTATAGAATACTGGGCTTTGATATTTATTGCCCCGCTACTTGTTTTTACCGTAATAAAAGCATACAAGAAAAGGATACGCCACACAAAATATATTGCAGCATGTTTCTGTTGCTCGATAGCTTTTATTTTTTCTGTAAATTTTATTTTCAACAGCATACTGCAACCGCACCAACGCGCGAGAATAGAGAACCTGTTGGGAATTACAGAAGACATTAAAGGCATTGGATACAATGTGCATCAGTCAAAAGTGGCGATAGGCTCAGGCGGATTTACCGGGAAGGGCTTTTTGGAGGGAACCCAGACAAAATTCAATTTTGTGCCTGAACAAAGTACAGACTTTATTTTCTGCACAATAGGAGAAGAACACGGTTTTATAGGCTCTACAATTGTTGTACTGCTATATTGCCTGCTGATTATAAGACTTATTATTTTGTCCGACAGGCAAAAAGATGCTTTTGTACGTATATACGGCTATTGTGTTGCCTGCTGCCTGTTTATGCACGTATTCATAAATATAGGCATGACAATGGGACTTGTTCCTGTAATAGGTATTCCTTTGCCATTTTTAAGTTACGGCGGATCTTCTCTGTGGAGCTTTACAATCCTGCTCTTTATATTTATACGCTTAGACCTCGAAAGGTGGAGATAATCAATTATTTTACCTTTTTAAAAATAAGGCAGGAATTGTGTCCTCCAAAACCGAATGTGTTATTTAGAGCAACATTAACCTCTCTTTCTTGTGCTTTGTTTAGAGTAAGGTTAAGGTTGTAGTCTATCTCAGGATCCGGTGTTTCAAAATTTATTGTAGGAGGAACAATGTTATTTAGCATAGCTCCTACACATGCTATTGATTCAATTGCACCGGCCGCACCGAGAAGGTGACCTGTCATAGATTTTGTAGAACTGATATTGAGTTTATAGGCATGCTCGCCAAAAACCTCCTTGATTGCCTTAAGCTCGGCAATATCGCCAAGAGGTGTTGATGTTCCGTGAACATTTATGTAGTCTACATCCTCCGGAGTCATGCCGGCCTCCTCTAAAGCAAGTTTCATTGCCTGAATTGCACCATGTCCTTCTGGATGCGGAGCGGTAATATGATGAGCATCGGCAGTCATTCCAGAGCCTGCAACCTCTGCATATATCTTAGCACCACGGGCTACCGCATGTTCATACTCTTCAAATACAAGAATTCCAGCACCTTCGCCCATTACAAAACCGTCACGGTTTTTATCAAAAGGACGGCTTGCCTTCTTGTAATCGTCGTTATTTGTAGATAGCGCCTGTGCAGAGTTGAATCCGCCCAAGCTCGGAATTGTGATACCGGCCTCTGCGCCTCCTGTTATTATAACATCTGATTTGCCCAATCTTATAAGGTCAAAGGCATTGCACATAGAGTGCGAAGATGAAGCACAAGCAGATACGGTAGCATAATTAGGCCCCATAAACCCATATTTTATGGATATATAGCCGGCTGCCATATCGGGTATCATTTTGGGAATTAAAAAAGGGTTGAAGCGAGGTACTCCATGTCCCTCGCTAAACCCTATAACTTCTTGAGTAAGAGTTTCTATTCCTCCTATTCCGGAGCCTATGATAACACCTACTCTATCTTTATTGATTTTATCCGTATCCAAACCCGAATCTGCAATTGCCTGATCGGCTGCGACTACGGCATAATGACAATATCTGTCTAATTTACGCGCTTCTTTGCGGTCTATGCCGTATTGGGTAGGATCAAAATCTTTTATCTCACAAGCAAATTTGGTTTTAAAAAGAGAGGTATCGAACCGTGTAATCAGACAAGCTCCGCTGACACCTTTATTAAGATTAGAAAAATACTCTTCTACGCTTTTTCCCAACGGATTGACTGTACCCAATCCTGTAATTACTACTCTTTTTAACTCCATATATTTTACTTAAAGATAATTATTTCTGGTTAGCCTCAATGTAAGAAATTGCATCGCCTACAGTAGCGATTTTCTCAGCTGCCTCATCCGGAATGGTAATCTCGAAAGCTTTCTCAAATTCCATGATAAGTTCTACAGTATCAAGAGAGTCTGCTCCCAAATCTTTAGTAAAGCTTGCCTCAGGAGTAACCTCAGCTGCATCAACGCCCAATTTGTCAACGATGATCTCTTTAACTTTTGAAGTAATATCTGCCATGATTTTAATAAATTAAATTAATAAATAAGTTTATATTTTAGTAATTTTTTCAAATCCTTACAAGCGGCAAAGGTAATAATATTTTTTAAAATAAAAAATCATATCTTTGTGTCCTCATAACTAACCACATAGAGCCTTGTTTACCGTTTGGTCAGGGCGATGTATAACAGCATAATAAGATACATATATGAATAATCTTGCAATCTTTGCCTCAGGAAGTGGCACCAATGCCCAAAATCTCATAGAATATTTCAATTACGGAAAAGGCAGCAATACCGCAACCGTAAAGGCAGTAATCTGCAACAAACCCGGAGCTTATGTACTTACGAGGGCAGAGAAACTGAATGTTCCGTCGGAAGTAATGAATAAAGAAGAGCTTACAACCACACCGGGCAGACTGCTTGAGTTTTTAAAACAGCTCAATATAGATTATATAATACTTGCAGGGTATCTGTTAAAAATACCATCTGAACTAATAGCAGAGTATCCAAACAGAATTATAAACATACACCCCGCCCTGCTTCCATCATACGGCGGCAAAGGCATGTACGGACATCATGTTCACGAAGCGGTTGTAGCCGCAAAAGAGAAGGAATCGGGTATAACCATACATCTTGTAGATGAAAAGTACGATAACGGCCGCATCCTGTTTCAGGCCCGTTGCGAGGTTGCCGCTACCGATACGCCGGACGATGTTGCAGCAAAAATACACCTTCTTGAGCAGGCTCACTTTCCAACGGCAGTTGAAACGTATATAAACAGCAGGCAGATGTAAAACCGGTAAGATATGGTAATATTACCAAAAACATAAAACAGACTACTCAATAAAAGAGGCTGCACCGTAAATTTTATTACGACGCAGCCTCCTTTTTACAACTGCTTAGCTATATTTAGAATGTTATTCCAAGGCTAAAGTCTGTGAACATGCGTTTATCGAACTGAGAATCGCAAGGGCTGTAGTATTGGCATGCAGCCTGCAAGAAGAGTGAGGTTTTTGACCCTACAAGGGTTGAGAAAGAGAGTTCTGCCCCCATCTTTACATAATCAGAAGCCATAAACAGAATATCATTTGCATACATCTCTTTAACAACTACAGACTCTGAGTATGAGCCGGAATAGTTGTAATATCCGCTGAGATTTGCATTGTATCCTACATTTATACCGGCAAGCAACGAACTTTTGCCGCAAAGCACAAAGTTTTTCTTACCATATACATTAAACATAAGATTCTCGGCCTTAAGAGTTGAAGCAGGAAGATAATATTCATCATATTTATCTGAATACTCACCGTTAAGTCCGGCTCTCCAACTGTATCCCATGTTTTTCTTTGCATAAATCTCATAATTGAGTTGAGCCTCTTTATATGAATACCCGCTTCTTACATATTTTGCAAGGGTAACCCATTGCGAAACCTCAAATGAATTGTCGAGTTCCTGTATATATTCTATTCCGTCGGTCTGCTTATCTGAATAAGAAAGAGTTACCTTATGCAGGAATGAATCGCCGTCATTCATAAGCTGCAGTTTTCCGCTCCACAGATTCTGTTTTACAGAACCAACATTCTCCGCTTTTGTAGGAGACTGGAAGGCATCTTCTACATTATATGAATATTGCGCGTCGAGCAATGCAGAAAACGCACCATCTCCGGTATATCCATATTGCAGACCTCCGCCAATTCTATTGCCTTTGTAGAAAAATGTTCCAACACCAATAGAACCAGAGACAAAATCGGCAGTATAATTACCTAAACCTCTCATTACAAATACCGGACAATCTACCTCTGTATCGCTTCTGTTAAATGTACTCCTCTCATACAGATACTTATAGTTAAAATTTACACCTATATTATGATTCTCCGACAGCTCAAACAGCAAAGACGGTGTTGCCGAAACGGTAAGATAATATGTAACCGAACGAGGGTCTCTCTGTTTTGCCCCGGTTCTGGTTATATATTCCAAATCGCAACCGGCTGTTACAAAATCCCACATTTGCGGAAAAGCCACTTTTACATTAAGATCATACTCTTGTTTCTTGAATTTACTCAAAGTGGTATCTGCCACATAATAAGGCATATCTCTATATGGGTCATAAATATTCGTAATGAACTTGGTCTCTTTTTCTACGATATTCTTGTACCCGAAACTGCCCCACAGATATGTTTTACCTATGTTGGTTGCACCGTCGGTTCCAAATCTCAAAGTGTTCTCCTTTTCTCCGTCTTGAGTCATTTTAAAATCGCCCGACCCCATATTGTAGCCCAACTCTACAATACTATACCTGTTTAGAGGCATAACGCTCATTCCCGCAACATTGTTGCTGTTGAACCAGAGTGAACGGCTTTGGTTTATCTCTATTTCGGGAAGTCTCACCCCCTCGGCCGGCTTTGCGGCAGAAACATTCTCCTGTGCAGTAGCGCCAAACGCCACAGACAAACCAAATAATGTCAATATTATATTTATCTTTTTCATCTTTCTCAATTAAAGGTTCATAATCAGTTTGCCCATGTATTCCAAGAAGGGATACCCGCACCGTTGCGTCTGAGAACAGGAGTATCGTTTACCTGAAAATCTTCAAGACTGTTATTTGTATCCTGATAGATTACTCTTCCATCTTCTGTTGTCTCCTTAATCTTACGACTCACACTCTTTGAGAGATAAATTCCGCCAACCCATGCTGCACCGGCATCCAAAACGGCAGGCATACGCTTCTGTTTAATTTTTGACTCATTGAGCATAAGCTCCACAGCGTCTACAATCCACTCGTTAGGAATATCCTTTCCTTTTGTTGTATATCCCACCGGTGTTACAAAAGTATTAGGGTCTATAGGCTCCTGAGGATAAAATATTGCATAAGCACCGCCATTTATGGTAACCATCCACCAGTCTGTAGTGAGTTTCCAGAAAGCATCTTTCATATTTATTGCCGGATTGTCTTTTGTATATGCAGTAGTCTTTATATACACTTCAAACTCGGCACTGCTCAAATCTACGGGAGAGTTTGGATTAAGGTTATCTGTTTTATGATTATGCGCCATTTGGGCAATTATAGCCGACTCGCCAGGCTGTAACGGATAGTCGTCTCCATCTCCAGGAATCTGCCATATACTCTGAAAATAGATATAATTCTCCCAATCGGGTCTGTTCCACTCGTAGGTAATTACAGATGTTGTCTGAGGATTGATATTTCCTATACATAATCCGTCGAGATATTGTACAGTATTGCTGTTGTTATACAATTCGTAATACTGGTCTCTAAAATACACACTATTGGAAGGAGTACGGCTGCCGCAATAATAAATCTCCTTGAATATGATATTGCCGGATTTTGCCGCTTGCATCTCGAGAGGCATAACATTTTTATCTTCAAGTATATTAATATTTGAGAGATTGCCGTTAAATACATACGTAAAACCGTTAGCCTCAGATTCTCCCGAAACCGAAACAGTATAGATTCCGGGCAAAACATCATCTATTGTTATAACACCTCCTGCCTCAACAGTCTTTATCACTTCTATATTCTCGGCGTAATTGTTGAGCTTTACTTTATAGGCCGACGGTGCCGGAACATTATCATCTTTCTTTAATGTTATCTCTATTCCAACAGAGATATTATCTACTCTCTGAACATCTTTCACATCTTCGAACTGCTCGCAAGAGAGTGCAACAACAGCCGATACAACAAATAAAAGTATCTTTTTCATTCTCTGTCTCCTCCTATTTTATGTTAATTTTAAGGTCAAATCCAAAGAAAGTAGGTATACCCAATTCGTAATATGAACCAGGGTACATCTTTCTCTCGTACAACGGTCTTGTATTAAATATATTGTTTGCAAAGAACGAAGCTGTAAGGAAATCGCCTATCTCTTTAGAAACATTTATATTGAATATCAAATACGGATCATATTTCTCCTTTATGAATCTCCTGTCGTTTGGAACATCAAACAGATATGAGAACTCCGGATCGTCTTTCATAGCAGGATCAAAGTCATATACTTTGCCGTCTTTATATGAAATATACTTTTCAAACATTGTATCATTACCATACTCTGTCCATGTTTTGGTAAACCAGTTTGCCTGGGCAGCCAACGTAATTACAAAACCAATCTTAGGTATATTGTGTATAAAACGGAATGTTGTATTGAATACCTCATTGTATCTTTGGGCAACAGCTTTCTCATATACACCTATATGATGCTCCAATGAGTTTCCGTTTGAATTGGTACTGTAGGAGTAGTTGTTGTTTTTATTTTTCATATACATATAGGCACCGTTTATGTTTATCTGAGTTCTTAATGCCTCTATCCTGCCCAAATTCACTTCGTACTCTATACCTTTGTTTATTGTCTCCAAAGAGTTCATAGGGGTGGCATGGCTTACGAATATGTTGCTTATGTTATCTACCTCTAATGTATATCTTCCGTTAGCATCCTTTTCGAGATTCTTGTAAGTTACGTATGGAATAAGATTGAATCCATCTAAAGATGTACCCATTGTGTATCCGTTTCTAAGTTTCTCGTGATAACCTGTAACTGCAACGCTCATCTTGTTGTGATTAAACTTAAAGTCAAAACCTATTTCGGCCTTTCTGTTTTTGGCAATTTTAAGGTCTGTATTCTTTGTGTTAAACACCTTTGTTGTACCAACAAGCAACTGCATATCCTCTGCAAGAGACTCATCTCCAAGAGTGTTATAGTTTACAAACTCGTAATAAGCCTCTTGCGGGTAGAGGTACAAAGAGGTAGGAGCTTTGGCCAAAATACCCCAACCGCCTCTCAAAAAGAGTCTGTCCGGAACTATCTCAAACGAACCGTTTAAACGAGGAGTTATTGCACTCTTGCGGTTAATCCAGTCGAAACGCACACCGCCTGTGAGTTTAAATTCGTGTTTACCAAATTCGTGTGTAAACACATCTTCTACATAACCGCTAAGCTGATTTACAAAAGGAATATCCTTAAATGCGCGTGGACGGTATGCCGAAGAGCCGCTGTTGCTTTGGGGCGGAGTTGCTATATCATAAACTGTTCCCTTTCCGAGGTTTCCATCCATTTTATAGTCGAAACCCACAAGGATATTGTTGCTGCTCTTTGTCCATCTCTTATTAAAATGAGCCTTGACAGAGCCTTGGAAGTTAAGCTCTTTACCATAAATATCGTATCTTGAGAAGTAGCTGTACGGAAGATATGTTCCATAATAAGACTCCTCTCCGCTCGGAATATTGGTAATCTCTTCTCCGCTGTTTTTATCATATATCTTTAGACCTGCAATACTTGAAAGCACAGCTCCGTCTACAGAGGTCATAAGATAAGGGGAGTATGCATTTGTTGCCATACTCTCTCTGTATGAATGCTTGTCGGTAAACGAGAATGAGAGTGTATAGCTCAATCTCTTTAGCCATCCGGCATCAGGTGTGGTGTAAGAGCCGTTGCTGTTAAATCTAAAGCCTATCTCTTTTGCACCGAATGCTGTTTGCGTACGCACATCATCTGGATTTTTTTCGCGAGTATCCTTACGGTATTTCAAATCCAATGAGGTATTTGTGGTAAGGCGGTCAAAGAATGTCTTGGTCCAAAGTCCTCTTAATGTAAATCTCTGGTAATACTGATGCGCCATATCCTGCTGACGAGAATCGTATGCATAGTCACCGCTTATTGAGAAAGCACCACCTTTCTCGCCAAGAGAGATACCTTTTGAGGCCGATACCGAATAGGTATAAGGATTAAGATTTACCTTTACCCTCAACGGTTCGCGTCCGGCTTTTGTTTTTATAATAACGGCACCGGATGTCATATCACCATATTGGGCAGAAGGGATACCCCTTATAACCTCAACGCTCTCAATATTATCTGTAGATATACCGCGCATATCGTAACCGGCTGCAGGAGTAGCTCCCACTCCCACATTGCTGTTTACACTTCCCGACGAAGAGAGCAACTGCATATTGGCATTATTTGAAAGAGCCGCACCATCCATTATGATTGCAGTACCCAAACTGTTCATGTTGGCATAACTATCGTCGGTTGCGGTTGTTGCTGTTCTCGAATTGCTCGTAGGGGCAATCGTTCTTATGTATATGTTGTTTGCAACCGACATATTGGAGTTCTGCAAACTTGCACCAGGCAACAGCTGCATTATATCCTTTAGAGTACTGGCCTGAAGGTGGTCTATCGCCTGCTTTGATATATTTGAGGCTGTTGCGCTTCCTGCTTTGCTCTGTTCTGCAAGAACTCTTACCTCTTCAAGTCTGAAAGAGGTTTCTTTCATCTTGAAATCAAATGTATAAGTCTTACCGGCTACTATATTAACCGTTGTCTCTATTGTTTCCATTCCAATAAATTGGATAGAAAATGTGGTTTCGCCGGGCTCTACATTTTTAAGTTCATAGTTACCGTCAAAATCCGTTGTTGTGTATATATCCTGCGGAAGGATATGTACCGTAGCAAAACCTACAGGCTCTCCCTGTGGTTTGTCTTCAACAATACGGCCCTTTATATTGGCATATTTTGCCCCACCGTTTGATGCCTGCGCATAGATTCCAAATGGCAGCATCATAAGAAGAGCCGCAAGTATCAAACTGATTCTTTGCATAGCTTTTTATATTAATTAGAAAATAATTATCTGTTTTTAAGCCTGTTTATAGCTTTGAGTATTTCCGATTTTACAGCGTTATCATTCTCTTTTGCATAGAGTCTTTCGCACTCGGATAAAACCTCACTCTTTATAGCCGAATACTCGTACCAGCCCAAAACCTCTGCGGCAATCTGTCTCAACTCTGCATCTGCAGAATTTTCTATTATGCCTACTATTGTCTTTACAGCCTGAGGCTCACATCCGTTACGTCTTCCTTTTACAAGCATCTTAAGTTTTTTGGTGCTCAATTCTCCGTTATCTGCCTCTTTAAGCTCTTTAACAAGCTCATTGCCGTTTCTGGAAACAATCCTTACAAGGCGGCTGAACGCTTTTTCGCCGTCCCAGTATGGTGATTCTGCATTCTGTCTCTCCATCTCTGCAACTATAGCTTCTGTATCATATCCGGCACTTCCGCTCTGTATTTGAAATATTACTCTCGACGGAGTTGTTGGATCTGCAAGTGTGGCAACTATAGTAGGAATAAGTTGCGAAGAGTAATTTCTTGCCGCATACTTTGCGCTCAGACGCTGCAAAAGTTCGTATGTGTCGCCAAGCCCCATAATCATAGCCTCTACAAAATTTTCGTCGGCCATTTTCATGTTTGCATTAAATGCAGCCAGTCTCAAAACACGGCTTTTGCTGTTTTTCTGTATATCCAAAAGCTCCTTGCCAGATATTGCATTATTCTGCGCAAGCATCTTTATAGCCAACGACTTAAAGTCGCATACGAGTTCATCCTCGACAGGTGCCTGCAAAACATTTTTCCAATATTTTATATCATGCTTTTTGGAATTTATAATAGCATCTGCATCAAAGCCTTTTTTGTTAAAATATCCCAAATTCTGAGGCGCGAACTCAAAAGTAGCATCGCCAAACAGATGAGATTCGAGGGTCATCTGTCCTTTAGTCCAGTTGCCGGCACACACTCCCCAGTTAAGAAGGCCTATAAGCTCTGTTGTCCAGGTATCCTGCAACGTGTTTACGCTGTTTGCCTTTACTACCACTGTATTGCCCGGGTTGAATATATAATGTGCGGCCATATAATCATCGTTGCAGAAACTGCCGTTATAGCAAGCATCGAGTATTACCATTTTTGCACCGGACGCATATCCCTCCATATCTGCAATCACAATATCCTTTCCGGCTGAGAATAAACTATCTTCCAACACTTTGTCGGCATCAAAAGCATCGGCCATCCAAGAATCGGGAATATCAAATTTTGCCTTAAAGCGTTTTTTTGTTGCAACGGTATCCTCGGCATCCCTTACCTTGCCCCTAAAGTAATTTCTTGCAAGCCCTATCCAGCCTGCAGGATCATCTTCATACGGAGCACCGTTAAGATATTGGGCATCGTCTCCACCGTGATGATGCAGAATTGCCAAATCAAGAGATTTGTCGGCAACAGCCGCCATAAGTCTCTTTTTAATAAATTTATCAAAGGTATAATCTATGTAATCTAACTTTCCCTCATTGTCTCTTAAAAATTGGAAGTGCTCGGTGAGCGCAATTGCCTCATCTATTCTGGCATTCATCGATTCCGAGTTATATCCGTGTCCGGCAAAATGAAGGACTTTATTCATGCTCTTTACATTTTCCTTTGCAGCAACCGCTTTTTTAAGGAAATCAGAAATCAAAGCATATTTGTTCTCCCCTTCCGGAGCTTTTATTCTCGACGAATATATATCGCAATCTATATGCTGTGCTCCGTCGGCCTCAAGTGAGTAGTAAAAAAGAAGCCTCTTTTGCTCATCCTGTTTTATGAATTTGAATTTCAAATCAAAGTCGTCGTAAAAACGGTCGCTTGGAACAGATGACCACTCCATTTTGCTCTTCTGATCCATCTTGAACGCGGTTGTCATGTGCTGAGCATCTCTTATCATAGGAATAGGAATATCCCCCACAAAAACAGCACCCTCCAAATTTCTGCCATTATACAGCTCAAGCAGGGCAGACTTTATTGAATCAGGTGAAAACCATTTATCTACAATGAGAACACCCTCACGTCCTGCATTTGAAACCGATTTAACATAGGCATCTACATCTTCGCCTATTTTGCTATATGTAATTTCATCTACTACTACGGCAACTGTTCTTTTTGCTTCGTGAGTTTTGGCAACAATACTTCCGCTGCACAAAGCCATGAAAAATAGTACAACCGCTGCTTTATAAATAATTCTAATCATATCTTGTTATTCCTCGTTTACTAATTCTAATCCCCAATTTATTCCTTTTTCTGTTGCAGGAACTCCATATTTCATCCACACCGGCATAGGAGCACCTTTAAGGAAGTGATCCATAAACTGCGACAATCTTATTGTGTAATCGTAAGCATTTACGTAGCCGCTTATATTATGCGACTCATTGTTGTACTGAAGCATCCAAGCCTTTTTGCCCATACGACGCAAAGCTGTAAAGAATTCTATACCCTGAGTCCATGGAACTGCCTCATCATTATCGTTGTGCATAATAAGAACCGGAGTTTTTACTCTATCTACAAAGAATAGCGGAGAGTTCTCTATATACAAATCGAGACCACCTTTATCCCAAAGATTGCAACCTATACGGCTTTGAGTATGCTCATATTGGAACTGTCTTACAACACCAGAACCCCAACGTATTCCGCCATACGCACTTGTCATGTTTGCAACAGGCGCACCTGAACCGGCACATTTGAACATATCTGTTTGGGTAATAAGGTAGGCAACCTGATAGCCGCCCCAGCTTTGACCCTGTATTGCAATATTGTCTTTATCTACCCAGCTGTTTTTGCACAAAGCCTCAACACCTGATACTATACAATTTATGGCACATTTACCCGGATGTCCGGCTACATAGTGAATATCCGGCATAAACACAAGATATCCATTACTTACAAAGTATGTGATGTTTATTGTTGAGCGGCTCACGGCAGGCTTTCTGTAGAGATTTTTATATTGCGATGTCTTCTCGTAGAAATATGTAACCATTGGATATTTCTTTGTAGAATCAAAATCCTCAGGCTTATAGAGAAGTCCCTCTATCTCTTTACCGTCAAAAGTCTTCCAATATACAGACTCTACTGTTCCCCAATTGTACTCTTTCTGCTGCGGATTACAGTCTGTAAGTTTTTTTGCTGTTTTAAACCAGTCTTTTGTAACCCAAAGGTTTGGAGACTCTGTAAAATTACCCTTTACAAATGTTATTACATTGCCCTCTTTTGCCTTGTTAAAATATTCCAGAATATAATCCGGCTCCATTATGAGTTTTTTGAGCGGCTGTAGTTTTTTGCCCTTGAACTCTCTTGTGTAATATCCGTAGCCTTTTGATTTATTGTCAAATGCTGTAAAATATATGCTCTCTTTATCTTTTATAGGCTCTTTCTTTATTCCGGGAGTACCCTCAGGCAACTGCAGTTCCTTTATTCTTATCATCTTTAATGTATAGCCATTCTCTCTTCCGTAACCGCCGGTAATCATCTGCGGCTCTTTCTCTCCCTTAGGGTCTACTTCCCATACATCATATTTATCGTAAATAAAGAAGGATTTATCCCCTTCACGCCATCCGCCGTTACCGTATGCAGGAGCAAGCTCCGGAGTATCATGCAGCTCTTTCCAAAGCGGAACAGTTATCTTTTCTGTGATATTCTTTATCTGGTCTGTTGCCCTGTTCCATGAGAACCAATGCTTTTTGGCAGGGTCATACCATGTAAGATAGTTTCCTTCCGGAGAGGCTTCAAGAGATTTAATCTCAACACCCTCCATAAGTTTGCGGGCTTTGCCATCTTTAAGCGAGATAATCCACACATCTGCCATATCGTTTGCATCCCATTGAGTCTGTATAGAATAGTTATAAGAGCTCCATGCGTATGCCCAGTCGGCACTCCAGTTGCTTGGAATCCTTGTTAAATGATACTCTGTATCTGCAAGCTGCAACATCTCGGCCCCGTTTTCAAATGTAACAGTGGAATCTAAAGTTGCATCGCTGTTTAAAGGAACATAAGAAACATAGCTTCTCCTTGTATCTAATGTTACCTGATTAAGCTGCTGTGTCTGAATAAATGCATCATTGTAATGCCATATATCCAATTGAGCCCTCTTTGGCTGATATTTAGAAGTATCTTTTTTTAGAGGAATCTTGCTTACTCCAAAAAAGAGGCGACGGTTATCTTTACTCAAAGCCAATGCTCTGTATTTGGTTACCATATAGCCCTTTCTCAAACCTTTTATATCGTTTGAAATAACTTTTACGGCAGATTCCGCGCCCGATTTGTATGTATAAATCTCTATATTCTCATCAAAGCTCTTGGTTGTATCGGTGTTTGCATAGAACATCATAACACTTTCGTCTTCAGAAAGTGTAGGTCTTACAAATGAGCATTTTGCAGAGCCTTCTATAATTGTCTTACTCTCTTTTGTCTTTGGATTGTAGATAAATATACCGCTCTTTCCGTTTTTATCTTTTTTGTCGGCTGTCTTTACACAATATAATTCTGTTCCCTTTTTATTAAAGAAAAACGAACTTACACCCTTTAGTGTATCTGTTACCGCACCTGATTTTAAATCAAAAATAAAAACACCGTCTTTTTTTAGAGAATCGCCCTCTATACGCGCTTCAAAGGCAATAAAATTACCCTCTTCTTTAGGTTGTTCACATTTTTGAGCCATAGGGAATATATACCTGCGGCTTGTTGTTACATCCATTATACACAAGGTGTCTTTAGGAACTTTATCCCCTTTGAATTTCTTTATTTTAGCCTCCTCCTGCTGTGCGAAAAACGGTCTGATAAAGCAGATAAGATGCTTATCATCAGGAGCAAATTTGGCTTTTGAACCACGCTCTATATTAAAAGAGCTATAGTCGTTAAGATTTATAACCTGTATAAATCCATCATTCTGCTCTCTGTTATTATAAACAGCTGTATATCTGCCATCTTTTGTAAGGGCATACCCACCAATATTAAACCATTTATTATAAACCGAATGGTCTAACGGTTTTTTTGACTCGGCACGAGCCATACCGGCACAAGCTGTAACTGCAAATACAAGCAGCCACTTTGCAAATGTTTTACTAAAATTCATATAAAGTTTCATTTTCAAAAAAGGTTAGTCTTATTTTAATTCAAGTGTGTAATATAAAGCGGACAAAGGTATCTATTTTCATCTTGTAAGCAAATTTTTTTTAGCACACAAACATAGATATACTCGATTTGAAGCGCAAAAAGCCGTTTTTTAATTAATTACACATTATTATATTTAAAATTTAACCTCTTTTTTCGTAAAAACCATTTCAAATTATAAGCATTTGTATACGGCCGCAAAGATATGTTATAAATAAATATGGCTAAATACCTATAATTTGGTATTTTTGCCACTTGAATAATAAATGCTAAATGCCACAAAAAAACAAATGAATTACAAAATGAAAGTATTTGCACACTTTACAAGAAGCCTAAAGAGCCCATTATTTGGAATATCCGCAATTATAGCACTAACAATCTGTTATACAACAGCATGTAACAATAATACAACAAAAGATAAACTGTTTACAGCAGAGGAACTTGCCATAATAAATGATACTCTCTCCCCAATAATGAAAGTATATACCATAGCCGGCAATACCGACAGCATTGTTCTAAGACATAAGACTACCGAATTTACACCCGGTGAATTACAAAGCAATGAATACAGAACATTATGCAAAAGAATGGTAAGAACCGTAACAGACAGTACTGTAGACGGAGTTGGAATAGCGGGGCCACAAGTTGGAATCTCCCGCCGAATAATTGCCGTACAAAGATACGACAAGCCGGGCGCACCATTTGAGACATACGCCAATATCTATATAACCGAATACTCGGCAGAAAAAGAGACAGGACGCGAGGGTTGCCTCTCTGTCCCGGACAAAAGCGGAAAGGTAGAGCGTTCTAAGCAGGTTATAATTGAATATACCTGTCCGGAAACACTTAAAACAATAAGGGATACAGTACAAGACTACACAGCCCGTATCTTCCAACACGAAACCGACCATTTAGAGGGCATACTTTATACAGATAAATTAGTTGCTGAATAGGTTCTGCGCTGCATAAGAAACACAATCATAACAATAGCTGTAGTCATTATCTCGGCAAATGGCATAGCCAACCAGATTCCCTCTATTCCAAACAGTTTGGGGAGAATGATAAAGCTCGGTATAAGGAATCCGAATCCTCTTAGAAATACAAAAACGGTAGCACGCCTTATCTGCTTTATACTCTGGCAGTATCCTATAATAGCCACATTAAAGATAAAGAATACAGTACCCGAGGCAAAATATGGAAAGCCGTCGATTGCTATCCTTCCTGCTTCGCTTGCTGTATCTACGAACAGCGCAACCAATTTGTGCGGAATAAATATAAACAGCAACGCAACTACAATACCTATTGATACCGACGTTGTTAAAAGCAGCCTGCGGGCCTCCTTTATCTCTTTCCATTGCGAGATACCATAATTGTAGCTGATTATGGGTTGTGCCGATTGGGCTATAGCATTACCCACCATAAAGAAAAACGGAGTATAGTAGCATGCAATTCCAAATGCGCCAACACCCGCATCTCCTAAACAGCTCATAAACACAAGATTGCCAACAAATATCAATATTGCAAGCGTAAGTTCTCCAAACAGTGTAGAAGAGCCCACTTTACACTGACTGCCTAAATTACGAAGGGCCGACAGTATATTTTTACCGCTAAATTCAAATGGTACAAGCCGCAATTTACCGGCGATAAACAGCAGGTATATTATAGCCATGATACCCCCCAAGAAAAGACTTATAGAGGTGGCAATGGCAGCCCCTTCTACCCCCATTCCAAGCGGGAAGATAAACACCCAATCGAGAATGCCATTAATGGTTGCCGGTATGATATTACACCACATGGCATAGTGAGGCGAACCATCCAGCCTTATTATAAACAACCCTATCATACTCCACATTTGAAATATAAATCCCGGCATGATACACAAAAGATAACCGGAGGTCTGTGACAATAGAGTTTCCGACGAACCGAGCAGTATGGCTGTATGGGTTGGAAATGCCAATACTATTGCACATATCAAGCATGCAAATATTGTAGTAAAAATTATTGCTTGTGTAATATTCAACCGTGCAGCATGTACATTTTGTTGCGAAAGATGAATGGAGGCCATTACCGAACAGCCCGTTCCTATCATTAGCCCTATACCGGACATTATCTGATAGATAGGCACAATAAGATTAACAGCAGCCACACCATCTGCGCCAACACCATGCCCTACCAAAATGCCGTCGATAGCTGTCATGGCAGAAATAGAGATAGTTCCCAACAGCGTAGGAATAAGCAGCTTTCTAAACAGAACCGATATTTTTTCATTCTCAAAATCAATAGTGTTTCTTTTCATATCCAACTCGTTGTTTAACAAAAAACGCCGGATAAGTGATTGGTTTTACCCAGTCATCTTATCCGGCATCGTAACTATTGTTGCAATACCCTCCGATGAGGATTACAAAACTATTTGTTCTCTAATTCGGCCGCAAAGGTGGCAATATTATTTGAATTATAGAAATAATCTGCAGTCTAATAGAGTTCCAAGAACTCCCACTCTCCTCCCCATTTTTCGAGATAGCGCATAAAGTCTTCATTTTTTACAACAAGACTCGCGGTATTATCATTTGGATGAAAGCTGAGCAGAGGTGCATCTTTGAGGTTTTTATCTAAAAAGAGCTTTACCTCACGTCCTGTATCGTTTATAAGACCAAAAGGGGATACAGAACCGGGCCTTAGCCCCAAATATTTCTCCATTCTCTGCTCAGAGGCAAAACTCAACTTACCCTGATGCAGCATCTTTTCTATATCGTGAATTGCCATCTGCTGATGACACTCAAAGACCACAAGATAGTGCTTGTTCCCTTTGTGATTTCTAAAAAACAGGTTTTTGCAATGTGTTGCGGTTATATTCTTCCAATACTCCAAAGCAATCTCTATGGTAGGAAGCGGCGGATGTTCATACATTGTATATGGGATTCCCCACTCTTCAAGCGTTGCAAGCACTTTTTTTCTGCGCTCCAACTGTCCATGCTCCAACGATTGCTCTTGATTAGTTTGATTAGTCTGATTTGTTTGGTTACCTGAATCTGTGTTCATATATAATTACTTTAATAATTTCTTAAGGAATCCGGCAAATCTCAAAAAGCCCAAATCGGTCATGTGCACACCGTCTACCGTTCCTTCGTGATCCGGGCCAATGGATGATTTTTTCATATTGCCGTTGGAATACGCATCTATATAACGGATATTTTTATATCCCTCTTTTCTGAGTTTGTTGCAGAACTCTTGCCACAGAGCATTCTCTTTTGCTGCATCTTCTTGAAATTGGGCATCAAAATCCTGATATGGATAACAATAGTTAGATACCATATAAATTGGTGTATCCGGATTTGCCTCGGCTATTGTGCGTATAAAATACTCTGTGCTGTCTTTAACAATCTGATATGTACAGTTTGCCAAGCAATCAATTACATACGCGGATGCCGGAATTGTAGCAATCTTCTGTGCCATAATCTTATCCATTCTACCATTGCCGCTAAAGCCAAGGTTAATGGTCTCTTTATGCAAAGCCCTCTCCAAAATAGCAGGATATGCCATACCCGGACGAGTTGCACAACCACCCTGAGTTACACTCGTTCCATAAAACACTATAGGTAAATCCTTTGTATCTGCACTCTGTCCATGTAAAGGAAGAAGGTCATCTACCTTTGGCAATTCTATTACAGCATTGCTATCTATACCTATTTTAAGATCAACAACTCCGTCATACAACGGAAGATACATAAGATACTCGCGGGCAGAGCCATCCATTCTTCTAATAAAGACATTACGCGAGTTTTTTCCATTAGGCTGTGCTGTTCCCACAAATCTCCATTCGCCTTCATATAAAGCATATAAATCAAGCCCCTTAACGCCTGTGGCAGCCATGTGCGCCATACCAAAATTATTGAGCAGTTTCCACTCGGCTCCAATACATTTTGAATTTGTCCTAAACCTTACAGCAATACCTGCAGAGTTCTGTCCCAAATCCCAAACAGCTTTTCTCACTGTATTCTCAATATCGGCCGGCAAACGTGTATAGAAACCATCGCTCACCGTATCATTCTGTCTTACACAATCTGTAAATCCTCTGCCTATAACCGGAAGTTCCAAATCCCTTACATTATAATATCTTAATTGTGAGGATTTTTGCGCCCAAAGACATGCGGCACAGCAAAGGAACAATCCAACGCATAAAACTTTTTTAACAAGATTCATAATTCTCATATTTTTACTCTATTTTAACCCAGTTGATTTCAATACCTTTACGCTCCATACCTCTAAACCATGTCATCTGACGCTTTGCAAACTGATGTATTGCAATTCCTAATTTTTCAACCATCTGTTCGTAATCCAGCTCTCCTATAATATATTGCGTAAGGAATTTATACTCAAGCCCGTAATAGATAAGATCTTCCGGCAAAATTCCGCTTTTAAGCAGCCCTCTCACCTCATCAACCATACCCTCCTGTAAACGCGCTTTCAAACGGGCATCAATCTTTCTGTTACGCAGCTCCCTATCTATATCAATACCTATATAATATATTTTCTCCGGCAAAACCGGAATATCCTGTTCTGCCAATCCGTTTTCAAGTTCATACTGCTCAATCTCAATGGCCCTTATAGCCCGTTTTTTTGTATCAAAGTCGGTACTGTTATGCGGACGCTCCCCTTTTCGGCGTTTTAAATCGGTAAGAATGCCGGCAAGCTCCTCTAAACTTTTCTCTTCCAACTCCTCTCGCAGTTTCTTGTTCTGTGGAACATCATGCAGGGCATATCCCCGGGTGGCCGCCTCAATATAGAGCCCGGAACCTCCGCAAATCAGAGGCACTCTTCTTTTTTGACGCACACCCTCATACGCCTTTGAAAAATCTCTCTGATACTCAAATATATTGTATTTCTCTCCGGCCTCCACAATATCTGTAAGATGATACGGAATATCCCCCTCAACCCCATTCATATTTATATGATACTCCCGCAAATCCTTACCCGTTCCTATATCCATTCTTCTGTAAACCTGACGGGAATCTGCCGAAATAATCTCGGCTCCCGGTACAAATACTCCGTTTTCTATACGGCTCAGTTCTACTGCCAACTTTATTGCAAAACCGGTTTTTCCGCTCGCTGTCGGGCCAAGAATACATATTGCATCATGCTCTGCAGCAATTGTTTTTATATTCTGTTTGAGTGTATTTAGTGATATATTGGCCATAAAATTCGCCGCTTATTTTTTAAAGCAAACAAATATAGGGCAAAAATCGTTACCTTTGCAGCCCGTCGGGGAAAATAGAAAGAGATTATGCCAAAAGCAAAAAGCAAAATAGAGATAAAGAATAAAAGAGCAGGATTTGATTACGAATTTTTAGATACCTATACGGCCGGTATTGTGCTTACAGGTACAGAAATCAAATCTGTAAGAGCAGGCAAAGCCTCTCTCGTTGAGAGCTATTGCTATTTTGCAAACGGCGAACTTTACGTAAAGAACATGCATATTGCCGAATATTGGTGGGGCAATTTGTTCAATCACGACCCGAGAAGAGACCGTAAACTCCTTTTAAACAAGAGAGAACTGCGCAAACTTCAGCGCGGTGTTAAGGAGAAAGGACTCACAATAATTGCCACAAAGATGTTTATAGCAGAAAACGGCTACGCAAAACTTAATATAGCCCTTGCAAAGGGTAAAAAGGAGTACGACAAGCGCGAGTCTATAAAAGAGAAAGACATGCGCCGCGCAATGGAACGCTATTAAAACACGGTATAAGTGCCAAAACACTGTTAGGCTATCTCTTTTCCAACAGAGCCGGAGTATTTATAAAGAAACTCCTTACAATTAACGTAACACCTATTATTATAAACGGAATACTCAATATCTGCCCCATATTGAGAGCCATACCCTCTTCAAAGGCAACTTGCGGTTCCTTTACAAACTCTATGAGAAAACGTGAACCAAAGATTCCTATAAAGAATATCCCTAACAGCAGCCCTCTTTTTATCTTTTGCGCACAGAAATAATAGAGATACAATAATATTATACCGGTTGTAAAGTAGCACAACGCTTCGTATAACTGCGTAGGATGTTTTGGCAAGGTCTCACCTCTTAATTCAAAGACAAATCCCCATGGCAAATCTGTAGGATTTCCGTAAATTTCGGAATTCATAAGATTTCCCAACCGTATAAACATAGCGGCAAAACAGACAGCTATTGCCAAATGATCCAAAAGCCACAGGTAGTCGAATCTGTACTTTTTACCGTACTTGTTTACATACCATACCATGCCTATCATAATGGCTATTGTTCCGCCATGGCTTGCGAGGCCTCCTTCCCATACTTTTAGAATTTCTACCGGATTAGCCAAGTAATATTCGGGCTGATAGAAAAGCACATGTCCTAATCTTGAACCCACCAATGTACAACCCAAAAGGAGATAAAGCAGTGTGTCCAACAGAGTTACAGGCAGTCCCTCTCTTTGAAAAAACTTTATAAACATCCAGTAGCCCAAGATAAAGCCCGACATAAAGAGCAGACCGTAATATCTAACATGAACAGGTCCTATACTAAAAATTTCAGGATCTACGCTCCAGTTTATAATCTGAGGAATGAAGGCAAATAAATTCATCTATCAATTATTTTCAACAGCAATACGTACTAAATATGCTTCATATATGCTATCTGCAAAGTCTCGAAAAGACACTCAACGGAATAGCCTTGTTAAATTTATCTTTAAGCACAAGTTCTCCAAAACCAAGGTGTGCCTGCCCAGGCTTTACCTGCTCAGGACCAAGTGGCAAATCCATTACAGCCGCATCTTTAAGGCCGAATGCCGCCCTTACCGCTGTATCGGCCAACAGGGCAGAATATCCGTTTGAATAGAGATTCAACACCATAAAGGCATCTTGCGGGGCAACAATCTTTGCACAATTCTGCAAAAGTTCAAACAGAAGTTCATCGAGTTTCCATTTTTCGCCGTCGGGTCCATGCCCGTAAGCCGGAGGGTCGAGAATGAGTCCGTTATAGAGCTTTCCGCGTTTAACCTCACGCTTTACAAACTTTAAGGCATCCTCTACAATCCAGCGTATATTGTCTAACCCGCTGCTCTCCATATTTCCTTTAGCCCATGTAACAACCTGCTTTACAGAATCGAGATGCGTTGTATCCGCTCCTGCAGCACGTGCAGCGAGAGATGCCGCTCCTGTATATGCAAAAAGATTAAGCACTTTAGGCTGTCCCTCTATCCTACGCTCTTTAAAAGAATTGGCAATACGGCTTGTTTGCGAATAGATAAAATTCCAATTGGGCGACTGCTCCGGAAAAACACCCACATGTTTGAATGATGTAAGCCCTAATCTTAGTTTAAAATCAAGACCTTGGGCAGAATTGTATTTTATATACCACTGCTCAGGCATCTTCTTAAGCATCTTCCATGTTCCGCTATCTTCCTTTCCCGAACGGCCAAATCCGGCACCGGTTATAAAACGAGTATGGGCCAATCTGTCCCACTCTCCGGCCGACAGAGTTTTATCCCATAGCGCCTTTGGCTCGGGACGTGCCAGAATAAATTGTCCGAAACGTTCTAACTTCTCAAAATTGCCCGAATCTATAAGTTCGTAATCATTCCAATTTTGCGGAGATTGCAACAACATACTGCTATATATTTTGTTATTTAAATAAGAAACTTCAAAGATAGTAGAATCTGCTGTAATTTTATTATTTTTGCGCCGAATTTAGAATTTTAAAAATTTGTGGTTATGCAACAGAGTATTGATACTTACAATTTCAACGGCAAAAAAGCTATTGTTCGTGTAGATTTTAACGTTCCGTTGAATGAGCAGTTCCAGATTACAGACGATACCAGAATCAGGGCTGCAATTCCTACATTAAAGAAAGTTTTGGCAGGTGGCGGCGCACTTATTCTTATGTCTCACCTTGGCAGACCTAAAGGAGTTACCGAAAAATACTCCCTTAAACATATAATTTACAGAATAGAAGAGCTTTTGGGCGTAAAGGTTAAATTTGCAGCAGACTGCATGAAGGCAGACGAAGAGGTTACCTCATTAAAACCTGGCGAAGTACTTCTTCTTGAGAATCTCCGTTTCTATGCAGAGGAAGAGGGCAAACCTCGCGGATTGGCAGAAGATGCTACAGACGACGAGAAGAAAGCGGCAAAAGCCCAAGTTAAAGAGAGTCAGAAAGAGTTTGTAAAGAAATTGGCCTCTTATGCAGACTGCTATATAAACGACGCTTTCGGTACTGCACACCGCGCACATGCTTCAACTGCCCTTATTGCAAAATATTTCCCTAACGATAAAATGTTCGGTTACATCATGGAGGGAGAGATTAAGGCAATAGATAAAGTTCTTCATGGCGCAGAGCACCCTGTAACAGCAATTATCGGCGGCGCAAAAGTTTCATCAAAAATAGGTATCATCGAGCATCTTTTTGATGTTTGCGATAATATGATTATAGGTGGCGGAATGGTTTACACATTCGTAAAGGCTCAAGGTGGAAAGATAGGAAACTCTCTTTGCGAAGATGACCAAATTGAAACAGCAAAAAATATTATGGCCAAGGCTCAGGAGAAAGGGGTAAAACTCTTCTTCTCAAAAGAGGTTGTAATTGCAGACGCTTTTTCAAACGACGCCAACACTAAAGTTGTAAATAATTTTGAGATTCCAGACGGCTGGGAGGGTATGGACGCTGCAGAGAGCACTCTAAAAGAGTGGGAAGATGTTCTTATGAAATCTAAAACAATTCTTTGGAACGGACCTGTAGGCGTATTTGAGATACCTAAGTTTGCCGTTGGAACAAACCGCATTGCAGAGATTCTTGCAAAAGTAACCGTAGAGAATGGTGCGTTTACTCTTGTTGGCGGTGGCGACTCGGTTGCTGCTGTTACTCAAATGGGATACGCAAACAAAGTAAGCTATGTATCAACAGGCGGTGGTGCAATGCTCGAATACCTCGAAGGAATAGAACTTCCGGGCATTAAAGCTATAAAAGAATAGTCTTTTACACTAAAACATAACGAGAAAAGGTTGGAGCAATATTTACTCTAACCTTTTTTATATACATGCCTGTACAGTAGCAAGTTGCAGCCAACGACATTATTTACAACAATCTGCAACAGCACAAAATAATTCGAGCCGACTGTTTAATATTAAACATGCCGACCCGAATATCCTTAAAATATATTTCTGTAAAAACCTATGATTTACAAGCCATAAATTATACAGTCATTATCTCTTTCTCTTTTCCTGCAATAATTTCGTCAATCTTCTTATTAAAGGTGTCTGTCTCTTTTTGGATTACAGTTTCTGCCTCTTTACATACATCTTCAGGAAGACCGTCTTTCTGATACTTTTTGTGAGCATCCACAACTTCACGACGTGCATTACGAACGCTTACTTTAGCTGTTTCACCTGCAGCTTTAGCCTGCTTTACAAGCTCTTTTCTGCGATCTTCTGTTAAAGCGGGAATTGTAATTCTAATCTGTTCACCATTGTTTTGCGGGGTAAAGCCGAGATTAGCATCCATAATGGCTTTTTCAATGGCAGAGATTAACTTTTTCTCCCAAGGTTGAATAAGAATTGTTTTTGCATCCGGTGTTGTAACGCTTGCAACCTGCGGAATAGGAGTAGGTGAGCCATAATAATCTACAACTACCGAATTGAATACTGCAGGATTAGCTTTTCCTGCTCTAAAGTTTTTCAATTCCTCTTCTAAATGAGAGATTGCTTTAGTCATCTTCTCTTTTGCCTGAGCAATACAGTCTTTTGAAACACTTATATCCATAATATCTATTATTTAATTTTCTACTAATGTGCCTATATTTTCTCCCGAAAGGACTTTTGTGAGATTTCCGCTTGTGTCCATATCAAATACAAGAATAGGACAACGGTTTTCTTTACAGAGGGTAAACGCTGTGAGATCCATTATTTTAAGCCCGCGAGAATACACCTCATCAAATGTAATGCTGTCAAACTTTACAGCTGTAGGGTCTTTTTCCGGGTCTGCAGTATATACTCCATCTACACGTGTTCCCTTAAGAAGTACATCGGCCTCTATTTCGCAAGCACGCAAAGCAGCCGCCGAATCTGTTGTAAAATATGGATTTCCTGTACCTCCGGCGATAATTGCCACACCGCCCTTTTCCATTACTTCAACAGCTTTCTCTTTTGCGTAATAACGGGCAACCGGTTCCATTTGTATAGAAGTGAACACCTCTGCCTCCACCCCTTGTGATTTTATATGCATAGAGAGACCTATACTGTTTATAACGGTAGCGAGCATACCCATCTGATCTCCTTTAACGCGACTTACACCTTTGCCTACACCGGACATTCCTCTGAATATATTTCCGCCGCCAATTACAATAGCAACCTGAACCCCCTGCGACGCCACGTATGCTATTTCCTTTGCGTATTGCGCCATCATCTGCGCATCAAGACCTGAGCCTGATTTTCCTCCCAGACTCTCGCCGCTGAGTTTAAGTAAAACTCTTTTATACTTCATATTATTATAATGATCTTTAAAAATTATTTCCCCATAAAGGCAAACAAAAGTAGCCAAATATTATGATAATTGCAACTAAGAGTTTATCTTTGCGTAACTATTTAGATTAATGTATAAATAACTTAAATAACTGATATGGCAAATATCTTTAAATCTTCTATCGGAAAGAAACTTATAATGAGTATAAGTGGTCTCTTCCTAATTTTATTTTTATTCGTTCACGCATTTGTAAACGCATTATCTCTCATAAGCGATGAGGCTTTTGATGCTGGTTGCGAATTTATGGCATTACCGATTGTTACCGCAATTGTTCCTGTTCTTGCTGCCGGTTTTATTATTCACATTGTGTATGCCTTTATTCTTAACTTCCTTAATCTAAAAGCTCGCGGTCCTCAAAGATATGCTGTTGCAAACAAAGCCAAAACAGACGATTGGGCCTCTAAGAACATGCTTGTTCTCGGTATTGTAGTTTTAGGCATGTTAGCATTTCACCTCACACACTTTTGGGCAAAAATGCAGTTGCCTGAGATGATTGGCCAACATGCAGAAACAGGTTCTGTATTAATGAAAGAGACTTTCAAACCTCTTTGGGTACTCATCGTTTACATTGTTTGGTTTGCAGCTCTTTGGTTACACCTTAACCATGGTTTCTGGAGCGCACTCCACACTTTGGGACTTAACAACAATATTTGGATGAAACGTTGGAAAGTTATTGGCATTATTGTATCAAGCATTCTTGTTATAACTTTCATTGCAGTTGCTGTAAAAGCGCACATTGTTGCAAACTGTGCATGCTGCTCATGTTGTTAATACAATTTATTCAATAATATAAACAGAACAGAGGACAATCCATTTGGATGTTCTCTGTTTTTTTATTGGTAATGTCACCAACTGTTTTGGGCAACATTACCGTTTTCTTAAAGCATTACACTACTTCTTTTCTACAATTTTTCTATCTCCTCTTCCGACAGACCTGTACATTCTGCAATTACAGCAATATCAATAGATTTTGATTTCATTGATTTGGCAATTTCTAATTTCTCTTTAGCTTTACCCTCTGCAAGACCCTCTTTTCGTCCTTTGGCTTCTCCTATCTCTATGCCCTGCTTTATGCCGTCTTCTATGGCGTAATCCAAGCAGGCGCGGTTGTCGCGGTAGCGTTTGAGTCGCTCTTCATAAACCATCTTATCTTTTGCCGATAGTGAGGCTACATTGGCATCTTCCAAAACACCGAGAAACATCTCTCTTATTTCGTCTGTAAGGCCGTGGGCGTAAACCTCTGCCTTGAGTTCTTCTATCGTTTTCATATTGTCTTTCATTTGGAGCAACAAATATAATAATATTTCATATAACTTATTGCAATCCTGTATGTTTTCAACATTAAGACACGGCAGCTGCAACATAATAAAATTGAGTTTGTCAGACAAAATGTTAAGCGTTTCGGGTTCGCATAACAGAAAATCGCGTCTTAAAACCGGCTGCTCTTCGTAGGTAAAATTCATAAGACAGATTGAATAGACCTTTTTTATGTTATAGTTCCAGCCGTCGCCGCTCTCGCCCATTTTGTCTATAAGGCGGCACGCATAATAAATCATGCGGTTGCGTATATATCCCAATTTGGCATTCTGAATCTCTATGAGATATTGGTCGTTGTTGGTATCTGTGCAGAGAATATCAAATATACACTCTCTGCCCTCGCTATCCAACGGAATGCTCTCGTTGTTGAGATACTTCAAATCAACAATTTTGTGTTCGAGATTGAGCAGCAGATTAAGGAATCCCAACAGATTCTTCTTGCTCCGCTCCGTGCCAAACAGATGCTTAAAACCCCAATCAACAAACGGGTTCATCACATTGCTTGTTTTGATTTTCGATTCAGCAATAGTTACCATTCCAGCCCCGGTTTCTGCTCTTGACACTGATTCTGACTTTAACATTAACTCAGCCTCTGATTCGGTTCTCTCTTTTGTTTCCATTCTCTCGCCCTCCATAGCGTTCTGTTTTTAAGTTATTGACAATGTATATTTATTATGTTATATGTAGTTATTCATGTTTTTCATTCCTGTACCACGGACTATATCTCAAAAAACTTTTGCTTGCATACAGG
>CAZULV010000014.1:0-54035 GCA_964621625.1 uncultured Muribaculaceae bacterium | reverse complement strand
TCTCTATTTATAGTAGAGCATCATCAATAGGTTATTAAACAGGAGATATTTAACCCCGTTTTCTAAACTATTTCATGCGATAATGCAGTTAGGCCAGCTGTCAGTTAAACCAGAATATTACTAAGAGTATTTCTTGGGGTATCTGAAGATTATTGCCAATATTGCCATACATCCCATCGCAAACGGATAGTACAGATATTCAAGTATAGACACAGCCGAAACCGCTGCAAGTCCGGAAGCCATAAGCATCTGCGCCCCATAAGGAATTATTCCTTGAATCAAACATGAAAAAGTATCAAGTATACTTGCACTTTTACGCGGGTCGAGCCCATATTTACCGGTTATATCTTTTGCTATTCTGCCTGTTGTTATAATTGCTATAGTATTGTTTGCCGTACAGAGATTTGCAAGCGAAACCAATGCGGCTATACTAAATTCTGCACCTCGTTTACCCTCTATACGGGAGGTCATCTTGCGTATAATAAAATCGAGACCGCCTCCCACCTTTATAAGCTCAAGCATTCCACCTGCCAACATCGTTACTATAATAAGGTCTCCCATTCCGGCTATTCCGCCACCCATTGAGGCGAGCCATCCTGCCCATGAAAGTTTGCCAAGTACAAAACCTATTACGGCATTCATTAATATTCCTGTTACCAATACAGCAACAACATTAACACTGCTTATAGCTAATACTATTACAGATATATACGGCAACAATAGCAAAATATCAACGCTCTCGGCTTCAAACAAAAATGCCACACCGCTCCCTTTTATTATATATATAATTGCAACAATTACCGCTGCCGGAAACACTATTGAATAATTGACCTTAAACTTGTCGGACATAGAACATCCTTGAGTTTTGGTTGCAACAATTGTAGTATCCGATATAAATGAAAGATTATCTCCAAAAAACGAACCTCCAACCACTATGGCGGTTATAAAAGAGACCGATGCCCCTATCTCCGTTGCAATGCCCGAAGCTACCGGCACCAATGCCACAATCGTTCCAACGCTTGTTCCTATGGCCATTGATATAAAGCATGAGGCAATAAAGAGTCCTGCATAAAGAAACTGTCCGGGTAATATCTTTAAAGTAAGGTTTACAGCTGCATCTATGGCCCCTATCTCCTTGGCAGTTGCGGCAAAAGCTCCTGCAAGAATAAAAATCCATATCATAAGCAGAACATTTCTGTTACCCGCGCCTTGCGAAAAGAGAGAAATTCGCTCCTCCAATGTATACCCGCGGCATATAGCAACAGCATATACAGAAGAGACAAGAAATGCAGAAGCTATAGGAATTTTATAGAAGTCGCCCTCAATGAGCGAAGATACAAGGTAAACCAACAGAAATACCACCAACGGAGAGAGTGCGAACCATCCGCCATTACCGGCCCTGCAGGTTTCACCGGCAGCACAATCTTTATACTCCAAAGGATTTTTTGACATATTAATTAAAGGATATTTTATAGCTGAAAACCTAATAACGGAATTTTTTCACAGGTTATACTAACAGCTTAATATTTACACCGACAGACTTTTTAGAGTAGCCCCGGGCGGAATCGAACCGCCACCCTGAGAACCGGAATCTCATATTCTATCCTTTAAACTACAGGGCCTTTTTAATTGAGAGGCGCAAAGTTAGGTATTTTGTTCAAATTATATATCTTTGCACCCGAATTATTTAAAATTTTTCGATTATATATAAACTAAATCCATTAACTTACAAATGAAAGCATACGTTTTTCCTGGCCAGGGAGCACAGTTTACAGGTATGGGACAGGAGTTGTACAACAACAACCCTTTAGCCAAGGAGATGTTTGAAAAAGCAAACGAAATCTTGGGATTCCGCATAACAGATATTATGTTTAACGGCACAGCCGAGGAGCTAAAACAGACCAAAGTTACACAGCCTGCAATTTTTCTGCACTCCGTAATATTGGCCGCATGCACACCTGATTTTAAACCAGACATGGTTGCAGGCCATTCATTGGGCGAATTTTCTGCTCTTGTTGCAGCTAAAGCCATGAGTTTTGAAGACGGCCTTGTGCTTGTTTCAAAAAGGGCAATGGCAATGCAGAAAGCATGCGAGCTAAAACCCTCTACAATGGCTGCGGTACTTGGATTAGATGACAAAACCATAGAAGAGACATGCGCATCTGTAACAGAAGGTATTGTGGTTGCCGCAAACTACAACTGCAAAGGTCAGGTAGTTATCTCGGGAGAGGTTGAAGCTGTAAAGAAAGCATGCGAGGCTTTAAAGGCCGCAGGCGCAAAAAGGGCATTGCCGCTTCCTGTAGGAGGTGCGTTCCACTCTCCACTTATGGAACCTGCCGGCATAGAGCTTGCCGAGGCCATAGAAAATACTACTTTCACAACACCTGTATGTCCTGTATATCAGAATGTAGATGCAAAACCTCACACTTGTCCTCAAGAGATAAAGAAAAACCTGCTTGTACAACTTACAGCTCCGGTAAAATGGACTTATTGTGTAGAAAATATGGTTGCCGACGGAGCCGACCTGTTTGTAGAATTGGGACCTGGCTCTGTATTGCAAGGACTGATAAAGAAAATTGCACCGGGAACATCTACCGAAGGACATCAATAACACATAGATAAGGAGATATATTCAGTAAAGGCAAAAATACTCTGCAAAAGGTATTTTGCCTTTGCTGTTTTTATTGCTTTTTTATTAAAAATAAATCCTACATTGAAATTTATTTTATAATTTTGGGAGAATTTTGTGTCTAAGGCAAAGCGTATAAATTTTGCCACAGGGCAAAGATTAGCTTAAAACTAAAAGAATCAATAATTTAAACTCAAATTAATAACATCAGTATGGCTAAAGAGAAACAATTTATTACCTGCGACGGTAACTACGCCGCAGCGCATGTAGCTTATATGTTCAGCGAAGTTGCAGCCATCTACCCTATCACTCCGTCTTCTACAATGGCAGAGTTGGTAGACGAGTGGTCTGCTTTTGGCAAAAAGAACATATTCGGAGAACCAGTAAAGGTTGTAGAGATGCAGAGTGAAGGTGGTGCTGCCGGTGCAGTTCACGGTTCACTTCAGGCAGGTGCTCTGACAACTACATTTACCGCTTCGCAAGGTTTGTTGCTAATGATTCCTAACATGTATAAGATTGCTGGAGAGTTGCTTCCTGCAGTTTTCCATGTTTCGGCAAGGGCATTGGCATCTCACGCTCTTTCAATTTTCGGAGACCATCAAGACGTTATGGCTGCAAGACAGACCGGTTTTGCATTCTTGGCATCTGCCAGCGTTCAAGAGGCAATGGATATGGCCGCTGTGGCACACTTGGCTGCAATTAAGGCTTCTGTTCCATTTGTTCACTTCTTTGACGGTTTCAGAACTTCACATGAAATCCAGAAAATAGAGGCTATTGAGGCAGAAGACCTCAAGACTATGCTAAGTGAGAAATCACTTGCAAAATTCCGTGCAAGAGCTCTTAACCCTAATGCTCCTGTAACCAAAGGAACTGCCCAGAACTCAGACGTATATTTCCAGAACAGAGAGGCTTGCAATACCTATTACGATGCCGTTCCAGACATTGTTGCAAGATATATGGGCGAAATAAGCGAGCTTACAGGCCGCCACTATCTGCCTTTCGACTATTACGGAGCTCCGGATGCAGAGAATATTATAATTGCAATGGGTTCTGTAACAGAAACCGTTAAAGAAACCATCGATTATCTCGCTGCAAAAGGAGAGAAAGCCGGTGTTATAATAGTAAGATTATACCGTCCGTTCTCTGCTAAATACTTTGCAAGAGTAATTCCTGCTTCTGCAAAAAGAGTTGCAGTTCTCGACAGAACAAAAGAGCCGGGTGCAGTTGGCGAGCCTCTTTACACCGACATTAAAGCAGCTGTTGCCGAGTTAGGCCTTAACATTAAAGTTGTGGGCGGTAGATATGGTCTTTCTTCAAAAGACACCAGCCCTGCACAAATTCTTTCTGTTTACGACAACCTTAAAGCAAAAGAGGTTAAGAATGACTTTACTATAGGTATCGTAGATGACGTTACTTTCAAATCTCTCCCTATGAGAGAAGAGATAAGCCTTGCAAAAGCAGGTACCTACGAGTGCAAATTCTACGGTTTGGGTTCAGACGGTACTGTAGGTGCAAACAAGAATACAATTAAAATTATAGGTGGAAGTACTCCTAAATACTGTCAGGCTTACTTTGACTATGACTCAAAGAAATCAGGCGGATATACCTGTTCTCACCTTCGTTTCGGTGATGCCCCTATAACTTCTCCATATCTTGTTTCAACTCCTGATTTTGTAGCTTGTCACGTTCCGTCATACCTTACAAAATATGATGTATTGAGAGGTATCAAGAAAAACGGTACTTTCCTTTTGAACAGTTTGTGGGATACAGAGGAGACTCTTAAACGCATTCCTGATTTTGTTAAATATCAGATTGCATCAAAGAACCTCAATTTCTACATTATCAACGCTACTAAGATTGCTGAGGAGATTGGTTTGGGCAACAGAACAAACACTATCCTTCAATCTGCATTCTTTAAGATAGCAGACATCATCCCTTACGAGAAAGCTGTTGCAGAGATGAAACATGCTATTGATAAGAGCTACGGTAAGAAAGGTGAAAACATTGTAAAGATGAACTACGCAGCTGTAGACAGAGGCGCAGAGTATATTAAAGTTGAGATTCCTTACGAGTGGAAGAACATTTCGGCTTCTCACAAATTTGTTCCGGATTCATACAAACGCCTTGCTCCTGAATGGGTAAGAACTGTAGCAGACGTTGTTAATGCACAGTGTGGAAACGATCTTCCTGTAAGCGCATTCAAGGATATGGCAGACGGTGTTATTCCTGCAGGTACTGCAGCTTTTGAGAAACGCGGTATTGCAACACATGTTCCTGAGTGGAATCCTGAGAACTGTATACAATGTAACCAATGTTCATTTGTATGTCCTCACGCTGCTATCCGTCCGTTCCTTATGACAGAAGAAGAGGCTGCAAAAGCTCCTGAGACTGTAAAGAAAGTAAAAGGAAACGGTCCTTTGAAAGATTACTACTTTACAATGCAGGTAGATCCGGCAGACTGTACAGGTTGCGGTAACTGTGCCGATGTATGTCCTGCCAAGACCAAGGCTCTTGTTATGGCTCCGGCAGCTACTCAAGAGGTTGAGCAGGCAAACTTCGACTACATGCATACAAATGTAGGCTACAAAGATTCAGTTGTTGCCAAGACCCAGAATGTTAAGAATTCTCAGTTCTCACAACCATTGTTTGAGTTCTCTGGAGCATGTGCCGGTTGCGGTGAAACTCCATACGTAAAAGCAATTTCACAATTGTTCGGAGACAGAATGATGGTTGCAAATGCAACAGGATGTTCTTCTATCTATAGCGGTTCGTTCCCTGCTTCTCCTTATTGCAAAGATAAAAACGGTAGAGGTCCGGCATGGGCAAACTCATTATTTGAGGATAATGCAGAGTTCGGACTCGGTATGAAAGTAGCTACCGAGAGACTTCGCGACACTGTTGCTGAGCTTATGGCTAAGGGAATGGATTGCGCAGACTGCTCTGCAGAGATGAAAGCATTGTTTGCTGAGTGGTTGGGCAACAGAAAAGATGCTGCCAAAACAAGAGAGATTGCAGATAAACTTGTTCCTATGATGGAAGAGTGCAACTGTGATATATGCAAGGCAATCCTTGAGCATAAAGACCTTATAGCTGCAAGAAGCCAGTGGATTATTGGCGGAGACGGTTGGGCTTACGATATAGGATACGGTGGATTGGATCACGTACTTGCATCGGGAGAGAATGTAAA
Source organism: uncultured Muribaculaceae bacterium (assembly GCA_964621625.1). GTDB lineage: Bacteria > Bacteroidota > Bacteroidia > Bacteroidales > UBA932 > Egerieousia. Next base: position 48,219 of record CAZULV010000014.1, on the reverse strand, counting down.
TGTATTGGTTGTTGATACCGAGGTTTACTCAAATACCGGTGGACAATCTTCTAAATCTACTCCTGCAGGTGCTGTTGCTAAATTTGCCACTTCTGGTAAGAAAATACGTAAGAAAGACCTTGGTATGATGGCTATGAGCTACGGTTATGTTTACGTTGCTCAGGTTGCTATGGGTTCTAACCAGGCTCAGTTCTTTAACGCTCTTAAAGAGGCTGAGGCATACGATGGTCCATCATTGATTATTGCATACGCTCCTTGTATTAACCATGGTCTTAAAGCCGGAATGGGCAAGAGCCAGAGAGAGGAGAAATCTGCAGTAGAGTGCGGTTACTGGCATCTTTACAGATTTAACCCAGCACTTGAGGCAGAGGGCAAGAATCCGTTTACTCTCGACAGCAAAGAGCCGGATTGGAGCAAATTCCAAGACTTTATCAAAGGCGAGGTAAGATACGCTTCACTTCTCAAGACCTTCCCTAAAGAGGCAGGAGAATTGTTCGGTCTTACAGAAGAATTTGCTAAACAACGCTACAATTCTTACAAGAAATTGGCTGCACAAGAGTAATTGTACTACGCTAAAAAATTTATCGGGCAACCGATAAAAATAATCGGGCCGGCTAAAGCAAAACTTAGCCGGCCTTATTATCTTTATTAGGTTTACGCAATAAAATAACACAGAGAAGAAATTTACTTTTAGAGTAATCTCTCCTCTGTGTTATTTTATTTGATCTTTATACAATTCAGGCAATTAGCCCAACATTCGTTTTATAGGCTGCAATGCCCTTTCTGCTATTTCCGGTGTAATCGTAACTTCATACTTTTCATTGCATAAAGCCTCATAAACGCTCTCTAACGTGGCAAGTTTCATATAATTGCATACTATCTCTTCCGAAACAGGTATGAACTCTTTGCCCGGATTGTCTTTTCTCAATTTATGGAGTGTTCCAATTTCCGTTGCAATAACAAATTGTTTTTTAGAGCTCTCGGCCGCATGCTTAAGAATGCCGGAAGTAGAATACATGTAACAATTAGGATGATTTAGTACAGCCTCGTCGCTTGAGCATGGGGCTTCGGGATGAATAAGTATATCGGCCTGTGGATATTTTAATGCCATATCCAATATCATCTTTGATGTTATTTTATCATGCACCTTGCAACATCCGTTATAAAGCTCCATCTTGCGGCCTGTTATTTTAGAGATATGTCCTCCAAGATTCCTGTCGGGAACAAAATAGACCTTTGCATCTGCAGGCAGACTCTTTACAACAGATATGGCGTTTGCGCTTGTACAACATATATCGGTGTGATATTTTACCTCGGCCGTAGTGTTTACATAGCTTACTATAATGCCCTGCGGATTCTCCTTTTTCCAGGTGGCAAGAGCCTCTCCGTTTACGCAATCTGCCAAAGAACAACCTGCACCTAAGGCAGGAACAAGTACCTTTTTATTGGGAGAAATCAGAGCCGCCGTCTCGGCCATAAAATGCACGCCGGCAAAGACTATAATGCTCGCATCTGTTGTTCCGGCCTTGCGCGAAAGTTCCAATGAATCACCAAGAAAATCTGCAATATCCTGAACATCGGGATTAGAATAATAATGTGCGAGAACTATTGCATTTTTCTCTCTCTTTAGTTGCTCTATCTTTTGGATAAGTTCCTGTTTTGTCATACTTGAAACGGTGTTTTTTATCTGCCTCGCTATTTTTCTACCTGAATGTTCATGCTTATATCCATTGCCTTAACGGTATGGGTGAGCGCGCCAACACTTATAAAATCAACTCCTGTAGCAGCAACCTCCTTAAGACGCGGAATACTCATGTTACCGGAAGCCTCTGTCTTTATCCCTTTGCCTGAGCCTTTTATTACAGCCACAGCCTCTGCCATAGCCTCATTGCCCATATTATCAAGCATAATTATATCGGCTCCGGCTGCAATGGCTTCATTTACCTCTGCAAGGTTTGTGGTCTCGACTTCTATTTTTATGGTTGAAGGAATGCGGCTTCTAACCTGTTCAACGGCTTTTGTAATTCCACCGGCCATTTTTATATGGTTATCTTTAATCATAGCCATATCGTAAAGTCCCATACGGTGATTTGTTCCACCGCCATCCTTTACTGCCATTTTATCGAGAACCCTTAGGCCCGGAGCGGTTTTTCTTGTATCAAGCAGCTGAGTATTAAAACCTTTTAACTCTTTTACATATTTACTTGTTTCGGTTGCTATACCGCACATTCTCTGAAAAATATTCAAAGAGAGACGCTCGCCCCTCAACAAAGTAGGGTAAGAGGCCTCAACCTTAAGGATTACATCTCCTTTCTCTACAAAATCACCGTTATTAAAATAAGGCGTAAAGACAACATCTTTCTGAAACCTCTCAAAAACCATCTTTACTATTTCAAGGCCAGAAACAACACCCTCCTGTTTGGCAGTCATTGTTGCTACGGCATTCATCGATTCCGGAATAATTGATTCTGTTGTAATATCTCCTGTATTGATATCCTCTTCAAGAGCAAGATCAATTAGTTTGTCTATCAAATTTTTATATTGCATATATAATTACATTAATCTTATTTGATTACTTTAACCTTATACCTGTTAAAAATTAAGATACCCGCCATTAACCGGAGCAGTTGTGATTTCCTTTCCTATCTGCTGCACAGAGTGAACGGCAAAATCTTCGCTCGCACACGGATAATCTTCTCTGTAATGTCCACCCCTGCTCTCTTTCCTGAGCAAAGCCGGATTCATAATAAGAGAAGCAACTATAAGAAGTCTCCAAGAGGCATCTTCATAAAACTCTTTTACCGAAGCTCCAACAACAGCATTCCGCGAAGTCATAAGCTCTGCCCCTAACTCCTCTATCTTTTCGAGTCCCTCTTTAAGCCACTCTTCCCTTCTTACAATACCCGCATATTCGTTCATTATCTTTGATACGCGCTCTTTAAGCTGCAGATAATCCTGCAATTTTGAATCATCTTTGTAATACTCTTTTTCAAATACAGGAATATCCTTTACAGCCCCCTCCTTTACAGAATCTTCCACAGCCCTGTTTGCGAACACCAAACACTCAATCAATGAATTGGAGGCCAACCTGTTTGCCCCCATAATGCCGGTAGCGGCAATCTCTCCGCAAACATACAGACGTTTTATATCTGTACGTCCGTTAAGGTTAGACGCCACTCCGCCCACAGTATAATGCGCGGCAGGAGCAACCGGAATCTCATTTGTAAGATTATAGCCAAACTCACTGCATTTTGCATTTATACCCGGAAATCTTTTAAGTATCTTTTCTGAATCCAAATGTTTTAAAGAGAGCATAACGTATGGCATGCCATCTTTTTTCATCTGTTTGTATATAGAACGTGCCACTATATCCCGTGGCGCCAATTCGGCAAGTTCGTGAATAGGAACCATAAAGCGTTTGCCATCCTTTCCATAAAGATATGCCCCCTCTCCCCTCACGGCCTCACTTATAAGAAACGCCTTTTGTGAATCCTTTATATATAGTCCCGACGGGTGGAACTGAATAAATTCCATATCTATAATGCGGCATCCCGCCTTGTATGCAATAGCCAGACCATCGCCTACGGTTGTCTGAGGATTGGTAGTACGTTCATAAATGGCAGAAGTTCCGCCCGAGGTAAGGAATACATGATTTGCATACAGCAAAACCTCAGCACCGTTACTATTATCATTTTCTCCGCTCTCCGGCTCCTCGATGGCTTTTAACAGCTCTTTATTCTCACTCCAACAGCGTACACCATAACACACACCGTTGGCAATAAGCAAATCGAGCAACGACGTATTCTCGAATACCTTTATATTATCTCTCCCTATAACCTTTGAAATTACAAACTCTGTAACCCAACGTCCTGTAGAATCTCCTCCTGCATGAAGAATCCTTCTCTTATGATGACCACCTTCAAGGCCAAGAGCCAAAGAGCCGTTCTCCTTGTCAAACTCCATGCCCTCGGCAATAATCTCCGCTATTCTATCGGGGCCTTCATTTACAAGAACATCCACAGCAGAATCTTCACAAAGGCCTCTGCCGGCAACAAGGGTATCTGATTTATGTATTTCGGGATTATCTTCTAAAGACGTTACGGCAGCTATACCGCCTTGAGCATTAAATGAATTGCTCTCTCTTACAAACGATTTGGTAACAACGGCCACATTTCCTTTGAATGAGGCCTTATAGGCAGCGTATAACCCTGCAAGTCCGCTTCCTACAACTATATAATCGAATTTCTGCATTTTTAAATGCTGTTATTATTAAATTATTTAAAGCCGGGCAAATTTTGCCAAAGTTACCATTTTTTTTGAATGCACTGCCCAAAATAACGTATATATGATAAAAAATCTCTCTTTTATCCATTAAACAAAAGCCGGGAGACAGACCGTAATCCGCCCCGGCTAATTGCAACAAACCTGTATACTTTTGTATATTTATTAGGCTATCAGGCAATTGAAGCCTCTACTTTTGCCAATAGCTCCTTCTCTTTTGCCTCTGATTTTGCAAGCAATCCCGATGCTTTTGACTTTAACTCCAAAGCTATATCACCGTCTGCAATGCTTGCTGCATTTATCATAACATTCATATATGCTCCGTAAACAGCAGTTCTTACGCAGAGTGCGCCAACACCGGCATCGGTTATAGAGTTTGGATTTCCGTCATTGACCATTGCCTCAATAACCTCGTATGCAGAGAAAGCGGCCTCCATTGTTTTATATGGAACCTGTGCTGCATAGATTGTAGCCTCCTGAATGGCTCTCTTGCGGGCTTCTTTCTCGGCTTCGGTAGTTTTAGGCAAACCAAAAGCCTCCATTATTCTATTGAACGAAACTGTATCTTCATCTACTAAATGCAACAGAGTATCTTTTATCTGTTGGCCTTTTACAGCCCAATCAGAGAAGTATTCCCATTTATCATCCCAACCCGGTTTGTGGGCAGAAAGATTGGCTACCATTGTTCCCAATGCCGCTCCCAAGGCTCCGCAATAGGCAGAAATAGAACCGCCACCGGGAGCAGGAGACTCGCTTGCCGTCTCATTTGCAAAACCGGTACAGGTCATATCAACTAATTTCTCCGCAGTATTTCCGCTCTCCATAAGGAACTCTATAACCTTTTCTTTTGGGTCAAAAGGCTTAAGATCATCTAATCCCATAGATTTTACGGCAATCCTTATTATCTCCTCTTCAGGAATACCCAATGAGCGTTGCTGTTTGGCAAGATAATATTTACCCGCATCCAAAAGCACCTTTTTAGGAACAAGACCAACAAGTTCAGAGCCTGTTACCCTTAGTCCGCGAGCCGAAGCCTTTGCACATACCTCATCAAACGCAATATGAACCGGAGTAGTATTTATATCGGTAACATTCATTGAAACCTGCGCTATGCCGTACTCTTTTATATACCAGCCTATAGCCTTGCACCCTTTAAGAGTTCCCGGTTGCCACATTTCGTTGCCGGCCTCATCTACAAGCACTTTTCCGGTAAGTTTTCCGCCCTCGCGCATTTTACGTCCCTTTTCACGCACATCAAAAGCTATTGCATTAGCCCTGCGTGTAGAGGTAGTATTAAGATTAAAGTTTATTGCCACCAAAAAATCCCTGGCTCCTATTACCGAAATACCTGTACGTGCAATATTCTCATTATATTCACATGGTCCAAAATCAGGTTTCCAATTTGGGTCCGACAGTTTTTTCTTAATACCCTCATACTCTCCGGCTCTGCAAACAGCAAGATTCCTGCGCTCTGCAGAGAAAGCAGCCGCCTCATAACAATACACAGGAATACCGGCCTCTTTACCAACTCTCTCTGCCAATTTGCGTGCATACTCTGCACACTCCTGCATTGTAACATTTGCAATTGGAATAAGCGGACACACATCGGTTGCACCAATACGCGGATGCTCTCCATGATGATTACGCATATCTATTACCTCAGCGGCCTTTTTTATTGCCCTGAATGCAGCCTCAATAACAGCCTCCGGTTCTCCTACAAAGGTTACAACCGTTCTGTTGGTGGCAGCTCCCGGATCTACATTCAACAATTTTACGCCATCTACGCCCTCTACCTCATCTGTAATCTGTTTTATATTCTCCATATTGCGGCCTTCGCTAAAATTAGGCACGCACTCTATTATCTTATGCATTGTAAAAATTTTAATTGTAATTATTAAAAAATCTCTATTACGATTTATAAGGTTTTCCGTTTACATACAAACATATTCCTGTTGCCAATCCTACAAGTTTTGACGGGTCAAGTTCAAAGTAGTGTATAGGGTAGAGATTCTTTGGCATAATAAGATTTGCAGCCTCAACAAACTTCTCATCAGATAATGTATAAGGCTGGTTCTTAGGTAAGAAAGCGATATCAGCTCCTTTTGCAACTTCCATTTCAGGCACAAGTTCGGTATCTCCGGCAATATAAATTTTAAAGCCGCCCATATTAAGAAGATAACCGTTACCCTCACCTTTTATATGAAACGGATGCCCGTTATCACGTTTGTTCTCTACATTATATGCCGCAGTCGCGGTAATTTCAATACCTTTAAGCCTTACGCTCGCACCGTTCTCGAGTGTTATTACAGTGCAATTTTTGAGCAGACCAACTGTTTTGAGCATATTCTCGAGGTTTGTAGAAGGGTCTACATTCCACTCGTTATTATTGAGATCGAGTCCCTTTTTGGTAAGGTCATGTTTTATGCAGGTCTCAACTCCCTTGCTTATTACAAACTCTGTATTGGGGGTTGCTATATCCTTTATTGCCTTGCAATCGTAATGATCTGTATGGGCATGAGTAAGAAGAATCAAATCTGCTTTCTTCATTTTAGAAAAATCATAACAATCGCTATAAGGGTCTACATAAATATGCATCCCTTCCCAATCAAAATGGAGAGATCCGTGAGCGAGGTGTTCCACATAAACCAAACCAAGCGGTGTATAAAATGTATTGTGAATCTGATTTCCCATAATATTTGATGTTTAATTTATTATTTGTCCGTTTAAAATCATTTTATCTATAAAAGGTGTTGTAAATGCGTAAGGAATAAGATAATAAGAATCTATCTCTTTGGTTATTACAAGATTGGCCGTTTTACCCTTGGTTATTGAGCCTAATTCGCTCTCTACCCCCATTGCGTATGCTCCGTTTATTGTACAGGCATTCAAAGCCTCTTGCGGAGTAAGTTTCATTTTTATGCAGGCCAATGCCATTTCAAACTGCATGCTTCCGCTTGGACACGAACCGGGATTGTAATTTGTTGCCAACGCAAGCGGAATACCGTTATCTATAAGTTTTCTGGCCGGTGAATACTCCATATTCAAGAAGAATGTTGCACCCGGCAGCATTGTGGCTATGGTATCTGAATTGCGCAACGCTTCTATTTCGGCATCGCCAATGCTCTCCAAATGGTCTACACTAATAGCTCCGTATTTTACACCAATCAGAACTCCTCCCGACAATCCCATCTGATTGGCATGCACTTTTGCCCTCATTCCATATTTTAGTCCGGCATTGAGGATTCTGTCTGTATCCTCTACGGTAAAGAAACCGTCTTCGCAGAAAACATCTATATAATCTGCAAGGTCCTCTGCCGCAACCATAGGTATCATTGTATTTATAATCTCATCAACATACCCCTCTCTATTTCCCGAATATAAAGCCGGAACGGCATGAGCGCCCAAAAAAGTTGTCTTTACAGACAGCGGTGTATTCTCTTTAATTCGTTTGGCAACCCTCAGCATCTTTATTTCGCTCTCCGGAGTAAGCCCGTATCCGCTTTTTATCTCCACCGCACCGGTACCTCCAGATATAATCTCTCTTACTCTTGCCAATGCGCTCTCATACAAAGCCTCTTCAGATGTATTTTGGAGCAGTTTTGCAGAATTGAGTATACCTCCTCCGTTTGCGGCAATCTGCTGATAACTGAGTCCGTTTATTTTATCTACAAATTCACGCTCTCTGCTACCTGCATATACAAGATGGGTATGCGAATCACAAAAAGCCGGAAAAACAGTCTTGCCTGTGGCATCTATAATCTCTACATCTTCTGCCACGTGAGGATCGCCCCCTTTTATACATAAGTACAAATCTTTAATATCCCGAGGCATCCGATCCATGCCTCCATATTCGGCAATTTTTCCGTTTTCTATATACACAAAGGCATTTTTTACAGAGGCAATTTCTGCCATCTCCCGTCCCTTTTTAAGAGAAATATCTTCTCCTGCCTGCAACAGTTCCTTTATGTTTGTTATCAACAACTTGTGAGGAGTCATATATTAAATTATTACAGATTTACATTAATAACAGCTACGCAGAAATTCCACCGAGTTGTTTATATGCTCATACATTACCTCGTCCTGCTCTATAAAGTTCACATATTTTCTGTAACACTCTACAAAATCTTCCAATACAGGCGAAGTTTTAAGCGGCCGGCGGAACTCAAGAGCCTGAGCCGCATTCATAAGTTCTATTGCAAGTATGCGCTCTACGTTATTTACAATACGCCAGCATTTTGTAGCGGCATTCGCACCCATACTCACATGGTCTTCCTGTCCTTGAGAAGAATCTATTGTATCTACAGAAGCCGGTGTTGCCAGCTGTTTGTTCTGGCTCACTATGCCGGCCGCCGCATATTGCGGAATCATGAAACCCGAATTGAGACCCGGCTTGGCAACAAGGAATGAAGGGAGACCGCGTTTTCCGCTTATAAGCTGATATGTTCTACGCTCCGATATGCTGCCAATCTCAGCCATTGCTATAGAGAGAAAATCGAGATTGAGGGCAAGCGGCTCTCCATGGAAATTACCAGCAGAAATGATTGCATCTTCATCCGGCAAAACGGTAGGATTATCTGTAGCACTATTGAGTTCGGTAACAAAAATATGTTCGATATTGTGTACAGCATCCTTTACTGCTCCATGAACTTGCGGAACACAGCGGAAAGAGTAAGGATCTTGCACATGTTGTTTACGCTGTTTTATAATCTGGCTTCCATCTATATATTCGAGTATATTGCGGGCTGTCTCCATCTGTCCCGAATGAGGTCTTACGGCATGCACACCTGGAGTAAAAGGTTCTATGCGCCCGTCATAGGCATCTAATGAGAGAGCTGCAATCTTATCTGCCAAAGAGATAAGTTTTCTTGATTTATACAGATTATACATTGCAAACGAAAGCATGAATTGTGTTCCGTTAAGCAATGCAAGGCCCTCTTTAGAAGCAAGCACAAGAGGCTCCCATCCGAATTTTGCATTTATTTCTGACGAAGGGTATCTTTTTCCCTTATAGTTTACCTCTCCAAGGCCAAGTAACGGAAGACACATGTTTGCAAGCGGAGCCAAATCGCCCGAAGCACCTAAAGAACCTAATTGGTAAACAACCGGAAGAACTCCGTTATTAAAGAAATCAACAAGACGCTGAACTGTCTCAAGCCTTACTCCCGAATATCCGTAAGAGAGGGATTTTACTTTAAAAGCAATCATAAGGCGAACTATCTCTTGCGGCACTTCATCTCCCAAAGAACAGGCGTGCGACATTACAAGATTTTTCTGCAACGCACTCAAATCTTCTTCACCTATGGAGACATTACATAAAGAACCGAACCCGGTTGTAATTCCGTAAATCGGCTCTTTCTGGCTTTTCATTCTATCGTCGAGATAGGCACGGCATTTAACAATTCTCTCCTTAGCCTCATTCCCGAGCACAAGCACGGTTTCATCTTTTAGCAGCATCTCCACATCCTCTAACGAATGCAGTTTTTTGTCTATATTGAATTCCATATACCCCATTAAATTTTTATAAAATAGACCTGAATGCGAGCTGCATCCAAGACATTACACAAATATAAACAATATTATAAATACTGATATCACTTGCGTTAAAAAAATATTGCAATTATTAATAAAGTATTATAAGAATACATATTTTAAATACAATTAATACTTTTAACCATACAATTAACACTTTTGGTTATACAACCTGCATTTCTTAAATATGATTAAACAAGATTCCTTATTCAGATATTGAAACTTTATATAAATTTGCAGACACTTAGATACTTCTAAAAAAGCAACCGCCTAAACAGACTGTAATGAAACGCCAATTCTACTTTTTCACAAAGTTTTTTATTGCTATTACCGCAATATCTTTTCTATTTGCAAGCTGTTCCGGCTCCGGTGATGATATAGTGGAAAATCCGGATGCCAACAATACAACATTGAGCAACTTTATGTTTTCACAAAGCAACAACGAAGGGCTTGCATCTAATGTAACAAGCATAAGCAACAGAGAGCTTATATACATTACCGTCCCAAACGAGATGAGCCTCACGCATGCAGTTCCAACTTTTAAAGTAGCAGACGGGGCAAGCGTTACAATTAACGGACAACCCGTAGAGAGCGGCAAAACAGAGGTAGATATTTCAAACACATCAAATGTTGTGGTTACCTCCGAGAGCGGTCTCTCAAGAACATACACTCTTCTTGCAAAGAATGGCATTTCCCAAATAGACAACATGGTCTATTCTTTTATGATAAAGCACGAAATTCCAGGTGTTTCGCTATCTGTAAGCAAGGATGAAGAGATTGTCTACTCTGCAGGATACGGATTTGCCGTAAAGGAGACCAAACAGAGAGTTACCCCAAACACACTTTTCCGCCTGGCCAGTATGTCAAAACAGCAAACAGCCCTTGCAATAATGACCCTATACGAAAAAGGCCTTCTTACAGTAGAAGATTATGTATTTGGAAAGGGTGGAGTATTGGAGAAAGAATTTGGTACAGATATACACCCTTTGGTAAAGGCAATTAAGATAAAACACCTTCTTTCTCACACAAGCGGGTGGTCTTCCGACCCTATATACACTTCAGAATCAACAACATTAGACGAACGCATAGCAAAGTATGCAAAAACCGTAGCTCCAACATACTCTCCCGGCACCACCTTCGATTACAACAATCTAAACTTCTGCATTTTAGGCAAAATTATAGAGGTTCTGTCGGGTAAAGATTATGAGACATTCCTTAAAGAAGAGGTACATTCAAAAGCCGGAATAGAGAATATTTTTGTTGGAAAGAACAGCTTGGGCGAGCGCAGGGAGAACGAGTGTCAATACTACGGACAAGATGGTAAAAATCCTTATGCAAACGATATGGAGCTTTCAAAGGCGGCCGGTGGAATGATTGCCTCTACACCGGAACTCATGAAGCTCATGAGCTATATAGATTACGGCACAAAAGTTCCCGATATGTTAAAGAGAGAGACTCTGGATCTCATGTATACCCCTTTGGATAATATAACAGAACCCGACGGAGACCCTTGGAACAGATATGCTTTAGGATGGCGAACCAATTACCCTTATATCTCCGATTGGACCACATATCACGGAGGCACGCTTGCCGGCGTATGCACAATATGGGCCCGTGGCAAAAAAGGAGTAAACGGAACAATACTCTGCAACTCACGAAGCTACGGACAAAGTATAGATGACGACATGTGGTACATGCTCGAAGATATACAGAAGATGTTTTAAGATACTCAATTGGAGAGATTAGCCAAGGCTATTGCCGCCACGGCCTCTACAATTACCGGACATCTCAACGCAATGCAGGCATCGTGACGTCCTTTTACCGAGAACGTCTCCATTTTTCCCTCTGCAAAATTAAACGAAGTCTGCTCTTTACTTATACTGGCAGTTGGTTTTACGGCAATTCTAAAGATAACAGGGTTGCCGTTTGTTATTCCACCGTTTATTCCGCCCGCACCATTTGTTGCAGTTTTTCCCTCTCCGTTTATAAAACAGTCATTATGCTGCGACCCCTTCATTCCTGCAGCTCTAAAGCCATCTCCAAACTCTATACCCCTTACAGCAGGAATAGAGAAAGCCAGATGGGCTATTTCAGATTCAAGCGAATCAAAAAACGGCTCACCCAAACCAACAGGCACATTACTGCATACGCACTCTATTATTCCTCCTATTGAATCACCCTCAGCCATGGCGGTATCTATAAGATGCTCCCACTCTGCCGAGTTTACAGATGAAACACCGCCTATTTCGGTTACATAAGCATTTGTTTCTATAGGGGCTATCATCTTTTTGGCAATGGTACCGGCTGCAACAAGGCAAAGGGTTATACGTCCCGAGAAATGGCCTCCGCCACGTATATCATTAAACGATGCAAACTTTTTATCGGCAACAAAATCGGCATGACCCGGACGAGGAATATCTCTGAACAATGAGTAATCTTTTGAGCGTGTATTGGTATTGCGGAATACCACCGTAAGCGGTGCTCCGGTTGTAAATCCGTTAAACAGACCGCTTACAATCTCCGGAAAATCAGACTCTTTGCGAGGAGTAGTACCTTTAGCCCCGCTTTTACGACGTGCCAAATCTGCAAGAAAATCATCTTGCGAAAGCGGTATTCCCGCTTTTACCCCGTCAATTACAACTCCTATAAGCTCTCCATGCGATTCTCCAAAAATGGAAAGTCTGAATTTTTTACCGTAACTGTTCATAATTCTGTAATATCCAACAATGTGGCGTTTATATTATTGTTTGTCTGTCAAATGTTTTATAAAAGAGGGAAAAGATTTGTCTATACACTTTATATCATCTAAAAACAGAGGTCCGCGGGCAAACAATGAGGCAACTATCAAGCTCATTGCTATACGGTGGTCGTTGTGACTGTGAACATTTCCCCCATGCAGGCACTCCACCCCGTTTATATACATATAATCATCCTCTATCTCTATATCTGCTCCTATTGTTACAAACTCCGTAAAAATACTCTCTGCCCTGTTGCTCTCCTTCTGCAGCAATCTGTTTACCCCTTTTATTGTAGAACGCCCTTTACAGAAAGAGGCCAATACTGCAATTATCGGGAATAAATCAGGAGCATCGGTGGCATCAAATTCAAAGGCATCAAGTGAATCGGAAGCACTAATCTGTATATTATAGTATTGTCCCGACGGAACAGCTTTTATCTCCGCTCCTGCGAGTTTAAGAACATCCAACACAGCCTCATCTGCCTGAGCTGTACCCAAAGGCATATCCAACAACATATATTTTTGTTCCAAAGCTCCGGAGAGATTGCCGGTTTTATTATCTATCATAGAGGAGATTGCATAAGCCACAGCAAAAAAAGCCGCAGAGCTCCAGTCTGGTTCCATATAGAGATTGCATGGAGAATACTCCTGACCTCCCTCTATATAAAATACAAGAGTACCGTCCGACATCCGCTCCCGCATTATCTCTATTCCAAAATTCTCCAACACCTTTACCGTAAGCTCTATATATGGGATACTCGCCGGATTTTCTGTCTGAAGAACAGTATTGTACGGCAACAGAGGGAGCATCATAAGAAAGCCTGAAACAGTTTGCGAACTCTCGCTACCGTCTATCTTTATTCTCTGTTTTTTTACCCCTCCGCTTATTTTAAACGGAAGATAGCCGCCATTTTTAGCAACACACTCTGCACCGGCCTGTTCAACAGCCATACAAGCCCCCTTTAGATTGCGTCCGAGAATGCTTCCATGCCCCGAAATTTCTATCTCCATTCCCTCTTTATAACCCGACAGACAGGCTGCAAACGGTATAAGAAGACGAGTAAGCAATCCCGATTCTCCTACCGTTATCTTTACACCGCCCGACTGCTCCGCAAGTCTCTGCATAATGGCATCTGCCCCCGCACTCTTTACCATAAGCTCATTTTCTCCTCTGTACGACACTTCGCATCCGAACTGCTTTATAACCTCAACAGCCCCGCTTATATCATTGCAAAGTTCAAAATTTGAAAGAACACTCTCTCCCTTGGCAAACGCTGCGGCCAAAAGAGCACGCTGGGCAACGCTTTTTGAACAGGGAATGGAGGTTTGCGTATTAGAGAGCTTGTACCCGAGTCTTTGGTTTCCCTCCTCTAAAAGAGCTCGCATCTCAGACATTGTATACTGTCCTGGAGCTGTGGAGTTATCCGAGCCAAAGGAGCAATATGTATAGGGTGCGCCCAATTTAAGAGAGAGATAACGGCTGAATTTACCGGCCTCTCCCATAGAAAACGCTAACAGTTTTACATCTTTCTCCGGTGAATAATTATTTGTTCTAAACTCCTTTGCCCACCCTTCGGTCTTATACAGAGAGAGAGTACGTACAGCATCCGAGATATTGCGGGCAGTGGTTACAATCTTTACTATATCGGCCCCCTTGCGTTTGCACACATCGGCAATCTGCTCAAGCTCCTCAAAAGAGGGCGTACCGTTAAAATCATGGTATGATATTATAAGTTTTGCCCCATTTACCTGAGCATATACCTTTACATATTCTAAAAAATCCACAGGGGCCTCAACCTCCACATCTACATATTTTGCCCCTTTGCGTATTGCCGTTATTATCTGTTCACGAGCAAACTCTTCTGAACTGTTTGCAATCCTGCACGTAATAAGAAGGTTTGGATGAGAAGCCACAGCTTTCTCGAGCTGCGGCAATGTAAGTCTGCACAAATCGGCCCTCAATTCTACCATAGGGGCGTTTTTGAATATCTCCAAACACTTTTCGAGACTGTTTTCTTTAACACTCACACAAATCATTGCACAATTCCTCCACATCTTTTAATGAAATAAGAACATCCACAACATCTGCCACATCCTTTGGCAATATAAAGTGTATGGCATCTCCCGCAACTTTTTTATCCTTTTTAAGGGCATCGGTAAGTTCTTTTACCGGAATAGGCTCTCCGGCTCTGCTGCAAGGCACTTTTACGGGCAATCCGCACCGGGTAATATCATTAACCAGCCTACGGGCAAAAGCTCCGTCGGTCTTAAAATATTTTACAGCAATTTTTGCAGCCATTACCATACCAATGGCAACAGCCTCTCCGTGCATGATTGGGAAATAGTCAGTGAGATTGGAGCACACCTTCTCTATAGAGTGGGCAAATGTGTGTCCCAAATTGAGCAGACGCCTCTCCCCTCTTTCAAATTCGTCTCTTTTAACAACTCCGCTCTTGTATTCTGCACAACGGCCTATAATATCTAACAGCACCTCCTCTTTATAAAATTTGTTGAGATTTTCGCCGCACAGATAAGAACCGTTTTTCTGCAAATACTCCTCTGTTTCTGTAAAATAATCTACCGCCTTTTTATAATACTCCTTATCAAAGAGTATAAAAGTCTTAAGGACCTCGGCAACGCCCGCTCTAAACTCAGCAGGGCTCAGACTTCTAAGCACTTCGGCACATATATACACCCACTGAGGTTGGTTTATGACTCCCAATATATTTTTGTACGACTCTAAATTAACGCCGTTTTTACCGCCTATCGAGGCATCTACCTGAGCAAGCAGTGTGGTTGGCACAAAAGCAAATTTTACCCCACGTTTATAGATAGATGCAACAAAACCTGTTACATCTGTAGTTATTCCACCTCCAACTCCAATGATAAATGCGTTACGGTCTGCGCCGCTCTCCAACAGCCTGCAGGCAATGTTGGATACGCTCTGCAGGGTCTTTAACTGTTCCGATGTTTCTGTAAATATTATATTACATTTATTAAAATATCCCGACAGATGTTTTAGATTGTTATCCATAACCACGTACACATCCCCTTCCAATAGGGAGGTAACACCGCTTAATGCGCTATGTATATGTATATTACTCACTGCTTACTATTTTAAATACACACACAAATTTATAAATTATTATCATTTTTTTACGAATATCGAACAGCGTAATATTTTTTTTTATACTTTTGTACTTACAATTTGAAACATGGGACAACAACGATTTACATATTCATATTTCTATTACTTTTACTTTAGCAAAAGGTAAAGGCAGGAGTCTGATATGTACGTCATAGTAAAATTAATACATTGATTATTACCATTGCTCCTGCCTTTTGGGCGGGAGCTTTTTTTTATACAGATAGAGAATGAACCGTAAAGTTGCCATACAGGGGATAGGAGGCTGCAACCATTATATTGCCGCCAGGGAATTTTTTAAGGGAGACTGTGTAGAGACAATAGACTGTGACACATTCAAAGGGCTTGCAAATCTGGTAGCTTCAGATAGCTCCATACTTGCCATGATGGCAATAGAGAATACCATAGCCGGCAGCATTCTGCAAAACTACAGACTTATACGCGAAAACGACCTTGTTATTGTTGGAGAATACAAACTCAGGATTTCGCACTCGTTAGTTGCGCTGCCCGGAGTAAAGATAGAGGAGATAACCGAGGTTAATTCGCACCCTATGGCCCTTATGCAGTGTGCAGATTTTTTAGAGCGTTACCCCAATATAAAACTTGTAGAGAAAGACGATACTGCCGGCAGTGCAAAATGGATAAAGGAGAACAATTTACGAGACCATGCTGCAATATGTCCGTCGGGAGCGGCTGAACTTTACGGAATGAATATTCTTGCAGAGGGAATAGAGACAAACAAACGCAACTTTACCCGTTTTTTAGTACTTGCCAACAAATCAGTGGCCAAAGAGGTTATTATGCAGCTCAATAAAGAGAAGATTGCAGCAACAACAGATTACGTGCAGGGCAACCAATGGGTAAATAAAAGTTCTATGGTGTTTACACTGCCGCACTCTTCGGGAAGCCTCTCTAAAGTTCTTGCAGTATTGTCGTTTTACGACATGAACCTTACCATGATACAGAGCCTCCCTATTGTAGGCAAAGAGTGGGAGTACCAGTTTTATATAAACCTGCTGTTTAATGATTACAGAAGATATATACAGGCAATAGATGCAATAAAGCCGCTTTGTAAAGAGTTCAAGATTTTAGGCGAATATGCAGAGGGCTCGCAGAGTGTATAAACCAAAAATATACATATTTAAGATATGAAACAGATAACACCGGCAAACAGAATAGGCAACGTGCAGGAATATTACTTTTCTGTAAAGCTCAAAGAGATTGCACAGATGAATGCAAACGGAGAGAATGTAATAAATCTTGGAATAGGAAGTCCCGATCTTCCGCCGTCAAAGGAGGTTACAGATGAACTTACCGCCAATGCCGTGCTTCCCAATGTACACGGCTATCAGCCATACATTGGAATAGCAGAATTGAGGGAGGCTTTTGCCAGGTGGTACAAAAGATGGTACAATGTAGATTTAAATCCGGCAAATGAGATTCTTCCGCTTTTTGGAAGTAAAGAGGGAATCATGCATATAACAATGGCATTCATAAATGAAGGAGATGCAGTTCTTGTTCCCAATCCTGGATACCCTACATACACATCGGTCTCAAAACTTGTAGGAGCAGAAATATACAACTATACGCTGTCGGCCCAAAACAATTGGTATCCCAATTTTGAAGATTTAGAAAGAGCCCATAAAAACGGCGAGATAGATTTGAACAGGGTAAAACTTATGTGGTGCAATTACCCCAACATGCCAACCGGAGCAGATGGTTCTACGGAACTTTTTGAGAAGTTGGTTGCATTTGGTAAAAAATATAATATTGTAATATGCCACGACAATCCTTACAGCTTTATTCTTACAGAAAAGCCGCTTAGCCTTTTGAGCGTTCCAGGGGCAAAAGATATATGTATAGAGCTTAATTCGTTAAGCAAATCGTCAAATATGCCCGGATGGCGTATTGGTGTGGTTGCAACCAACAGCCAATATATGCAGTGGATTCTGAGGGTAAAGAGCAATATGGACTCTGGAATGTTCAAACCTATGCAACTTGCCGCAGTTAAGGCTCTTGAAGCAACAAAAGAGTGGTACGATAATATGAATGCAATATACGCGTCGAGACGTTCGCTTGCCCATGCCATAATGAAAGAGGTTGGAGCAGATGCAAGGCAGAATCAGGTAGGACTTTTTCTTTGGGGAAGGGTAAACGGCAATGCAAAGGAGATATGCGACAATATCCTATACAACGCAAAAGTGTTTATAACACCGGGATTCATTTTTGGCAGTCAGGGCGAGAACTACATACGAATCTCTCTCTGCTGCAACGAAAGCCTGCTTAAAGAGGCTCTTGACAGAATACAGAAAACAAACATTAACAACAAATAATAACTTACAGAAAAACAGATACAGCCATGGAAATAAATCAAATCAAAATTAACGGAGTAGACAACAAGAGGCCTATAATAATTGCCGGTCCGTGCAGCGCAGAGAGCAGAGAGCAGGTATTAACAACAGCAGCAAGTCTTGCAGCAAAGGGAATAAAGATTTTTAGGGCAGGTATCTGGAAACCACGCACAAAGCCCGGTGGATTTGAGGGTGTTGGAGCAGTTGGTCTTCCTTGGCTTAAAGAGGTTAAACAGACAACCGGAATGCTCGTTGCAACAGAAGTTGCAACCCCTTATCATGTATTTGAAGCAATAAAGGCGGGAATAGATATTCTTTGGATTGGAGCAAGAACAGTTGCAAATCCGTTTGCAATGCAGGAGCTTGCAGATTCACTTAAAGGAACAGATATTCCTGTTCTTATAAAGAATCCTGTAAACCCCGACCTTGAACTCTGGATTGGAGCAATAGAGCGTATTTTTAGGGCCGGAATTACAAATATAGGCGTTATACATAGGGGATTTAGTTCTTATGAGAAAAAACTCTACAGGAATATGCCTCTATGGCACATTCCAATAGAGCTAAAGAGAAGATTCCCAAATATTACAGTATTTTGCGATCCAAGCCATATAGGCGGTAAACGTGAGCTTGTAGCCCCTATTGCCCAACAGGCTTTAGACCTTAATTTTGAGGGACTTATAATAGAATCTCATTGTAACCCCGATTGTGCTTTGAGCGATGCGGCACAACAGATTACCCCCGATGTTTTAGATTATACACTTAATATGCTTGTTATTAGAGAGAACGGACAGACAACCGAAAATATAAATGTGCTGAGAAAGCAGATAGACGAGATTGATGAGCAGCTGCTCACTACTCTTGCAAAACGTATGAGAATCTCTAAAGAGATAGGTACATACAAAAAAGAACACAATATGCCTATTCTCCAGTCGGGAAGATACAACGATATTCTTGAGAACAGGGCAAAACAGGGAGCGGCACTGGATCTTAGTCCGGAGTTCGTTACAGAGATAATGAAGGCCATACACGAAGAGTCTGTAAAGGTACAGATGGAGATAATGAAATGATTTTGCCATAAGCAGGAAAAATAATTAATAACAAACCAGCAATATTATGAGAATACTTATTCTTGGAGCCGGTAAAATGGGTTCTTTCTTTACAGATTTGCTCAGTTTCAACCACGATGTAGCGGTTTTGGAATCTGACCCAAAACGTATGAGGTTTATATATAATGCACTGCGCTTTTCTGAATACGGGCAGGCAGCCGAGTTCAATCCCGAGATTGTAATAAACTGTGTTACCCTCAATTATACAATTCAGGCATTCAAGGATATTATTCCATATATAGGCAAAGACTGCATTCTTGCCGATATTGCCTCTGTAAAGACAGGGCTAAAGGAGTTCTATAACGAATGCGGCTTTAGATTTGTATCTGTACACCCTATGTTTGGTCCTACGTTTGCCAATCTCGGAAATCTGCAGACAGAAAATGCAATACTTATAAAGGAGTCTGATTATTTGGGCAAGATTTTCTTTAAAGATCTGTTCAATTCGCTTAAACTTAATATCTGCGAGTACACCTTTGAGGGGCACGACGAGGTTGTAGCATATTCGTTGTCAATCCCATTTGCCTCAACTTTGGTTTTCGGGTCAATAATGAAGCATCAGGATGCCCCGGGAACTACATTCAAAAAGCACATGGCAATAGCACGCGGACTCCTTTCAGAAGATGATTATCTGCTTACCGAGATTCTTTTTAATCCAAACACGCCGTCGCAACTCAACAAAATAATAAGCGAGCTTACAAAACTGTCTGGGATTGTAAATAAAAAAGACAGTGCAGAAATGAAGAGATTTTTAGACGGAGTAAGAAGAAATTTGGAATAAAACATTAAATTTGCGCTCAAATCTTCAGGGCAGGGTGAAATTCCCGATTGGCGGTAAAGTCCGCGAGCCCCATTAAGGGCAGAGCCGTTGAGACTACGGCACCAACAGTTACAGTCTGGATGGAAGAAGAATCGCAATTTGCGGTTATGTTTACAGTGCAATCGTTATGATTGCCTGTATTCTGTTACCGTTGTTACGTATCGTCTCTATTGTAAAGCCTTGTTGATAAACTTTTTACTAACTTAAAAACAGTTTATGTCAACAAGTTTTTTTATGTTCAAAAAGAAAGCTGCAACTGCGCGCAAAGGATGCACGGTTGCCATGCTATTGGCAGTTTTATCTTATTTTCCAAACTCAGTTTATGCCGATACCGAAGGAAAAACAGGGCAAGACACTACGGCTCTTCTGCTTAAAGAGATTACCGTTTCGGCCGGAATAAAAAGCACACGCACTTCGCCCCTACGGCTTAAAAGCATTGATGCCTCGCAAATTGCCCCAAAGGCTGCAGGCAAGACTTATCCCGAACTTTTATCAGGAATACCGGGTATATACTCAACCGAGGAGACAGGCAGTTACGGAGATGCCAAGATTAATATCCGCGGATTCAAGCAGGAAAACATCTCTGTTCTGCTCAATGGAATACCAATCTCCGGGCTCACTTCGGGCAATATATTCTGGAACAACTGGTTAGGACTCACAGATGCAACCTCTACCATTCAGGTGCAAAAGGGCATAGGCGGCTCTATGCTCTCCGATAACTCTGTTGGAGGCACAATAAACATAATAACTAAAAGTCCTGTGGCAGAGAGTTGCTTTACCGCCGGATACAGCTATACCGGATTCGGAACTTCTAAAGCGCATGTGGGTTACAACAGCGGAGAGACCAAAAACGGTTGGGCGATAAATATAATAGGTTCATATACTTGGGGAAACAGTTATGTAGAGTGTACCGACATTTGCTCCGGAGCATATATGCTGAGCATAAGCAAGAAGATAAACAAGCGCAACTCGCTGCTATTTACCGCATTGGGAGGTCCTGAGAAGCACAGGCAACGCAGCCAGCGAATTTCATACGCTGAGAAACAGATGTACGGCACGGGATATAACAAGAACTGGGGTTATTACAGAGAGCCAAGTGGCAATATTATAGAGAAGACCATTAGCGAGAATACATACTTTAAGCCGTATTTTACACTCAATCATTTTTATTCAAATAATAAAGACCTTACAATAAACAGTGCCGTATATTTTACGGTGGGAGATGGCGGTGGAATATGGACGGAGAGCAAAGGCAAACGGATTATAGCTTTTCAGAAAGACGGACATATAGACTGGAATGCCGTGATTGAGAATAACCGTTCTGCACAAACACCTTACGGATACGGAGGCTCTCTTAATATTTTGAGCAAATATATGGCCGGAAATATGCAACTTGGCGTTACAAGCTCCGCAAAATATAGATTCTCAGACAAAATAAACTTAGAAACAGGATTTCATTATCAATACTATACATCTTGGGAAAAAGAGAAAATTACAGATCTTCTCGGGGGCGATTATTGGTATGAAGATTACGAGAACAACTCGCTTATGGGAATTGCCGGCAGAAATCCGTATAAACAGGTTGGTGATTATGTAAGAACATATAACGGTAAAAAACTAAATTATGGAACACTTTACGGCATGTTAGATTACACAAGCGGTAAATGGATTCTAAATTTGGGTGCATCAATAAATATAACAACTCACCAACGTTGGGACAGATACAATTATGCAGGAGACAGCGTATACAGCAAAACGGCTTGCGGAACGGGTGGCAGTATAAAGGCCGGCTCTCTCTTTAAGGTAAGCCGACGGAGCAGCTTTTACCTGAACGGTGCATTTTACAGCCGCATACCTTACAGCAGTGTATTTTTTGCAAGCGGCAACAACCGTATATCCGAAGGTGTTAAGAATGAGAAAAACGTATTAGGAGAGTTAGGTTACCGTTATGTTTATGATAAAGGGGGAATAGAGGGAACTTTTTATGCTGCATATAGGATAAACAAAAGTCTTATGAGCAATTCATATAAACCCATAGAAGAGGATGCCTATAAATACATGATTACGGGCCTTGATGCTCTCCATTACGGAATTGAGGTAGACGCTTTCCACAATTTTACGCATTGGCTCAAAGCAAACGCGTGGGCTTCCATAGGGAGCTGGAAGTGGAAAAACAATGTAAGCGCAACAATCTATGACAATTATACCGGACAGGTTGCCGCCAATATAAATGTTTACAGCAACGGATTACCAATTGGAGATGCACCGCAAAGCCAGATAGGAGCAGAGATTAATGTAATGCCTTTCAAGAGAGCAAACGGAAATCTGTATAATTGGTTGGGGAATCTTTCAATTTCGGCAGATTTGCAGTATAACGGACGCTATTGGGCCGATTTTGAACCAAATACCAGGACAGATGCAACCGATACCTCAAAACCGTACCGCATACCTGATTATACTATACTCAACATAAACATAAGCAACTCTTTTAAAACAGAGTTTGCCCGCATACATATATTCTTTAATATAAACAACCTGTCAGACAAATCGTATATAATACGAGGAAAAGATGGTACAGACCATACAGCCGAAACATTCCTCGGATATTGG
Source organism: uncultured Muribaculaceae bacterium (assembly GCA_964621625.1). Lineage (GTDB taxonomy): Bacteria > Bacteroidota > Bacteroidia > Bacteroidales > UBA932 > Egerieousia. Next base: position 25,640 of record CAZULV010000014.1, on the reverse strand, counting down.
GGAGCAGAACGCAACTGTAATTTTGGGATACGGTTAGATATATAACAAACCCCCGAAAGTTTTATGTCTGACTTTGGAGTGCAATTCAGAGAATACTTTCGGGGGGATTATATCACTTAAGCTAATCTTTTATTAGCAATTGTTTGTTGTAGAATATCAGGCAATCGTTATTTTATTACTGCGCCGGCAACTACATTGGCAACCAAAGCTCTAAGTCTTACAACACCGCCTTTATCCTCAGGATGTACTCTGTGAGCCAACAATATAACGGCAGTTTCAGATACAGGATCTACTATAAATGAAGTTCCTGTATAACCTGTATGACCGAATGTGCGTGTAGGATGGAAAAGATTTCCGTTATTTGAAGCATAAGGAGAGTAGTTATCCCAACCCAAAGAGCGTCCTATATGCTCAAATCCGGCAGGAACTGCTGTCATGGTCTCCAATGTAAGTTTACCAAGAACATGTTTACCGTTTATGCAGCCGTCGTTCATAAGAGCTGCTGCAAGAATTGCAAGATCTTCTGCATTTGAGAATACACCGGCATTACCTGAGTTGCCATGATTCATAACACGGGCAAGAGGGTCATGCACTTCGCCTAAAAGCACGCTGCCGTCAGGCTGTTTCTCTGTAGGTGCAACCAAAGCCATGATTTCTTCTTTGTTAAGAGCTTTAGGATTATAAGTGGTATGCTTCATGCCAAGAACGTCAAATATATTCTCCTGTGCATATTCAGCCAAAGTTTTGCCTGTAACCCTCTGAAGAATATTCTGCAGGGTAATAAAGTTAAGGCAGCTGTATTGGAATTGAGTGGTAGGCTTAAAGTCTCTTGGCATTGTGCAGATATAGTTCATAAGAGAATCGGGATCTGCAACTCCGCATTTTTTTATTACAACCTCAGGCGAAACATAAGGAGGCAGGCCTGATGAATGTGTAAGCAAATCTATGATGCGTATATCTGTCTTTTTGCCTGTCTGAGGATCTACCCATGGCTGGAAACCCGGAATATACATGCTTACTTTATCTGTAACTCTGAATCCGCCACACTCCATAAGATGAGCCATAGACATTGCTGTTCCAACTACTTTGCTGCAAGAAGCAAGGTCAAATACGGTATTTGTTGTCATTGCAACGGTATCAGGATAAACGCTTTTATATCCGTATGCTTTAAGATAAGCCAATTTGCCATGTCTTACAACAGCCAATACGGCACCGGGTATTTCTCTATTTTCTATAGAGGCATTTATAATCTCATCGACCTTTGCCAATCGTTGAGAATCCATACCTACAGACTCCGGAGCTACATTTTCAAAAACAACATCCTCGGCCTGCTGCTTTTCACAACAGCACATGCTAAAAACTAAAGGGAGCGCACAAAACACAAGTGCAAGCATAAATAAATGTCTTTTCATTATTATGGTATTTTAAGTTAAATTCAAAAAGCGACGCAAATTTAGCAATAAATCAGAATTTATAAGACCATACCTCAAAATTATGGGTGCTTACAATAAAAAAGAGAGCAACCATTTAAGATTACTCTCTCTCGCTTAACGGCATAATACCGTATATTTTGAGTTACTACTCTTCGTCGTTTGCTTTAACGCGTTTGTTGCCTCTGCGGTCACCTCTACGGTCGTTGCGGCCGCCTCTGCGCTCACCGCCTCTTCCACCTCTTCCGCCTCTTCCGCCTTGGCCGGCAGATGCGTTTGCGCTCACGCCTGCATTAGGAGTAAGGTCTCTCTTACCGTAAACCTCACCGTTGCAAACCCATACTTTAATACCGAGAACACCAACTTTTGTATTAGCCTCAGCCAATGCATAGTCAATATCTGCACGGAAAGTATGAAGAGGAGTACGTCCCTCTTTGTAAAGCTCTGCACGAGCCATCTCAGCACCACCAAGACGACCGCTGATAAGTATTTTAATACCTTCAGCACCCATTCTCATTGTAGTTGCGATAGCCATTTTAATTGCTCTACGGTAAGAAACACGTCCTTCTACCTGTCTTGCAATGTTGTTGGCAATGATGTTGGCATCAATCTCAGGACGTTTTACCTCAAAGATGTTGATTTGAACCTCTTTGTTAGAAATCTTCTTCAACTCTTCTTTAAGTTTGTCTACCTCCTGACCGCCTTTGCCAATAATAACACCGGGTCTTGCAGTGTGGATAGTTACTGTTATAAGTTTAAGAGTTCTCTCTATAACTATTTTAGAGAGGCTAGCCTTTGCCAAACGTGCGTTAAGATACTCACGGATTTTGGTATCTTCCAAAATCTTTGCAGCATAGTCTTTTCCGCCATACCAGTTAGAGTCCCAGCCACGGATAATACCAAGTCTGTTGCTTATCGGATTAGTTTTCTGTCCCATTATTTAGCTTCCTCCTCTTTTTTAGCGGCTTTAGTGCCTACAATTATAGTTACATGGTTAGAACGTTTGCGTATTCTTGCTGCACGGCCTTGAGGAGCAGTTCTGATTCTTTTCAAAGAACGGCCCTGACCTACCATAATGGTTGTAACATATACGTTACCGTTTTCCAACTCTTTTCTGTCAGCTTCATTTTTTGCCTCCCAGTTTGCAATTGCAGAACGGAGAAGTTTTTCCAAACGAACTGAAGCCTCTTTATTTGAATATTTCAATATATCCAAAGCGCGATTAACCTCAACGCCTCTGATGATGTCTGCAACCAGGCGCATCTTGCGAGGTGAGGTAGGAACATCATTCAGCTTAGCTATAGCTGTCTGTTTTTTTATCTCTTTAAGCCTCTCGGCCATTATTTTTTTACGAGCTCCCATTTTACTGTAATCTGTGTTTCATTATTTATTTACGATTACCCGAATGACCTTTGAAGGTTCTTGTCGGTGCAAATTCTCCGAGCTTGTGACCTACCATATTCTCAGTAACATAAACAGGAATAAACTTATTTCCGTTATGAACAGCTATAGTATGACCAACAAAGTCTGGCGAAATCATACTGGCTCTTGACCAGGTTTTCACTACATCTTTCTTGCCTGACTCATTCATGGCAAGAATCTTTTTCTCTAGGCTTGCCTCAATATAAGGGCCTTTTTTTATTGAACGACTCATAATACTCTACTTAAGTTTAATTCCTATTTACTTCTTCTTTCAATAATAAACTTCTTAGTAGTCTTCTTAGGATTTCTTGTCTTGTAACCCTTAGCTGGCAAACCTTTTCTTGAACGTGGATGTCCTCCTGATGCACGGCCTTCACCACCACCCATAGGGTGATCAACCGGGTTCATAACAACACCACGAACGCGAGGTCTGCGGCCCAACCAACGTTTGCGGCCGGCTTTACCGTGAGACTCTAAGTTGTGATCTGGATTAGATACTACGCCAACAGTTGCGCGGCATGCAACAAGCACCATTCTTGTTTCGCCAGAAGGCAATCTTAAAATGGCATGGTTACCCTCTCTTGCTGCCAACTGCGCATAACAACCTGCAGAACGTGCCATAGCAGCACCCTGACCAGGAATAAGCTCAATGTTGTGTACATCTGTTCCAAGAGGAATTTCTGACAAAGGTAGAGTGTTGCCCACCTCAGGAGCTACGCCTGAACCTGAAGCAATTACCTGACCTACTTTAATGCCCTTAGGAGCAATAATGTAGCGTTTTTCTCCATCTTCGTAAACCACCAATGCAATTCTTGCACTGCGGTTTGGATCATATTCTATAGTTTTAACGGTAGCGGTGTATTTGTCCTTGTTTCTCAAGAAGTCTATAACACGATACATTCTCTTGTGTCCGCCACCAATATAGCGCATAGTCATTTTACCGGAGTTGTTACGACCACCAGTCTTGCGAATTGGCTTTAACAACGATTTTTCCGGAGTTGTGCATGTAATATCGTCGAACGCGCTGATTACTTTATTTCTTTGACCGGGAGTTACCGGTTTAAATTTACGTACTGCCATCTCTTAAATGTTGCTGTAGAAATCAATCTTATCTTCACCGGCCAAAGTTACAAATGCCTTTTTATAGTGATTTGCGCGGCCTGACAATAAACCCGCTTTAGTATAGCGGCTTTTCTTCTTTCCGTGGTAGTTTACTGTATTCACATCTTTTACAGTAACACCATACATCTGCTCAACCGCAGTCTTTATCTCAATCTTGTTTGCGCTGCGGTCAACTATGAAACCGTAACGATTCAATTTATCGCCCAGAATCGTCATCTTCTCAGTTACTAAAGGCTTAATTAAAATTCCCATCGTTATTCGGTTTTATTAACGTACTTTAATAGCGTCTTGAACACCGTCAATAAGAACGAGCTTAGTGGCATTTACAATGTCATAAGTGTTGATTTCATTAACAGTTGTCACTTTAACGTTTTCCAAGTTACGTGATGATAAATAAATGTTATTTGAATTCTCTGGAAGAACAAAAAGAACTTTTCTGTCGTTAGACTTAATATTATTAAGTATTCCGATAAATTCTTTAGTTTTAGGAGCTTCCATAACAAATGGCTCAACCATTACAATAGCCTCATCCTTAGCTTTATGGCTAAGAGCAGAGAAACGAGCCAATTGTTTGAGTTTCTTATTCAATTTAAAGCTGTAGTCTCTTGGTTTAGGACCAAATGCACGACCACCGCCAACAAAGATATTAGATTTAATGCTGCCATGACGAGCACCGCCTGAACCTTTCTGTCTTACAATCTTTTTAGTACTGTAAGCAACCTCAGAACGATCTTTGGTTTTGTGAGTTCCCTGACGTTGGTTTGCAAGGTATTGCTTAACGTCTAAGTAGATGGCGTGATTATTAGGCTCTATGCCAAAAATCGCCTCATTCAGAGTCACCTTCTTTCCAGACTCTGTACCGTCAATTTTTAATACTGATAATTCCATAGACGCTTATTCCTCCACAATTACATAAGAACCTTTAGCTCCCGGGATAGAACCCTTAACAAGAATAAGATTATTCTCAGGGATAACTTTAATAACTTTAAGGTTCAAGATTTTAACTCTGTCGCCACCTGTACGGCCGGCCATTCTCATACCTTTGAATACTCTTGAAGGCCAAGATGATGCACCCAAAGAACCAGGAGCACGAAGTCTGTTGTGCTGACCATGTGTCTGACCGCCTACACCGGCAAAGCCGTGGCGTTTTACTACACCCTGGAAGCCTTTACCTTTTGAAATACCGGTAACATCTACCCAAGAATCCATATCATCACCAAAGATGTCGGAAACGGTAACCTCATCGCCCAATTGCAACTCTTTTGAGAAATCATTCTCAAACTCAACGAGTTTGCGTTTTGGAGTGGTATTTGCCTTTTTAAAGTGACCCAACATAGGGGCGCTGGTGTGTTTTTCTTTTTTCTCGTCATAGGCAAGCTGTACAGCGGCATAACCATCTTTTTCTACTGTACGAATCTGCGTAACAACACACGGACCAGCTTCAATAACGGTGCATGGGATATTTTTGCCATCGGCACCGAAAACGGAAGTCATTCCGATTTTTTTTCCAATTAATCCAGGCATTGGTTTTAATTAGTGTTTTTAGTTAAACATAGCTGCATTGCCAATAGGGGTCTTACACCCGTTCTTTTACTGAAACTCAATTGGTTACAGCTCCCTGCATATTTTGCGGGGTTGCAAAGATAGCACTAATTATTTAATATCCAAAATATTTTGTCTTTATTTACAGGACATTAGACACGGCCTACAACTCAACCCCCTTCTTACAACGGTAACAGATACCTTTAATTTCATCCTGTCTTTTTTGTAAAGAAACTTTATAGTGTTCCCAATACTCTTTACCACCGGTGGCTGCACGCGCAACGCCGCTTTCAACCGCAGCCCGGGCAACCGCACATGAGACCTCTGAAATAAGACGGAAATCCAATGGCTTTGGAAGTATATACCGCCGTCCAAAACTCAGGCGTTTTACACCATAAGCCTTTAGCACGCTCTCGGGCACCGGCTCTAAAGCCAAATCGGCAATGGCATTTGCTGCCGCCAGCTTCATCTCATTATTTATAGTAGAGGCCCTCACATCCAAAGCACCTCTGAATATATATGGGAATCCGAGCAGATTATTAATCTGATTGGGAAAATCACTCCGCCCGGTTCCAAAAATAATATCGGACCTCGCATGCATTGCCTTTTCGTATGCAATTTCAGGTGTAGGATTGGCAAGAGCAAAAACTATAGGATTTTCAGACATGCTTTCGAGCATATCAGTTGTAAGCAAATCAGGTCCCGACAGGCCCAAAAACATGTCAGCCCCATTAATGGCCTCTTCTAAAGTACAAATATCACGCACCGTTGCAAATTCCCTCTTTACCCCCTCTGCCATACCCTCCTTTATAACACCGCTACGGTCACACATTATTATATTTTCTGCAGAGACACCCGCATATACAAACATGCGAGCAGTAGCTATTGCAGCAGCCCCCGCCCCATTTATTACAACACGGATGCTATCTATCTTTTTACCGTTAAGCCTGAGCGCATTAATAAGTGCAGCAGTAACAGTTACTGCCGTTCCATGCTGGTCGTCATGCATAACCGGAATATCTAACAACAACTTAAGACGCTCCTCTATCTCAAAACACTCCGGAGACTTTATATCCTCAAGATTTATTCCTCCAAATGTAGGGGCTATGGCAACAACAGCATTTACAAACTCATCGACAGAGGAGACTTTTAGCTCAATATCAAATGCGTCTATATCTGAAAAAGCCTTAAACAACAGTGCCTTGCCCTCCATTACGGGCTTCCCGGCCAACGCTCCTATATTTCCCAAACCCAGAACGGCAGAACCGTCGGTTATAACTCCAACCAAATTTCCTTTAGCCGTATATTTATACACATACTCCTTATTTTCGGCTATATCCATACAAGGTTCGGCAACTCCCGGCGAATATGCCAAACTAAGATATTTTTGACTCGAATGCGGTTTGGTGGGCATTATCTCTATTTTTCCCGGACGCCCTTGGGAATGGTATCTGCGCGCTGCAGACTCCTCGTTTACAGGTTTATTGTATATCATAACTACAGGCTTTTACTTATTAACAGACAGCTTCTGCAGTTGTTTGCCTGAGTATGCAAAAATGGAAAAGATTTAGAATGCCTTGCGCAACGAATCCCTTTTATCGTTTACCAATTGCGAGTATATATCCTCTACAAGCTGCACAAGAGAAGACCTGTACAGATTATATTCCGGACAATTTTTAGGCAGATATTCATCTAACACTAATGTAGGATATGCGTTTTTGTTATAAAGCAACTGCCTATGTGCCTTTGAAAGGGCTATGAATTTACCTCTGGCAGAAGGGATGGTGTCTATTTCATTAAAGACCCTGAAGCATTCTGCTTTTGCATGCTCCATAACAATCTGCGCAATATTGTCGTAAATCATTATTGTTGAGGAGATATTTCCCGAGTGTTCCGCCGCCAAAGCCTCATCGTATACATATTTATTGCAAGTATTGTCTTTTACCGATTTATAAGTAATGAAAGAGCTTAGAAGTGCCGAAAAAACAACCGCAAAAATGAATATCTCTGTTATATAACTCTTCTTTACATTAAGAAGATCTGCAATCTCCTGTGCAGTTATGGAGTCCTTTTGTCTTTTTACCTCTTCATACTTCTTTGAAAGGAGCGATATTTTTGCAAAGCCAACGGGCATTACCGCATTTATCTCCTTTATAAGCTCTATAAAAGAGGATATATCCGGCAATTCTTTGTGTCTGACATAAAAGTTATCTGTACTTTTAGCAAAATCCATGAGCTTTACATGCTCGCCATCGTATGTTACAATTACATTCTCCCTCTTTATGTTGTTGTGTATTATTCCGTTCTCATGTATATAATCAATAGCTACCGCCAACTCCTTTACCAAAGGCCATACCTGTTTGGGTGAGAGCGAATTGGATTTAACATAATCTACGATATTCTCCCCCTCTATATACTCCATTACAATACACTCCCCTATACCGGCGACATGCTCATACCCTACGGAACGGATTACATTCGGGTGTGTTTTAAGATATACATTGCCAAATTCGTTATACAACATTTGCGCATAGGCCTTATTAGAAGAATACTCCTGTTTAAGGCTTTTAAGCGCATGCCAACGATTGAATTTCTTAGCCTTATAGATATTGCAACAACCTGTATCAGATGCGTGAATCAGCTTTATATCTGTGTATATTTTACAAGAATCATCTTCTGCCGGAATCCCGGTCTCGATTACGCTCTCGCCTGCTCTTCCCTGCCCTTTTGCACTGCTGTCGAAAATAAAATCATTACAGTAATCCTGCCAGCCGGCAGCCCCTACAAACCGGGCAAGCAGAGACATGGTAGATACCCTTGGTTTTACATCACAGGCTATGTAGTTAAAGAATCTTTTTAGCGTGGTAGGACTTATATACTCGTGCAATGATATTTTTATCTGCATCGACAGGTAATCAAAGTCTGATGGAGAATCTAACGAACGTCCTATTTTGGATTTTATCTCTTTTTTTAAATTTTCTATAATCTTCTGTTCATCCATCACAACTTCTTTTTAATAATGCAGAGCATCTCGTAAAACACACTACAAAATTATCTTTTCCACCACAAAAAACAAACAATCCGAGATTTAAAAATACTGCAATCAGACAAATGAAACAGAATGGCATAAAATGGAACGCAAATGTTAAAAATGGAATTACAATGACTTACAACGCCTTAAATAGAGGCTCTCCAAAATAAAACAATTTATATATTTTTGCTACGTCTAAAGTAGACGCAGACCAAAAAGACAATAACATTTCAACATAAAACTTGAGACTATGAAAAAATTTTGTATCACACTTCTGCTGTTTCTTGCAGCCGCACAGTATGCCTTGGCGCAGAGCAGCAACACCTACTCTATAGAAGGCAGCGTCATTCTTAGAGAGACAGGCGAACCTATCCCTTACGCTCAGATTGTAATAAAAGAGTTGGGACAATGGGGATTCACAAACGACAACGGTGAGTTCAAAATCAACGGGGTCATTGAGGGCACATACACAATCCAGGCATTTGCATTAGGCTACATGGATTATGAGACCCCTATAAAAGTATCAAAGAATATCCCTAATTTTAGAATATTCATGAAGGAGGATAATCTCAAGTTGGGAGAAGTTGTTGTAACCGCACAAAGCGGAGAGAGCATAAACTCGTCGAACAAAATAGGAAAATCTGCAATATCACATCTGCAGGCTTCGAGTATCGCAGATGCTATGCAGCTGTTACCCGGAGGTATCACAAGCAATCCGAGTATCACAACAAAAAACAGCATTTCAATACGTGGATTTGCAGATGGAAGTAATGCCCTTAACAACGTAAGAGGTACAGGTTTCCTTATAAACGGCTCACAAATAAGCAACGATGCCAGTATCTACAACGGAGGAAGCTCATTAGTCATAAGCACTGTTCCCTCTATAGACTACAGACAGTACTCAACAGACAATATAGAATCCATTGAGGTTATAAAGGGTGTTGCATCTGCAGAATATGGAGACATTACCGCAGGAGCCGTACTTGTGCAGACCAAAGCCGGAAGAACACCATTTGAAGCAAGTTTTAAAGTTGACCCAAATACAAAAGCATTCTCTTTAAATAAAGGATTCTCCCTTGGAAAAGATAACGGCTATCTGAATATCGATGCCGACTATGCAAATGCAGCAACAGACAGAAGATCTCCTGTAAACACATTTGACAGATTAAATTTTGGAGTTACCTATTCAAATACTTTTAACAACGACAGAAAACCGTTCAGATTCAATGCAAGACTTACAGGAAACTTTATGTTCAATAAAAACGAATCTGACCCAGATGCCGGTAAAGAAGACTTCATAACTACACGCAACAACGAGATAGGTCTCTCTATATACGGTAAATGGATGCTCAATAAAAAGTGGATTTCCTCTTTGAACTATAATCTGTCGGGACGATATTCAATAGACAATATAAGAGATTATTCCCTTGTTTCGAGCAATATTACACCTACTACAAATACTATGATTCAAGGTGTTGGTTTAGGTTCGTTTACCTTGGGGCAGGCATATTTAGACAAACGTGTTAATGACGAGCCTATCTACCTGAATGCAAAAGTATCTGCTCACCTTAATAAAAAGGTAAAAGGGACATTGTTTAATACTTCAGTAGGTTTTGAGTATAACGGCAAAGGTAACGGCGGTGATGGTATCTATTATATAGGTGAACAACCTGCTTTTTACAGAGAGCGCAAGTATAGCGATATTCCGTTCATGCACACATTGGCTTTCTATGCACAGGAAAAACTTACCGTACCTATAGCAACCACCTCTTTGGAGATGGAATTAGGAGCCCGACTCACCAGCATGCATATTAAGAATTATGATTATGATGCAACAATAAATCCGCGTCTTAATGCAAGGTACAATATTATTAAAAACAATAAACGCAGCGGAGTGAGCACTCTTGCCATTCATGGCGGTTGGGGTATTTTGGAAAAACTTCCATCGTTAAATATGCTGTATGGCGGAGATACATATATAGACCGTACACTATTCCAATACAGGAACAGCAGCACAAACGAACAGTTGGCTCTTATTCAAACCCTTATAGAGAGCGAGCTTTTAGGTTACAACTTAGCCCCTGTAAAAACCCGCAATATGGAGATTGGAGTTGACATGGCAATAGGAGGTATAAAATTTGGCGTTACCTATTTTAATGAGAAACTTAAAGATGGTATCTCGTCAAACATGACATATACCCCACAGCCTACCAGATATTATAACGCAGTAACCTCAACCACAGCTTCTCCTAAATATGAAAACGGCACCGTTTACATTAAGGATGACTCCGGCAAATATGTAGAAAACGGCTATACCATAGTTAATGAATTTTTGGGAAGCGATGCTCCGGACAACAGAGGCAAGCAGAAAAAATGGGGTATTGAGTATGATATCGATTTTGGAAGAATCAAATCAATAAACACCTCGATTATTGTAAACGGAAGCTACCTGTATACAAAAAACAGCACAAACGGATTGTATTATGATTATTTGGGCGGACAAGACCCTCTTAATTCAAAAGACCGTTTCCCTTATGTATCGGTATTTGAGGGCACATCATCACTCTCTGTAGGACAGAACAGAGACAGATTTGCAACCTCTGTAAATTTTGTAACCAATATTCCTAAATTAAGGATGGTGGTATCGCTGACTACCCAATTTGTGTTAATGGACCGTACTTGGAATATCCTTAATAATCACGACGTATACGAATACGATGCAAACGGCAACAAAGTATACGGAGATTATGCCAATAATGGAACCGAGTCTACTCTATACAGAGATCCTGTTGCTTATATAGACAGAGATGGAAACATGAAGCCATTCAGCGATTTCTATACAACAAGCGACGAAGATCTGAGATTGCGATTAGGAATGATGAGGTATAGTTCCAACTTTGCGTACGTATTCCTTAAAAATTCTTACAATCCATACGTAATGGCCAATATAAGGGTTACAAAGGAGATTGGAGATTTTGCAAAGATTTCGTTCTATGCAAACAATTTTACCAACTCACGACCTATTATGCGAAACAGCGCAAGGCCTAATGCCATTGGAGACAGAAAGAACACCGAGATATATTTTGGTGCAGAGCTAAGAATAACTCTATAATTGAACTATCATGAAAATAAAGAATTTAATAATATCGGCAATTGCAACTTTAACCATATTAGGTTCATGTATACAAGAGTTGCGCAAAGATGATTTTAATGATGAGGCCATAAGCGGTCTTATAAAGATTTCCGTTAAAATGCCCGACGGATATACCGAGTTTACCACAAAAGGCATGAAGGTTACCCTTACCGATAACTCTACAGGCCTTGTATATACAACAACAGTTAATGATACCGGCTATGCAGAAGCGCGTGTTGCATACGGCACATACTCTGTATCTGTAGAATCTAAATCCAATTCCGGCAATGTTATAAATATTTTTAACGGTATTGCTTCCGGTTTAAAAGTTACCCCTGATAGCGATAACGCATCAACCACAATTACACTAAAACACTCAAGAAGCTCTCAGATTGTAATTAAAGAGTTCTACTACGGAGGTTGCAAGAACCTCACATCCGGGAAAAATTACACCAGTAAAGATCAATACTTTATTCTGTATAATAATTCCGATGAGGTTGCATACTTAGATTCATTGTGCGTTGGAACAGCATATCCGTGGAATGCCCCTACAAAAGGAAAAACCGCCGATTTCATAGATCCTAAAACAGGAAAACTGTTAGACGGAGTCCCTTGTTCTGGTATAGGCTGGATGTTTGACGGCAAAGGAAAAGACATTCCGTTACAACCGGGAGAACAGGTTGTTGTATCTATTAATGCAATTGACCATACAAAAATCACTGCCAATTCTGTAAATCTTGGAGTTGAAGGATATTATGCATTATACAACCCAATACTTACTCCAAAACAATCTATCCCGGAGGCAGGAACTATTTTGTTAAACGGCTTCTGGAAAACCGGAACATCTACACAGTATGTAATTTCTATAAGCTCCCCTACTTTGTTCATATTCAGAATGGGAGGCAGAAGCATAGAGCAATTTATAGCAGATACATACACAAAGAATCCAAAAACACCTAACAGTGTATTATCGCACTGCCTGCTCGTTGAGACCAAGAATGTAATTGACGGCATTGAGTGCTTTAGAAACAACAGCGACTCAAAAAGACTTGTGTCTGAGGTTGATAACGGCTTTATCTGCATTCCTAACAGCGGACAGGGTTATAGCGTACACAGGAAAGTTGATGAAGAGGCAACTGCCGCAGCTGGCGGAAGAATTGTATATCAAGACACTAACAACTCTTCAAATGATTTTTATGTAAGAGATAATGCATCTTTAACCGGCAAATAATAAAGAATATCATGAATTTTAAATATATAATAACATCGCTCGCCACTCTGTGCATGCTTATGAGTGGAGAACATATAATGGCGCAAAAGAGCCACTATTCATTCGATAGAATCGAGAGCATGACCCCTTGGCTTCAATCGTCCAACGGTGCAGGACTTGTCTTTAATGCGGCAGATGAAAATATATCATCGGTATACGGATATGCCTGCTACACAGACAACGGCTTTAAAAATTATAATCAGGCAGATGCCGTAACAACGCTCGGTTTGGGGACAAAATCCTACATGCGTTTGAACAAGTTCTATTTTTACGGCAGATTCGACTATAACTATACCTTTAAGAAGAACCAGACATGGCTTGGAAATGTATATGAAAATTCTACTCTTGCACCTATGTCGGAAAACATACCCGGCAAGGTTCTTAAAGAGTCTTATCTTCTTAATGCCAAGGTTGCATATAAGTTATCAGACAAGAGTGCATTTGGAATCTCTTTCGATTACGAAGATGCAAATGCAGCCAAAAAGAGAGACGGAAGAAACAGCAATGTGTACTCGAATCTAAATGTATCTCCTGCTTATACTTTCTCTTCTGAATATATAGATTTTGGTATTGGATTCAATTATAAATACCAGTCGGAAAGTGTAGACTACAAATTTTTTGGAGATGTTGCCGGAAAAGAGCTATACTATTTTGAGGGCCTTTTCATGTACACTGCAAACTCCATTACAAATGCAAACAGCATTGTATCTAACCGTCTGTATAATACAAACACCTTTGGAGGTTCGGCTCAGGCAGTACTCAAGTTAGGCAAATTAAGTTTCTTTAATCAGTTCCAGGCTCTTTACGGCACACAAGACATGTACGAAGACCTTGGCAACAGAAAGAGATATGCCACAAGTGAAAATATGCTGTACACATACAATGGAATACTAAAGCTGTCGGGAGATAAAATGGAAAACTCTTTGCACCTGAATTATGCAAACAGCGAGTCTCTGTTGTATAACATTGCAAACATTTATGAATCTATAGAGGGCGAAAACAATCAATGGCAATATAACGAACACGGAAAATCGTTGCGATATACCAACAAAGACGAATCATACGGAGCAATGTATCACGGCTTTATAAAAAGAGACGAGTACATTCAGAAGATAGATTTTACTTTAGGATTTACATATAATAAGGAGAGCTCTGTACAAAAGCTGTATCCTGCCCAGTATAATCAGAAAATACGCACAAGAAACTATTTTGCAAGCATAAACAAAAGCGTGCCAGTAAGAGATTATGGCTGGTTTATAATTGGCGTTTCCGGAGGATTGTTCAGTGGAAACGGAAATATGCTCAGTGCCGTAAATCCAATAACCACAGGCAGTATAAAGATTCATACAGATCTTCTCGAGACAGATTATCTCTATAGAACGGCCGACAAATATAATATTGGCTGCACTTTAAAATACAACCATATTTTAAACCGATCAAAAGGGATGAATTTGTGGATTAAGGCAAACTACGTTTACAATGGAGTTACAATGCCTGAATATACATCATCAAATGAAGAAATTTTAAACCACTTTATTAAAGACAACTGCCACATGTTTGATGTTACCGTTGGCTTTAACTTTTAAATAAGCAATTAAATAACAACTAACTAAAAATATGAAAAATTTAAAGAAAAACTGGTTACGCTATCTTCTGCAATGGGGTGTGATAATGCTCATAATTGCATTTGCTTTTAAAATCTTTGGAAATGAAACTTTTGATCCCGAGGCTTATTGTCCGCTCGGAGGTCTGCAGACTTTTGGAACCTATTTAGTAAAGGGTTCTATGGCCTGTAGCATGACAGCCACACAAATAATGATGGGCCTTGTTCTTGCCGCCGGGATTGTTCTGTTCAGCAGATTGTTCTGTGCATATTTTTGTCCGCTCGGAACTATTGTTGAGGCATTAGGGAAGTTGCGTGCCAAAACAGGAATAAAAGAAGTGGTAATAAAAAGCGGTTCTATAGCAGACAAAGTGCTTAGAGTTGTAAAATACATCATTCTTTTTACAATATTCTATATGACAATGTCGAGCTCAGAATTGTTCTGCAAGAATTTTGACCCTTACTACGCATTTGCCACCGGATTTAAAGGAGAACTTACAGTATGGATGGCTTGCATCTCTATTTCTATCTGTATCTTGGGAAGTTTCTTTATTAAGATGTTCTGGTGCAAATATATATGTCCGCTTGGAGCAGCAAGCAACATCTTCAAATTCACCATTACTTTTGTAGTTGTATTTGGCCTGTACCTTTTGCTCATAATGATGGGTGTATCTATAAGTTGGGTAATTCCTCTTGCCATTATATGTATTGCAGGATATTTATCTGAAATTATTTATCAAAAATCGGGAATCTTCCCGCTGCTGAGTGTGCAGAGAAACGACGAACTATGCAACAAATGCGGATTGTGCACAAAGAAATGCCCTTATTCAATAAATATTCCGTCTGTTAAAAAGGTAAAATGTATAGATTGTACACTTTGTGGAGAGTGTATAGCTGCATGCCATAAAAATGCCCTTACAATCAACGGCAAACAGGGAATAGCATGGGTTCCTGCAATTCTCTCTCTCATACTCTTTGTTGCAGCCGTTTTCATTGGAAATACAGTGGAACTTCCTACAATCGACGAGAAATGGGGAGACGAGAGCAAGCATGCAAATCTTGAGAAACTCACAGTAGAGGGTCTGCGCTCTGTAAAATGCTACGGAAGTTCAAAGGCGTTTTCTGCACAAGTACAGAAAATCCCTGGAGCATACGGAGTTGCAACCTATGTAAAACATTCAAGAGTAAATATATGGTATAATCCGGAAGAGACTACTCCTGAGGCAATTCAAAAGGCAATTTATGTTCCAAGCAAGTTTAAGATAAACCATCCGTCGGCACAAGATTCTCTAATTAAGGTAATTACTATAAGAACCGAGAATATGCACGATAAAATGGACCCTAACTATTTGGGATTGCAGTTCAGGGCAAGCGGAAAGAGATATTTTGGACTTGAAACAGAGTATGCATGTCCTATTATCGTAAGGCTATACATGGGAGTTGACGAAGAGATTAACAAAGACTTCCTCAAAGAGATGGTTCAGATGAAGGAGCTTGTAATGCCTGTTCATGGCGGAGGAACAAGAACTGTTGAGGTTGATTATAAATTTGTTGACTTGGAAGAGCAGATAGATACAATCTCACGCAGAGAATTTTTGGAGAGACAAATGAATCCGATAAACAGAACATTCAAATCTGCCGTTAAGAAATATGGAAATGAAAACAGTGCAGTATATGAAATTTCGTATCCAGGACTCGACAAACCAATAGTAACCCGCAATCTGCCATATCTTATCTCATATTTATCTATGACCGACGGCATTTTGGGCTTTAGAACCGTTATAAATGCCGACGAGGAGTTTGCTTTTCAGATTATCTATGACAAGGGAGCCACTAATGATGCCAAGATATGGGAGACTCTTCAGACCCCTAAGTGGACTATTCTTATGAAAGACGGCTCTACTCAGGAAGTTGATGCCAAAATAGGATTTGAAAAACAAGGGAAAACACTATAACAATAGAGTACCACAAAGACACTAAAAGACACTAAAAGACACTAAAAGACACTATAATTCAATATATTACTAATATATATGAAAAAAACATTATTTATTCTGGCAGCAATTATAATATTGCTGCCGGTTTATTCCCTTGCAGACGAGGGAATGTGGATGGTACACCATTTTGAGAAAAATATCTATCCACAAATGGTAAAAAAGGGATTCAAACTAAAATCGAATGAAATATATAACGAACAGACCGGCGATGCCCTTGCCAATGCCATAGTTTCCCTTGATTTTGGCTGTACAGGAAGTATGATCTCAAAAAACGGCCTGCTAATTACAAATCACCACTGTGCATACGGAGATATACACTCACTGAGTACAAATGAAAACAATTACCTTGAGAACGGTTTTTGGGCAATGAACTCTAACGAAGAGATTCCTGTAAAAGGCAAAAAAGTACAGTTCCTTAGAAAAGTACTCGATGTTACAGAAGAGGTACAAGCAATTGTAGATAGTCTTCAGAAACAGAAATTCGGAGGCATGATGATGAGACGTACCTTTAGAATCATAGAGACAAAATATAAGAAACAGACCGATTATGCCGTTTCTTGCGCATCTATGTGGAGCGGAGAAAAATATTATCTCTTTTTCTATGAAGAGTATAAAGATATAAGGCTCGTAGGCGCACCTCCTGCATCTATAGGGGCATTTGGAGGAGAGACAGATAACTGGGGATGGCCACAACACAAAGGAGATTTTGCCTTATACAGAGTTTATACCGGCCCCGACGGAAAACCTGCAGAGTATTCTTCACAAAATATTCCTCTGCAACCAAAAAGGATTCTGCCTATAAGCTCAAAAGGGGTTAAACCGGGAGATTATGCAATGATTATGGGTTATCCCGGCAGAACAAACAGATATGCCTCATCTTTTGAGATAAGAGAGACAGAGAAAATAACCAATCCTATTGTTGTAACTGCCAGAAGGAGCAAACTCGATGTCTGGAAAAAGCACATGGATAAAGACCCAAAGATAAGACTGCTTTATGCCGACAAATATTTTAGCCTGAGCAATTATGCAGATTTTGCAAAATGGGAAAATATCTGTCTGAAACGCTATAAAGTTGCCGATATAAGAGCAGAAGAAGAGCAGTTCATGAGAGAAAAACATAGCGAACTTCTCGGCCAGATGGAGGCAGCATACTCTATGAATAAAGACCTTGTAAGAAACAAAACCTGGTATAAGGAGTGCTTTAACACACCATCTGAATGGTTAAGTTATGCCCGCAGGCTGATACCTGTAATAAGGGATATGAAAAAAGAGAATATAGACAGCATAGACAAAAATCATCCGTTAATGAAAAAATATCTTAACTCTCTCAAAACCAACTTTGCAAGATTTGATTTTGAGACAGATATGGAGCTGTTTGGAACACAACTGAATCTCTTTATAAACAATATAGATCCAAAATATTGTTCCGATACAATGCAGCAATGGATGAAAAAGTTCAATTATAACGGAAAAGAGCTTGCTGCATACATCTACAATAATTCATATCTCAGAACTGTAGAAAAAGCAGAAGAATTCTTTAGCACCCCTCGCACTGCAGAGGAAATTGCAAATGATCCTGTTGCCAAATATATTGAGTCTTGCTCTATGACCGAGTTCAATAAAGAGGCCGGCAGATTTGAAAAGAAATGCGGATACTGTCCGAACAAGTCTTATGCAAGGTATAAGAAAGCCCTTTATCAGACAAGAAAAGAGAGGGGAATTGCCCAGTACCCAGATGCAAACTCTACAATGCGCTTTACATTTGGCACTGTTGGTGGAATAAAACCGGCCGACGGTATAGAGTACAACTATCAGACTACAATAAAAGGATATACAGAAAAAGAGGACCCGGAGGTATATGAGTTTAATGTAAACGACAAGATGAAATCTCTGATAGCGGCCAAAGACTGGGGAAGATGGGGAGAAAACGGAACTCTTTGTGTTAATTTCTTAACAAATAACGATATTACAGGGGGTAATTCAGGCAGTCCTGTAATAAACGGAAAAGGAGAAATCATAGGACTTGCATTTGACGGCAACAGAGAGTCCATGAGCGGTGATGTCTATTTTCATCCGGAATATTTTAAGACCGTTTGCGTTGATATAAGATTTGTTCTATGGCTTATAGACAAATATGGGCAGGCAGGTCATATTATAGAGGAGATGGAGATAAAATAGTATGTTCCAAATTAAAAACTTGTTAAGTCAACTAAGATGAATATAAGATTCTTTAGAACAATACTTCTCTTTGTTTTATGTGCGGGCGGCATAACACTGCCTGCACAGGAAACAGAGACAGCAGAAAAAATTGCTGTAGACACTGATTTTCTCATAGGAAAGTTAGATAACGGCCTCACATATTATATACGTAAGGCAACCAACCCTGCAAAGAGTGCAGAGTTTTATATTGTACACAACGTAGGTTCTCTGCAAGAAGAGGAATCGCAAAGAGGACTTGCCCATTTTTTGGAACACATGGCTTTTAATGGTACAAAAAATTTCCCCGACAAAAACATGCTCAATTCACTTGCAGCAATAGGTGTTAAATTTGGAGCCAATGTAAATGCCTACACATCAATGGACAGGACTGTATATAACATTTCGGCTGTTCCAATGTTAAGAAGTTCTATTACAGACAGTGTTCTTCTCATGTTACACGACTGGTCTTCTTACATTTCATGCGAACCGGAAGAGATTGAGGCAGAAAGAGGTGTTGTAACAGAAGAATGGCGCAGAGGAGACGAACCACGTACAAGAATGATTCAGGGAATCAACGAACTGGAATATACCGGTTCTCGCTTTGCCGAGAGAAGGGTAATAGGGCTTCCGCAAATTATAGCATCGTTTTCTCGCGAAACACTTATAGATTACTATCATAAGTGGTACAGACCGGATTTGCAGGCTGTTATTGTGGTTGGCGATATAGACCCTACAGACATAGAGCAGAGAATCAAGCGCATTTTCTCCTCTATTCCTGCGCCAAAAGAGAGTGCAGCCAAAAGAGAAGTTTACCCTATGCCTGCCAACGGCAAGCCTATAATAGGACGATATTCAGATCCGGAACTTAAAGCAATATCCGTTAGGTTTGCTGTAAGATTTCCTCTGCCCGACTCTGCTGCAAAGCAAACCGTACAATCTATAAAAGAAAAACTCATAGTAGATCTTATTACAGATATGATTGGTGTGAGATGCGCCGTTAGTGCATCGGGCAAAGATGCCGGATTTAAAAATGTAATCCCAACAAATGCCGACACATACTATGCATGGAGAAACTTTAAATTAACGGCAATACCGCAGGGTAACAATCTGGAAAAAGCCATGACCGGCATTCTTAAAGAGTACGAAAAAATGTTGAGATACGGTTTTTCTGAGAGCGAACTTACAGATGCCAAGATTTCTAAAAAAATAAAAATAGGCAAGGACGAAAAACGCTATCTGAAAGCAAAAAATTCTGACTATGTAAATATGGCTGTTGAAGCATACACCCGCAATGCCTCTTTATACGATATTCCGGCATACTACAAAACCATGTATAAAGTACTGGACCGTATTACAACAAAAGACATAGAAGAGTTCATGAGCAAAAATTTCGGATACAAAAATATGGTCCTCACTTTCTCCGGCTCTAACGAAAAACATTTCAGCAGCGATGAAAGGATGTATGCCATTATGGATTCTTTGCAAAAAGCACCAATGGAGAGGTATAACCATATTTCCAAGAATGAGCTTGCGTTCAACTATAAACTTGAGCCTGTATCGATAGATTCCAAAAACATAAAAGAGTTTGGAATGATTTCCCAATCCGGAAAACAGATTTGCGGCACACAGATAGAAATGCCGGGCAACATAAAAATAATTCACGTATCCAACCCGTTGCTCGACAATAAAGAGACAAAAATGTATGCTGTACGTAAAGGAGGTTATTCGGCAGAGCCCGACAGCACTTTGCATATAGCACGCATGACCGGTATGTGTCTTGCAAGTTATACCCCAAATTCTATAGACAGAAATGACTTTAACCGCTATATGTCTAACAACTCACTGCACCTGCAGAAAAAGATAACTGCAACTCACGATATTATAGAGGGATACTTTGCTACAGAATCTGCCGACAAGTTCTTTAAAACACTCTATCTTACCGCAAATAATTCGGGATTTGCCAAAGGAGCTTTTAATGAATATAAAAACAGACTTGTGAAAGAGTATTCAAAAAAGAGCGGAAGCAAAATATTCGCCGATTCTTGCACAATTCTCAGATATAACGATAATGGAATGCTTAAGCGTCTTACTCTTGAGCAGATAGAGCAATTCACAGAACAACAGGCGACTACTACATATAATAGGCATTTTTCGGATATATCCGGCATGACATTTATTTTTGAAAGCAACGGATTATCATTAGAAGACATTAAACCTTACTTTGAAAAATATATTGCCAATATGAATACTTCCAACAACTCCATAAATATTGGCACCGACAGAACACTGCATTGGAAAAAGGGAGAAAAAGAGTTAAAGTATTATGATTCCCAAGTAGCCGGAAGCAAGGCAAGTGTGAATGCCCAAATATTTTCTACATTCAAATTCAACAACCGCAACATAATTACCGCCAGGTATCTTACATATCTTTTAAGAGAGTATTATACAAGAACTATCAGAGAAGAGAGAGGCGGAAGTTATACCATTAGTGTAGAAGAGGAATTATTCTCTAAACCTTTTGAATATATCACATACACAATATCATTTGATACAAATGCTCAATTAGTCGAAGAATTGGCAGAGTGCGTATGGGATGCCTTTAAAGAGTTTGCAGATAACGGGCCTTCCGAAGAGAGCATACACAATATAAAATTGTACTATGCCAAATTTGCAAAGGAGAGGAAAGAACTTAATAAATCTGTTATAAAAGAGATTGTTGCCTCTGTAACCGGAGAAAAAACAGCCAATCCTTTTGATGAGAATATAATAGAGGAGATTACGGCAAAGGATGTGCAAAAATTTGCAAAAAGCATTCTTAAACAGAAAAATTTCTCAACATTCATATATCTGCCAAGGCAGTAATCCAATAAGAAAGAGACGTATCCGCAAGAAAACAAAAAAGAGCATCCTTGCGGATACCCTCTTCACAAAACAAAAAACAACATATTTAAACTTCAGTAATATGCTTTACGATTGCACGGCTTTGGGCCTTACCCCCGAAAAGCGGCGCAAATGTAAGCATTTTTCATTTATGTTGTTCAAAAAAAATTCAATTTCGTTAAAAAAATCCTCAAATACGGCAGGTAGAGAGGCCTTCTGTTTATATAGGATTATAAATTGAACCAAACCGTCTTACGCATGTTCTACCTCCTAAAGGCTCGTAGGATACCAAGATACGAGAATACTATAAGGGAGATGGGAACAGGCAAATATACAATTTACATTGCTGCCATTGCAATAGGCTTTTTTACCGGCCTTATCTGCGTTGCATTCAGATATATTGTAGCAATAATAAGCTCTTTAAGGCCACTCCTGTTCAATCATCATAATCCTATTACAGCGCATATTGCAGTATTTTCTGCAATATTTGCAGCACTGTTCATTACCGGCCTGCTTGTAGAAAAATTTCCAAAGATAAGCGGAAGCGGACTTCCGCAAACACAGGCTCTTCTGCTTGGCAGAAGAGTTTACAAAAATCCTTTTATATA
Source organism: uncultured Muribaculaceae bacterium (assembly GCA_964621625.1). GTDB lineage: Bacteria > Bacteroidota > Bacteroidia > Bacteroidales > UBA932 > Egerieousia. The sequence goes on along the minus strand of CAZULV010000014.1, from coordinate 3,403 downwards.
TCTGATTGTAAAGTTTATAGGTGGTCTTCTTACTCTCTGTTCAGGACTCTCTTTAGGCCGAGAGGGTACAAGTGTTCAAATGGGTTCGCTTACCGGATATATAACGGGAAATATCATAGGCATCCAAAAGGGAAAGCATCATCATCTTATAGCATCCGGTGCCGGTGCCGGCATATCGGCGGCTTTTACTGCACCTCTCTCCTCCTCTATCCTTATAATGGAATCGCTGCAGAAGGTAACCATTACCACAACACTAATCTGTACCCTGCTTGCCGGCGGCACTGCCGGGATAGTTGCCAAATTAATTACCCCTTTTAACATATATAACAACATAAATGTAGAGCTTCCCGGCAATCCTCAATGGCAACTCATTGCTATATACCTTATTATGGCGGTATATTTTGCTTTTTTAGGCAAAACATTCTCAACTATGCTGCTAAAAGGCAAACTTATATATTCCCGTAGGATGAGGAAAAAGGATTCTAAAAAAACAGTACTGCTGCTTAAACAGGCTCTGCTGCTCGCCTCGGCAACATGGATTACAGGAATGTTCTTTACCGACATGATTGGAGGAGACCAGACTTTCTTGGTTAAAGAGTCTGTAATAAACGGAATCTTCAAACAGTACGAACAATATACCACAAATGCAAAATTGCTAAACTGCGTTATTCTTTTTGCGGTAATTGCCATTATTTCGGCATTTACCATATTGTCTCATGCAAGCGGCTATCCGGGAGGTATTTTTATGCCAATGATGACAATAGGCGGTCTCTCCGGCAAACTTTTCTATGACATTATACACATTTGTGCAGGAGAGGATATTGTGGCAAACGGTCTGTCGGGATACTTTATATTAATTGGAATGAGTGCATTTTTCATTGCGGTAAACAGGACTCCTATTACTGGTTTTATTTTAATAAGCGAAATGACCGGCCATTACGAGACATTTTTTCCTACACTTATAGTTGGCATAATGGTATATTATCTCACACAGCTTATGGGAGTGGTTCCTTTGAACGATTTGCTATACGATTTTATGATAGCGCACGATGCAGAACAGCAACAACGCTCTGTAATTTATATAGATATAGAGCCAGGAGCTTATCTTTGCGGCAAAGATTCAAAAAACGTGAGACTACCTGGCGGTTGCCGTATTACGGAGATTATACGCAACAAAAAAACAATCCCTGCAGAATCGGGGACTCTTCTTGCAGAGAACGATTCCATAGGGATTGAAGTAGATTCCAATGAGATGGAGCAGCTGCACCGCTCTATTATAAGTCTCGGCACGCGCCCTTAGGCAATGCTGTGGTATCCGGTACGTATTACTCCATATAACTGCTGTTGTCCCAACAATGCGTGCACAAATCACACTTAGGAAGTCCTATGGCATTAACAAGATCGTCGAGACGCTGAAATTTTAATGAAGTGAGCTGCAGATGTTTGCGCATTATATCTATCATCTCTTTATGTTTATGGCTGTCGGGGTTGGCATACTCCATACATATTTCATCTGTAAGATTATCTGTTCCTTCCATATCCCTTATCACACGACGCGCATATAAATCGTACGTACTGCGCGATGTTGAGAAGTTAAGGAATTTGCACGGGAAAATAAGAGGAGGACATGCAATTCTCATGTGTATCTCCTTTACCCCTGCATCCAACAGCTTTACAACGTTATCTTTCAATTGAGTACCCCTTACAATTGAATCATCCATAAAAACAATTCTCTGCCCGCGGGTGAACTTTTCATTTGGCAGCAACTTCATTTTGGCTACCAAATCTCTCATTTTCTGATTCTGAGGCATAAAACTACGCGGCCATGTAGGGGTGTATTTAACAAACGGTCTCTTATACGGAATACGCTTTTCGTTTGAATAGCCTACCGCATGTCCCACGCCTGAATCAGGAATGCCGGCTGCAAAATCGGCCTCTAATTCTGTATCGCGTCTTGCCATTGCCGCTCCGCTGCAGTAACGAGAATCCTCTACATTTATTCCTTCGTACCAAGCCGAAGGGTAACCGTAATAGACCCAAAGGAACGAACATATCTGCTTACGGCAGCCGGCCGGAGAAACCTCCCGTACTCCGTCTGCACTCATCTGCACAATCTCTCCAGGTCCCAAATCCCTTACATAATCGTATCCCAGATTGGCAAAACTCGAACTCTCGCTCGCACATACATAGCCCTTATCATTCTTGCCTATAATAATAGGTGTTCTTCCAAATTTGTCTCGTGCCGCATAAATGGCATGGTCTGTAAGCACCAATATAGAGCATGAGCCTTTTATTTTACTCTGTGCCAAAAGAATACCATCCTTAATAGAATTTCCCATACCTATAAGCATTGCCACAAGTTCTGTAGCATTTATCTCAGAACCCGACAGCTCTGCAAAGTGCATTTTCTGCTCAAGCAGTTCATTGGCCAACTCCTCTATATTATCTATACGCGCAACCGTAACTACAGCATAACGCCCTACATGAGACGTAATTATAATCGGTTGGGCTTCATTGTCAGAAATAACCCCCACTCCCATATTAGCCTCTCCAAACTTTGGCAGTTCGTTTTCAAACTTATTTCTGAAATATCCGTCTTCTAACGAGTGAATAGAGCGTATGAATTTATTATTATTGAAGAATGCCATACCGGCACGTTTTGTACCAAGGTGCGAATGATAATCGGTTCCGTAAAAAACATCATTTACGCACTCATTACGGGATACGCAGCCAAAAAATCCAGACATGAAACAGAATTTAGAATTAATAATAGGGTTTAATACCGCAGACAAAGATATAACAGAAATCAGAAAGACATTAAGATAATCGCCAAAATAATTAAAAACTTTTCAACAAAAAAATAATTACTTTTGCGCGTATTTTAAAATATTACAAGATGACGAGAAAACTATTATTGTTTACAGCAGCATTCGTTTTTACCTGTACAGTTACAGCACAGGCGCAAGATTTGAAATCGATTTTAGGAGGCATTGTACAGAGTGCTGTTGGCGATAAACTTACCACCAAGCAATCCATTTTAGGAACATGGAAATACAAAGCTCCGGCCTGCGAATTTGAGAACAAAGAATCAAACAACAATCTGCTTTCAACAGCCACAAGCTCTGTAGCAGCAACAACGGCAGAAAGTACGCTTATAAAGGTATATGACAAACTCGGGCTTGACCAATGTATTTTTGTATTTAATGAAGACGGCTCATACTCTACAACCTTGGGCAAAATAAAGACTAAAGGCAGTTACACTTTTAATGCAGAGGAAAAGACAATTACCCTTAAAACAAAATTGGGACTCACATTAACGGCAAAAGTAGCAGTAACAGGTTCATCTATGGAGACTGTAAACTAAAGTGTGTCAAGTAAAGAATTTATTAACTTTACAGACACA